>NZ_CP031947.1 GCF_003443535.1 Ruegeria sp. AD91A | reverse complement strand
TCACGCAGCGCCGATTGTTCAATCTGCTGGAACATAATGACAAAGGGTGAGGTTTCACGGAACTCAGCCTGGATTTCTTTGTACATGTCAGCCCGTTTCACGGTGTCGTTCTCAACAACGGCTGCGGCCGTTTTCTCTGACAGGCCGCCGGTGTCCCAGGAATTTCGCCATGCCAACAGCCCAGTTGCGTTGGCCGCATCCGAATTGTCTGGATTATAGGCAAACGTCCCCGCGTTGGTTTGCGGATCAGGATAATCGGGTCCCCATGCACCAAGATAGACGTCCAGTTCCCGTGCACGGTATCGTGCCAGGATTTGCTTCGCGGTACCAACGGTGATGTTCATGGTGATACCGACCTGAGCGAGTGCATTCTGCATGGACTGGGCGATTTCAATCCGTTCCTGCGCCTCTCGCACACCTACTTCGATCTCAAGTCCGCTAACACCGGCTTCATCCAGCAGTGCCTTTGCTTTTTCGACATCAAAGCTGAACGGGTTCTCATCAGATGCGCCGAGATAAGTTTGTGGCAGGAAATTCTGATGAATTGTGTACTGACCTTTCAGGAAGCTGTCGCGCATCCCTTCATAGTCGATCAGGTATTTGAACGCCTGACGTACCTGAGGTTTGCTGAGCTCGGGATGCTTCTGGTTCAGCGAAACATACATCAGACGGCCTTTCAGCTCATCCGAAATCTTGACACCTGCAACCGATGACACCCCTGCAACGTCTTCGGGGTTCAGGTTGCGGGCAACGTCGATGTCACCACGCTCCAACAGCAAGCGCTGGCTGGCGCTTTCCTGAACGTGACGAACAACTACACGCTCCATTGCCGGGGCACCCAGATAGAAATCAGGGTTGGACTTCAGGGTTACACTTTCATTGGGCTTCCAGCTCACCAGGCTGTACGCACCTGAGCCCGCCGTATTGGTTTTGAGCCATTCATTGCCCAGATCGCCATCCTTGTCGTGTTCCATTACCGTCTTTTTGTCGACGATGCCACCGATGGTCGCGGTCAGACAGTTCAGAACGAAGGATGTTGCGTAGGGCTTGTCTGTCGTGATCGTCAGAGTGTTACCATCTGCGACTATTGTTTGTTCGACGTTCTCCGGTGTGAAGCCAAACTGGGTCAGGATAAAGGCCGGCGTTTTATTCAAAATGATCGCGCGGCGCAGAGAAAACTGAACATCTTCCGCAGTTACCGGATTACCGGAGTGAAAGGTCAGCCCTTCCCTGATCTTGAAGGTAATCGACTTGCCGTCTTCTGAAACATCCCAGCTTTCCGCGACGTCTGGCTGATATCCTGCATCAAGATCCAGCGGATCAAAATTCACAAGCTTTTGGTAAACATTCCGGCTGACATCCGACCCGGCAAATTCAAAGCTCTCCGCAGGATCCAGCGTCGTGATGTCGTCGATACGGTTTGCAATCACCAGCATGTTCGGCGGTGTCTCCGCCATTGCCGAAGTCGAGGTCACGGCGAGCGCCAGTCCCAGCGCCGCACCGGTAAGCAATCTATTAAATGCGTTCATTTTGTCCTCTCTGTCATCAGATCTCTCAACAACGGTTACGATCCCCAGGTTTTTTCAAGTACACGCAACCAGTTTTCGTGGCAGAGCTTCTTGACGAGCTCTTTGCCGTATCCATGGTTTTCCATGGCATCTCTCAATCTGGGCAGCATTGAGATATCTGTTATCTCATCCGGCACCACTGCCCCATCATAGTCCGACCCAAGCCCGACGCGATCTTCGCCCAATACGCCGATCAGATGATCAAGGTGCACGAGCACCTGCGTCAAAGGCACATCAGACAACATCCGTCCGTCTTCACGCAGAAACGCTGCGGCGAAATTAAGACCGACCATCCCGTCGCTTTCCGCAATGGCGCGTAGCTGGTCATCGGTTAGATTTCGCGCATGTGGGCAGATTGAATGGGCATTTGAATGCGTTGCAACCAACGGCGCTTCCGAATATCGCGCCACGTCCCAAAACCCTTTTTCATTGAGATGGGATAAATCCAACATGATGCCAAGCGCGTTGCAGCGCTGCACGAGCCGCAATCCGTGATCTGTCAGCCCTGGACCAGTATCCGGCCCCGATGGATATCTGAACGGCACCCCGTGACCAAAAATGTTCGGCCTGCTCCAGACCAGCCCGAGAGAACGTAACCCGGCTGCATGGAAAACGTCGAGTGAGTGCAGATCGGCGTCAATCGCTTCGGCACCTTCGATATGGAATATGGCCGCCATCTGACCCTGTGCCTTACAAGCCCGAATATCTGAAACCGAGCGGACCACTTTCAACGCACCCAATCGTTCCAGCTCAAGCAAAATGGCAATCTGGCTCATAGCCGCTGGCAAAGCGTCTTCCGCATCGATCTGATCAGGAAGCGGCAGATCATAGCTGGGCTGAACCATCTCTTCCATCTTGGCATCGACGTCCATGGGGGATGGAACCCAGATGGCAAAGAAACCTCCCCCAAATCCACCTACCTTGGACTTGGTAAGGTCAATCGCACCTTCGAGACCGGTTACGAAGCGGTCAGCTTCAGCCAAACCACCCGACGAAAATAGCTTCGATAATACGTCGTTGTGCCCATCGAAGATAAGAGGATATGTGCTCAACTTTGCATCATCCGATCTAGTATCATTTCGATACACGCTAACAGACGCTATCATCATAATTGCAAAAATTATTGATGAGTTTTACTCATAGAGCTAGTCGGAATCATGTGGGTGTCGTGCAATTGAAGAAACCACGCAACTGGCACTCGCTGCCAGAGTATCAAGCACTACGCGCACTCATGCAGTCTGGAACAACCGCGTCGGCAGCACGACAACTTGGCTTGTCTCAATCAGCAGTAAGCCGGTCCGTCAGCAGCTTGGAAGCTCGACTTGGCAGAACGCTGTTTGAGCGCGATGCGGGCCGATTGCGACCCACACAAGAGGCCGTGAGGCTCAATATGCGGCTGGATCCCTTATTCGAGGCATTGGACCGTATCGATGGTCCGGGTGAAACTGTGCAGGAGACACTGCGCCTCGTCGCACCGCCCAGCTATGCGCATAGATATATCGTTTCCCTCATCGCAAGCTTCATTCGAGGAAACCCGGAGTTTTTCGTTAACCTGGAGGTAACAACTTCGGATATGGTTACGCTTGGTATACTTGAGAACCGTTTCGATCTTGCGGTAACCGGGATCGAACAAAGCCGGGCTGGTATCAAACTCATCCCATTTCGCGAGTCTCCCGCAGTTTGCGTTATGCGACCCGAGCATCCGCTTTCCGGGCGAAAGATACTTAAACCGGTTGACCTGCATGAACAGGAGTTGATCGCCCTAACGTATAGACATGGACGGCGCGGACAACTTGACCGATTGCTTCATCAGGCTCGCGCCGAGCCGAAAATAGTTGCAGAAGTCTCCACCTCTTTTGCCGCTGCGGACATGGCACGTGAAGGGTTGGGACTGGCCGTTATCAACCCCTTTCCAGTGTACCACTATCGATCTCCCGACTTGGCATTTGTCCGATTTGAGTCTCCGATGCGGTATCGCGGTCACTTTGTCGTATCAGATCAAAAACCGGTTCCAAGAATCGCGCGGGCCTTCATGCGACATCTTCGATTGAATACACCTCCCGATCCATTTTCAGACCCAGGCTAGTTCGTCTATTTTAGTGGGTTGTGTTGCACATTTTGGACTTGGTTTGAAAAGAGCACTGGGTCCCGCGTTTGTTGCCTTTGGATAGATCACAAACAGGTACTACCATGTTCTTTTCGAAAGGCAGTCACTTCCCTAAGGATGCGGTTTTTTTACGCGATGTGCGGGTTGACCACACTGCCTTGAACAGTTGGGTGGCGAAACATTCACCGTTGGTCGCAGCACGCGACCGTTCGAAAAAGCGTCCAACACTGAAATCTTGACGTATGGACGAAACCTATTTGCGTGTTCGTGGGAAGTGGAAGTACCTCTATCGAGCCATAGACAAAGCAGGAAATACTCTTGATTTATGCGGTCTGAGCGACGGAATCGTCCGGCAGCCATCAGATTCCTTGCCAAAGTGTTATCCACCAACGGAATTCCAGAATTGATCGTGATTCACAAGAGCGGTGCCAATGCAGCCGGTATGCCTTGGGAGCAAAAAAGGGCGGCGCCAGATCAACCAGCGCCGCCGGAAACGTCTCCGTGATGATGCCACGCCACAACGAAGTTAGTCTTCGTCGAGCAGATCGGTACCGTAGGAGTTGTCGACCGTACAGAGCCATCCACGTGTTTCGTCTTGTACGAAAACGTAGGTGGCACGGCGGTCAATTGGTTCCTTGGCTTCTCCGGTGTGGAGCACCGTTTCCATGATCACCAACGCCGTACCACCACCCTCGATCACCTGTGCTTTACCTTGCGTGACGGTCAGCGTGTTCCCGAAATGCTTGGCGATTGCCTCGAAGGCCTTCCGGATCTGGACCTTGCCGCGTGCAATCTGGCCAGGCTGAACCACAAGAACGGCGTCGTCAGAATAAAGCTCCACGAGGGTATCGAAGTCTTCGGCATTTATTGCCGTGTCCGCCAGTTTGATCAGGTTGAGAACGTCATGTTCCTGCATCTTAATGTCCTTTCCGGAAAATTTGCATCATGCCGAGGCTGTTTGACTGTACCGCGTCTCCGGGGTGAACCACGAAGAACCACGCCCACCAGATCAGCAACGACTGAAGCGGTGCGCGGATCAGGAGGTAGATCGGTCCCTGAACATGCCCGCCCATGCCGGTGTGATTGAACGCGGCATAAACATTGACTGGAAAGAATGCGACCAAGACGCCGATGCCGAGAAGTCCGGCCAGGCGACGGTTGGCAGGATTTATGAGTCCGGCGGCAACGCCAAGTTCGAGCAGTCCGGTTGCCAGGACGAGCGGCGTGGCAAAGGGAATGAACGGTGGTATCATCCGGGTCATTGCCTTGGTCTCGAAAAAGTGACCGACGCCAAAGAAAGCGAAGGCAAGGGCGATGCCGATGGTACCACCTAAGCGCGTTTTACCTGTGCCGCCGATTGCCCGCGCGACAAGAAGAGGTATGAAAAGCAGGCAGAGTATGATGAGGGGCGTTGTCATCTTTCCAACTCGCTAAACAACGACGACATTGCCGCGCTTGCGGCCCGTTTCGACGTAAGCGTGCGCTTCGACCAGGTCGGAAAGTGAATAGACGCGATCCATCACCGGCGAAAACTTGTTCTCGGCCATGAGCGTCAGAACTTCCGACAACTCTTCTCGATGGAACTCGGGTTTCGACATACCGGCAGCAGCAAACATCGCCTTTTTGTGCCTGAATAGCCCGGTCAGGATCGTGTCGCGCAAAAGCGCCAACCCAAGCACCGGACACAGATAGCGCCCGTTCTCAGCAAGCGCGGGTTTGGCCGCGCCAAAGGACGAAACCCCGAGCGTGTCGAAGACAACGTCATAATCGGCCCCGTGCTTGAGAGGGTCTTCGACGTTGTAGTCCGCAGCATGGTCAGCGCCGAGAGAGCGGAGTAACTCCGTGTTACGTGCGCTTGCGCTGGCAGTGACCTTTGCGCCGAGTGCTTTGGCGAATTGGACCGCCGCGGTCCCGAGGCTCCCGGACCCACCAAGGATTAGCACGCGTTCACCTGGTTGCACCTTTGCCACGCGGGTCAGGAAGTGCCAAGATGTCATCGCACCATCAAAGAGCGTGGCAGCCTCTCCATAGTTTACCGTGTCCGGCTTGTTTAGAAGACTGCCTTCCTCGTCGACGCTGATGTGCGTCGCGTTGGCACCAAACCGAAGGCCGGCTTCACCAAAGACGGCGTCGCCGACGTGAAACTTCGTTACAGTGTCTCCGACGGCGACAACATCGCCCGAAAAGCAGGTGCCAGCCAAACCCGCGCGAGGGCGCTTCAATCCGAGAAAGAGGCGGGCAAACTTCGGTTGCCCAGCCCGCATCATCCCATCGGCACGAGAAACTGCAGAGGCGCGAATGCGGATCAGAACCTCTGCTGTGGCGGGCGCTGGAACCGGGCGCGAGACCGCGGTGAGAACGTCGGGTCCACCGTAGCGGCTGACGCTCCAGGCGTTGAGTGTCGTTTCCATGGTGATCTCCTTCATTGTACGATGATGGAGATATCGGTTTTCTTTCGATCCAATAATTGTCTATATTGAACCGGAATGGTTCAAAAACGTTACGCTAAATGGATTGGAAGTCACTTCCCGCCTTCCTCGCAGTTGCCCGCTCAGGAACTCTTCGCGCTGGCGCCGAGCAGATGGATGGCACGCATGCCACTGTGCGCCGACAGATCGAAGGGTTGGAGGCGCAGCTTGGAACGACGCTGTTTCGCCGGAACGCGGGGGGGCTGACACTCACGGCAGCCGGACGACGTTTGCTACCACTGGCAATCGAGGCGGAAACGGCGCTGCTCAAAGGGTTCAGCGCGGTCAAAGGTCTCGACCGGGAAGCGTCGGGGCGCATCCGTTTGTCGGCCGATCCGTTGACGGCGCATTATCTGCTCGCACCGGTTCTGGCGGATTTTGCCGCGCTTTACCCGGAGATCGAGATTGAACTGAAACTGTCCTATCTTCTCGATTCGATCGAGAAGGACGAGACGGATGTATCGATCCGACATGTTCTTGAGGTTGAGGAGGATGCCGTCGGACGCAAACTCTTTCCCTTGTCGTTGGGGGTCTTTGCGTCACGTCGCTATATTGATGCGCACCTACCGAACGCTGGATCGAAAGGTAAAGGTCTGACCTGGATCGGCTACGGGGACGTGCCCGAGTTGCAAAAGATGATCGCTGCCACGCCTTTTGCCGAGGCCCGCGTTCGGCACATCGTCACGGACCCACAAATGCACTTGCATCTGGCCCGCGCCGGGGCTGGCATGACATTCCTGTCCAATTGGGTTCCCAGCGTCTTTCCGGAATTGCAGCGCGTGCCTGGAACCCAATTGGATCAACGTCGCTCAACTTGGATTCTTCTGCACGGCGGGCTGCGGCGGGTTCAACGCGCCCGGCTTCTCGTAGATTATTTGGGCGCAGCCCTTTTGGAGCGACGTGCGGACTTCATTGGTCAGTAAGACGTCTGTTGATTAATGCCAGACGACGGCAATCTCGAAAAAGAACATCACGGTCATGATTGGTCTTCGGGACTTGCGTTCCGTCGCGGATGGCGTGATCCAGTTCAAGGTGGGTGAAACGAAGAAGACGCCGACTGTCGCCCACCCGGTCCAGCGGGGCCAGCCTGCCCAAATTCCATCAGCCGACAAAACAGAAAAGGTGATTGCCGCCAGTATGGCGATGGCAACCGCGGCAATGATCCGCTCGGGATCTGTTGTAATCTTTTGACCACTGACCTTCGTGGCGGGATCGCCTGTGTTGCGAACGGCGTTATCCAGTTGAAGGTTGGTCTATGATTTCTTTCAAAGAAACGCAGTATCCGAAGGATGTGATCCTGTTCGCGGTGTTCTTTTATGTCCGCTACGGTGTTTCCCATCGAGACCTTGAAGAAATCATGGCCGAGCACGGCATTTCTGTTGATCCCACTGTTCTGAGCCGTTGGGTCACATGGTATTCCGGCGCGATCGCTGAAACAGCGCGTCGTCGAAAAGCGCCATGTGATCGTTCGTGGAGAATGGACGAAACTATCATCAAAGTTAAAGGCGCGTGAGTTTACCTCTATTGAGCTGTCGACAAGTACGGCAAGAGCCTTGATTTCATGCTTTTGCGACGTCTTAACAAACCTACCGCCACCAAGTTCTTCGCTAAGATGCTGGACGCGAATGGATTGCCGAGGAAGATTGTGATCAACAAAAGCGGAGCCAACACCGCAAGCATCCAGGCCATCAACGAATGCTAAAAGACTTTGGCTGCCCGATCCCAATCGAGATGGCGAAGCGGAATTACTTGAACAATATCGCGGGGCAGGACCACCGGTTTATCAAGAGGTGTACTCGACCGATTCAGTGCTTCAAGGCCTTTGCTTTTGAATCGGCAACTTTGGATGGGATCGAAGTTGCGAACATGGTTCGCAAAGGTCAGTTCACGCCCGGCCTCTGCCCGCTTCGTCAATTTGCGGAACTGGCTGCTTAACTCGCAGATCCAACGTAACCTCTTCGGTCAGCAAGAAGCTTCGCAACAAAAACCATTGGGGACACCTTGTGTCTGACGTCAGCGCCAATGGGACAGTTTGGGTCGATTTTATAAGAGAGGATTTCTGTCTCATCCTAACCACCAAGGAGTGAAGATGAGATGTCACCGGGCGGCGTACAAGATGATGTCACGTGGAAAACGATGATGCTTGAAAGGCGACATGCGCGGAATGAGCGAATTCAAAAATCAAAAATCGTTACGTCACTCCGTCAATGCAACAGTCTCATCAAGGCCGGTTTACGACAAAGTCCGGTACAATCTTTGCCTTCTTGATGGCGGCTTCAACATCATGCCCGGCAAAGAATCCAAATCCTGAGATGAGTGCCGATACTATCCCGGCATTGCGTGCGCCCACGATGTCTGTGTGCAGGCTGTCGCCAACCATCAGCACGCGGGATTTGTCGGTGTGCCCGAGGCGTCGGAAAGCAAGATCATAAATGTTGCCGAAAGGCTTTCCAAAAAACTGAGGCGCAATACCTGTTCGGTCTGCCAGCCTGTGCGCGAAAAGACCGGGCTCTTTGGAAAAGCCATACTCGCGAGGCGCGACTATGTCAGGGTTGCCGACCATTACCGGGCGGGGACGCTTTAACAAGGCAGTTTCCAACATGGCTTGCCGCGTTTCGGTCCAGACCGCTGACCCGATCATTAAAAATCCGTCGACGGTTTCGTAGGGTTTCGGGTCATCTTCCAGATAGGATACTTGCAACCCCTCCAGATCGCGAAGACCGTCACCTGGTGTCGCCATCAATCCCCAATGCAGCTTACTTTGGCCGTTTAGTTCACCCAACAAAGTTGCCCGGCTGGTGATTACGTCCTGCGGTGCAAAATCATAACCAAGCCTGGCATATTTTTCCAAAAGAGCTTCGTGCGGGACTGATGCGGCATTCGACACGACCAGAACACGCTTGCCAGCGGCTTTCAGTGACCTGACCCGTTCCGGTGTGCCTGGAATCGCCGTATCGCCGATATTGAGAACACCGAAAGCATCAAGAAGGAAAACGTCGAACTCATCAGCTATTTCCTCCAACGTCGCTGCCTTGCGCAAGCTCACTTCAGACGGTGTGGTTTCAGGAAGGCGGTGGCGTACAGCCTCATAGGCATCAAAAGCCTCTCGCGCTGAGATTTCGGTCAAATGATCGCTCCTCGAACTTTCGCCGAGACCCATTCACTAATCATTACCGCGACAAGGATGACAATCAGGATCAGGCTGACTTGTGGCCAGGCCAGAACGTTGAGCGAGGCCGACAATTGCAAACCGATTCCTCCAGCTCCAACCAACCCAAGCACTGTGGATTCGCGGATGTTGATATCCCAACGGAAGACAGCAATGCCTGCAAAAGCGGGCAGGATTTGCGGAACGATCCCGTAAGCCATGACTTGCCAGCGCGAAGCACCGGTTGCCGTGATTGCTTCGACCTGCGTGTGATCAATTTCCTCGATCGCCTCATACAGCAGCTTGGCGCAAAACCCAATAGAACGGATGGCGATCGCTACTACACCAGCAAAGACGCCCGGACCAATAATCGCGATCAGTAGCAACGCCCAGATCAGTGAGTTTATTGAGCGGGTCGAGACAATGACTAACAAGGCAATCGGTCGGATGAACAAAGCCGATGGTGTGGTGTTTCGGGCCGCCAGAAAGGCAACCGGCACCGCCATGAACAACGCGATGATTGTCCCCAGGGTCGCGATGTTCAGAGTGTCCCAAATCGGTCGGCCCAACTGGGTGATGTAGCTCCATTTGGGAGGTGTTGCCCGGGTCCAGATATCGTTCGCGATGCGGGGCGCGTCCCAGACAAAAAACCAGGTCGTCGATTCCGAGATGAGTTGCCAGCAGTAAACAAAAACCGCTACGCCTATTAACCAGCCGAACCATCGAACCAGACTCTGACCCGTTGTCCGACGTCGCCAAACCTGTACTTCATTGCGTTCAAGTACCGGCATTATTGAACCCTCGCGCGGATAATTCCCGAAAGATATTCAAGGGCCATGACGATCCCAATGATGAGGATAAGAATGGCTGCTGCCGTGTCGTATTCATAGCGGTCGAACGCGGTGTTCAACGTCGCGCCGATTCCACCAGCTCCAACCAGTCCGAGGATTGCACTTTCTCGGAAATTGATGTCGATACGATACATTGAAAGCCCTACAAGCCGCGGCATCACCTGCGGCTGTACTCCATAGTTGATCCATTGAGTCCAACGCGCTCCAGAGGCTTTGATCGCCTCGGCCTGAACCTTGTCCATGGCTTCGATGTCTTCGGCCAGAAGTTTGGAGAGAAAACCAATGGTGGCGAAGGACAGCGTCAGAAATCCGGCCAGAGGACCAAAGCCGAAGATGGCTACTAGCAAAATTGCGACGATGATCTCTTGCAGAGCCCGACTTATCGCGACAATGCCACGGCAAATTATGTAGACTGGCAAAGGGGCGATATTGCGTGCAGCCCCCAAACCGATTGGGATCGAAATCAGGATGCCCACGACCGACGCAGCTACGGTCATAATGATGCTCTCCAGCAGACCGCTCCAAATGTCTGACCACCGCGAAACGAAGTCCGGGCTGGTAAATGCCAGCACAAACGCCCATCCCCGGTCCAGCCCTTCATAAACCCGGCCCCAATCAACATCGATGGTCATGAAAGCCGCGATCAGGTAAGCAAAAAAGCCCAGGATCAAAGCCCATCGGAGCAATGGTTTTTTTACAAAGGCAGGTTTACGCCAGCCTTTTCCCAACATGTCGTCTAACTCTCGATGGCTCATTCCGCAGCCTCGACATCTTCATCCACTTTTTCGATTGTCGCTTCCCAGTCTTCTTCACCGTAGATCTCGGTCAGCTTGTCGGGGGTCAGGCCTGTTGGAAGGCCGTCATATACTATCTCGCCGAAGCGAAGACCCACGACTCGGGGAACAAACATCTGGGCAAGCGCCACGTCATGGATATTGATAATGGCCGCTAACCCGCGCTCCTGACATAGCTCAGTGATTAGGCGCATGATCTGACGACTGGTCTTTGGATCCAGCGACGCAGTTGGCTCATCGACCAGCAAAAGTTTCGGGTTCTGAATCAAAGCGCGGCAGATACCGACCCTTTGGCGTTGACCCCCCGACAGTTCATCCGCCCGTTTGTCAGCCATGTGTAACAGCCCGACTCTATCAAGCAGGCGGAAGGCCTCGTCGACATCCGACTGCGGGTACCGCCGCAGGAAGCTGCGCCAGAACCCCACATATCCCAGCCGTCCCGACAAAACGTTTTCCATAACCGTGAGGCGTTCAACCAAGGCATATTCCTGAAAGATCATGCCCATTGCGCGGCGTGCCTTCCTTAACGCGCCCGAGCCGAGTTTGGTCAGGTCAACCTCATCCAGAAGGACACCCCCGCTTGTGGGTTCAACCAAACGGTTAATGCAACGGATCATGGTCGATTTGCCCGCGCCCGAAGGCCCAATCAATGCAAGAACCTGTCCTTTTGGAACCTCAAGATCAATGGCCTTCAAGGCCTGATCACCGGTCTTGTATGTTTTCGTCAGCTTTTGAAGACGCAGCATAAGATGCCCCGAGTTAGGATGAATAGCGGGCCCTGTCAGGCCCGCCGGATTTTCCAATGTTCATTGGCAGGCGTAGGAAACACCGTTGGCAGCGTCAATTTTCCGAATGACATCCCAAAATTCCTGATAGGTCATCTCAAGGAACTGGCCTTCGTTCGATTTCGAGAACTCAGCTTCAAGTGTCGTGCCCTCCCATTCGAAACTGAAAAAGGCATTGCGGATCTTCTCCTGCAACTCGGGCGTCAGGTTGTAAACGGTGCCAAACCCAGTGGTTGGAAAGGTCTGCGACTTATAGATCGTTAAAACATCATCTTCCTTGATCACATCACGCGAGATCATCCGCGATTTTACCGAGTTCGCAATTGAAGCCGCCAGGTAATCCTTGTTGGCAACTCCCAGGATCGAGTTGTCATGCTTGCCAGAATAAACGGGCTCGAAATCGCGTTCCGGCAAAAGATCAAAGTCGCTTTTCAGGATTGCCGAGGGCGCTTTGAACCCAGAGTTTGATGTAGGCGACGTAAAGGCTAATTGCTTTCCTTTGATGTCCTCGACCTTTTCGATGCCTGAACCCGGATAGGTGATGATTTCCATCTCATAACCGAAATTCCCATCTTTCGAGGCCATAATTGTGAAGGGTCGGAAACCGGCGCAGTTCACCGCCAATGGGTTCGAGCCCGTATTGAATCCGGCGATATGCAAACGTCCCGAACGCATCGCTTCGATTTGAGCGGCATTGTTTTGAACCGGGAAAAAGACAACGTCCTTGCCAGTTTCTGCTTTCAAGTGGTCAAGGAAATCCGACCAAGCCGTTTTGTATACGGCTGGGTCTTCAACCGGGGTGTAGGCAAAAATCAATGTGTCAGGATCTATTTGCTCGGAAGGGTCTGTGGGAATGTCCGCGATCAGATCACCGTCCGCGTCGCAGAACCTCTCATCCAGATCACCGCGTGGACAATCCTGCGCCGAAGCAGTGCCGCCAAGCGACAAGAGTGCAATTGCTGATGCTCCAATCAGTAGTTTGATATCGATCTTCATGTCTTCCTCCCAATCATGCGTAGCCTCTGCGGCCACCAATTATCATTCTTCCTTATAGTTGATCAGCGACAAGGATCTTGACCTTGGCACTGGATATTGCGCTCTGCAGTTCTCCTTTTGGTTTTGTATCGGTAACAACGGAATCCAATCCTTCAAGATTGCCTACATGGGCCAGACCCTTGCGGCCGAATTTGTCTGAGTCGATCAGCAGATGTCTTGTAGCGGCCCGTGCCAGCATCATGCGTTTGATGGCCGCAAAACCACGTATCGACTCTGATGGCCCTTCCTCTGAAAAGCCAGACGAGCCAATCAAACAGCGATCGACATTGAAACCGGACAGAAACGCCAGCGTTTCCGAACCGATTGTTGCCGCCTCGGCTGCAAGATATTCGCCAGGACAAAGCAGCACTTCAGCAGCACCGTGGCCGAGGGTCATAGCTACTGGAATCGAATTTGTTATGACCGTGCAATGGATTCCTCGATACGCCAGGGCACGCGCCAACTCGATGGTGGTGGAACCAGAATCGATCATTACTGACTCGCCGTCCTGTATCAGAGCGGCAGCAGTTATGCCGATCCTCTCGCGCTCTTCCATTCTGGCGCCTGTGCGTTCATCAAGGCTTGGGTAATGACCTTGCACCGGGGCTGATGCCCCCCCATGCGCCCGCGCAATCAAACCATCAACAGACAGAGCGTCAACATCTCTGCGGACGGTTTCTGTTGATACGTTGAACCGCCGTGCCAGTTCACTGATACGCACATGAGGTCGCAGTTTCAGTTCCAACAATATCTCGCGCAGGCGGTCGGATTTCTTAACCCGCTTCTGACCCTTATCCGTTTTTTTGCTGCGCATTTTTGATTTGGACATACAACGACTGACTCGGCTTCAGCTACAGCTTTGTGGCCTTTCGGACGTTTTGCAACAAATTTTGTTGCTTAACCCACGTTTCAATGTGCGAGTTCTGCACATACCGAAAATCGTATTGGGTACTGGGCTCATCAATTTGGTTGCCCGTGGCGCGTTGGAACTGGACGGGATGGATGACTTCGCAAGCGAAATCGGAATGCTTGGGTTGGAGTTTCGCCGGAAAGCCGGTCGGGCACTGGTAGAATTGGATGACGGTAATCGCCGTAGATCCAGAAGCAATTTGGCAATCAATGATTTGCTTTGTAACCATGAAGCTGAGCCCAAGGAACATTCGAGAAATGGGTTTAACAGCGCACCCGTGCAATTCCGGATGTTGTAACCGAAGAATAAATCGAAGGCCCTGAAAGCGAAGAAACCAAACGCAGCCGGGAGAAATCCTTGGTGACCAGTGAGCGAACCATTGATGCCCTGCGAGTCAGTTTCAGTGCGGCACGACGCGATGCTGGTCAGCGCGCCAAAGCCAATACTTGCGACCTGAGATTCACACGGCAACTTTATCCAGATGCCAGACATCATCAGGACATTTCCGTCTCTGCCGCAGGTTTCGAGCAACCCCCGGCCCGAATTTTATCACCCAACGCCGGACAGCTTCTTGAGACACGTAGATCCCGTGCTGAAGCGGTATCTCTTCGACTTCCCGCAAGCCCAGATTGAAACGAATGTACAGCCACACCGCGTGCGCGGTGTTCTGAGAGCATCGGTTCTGGCGTGACGGTATGAGACGATGGAGGGTTGATAGCGGCGAGGGCGAAAGACAGTGTTGATCTGGTCGTGAGCGGCAAGGAACCTTTGCGCTTGCTTAGGCGAATTGAAGCGCCCCATGAGCTTTTCATGCCTTCGAGTGGGTCTGTGTGATCCTTCGATCCGACTATTCAACCCTTTGTGTGCTCGGTGATCCGAACCCGGCGCAAGATCGCGGACCGGCTTGAAATAGCTTCGCAACTTATCCGTGGTCACAACACGGGGTTCGCCAAATTGCGAAATCAGCCGCTTCAGAAAGCGCCGGGCTGCCTTGGCACTCCGCCGTGGTTGGACGAGGACATCAAGAGTTTCACCGTTCGCATCCACGGCCCGCCGAAGGCAGCCCGGCCGCCATCAGGGTCTGGCTAACCTGCATTTGTTTCCGCTTGTCCCTGCATCGCCGACAGGACCTCGTCCAGGCTGCGGACCGCCCCGTGCTGGAGGTATTCCACCGCTTTGAGGGACGCCTGATGTGCCTCGAGACTGGATCCCGCAACGCAATCCTCGATCACGCGACAGAAGTAGTCGCCCTGGTGTGCGTCGACGAAGGTGTAGTGCACACAGACATCCGTCAGCCCGCCAACAAGGATCAGCGTCTCGGCCTTGAGACCCTTCAACAGGATTTCGAGATCTGTGCCGTAGAAGGCAGAATAGCGGCGCTTGGAGATGCGGTAGTCATCGGGGCGCATGCCCAATTCTTCCTCCGCGAAGGCGGTCAGTGGATTGCTATCGAGGCAGTGCACATCTTCGTCCCCGTCTGTTTCGCGGCCCATGTCAATCAGATTGGCACGGTGAATCTCCTGGATGAAGATGACGGGAATACCCACCTCGCGCGCCTTGTCGATGGCCACCTTCGAACGGGCCATGCGGTCGGCATAGTCCGGCATGTGGGCGATGGCGCGCTTATCATCGGGGATTGGTGCAAAGGTCGATTTCTGGATGTCGATGACGATAAGTGCGGCGCGGCCTTCGATCAGGTCTCTTTTCCTGGACTGGGTCATGGGATTACCTTTCAATAGCGGTTGCGGAAGGATGTGTTGAGATCGTGGCTAGGCGGCGACCCTTGCGGTGCCAGACTCAGATGTTTCACGGGGTCGCAGGTGTCCGAGAAAGCGCTTTTCGACCAATCTGAAGGCGAAAGTGATCAGGAACACGATTGCCATGTAAAAGACCATCGCCGTCAGCAAGCCCTTGTAGGCAAGATAGTAGTGGCCGTTCAGCCATCGGTCGACGCCCGGCACGTCTTGCAAGATAACCGTGCTGGCAATGACGGAGCCGTGCAGCGTGAAAATGACCTCGTTCGAATAGGCCGGTAAAGCGCGGCGGATAGCGTTGGGCAGGACCACGAGACGCATCCGGGTGAAGGGTGACATGCCGCAGGCTTTTGATGCCTTGATTTCGCGGTGCGGCGTAGTTTCGATCACCCCGCGCAAAAAGCCGGTCGTGTAGGCTGCCGTGTTCTGCGCAAACGCGGTGAACACGCGCCACCACGGGCTGCTCAGGATCGGATCCCCCAGGAATCTTTCATGCACGGCCTTAGACTGTCCAAGACCGAAATAGAACAGATAGACCTGCACCAGCAGCAGCGCGCCGCAGAAGACGTAGGTATAGACCCTGATGGCGGGACTTAGGAACGGTTTGCAATAGGCGCGTGCAATGGGCTCTGCGCGTGGCTGCTTCAGCACGTGTATTGGCCCGGCAATCTCGTTCTCCAGCACTGTCATGCGCAACCACAAATTGAAGGATTGAAACACCATAGCCAGACGCGCACGGATGCGTTCGACCTGTCTGTCATCCGCCGGATGGGACATGCCATGGCGATCCTTGGCCATGATGATGTCTTCATCGTGAACGGCAATTAGACCGGAGGTAGGGGTTTCGAGCAGGTTGATGCACCGCAGAAACGTACTTTTTCCAGAACCTGAAGACCCCAGGAGCGAAGTCACATCCTCTTCGCAGGCCCTAAGCGAAACGCCCTTGAGGACTTCAACCGAGCCGAAAGACATGTGCAGGTCACGCACCACAAGCGAGGCATTCGGGTCGGCAAAGGGCGTGGGAGTGGTCATTCAGGTTCCAATGGGTCGCGGGAAGCGGGAAATTCGATTTAATCCTAACTTTCCCACGGCCTTCTGAAAAACGGGTTTAACTTGCCCTCAGCGAAGCTTTTACCTACGCTGAACTCATGGAAAACACACTCCGGCACCTGAATGCGCTGCGCGTTTTCGAGGTTGCTGCCCGGCACTCCAGTTTTGCCAAGGCCGCGGTCGAATTGAATGTCAGTCACAGCGTCGTCAGCCAGCACATTCGCAACCTCGAGCTGTGGTTTGGCACCGAATTGTTCATTCGGCACGGCAATCGGGTCGAACTGAGCGACGATGGTCGTGACCTGCATCCCCAGATCGCGAGCGGCATGCAGACCTTGACAGATGCCAGTGAAATCCTGTTGCGAAAGACAAGGTCCGGCACCCTGGTCGTCAGCGCCGAGCCCGCGCTGGCCTCACTTTGGCTGCGCAAGCGGATCACCGAGTTCTGCAGTCAATTTCCCCGGATAGAAATCGATCTGCGGCCGGCATGGACGCCAGCCCAAATTGGCGAAGGCCAAGCGGACATGATCATTCACTTCGAAACCCGGATTCCCAAACGCGGGGTGGAACGGGACAACCTGTTCCCGATTGACGGCTATCCCGCAGCAACACCAGACGTACGCGATGCGTTGCCAACTGAGGGTTCCGCCATTGACTGGCAGCGCGCTGAACTGGTGCACGACAATGGAAAGGAGACCTGGCACAAGTGGTATGCAGCGCACGAACCCAAAAGCGAGGGTTGGCGCAAAGGCCGCATCCATTCGGACCTGTCGCTTGCAATCGATGCAGCGGTGGACGGGGAAGGCGTCATCCTTGCAGACGACATACTTTGCCAACGCGAGATTTCTTCGGGCCAGTTGGTGCGTCTGGACGATCGTTCGGTGCGATGCATCTGGTATCAGATCGCAATACCCAGAGGCACATCAAAGTCAGGTGCGTCAGCGTTTTTCAGAGATTGGTTATTGGGTCAAACCCAGAACCTTCGCGAATGAAACCGAGCCCGTCGCGCACAACCCCGTCACGGGTCCCGGCCAGGACCCGTGACGGGGGCAGGATACCAGTTCCGGGATACAGAAGGGTCAGGACCCATTGATTTCCGCTTGGCGTCATGATTCACGGTTGGAAAACCAAGCGGCGAACATGTCTGACCTTTTCTGGCTGACGGACGCGCAGATGGCGCGTCTTGAGCCTTTCTTTCCGAAGTCACACAGCACCCCCCGTCGATGACCAACGTGTGTTGAATGGGATTATCTTCATCAATCGCAATGGCTTGCGCGGGCGCGAGGCGCCCGCGGCCTATGGGCCACACAAAACGCTCTACACCCGCTGGAAACGGTGGAGTGACAGGGCGTCTTCGCCCGAATAATGGCAGGTCTGGCTGCCAAGCACAGCGAAGTGAAGACCGTGATGATCGACGCAACCTATCTGAAAACCCATCGAACAGCGACCAGTATGGGCGTAAAAAAGGGGGACGTCGTCGCCTGATTAGCCGGACCAGGGGTAGTATGAGCACCAAGTTGCACGCCATCTGTGACAGCCAGGGACGACCGCTCAATCTGTTCGTCACCGCTGGTCAAGTCAGCGATTATATCAGCGCACGGGGATTGCTGAGTAGCCTGCCGGATGTCGATTGGTTGCTCGGGGACCACGGCTATGACGCCGACTGGTTCAGGGAAGCATTGAAAGACAAAGGGATACGCGCCTGTATCCCAAGCCGAAAGCAACGCAAGAAAGCCGTGAAATACGACAAGCGCAGCTACAAACGGCGTAAACGGATCGAGATCATGTTCGGCAGGCTCAAAGACTGGCGGCGCGTGGCGACCCGATAAAACGGATGCCCGAAGGTCTTCCTGTCGGCAATCGCACTCGCGGCAACCGTCCTGTTTTGGCTTTGAAAGCCAATCTTAATAACAGCTTTGTCGCGTAGCCTGTGAATTCACTGCGATATTGGCGCCGGCCATGCTGCGAACGGCTACCTCGACGAACAGTGCGCTCAAAGCCCGGATTGTATCGCCCCCAGCCCATCAATGATGGCTACCAGTGATTATCAGTTCTTCGTGCATTTCGCAGCACCCGTCACTTTGGGCTCTCTTCCGTCGTTCTCTGCACGCAGAACGAATGACTGCTGTCACGCAAAACCGGAGTGGCGCAGATTTTGTCAAAGCACCTAGATGTCGAACCGCCACATCCTAAATCGCCCCTGCCCCGTCATCTCGCGTTTCAGCCCCTTTCTTCCAGCCAGGCCAGATTGCGCTGCACAGCGGCCTCCATCCGGTCTCCATGTTGGCCGAGGCCCGCTAGGCTCCAGAAGTGAAACCCCATGCAGGCGCGCGTGATAGGGTGCAGATCGGCAGCCGCAGCCGTTACGTCCAGCCATCTGCCCACGCGATCTGGGCTCACCCGATCACCCGCGAACCAGCTGAGGTCTGCAGCCTCGATCAAAGCCAGTCTATGCCGCCAGCCGTCTGGGCCGCGCAGCAACCGGTCATCCAGCGCACCCAAGCGTCAAGCCACCCTTGCGAGGCGCGCAGCGTAAGCCGCTTCCGCCTTAGCCCAGTCGTCCATGACCAAAGTATCGGGCGGTTCCGCCAGCGCCCCGGGAAGCAGATAATCTGGTTCTTCTTCAACCGGTCCCGGCAGGAACCAGAGATCGTCTTCCGAAGCATCCTCATCGGATGTGTCGCAAACTTTTTGAACGGCCAGAGGTGGCGATTTACTGGACACATCTATCCTGCGATCTCAGCAAACGTCCGAAATCCCGAGGTAGTAGTGCTAGAGAATTGCTGCTTCCGGATCATACTGGCCACCTTAATGCCATCCAATGTGGCTGAGGCGGATTCGCACGACATAAACCCACGCATGTGCCGAGCACGCCGCTTTATGAAGCGATGATCCTGTTCGATCATGTTGTTCAGATACTTGGACCTGATTGACTGTACTTTGGCTGGGCACCCAAATCGCCCCGGGATTCTGTTCATTTCTCGAATACAGGCCGTGTTAGCACCGCTTTTGTCGATGACGATCTTGCTCGGGAATGCGTTTGACGACAGCGCTTTGGCTAAGAACATTGCTGCTGCAGGACGGTTCCTTCGCTCAGACAGCATGAAATCAAGGGTGTTTTCTGCTTTGTCGACTGCTCAACAGAGATACATCCATTTGCCGCGAACACGTATGTAAGTCTCGTCCATTCTCCAGGATTTCTGTGTTGGGCGCTTCTTCGATTGCGCTCGGGCGGCTACCATGGGTGAGAGTTTTACAACCCATCTGTTGAGAGTAGTGTGGTCAACCTGCACACCGCGCTCAGCCATGATCTCTTCCAAATCGCGATATGACACAGTGTACCGCAGATAGAAGTACACAGCGTACGTAACCGCATCCTTGGGGAAATGGCAGCCTTACAGTGAGATTATACTGAAGCCTGTTCGAAAACTATTCGGCGGGAACAATCGTCAGATTACCCATGTTCGTCAATTGGACATCATAGTTTGCGACACATCCGTGTACCGTGACACAAATGCCCCACCCTTTTTATGCGCAAAAAAAGTAGTTTTTGCGCACTACATTCACAGCCATTCAGATTCCCAATTGCATTCGATAAGTACCCCTTATCAGGTGTGATCTACCTCGCCGAACATCTGGCGCAGACTGGCTGTCATGTGACCTTGGCACCTTCCGTTCCATCATTTGCAAGCGGCAAGCTCAAGCAGTTGCCGGAGACCCTTCGCCAACAAAAACATACTCGCGTCGACCTGAACTTTGTGCTGTTAGGCAGCTACAACATCCCGTGAAACCACTACTTCTGAACAAATGGCTGAAGCCTCGCTCTCTCAAGCCCCTCGTCACGCTCGCCCCGGGGCACTGGATCAAACCTAGAAGCCTTGTGGGCAGGAAGCTTTTGTTGGTACCCGCTATGCTTTTGCGAAAAAACTCAGGCGTCGGTTTGATCCGGCGCCCTTTTTCGAACCTTCGAACAGAATCTTACCCATGGGTAAGATCATCTTCCTCAGGGAGAGCATCAATCAGAGCAGCAATCGCCGCCTCAAGTTTGCTGCGGTCGACACGCGTAAAATCCAAATCGTATCGCAACTCAATTCGGCCGCTGGAAGCAGAGCATTTCGCGATCCCTGCCCGTCCAGATACCTGAAACGTGGTCTTTGCACGTCGTGGTTTGCCGGCACTTTCAACGGGAACCTTCTTTGCCACGCCTGTTTCCGGAGCGCCCAGAAAAGACCTGAGAATTGCGACCTCCCGCGCTCCGTCTCGGTCCGGCTCGCTCATGACCGCGTCACTCACCTGGCGCACCAAACCTGGCGTTGCATCCAGTTTGCGCTTCAGCTCTACGCCTACGTTGCGCGGAATTTCGTTCGGATGTTTCAGCACCTTGTCCAACATCATCAGCAAACTGGCAAATGATCTGATGTAACTCCGCTTTGTATAACTGGCAGATTTAAACAGCGTGGAAACCGCCTTGTCTACATCCGGGCAATCATTTGCCGGGTCTTCGGCATACGCGCGTGCGAGAGCGCCCATTTCAGCAAAAGAGATATCCTTGCGGACCAGGTTCTCATCCACCATGCGCCGGTAACTGTTATCGAGATCGCCCGCATCTGAGATACCCGCCGGAATTCTGGCGTAGAACTCATCGCCCGTTTCTTCATACAAGGCCCGATAGGCTGACAGGCGTCGCATTCCCTGGATCAATTCAAATCGACCATCTGAACGACGCTCAAGTCGGATCGGGTTGGACAATCCGATTTCCCGGATTGACGCCTTTAGTTCGTCCAGTTCAGGATCCGGTCCCGGCTTGCGATCCCGCGTCAGCTTTTCAAAAAGGATGTCAGCCAATGCCACCCGTTCCGTTACCAGACCTTCGGACCGCAGGCGAACCAGTTCATGCGCAAGGCGATCATTCTCTGCACGAATTGATTCTTCCGTCGATTGCTGGTCGCGCAGCGCATCGGCATTTTCCGAAATGGCCGCAGCCATCGGGCCGCGCCGTTTTTCAAGAACCTTGTCCGGAACCTTGCCGACAGGAATATCATCCATTGCAGGTAGGTCGATATCAAACATTCTGCGCTTACGGCTCATGCGTCATCCTCCAGCTTGTCCCAGGCAGACAGCATCACACCCCGGAATTCCTCGTAAACATTGTCAAAAGTCGAACGCGCCCGGCGCCAGGTTTCCCGGGTCATCTCGCGATAATCCATTTCGTAGACTGAGCTCAGAAAGCGGCCCGATTGTTCAACCGCGCGGGTCATTTCAACCGGGTGCTGGGCTACGTGGTCCCCGAAAACTTTCTGAAAGGCATCAAACATCGCCAGATGCAAAGCGTTGCCGGGCTCGTACCGCGTGAGCAGGAACCGCAACTCGCAGAACGTTTTGGGAAGGCCGATCTTACCCGTGGGTAAGGTTTTGTCGAACCCGTAAGCCAGATCCTCTAAAGCCTCGGCCAGCTGACCGATAAAGGATGTGGTCGAATCATATTCCCAATACCCCGGGCCGGACGGGATATACAACATGTCCGCCGCGAACACCGCGTTCATTGACTGATATCCAATGGCAGGAGGGCAATCGAACAGAATCAGGTCATAGGCATCATCAGGGATTTGATCCAGATAGCGGGACACCGCAGCAAAGAAAGACCATTCTGGGTTCAGGTGGCGATATTGCGCCGAGGCGAACTCGACGAAGGCAGCGTTCGCACAGGATGGTATGGCATCGATGGTGGACCAAGATGTCTTTCTGATGAAATCGCTGATCCGCAGGTCACCAAGCCCCATATCCGTAATCGCCGGCGGCAACTCCCGGTGGGGTAGGGCGGTTCCAGACTCCGCGGCTGCGGGCCGGTTGTTCATACGTTCCGTCTCGCGGATCAGGTCACGTGCCATGATCCCCCAGACAGTATAGTCTTCGGCCACATCGGTCAGACCCATCGAATGGCTCAACGTTGCCTGAGGGTCGAAGTCCACGACGAGAACGCGATAACCATCAAGCGCGGCCGCATGAGCAAGATGCAACGCTACGGTCGACTTGCCCGCACCGCCCTTGAAGTTTGCCACAGCCGCGCGAATGGCACGTTTACCCTCGGGACGAGGTGGCATAAGGGACTTGCGATTCACTTTGAGCCGCCGTCGCAACTCATTCACTTCTTCCAGGCTAAACCAGCGCTGCCGTCCCTCGGGCTCAACTTCGCCACCAGGCAGAGATGGATCAGCGGCAAGCTTTCCGCGAAAAGTTGACTGGTTGACCCGGAAGATCAGCTCGGAAACCTCCCAGCTCGAGAACCGGCGGAGTGTCTTCTCCATCTCGGGGCTAAAAGTCTGCTGACGAATCCACCCCTGTAGTTTGAGAGATTGATTGCGCAATGCATTCAGGTCTTCGTGCGTGTACATGCCTCATGTCTCTTTGCTTAGAACGTAAATTTCTGTTCATTTTTTATTTACGCTTGATTTGCGCTTTACGCAAAAGAAAATATGATGAAACTGCAATCTTACCCACGGGTAAGAAAACAAGGGCCTACAAGCCTGAATCCGATTCGGGTGGTCGAAAGATGTAGGGCGACGATTCGCATGGAACCCTCAACCGCATTTAGGGGGGCATATGTCTTGAAACGGCCACATATAGGGGGACATAATACAAGAATAGGGGGACGCGCTGCATGTCCCCCCTCACCAATACTTCACCAGATTTCTTTTATTTTTTGATCTGGATTGGCGCAAGTTTCTGACCTTTTTCAGACTCTTCTTGACAGAATCGAAGCTTTGGACGCTAATTAGGCCAAGATGACGAAAAGCGTTGGCAAACAGCGCAAGATAGACGGGACACACCCGTCCGAGGCAGACAGAGCGGTGAGAACGGGTATGCAGCTGGCTAAACCGGTCGGGCGAAATGCGGCGGCCTTAAAATACGATATATTATCGGCGCTCACCATTTACGCGTTGTCAGGCGACAAGCATCGACAGCGAAGTATACTGCGCATCATCGCCTTGATTACGACCCGATATAATTGGCGGAACAATGAATTATCGATTGGGCGTGAAGAAATTTCGCGCCTGTGGGCAGTGAACGAAAGGACCGTAAAGCGCGAAATGGCCAATTTTCGCGTATTAGGATGGGTAACGGTAAAACGGCCTGCTGCACGGGGTCGGGTCGCTGTCTACGAAATCGACCTTAAACAGATCATGATTGATACGCAGGAGGTCTGGCCGATCATAGGACCCGATTTCCAGACCCGGATGAGTGAAGATTCTGAGCCCGTTACAAATGTCGTGCCTTTCGCGACAAAACCCGTGGGACCTGAAGTTGCGGCTGAGGATGTCTGGTCACAGGTGCAATCGATTCTCCACGGCCGTGATCCCGAGCTGTGGGCGAGCTGGTTTCGGCATCTGTCCGAGGCGGAAAGGGCAGGGGGAAGCGTCACCCTGGTTGCGCCCTCGCGGTTTATGGCTGACTACATTGCACAGAAATGGACGGCACGATTGCTGGCCGCTTACAGTCGCGTTGATCCCAGTATCAGGACGGTTCGTATAGAAGCGGCCGATTAAGGGCGACGAGCACGAAGCCCACCCGAACAAAGGATGAGTCATGATCAACCCGAGTTTTCAGCCTTTTCAGGTCGAACAGTTCCTATCCGACACAGAGCACGGAGTGGTCTTCAATTTCTCGGAAAGCGGCGTACACCCTATGTCGCTCCAGGGATTGATGGATCTGGCACAGATTGATCTCGATACTCTGCTGACCACGATGATCGATTACCCGCAAGTCAATGGAAAGCAATCCCTGCGCGAAACCATCGCAGATTTTTACCCGGGGGCTTCTCCGGATGGGGTAATGGTCACGGTCGGGGCAACCGAAGCGAACACTCTGGTCACCAATACGGTGTTAGGGCCCGGCGACAATGTTGTGTGTTTTCGACCGACCTATGAGCAGATTTCAGGAAACGCCGCCAATCGTGGAAACGAGGTGCGCTGGGTCGATCTGATCGAATCCGCAGGGTGGGGCATTGACGCCGAGGCGCTTGAGCGGGCCGTCGATGACCGGACCCGCATCATTCATGTGGTCAATCCGAACAATCCAACGGGCCGAATTCTGGGCGAAGCGGACCGCGCGCGTATCGTGTCGGCAGCCGAGCGAGTCGGCGCCTGGATTGTTTCGGACGAGGTATATGCTGGAACCGAGCGGGAAGGAGATACTGAAACGCCCTCCTTCTGGGGGAGTACGGACAGGGTTCTTGTGGTGAACTCCATGTCCAAGGCCTATGGACTTCCGGGTCTGAGGCTGGGTTGGCTTGTGGGGCCGGAAGATATTATTCAGCAATGCTGGCGGCGGCACGAATATGCTTCGATCGCGGCATCCATGTTGTCGATGGAACTGGCGGACAAGGCACTTGCCGAACCAGCGCGATCCAAACTGAAAGCTCGCGCGCGCCGTCTGATCCGCACGGGGTTTGACGTTCTGACGGAAGAACTGGCGCGGCATCAGGGGGTGTTTTCCGTTGTACCACCTCAGGCGTCGGCCATGTCGTTCGTGCGGTTCAATCTACCGATCGCATCGGAGGATTTCAGCATGCGCCTGTTGCGCGAGAAAGACGTGTTGGTCATTCCTGGGTCGCGGTTCGGGGTCGAGAATCATTTTCGGTTCAGCTCGGCCCTGCCCGAAGATCATTTGCGGGACGGGCTGGCAAAGTTGAATGATCTTACAGGAGACATTCTGAACGGAGGTTAAGGGGTTGCCGTCGAATTTATGCGAGTGGTTCGATGACATTTCTTTTGCCTTTTTCATTCGCGTCGATAGGCTTCGCAAATGGAAGATTCACCTGTTCTTTCCGCCGAAAAACCGCCTCTGGATCAACTGGTCGGGTCAGCAGTTAAGACTCACCGGACGCTGACAGGGTTGACTCTGGCCGAATTGTCTCAGCGGTCCGGTGTATCTACGGCGATGATTTCCAAGATCGAGCGCGGTCAGGTGTCTGCTTCACTGGCGACGCTTGAGGCCTTGGCAGGAGGGATTGGCGTTCCCCTGATCAACTTTTTCGCCGGCACGGTCGAACGCACGGACGTGTCATTTGTGGCCGCAGGCGAAGGCGTAACCGTTCAACGGTTGGGCAGTGGTTTTGGGCACAGTTACAAGCTGATCGGTCGGGCGGAAGCAAAACATGTCAGTTTCGAGAGTTTCAGCGTTACATTGGAAGGCCCGTTGGACGAACGTCCGCTTTACCAACACCAGGGTGTCGAATTCATCCATGTTACAGCTGGTGAGATGGTCTATGGTTGCGGTGAAGCAGCTTATCATATGCGTCCGGGCGACAGCCTGAGTTTTGATTCAAATGCCACCCACGGGCCGATCGAGTTGAAAACAGACAAGGTCAGCTTTGTCACCGTGGTTTCCAAAGCCGTGTCGGGCGACAATTGAAAACGCCCGGCAACAGGGCCGGGCGTTCGGGGAACAAAGCAATGTGAAAAGGGTCAGAGACCCCATTTCTTGCGATTTGCTTCGAAAAACCCTTGTGCCTTTTTCACTTCGATCCAGTTGTTCACATAGTTTATCCAGACCTGATCCGCCTGCGGCAGGATCATCGCGATGGGCGACGGCGAACGGGGGCCCGCGTTTTTGACGCGTACTATGGGAAACTTTTCCTCCAGGGTCGAACCTTCGATGTTCGACGTGATGAACACGTCGGCCCGACCGGCGATTACTTCCTGAAAACCGCGGGCCGGCGCCTCGACCACCTTGATCTCAGCATTCGGGAACCACTCGCGGACTCGTTTTTCGAATGTGGTGCCCAAAGTCGTTGCAACCGTCACGCCGGGTTGGTTGATCGAGTCATAACCGTCGAATTTGTCGGCCTTATCCTTCGTCGTGTATGGGAAGAGCTCCACTGAAATATAGCTGTCGGAAAAGCCCGCGACCTTCATACGCGGTGGCGAAATCGAAGCTGACCCGGTCAGGTGATACTTGCCTGCCACAACACCGTTGACCAGTGTTTTCCAGTCGGTAGGGACATATTCGACCTCAACACCCAGATCGGCGGCCAGCTCGTTCATGATGTCGATGTCATACCCCTTGTAGCTGTTGGTTGCAGGGTCGCGGAGGGACATGGGGTTCCAATCGCCCGTGGTGCCAACCTTGAGCACGCCGGAATCCAGCACCTCGTTCAGTGCAGATTGCGCGTTCGCAGCGCCTGACAATACAAGCCCAAGCGCAGCGGCTGCCGCAGCTTTCCAAAAAGTGTTCATAGGTTTCTCCCGTTGGTGGCGTTTCGACCTTGTGGCCGTATTCTTCATTGATTTAAGCCCAAAGGGAAAGATAACCTCAAGAAAATATTATACTGGGACTAAAACAGGGGCAGCTCAGCTTATGCCAGACGCCGCAATCGAACTTGTGGGCGTGAACAAGTGGTTCGACACGTTTCACGTTCTCAAAGATATCAATCTGACAGTTAACAGCGGCGAAAAGGTGGTGATCTGCGGACCGTCCGGGTCAGGAAAATCCACTGTTGTGCGATGTATCAACCAGTTGGAAAAGCACCAGAAAGGAACCATTCGCGTAGATGGGATCGAGTTGACGGATGAGGCAAAATCCGTGGCCAGAATCCGGTCCGAGGTCGGCATGGTGTTCCAGCAATTCAACCTGTTCCCTCATCTGACCGTGTTGGAGAACCTGACCTTGGGCCCGGTCAAAGCGCGCGGTCTAAGCCGCAAAGAGGCAGAGGAAAAAGCACGTCATTATCTGGATCGGGTGCATATTCCCGATCAGGCCGAAAAAAAGCCCATTCAGTTGTCGGGCGGTCAGCAGCAACGCGTCGCCATAGCGCGATCCCTGTGCATGGAGCCGCGCGTCTTGTTGTTTGATGAACCCACTTCGGCGCTGGACCCCGAGATGATTTCGGAAGTGCTGGATGTGATGGTCGAACTGGCGAATGAGGGCATGACCATGGTGGTTGTCACGCACGAGATGGGATTTGCCCGCAAGGTGGCGGACAAGATGATCTTCATGGATGCAGGCGAAATTGTCGAGGAAGGCAACCCCGAACATTTCTTCACGGCACCTCAATCCGAACGGTGCCGCCAATTCCTCAGCCAGATTTTGCAGCACTGAGTGGAGCCGATGAAAAAAACTCTTCTGATTCTTCCACTTTTTCTGCTGGCAGGATGTTCGTCGTCCCAGACCTGGGGCTGGTACGTGATCGATCCGACCACGGCGTCGGGTTGGACCAATGTGAAATTCTTGATCTCGGGCATGGGCGCGACGATCCAGATTTCGTTGATCGCTGCCGTTATTTCGATCGTCATCGGGCTGCTGGTCGCCTTGCCGGGGTTGTCCGAGAAACGCGGCTGGCGGATGCTTAACCGAATTTACGTGGAGTTCATCCGCGCCATCCCTCTGCTGCCGATGTTGTTTTGGGTGTTTTACGGCTTGCCGATCGTGTTTCAGTCCATGGGGGTGAACATCCCCATTGATCCCTTTTGGGGTGCGATCCTTACGTTGGCGATTTCTGACAGTGCCTTTACTGCCGAAATCTACCGCGCGGGGATTCAATCCATTGCCCGAGGCCAGCGCGAGGCGGCGCAAACCATTGGGCTGAACTATGTGCAGACCATGCGCTACGTGATCCTGCCACAGGCAATCCGGCGTATTCTGCCGCCGCTGGCAAACCAGTTCATCTACATCGTCAAGATGAGCGCCTTCGCCAGCGTCATCGGGATGCAGGAACTGACCCGCCGCGCGAATGAGTTGGTGGTGACGGAATACCGCCCACTGGAAATCTATACCCTGCTGATTTTCGAGTATCTGATCCTGGTTCTGATCATCTCAGCCGGGGTGCGCTGGCTGGAGCGTCGCATGGGCGCGGACGAGCGCGGATAAGGAGTAAAAAATGGACTGGAAAGATTTCATGGCCGAGACCGAGGCCAATATCGGGGCCTTTTCAAAGGAGGTGCCTGAAACAGTGCGCGGCTTTGGCATCATGGGAAAGGCCGCCAAGACCGATGGAGCGCTGAGCGAGAAAACCAAGGAGTTCATGGCGCTTGGCATTGCGATCGCGACCCGCTGCGACAGTTGCATTGGATTTCATGTGCGTTCGCTGGTCCGGCTGGGCGCTACCCGCGAAGAGATGTGCGAGGCGTTGGCCATGGCCACCTATATGGGCGGAGGGCCGTCCTATGCGTATAGCGCCAAGGCGCTCAAGGCTTTTGATGTGTTTTCGGAGTAAGAAACATGCGTCCTGATCTGGCCGGAGCAGAGGGGTTTGTTCGCAACAGCTGGTATGTCGCCGGACGGTCCGAGGATTTTGGCCGCAGCCTGAGCGCCGTGCGAATGCTGGGCGAAGAGATAGTAGTCTATCGTGACACAACAGGCAAAGCGATCGCGTTGGAGGACGCTTGCCCGCATAGAAAGCTGCCGCTGTCTCGGGGCACCATTGAAGGGGACCATGTGGTTTGCGGCTATCACGGTCTGACTTTCGGCTGCGGCGGTGAATGCGTCAGCGCCCCAACACAGCTGGACAATCCTCCGCGCCGCGCCGCCGTGCATGCCTTCCCGGCCGAAGATCGCTGGGGGTTTCTGTGGCTCTGGATGGGAGACCCGGATAACGCCAGCACTGACGATATCATCGATATCCCCAATTTCGACAACCCGTCCTGGGGCAAGACCCGGACCGGAGCGATGGAGATGGCGTGCCACTACCTTTACATCATCGACAACCTGCTGGATCCAAGCCATGTGGCCTGGGTGCATCTGACCTCGTTTGCCGGGGCAGGGACCGACAACCGCCCGCTGGATCTTGAAGAAACCGAAAGCGGTGTCATTGTTTCGCGCTGGATCGCGGACGAACCCGCGCCGCCCTACTACGCGCCGATACTGCCGTTTGGGCCAAGTTGTGACCGCAAGCAGCATTACGAATGCCGTCTGCCGTCCACGGCGATCAACATGTCCGTTTACACTCCGACGGATGAGGGCGGGGCGGATCGACCGATGTCGCCCAATGCCTTTGTGAACATTTCGTACAATTTCATCACGCCGGTCGATGCGGAAACCTCTCGGTATTTCTGGTTCCAGCACCGCAACATGCACGCGGATGACGCAGCCATGTCGCAGCGCATGTTTGAGGGCGCGATCATGGCCTTCAACGAGGACAAAGAGGTTCTGGAATACGTCCAAACAGGCATGGCACGGCGCAAGACCGGCTATATCAACCTCGGGCTGGACGCGGGCGCGATGCGCTTCCGCGCGCGGGTTGCAAAACTGATTGCGCAGGAGGCTGGCTGATCAACCGGCCGACAAGCGCCCGTTCGCGCTCTGGCCTACGTGTCGGGCCGGGTCGTCGAACACCGCTTTGATACAGGGATACTGTTCTAGGATTTCCGTTCCACCTGGCAACAGATCGGCCCGGAGAACACCGGTATCCCAGATTGCAACACCATCCACCCGGATCGTGGGATCCAGCACGTTGAGTGAAATCTCACCCGGCGCATAATGCCCGCAAGTGTGAAAGTGCAGCAGGCGCGGATTGCCAAAGGCAGATCCGCTCCAACGTTCAAAGCTGCTTTGGGCAGGGGTGGTATAGGCGCAGCCCGGATGGATACCTGCGTGCCAGGAATGCATGGTCAGGGGATCAAGACCGAACATCCGACCGACCTTTTCGTAATGCATCTGCGCGCAATGCACATCCATGGGATGGCCGTCAAAACCGGTCAGGCGGTTGTTTTCGAACCGGATGGTCAGCGGTTCTCGCAGGTCACAGCCGTATGGTTCATAGAACTTCGATCCGGTGCCGACCAGAAACCCGTCCTGAACCAGCACACCAGAGAACCCCTGCGCGGGAACCGGGGCAAAAACCGACATCGGAAAACGCGTGATGCTGACATCCGTGGCACCTGATGGCGGGAAGGCGGCGCCCGGGCCAGCGAAGTTGGTGCCAAGCGGGCAGGTCACGTGGATGCGCCCGGCGTTGGTTAGCAGCGTGTTGACAGCGTTTTTCAGCTCGACGAACCCGGTGTAGTTGGCTCGCCCGAAACCCGACGCCAGCATTCCGGCGTCCAGCGCATACGACATGATGGGCCGGACGTCCTCCATGCCCGCGTCGAACCTTATCTGATCGCCGGTGCGGGACAGAAACAGGGTGCAGTCCGCCGACTTCATCACCGATTTCAGCTCTTCAGGCACCAAGGGACCCATGGGTTCGAATGGGAGAGTTCGAACTGCGGTTTTGATCCGGTTTTGTCGGGCACAGTCGACGATAGCCCCTGTGATCTCGGCATCATAATAACCGTTGGCCGCATCTTCGCAGACCACAAGCAACTGGTCGCCCGCCGTCAGGCCACCGCATCTGAACAACAGGTTTTCAGCACCCGCCATGAGCTCTGGACTGTGCATTTCCGCTGATCCTCAACAAATCCCCCGCGTTGGTGTTTTACATCTTTCATGTTTCTGTGATCCAGAAAAAATTTCACCTTAAGAAAAAAATTAACTCACATGCTTGGGGGCTTTGTTCATAAGCTGGGCCCGAACAGGACAGGAGACATAGAAATGAGTGCTTGGATCGAGATGATCTCGGACGGCAAGGCCGACGGCCGCCTGAAAGAGTTGCTGGACAAGGCCCGCACCCCTCATGGCACGGTTGACACGGTCATGCGTGTGCATTCATTGCGCCCCGAAACGATGGCCGGGCATGTGACGCTGTATCGTTCGGTCCTGCATTCCGATGACAACCAGTTGCCATTCTGGTTTCTCGAGGTTGTCGCCAGCTATACTTCGATCCTGAATAATTGCACCTATTCACTGACCCATCACTTCATGAACGTGCGCAACCTGCTGAAGGACCAGCCGCACAGCGACCGGATTTTTGTCGCGCTCAAGGCCCATCGGCCCGAGGATGAATTCGAAGGTAAAGAACTGGCGCTGCTGCGCTATGCCGCCAAGCTGACGACGGATGTCGGTAAAATGGTCAAGTCCGACTTCGAAGTGCTCAAGATCGCAGGCTGTGAAGACGGAGAGATCCTGGAGGTCAACCAGGTCTGCGCCTATTTCAACTATTCCAACCGATTGCTGAACGGTCTTGGCGCAACGACCGAGAATGATGTGATCGGCTTTTATACGGGTGACGACTGATGGGTTGCGGCGGGTTTGGCTCCGTGCCGTGGAACAACGTTTTGGGGGGTCAGCTGATAGCTTTGGGTTGCGGTGGTTTCATGCCCCACGTGTTTTCTTCCGCTGTTTTGCGGATGATTGCGCCGATCTTCAATAGATTTTCGCTAAGCGGGTTGGTCTTTCGCCAGATCAGACCAATCGTCCGCGTTGGCGGTGTGTCCTGAAACCGGGAAATGGACACATCCGCGGATCGGGTTTCCAGCCCAACCGCCATTTCCGGTATCAGAGTTACACCGATGCCGGCGCCGACCATCTGAACCAGTGTGGAAAGCGAACTGCCCTCCATGATGTGCTGCGGTTCGATATTGCGGATTGAGCAGAAGGACAGGGCCTGATCCCTGAAGCAATGCCCCTCTTCCAGCAAAAGCAGGCGCATGGTTCTGAGCTGCGAGGAACTTGGCATCGGCAGCTTGGCATCCTGCGCCGGGCGAACCAGCAGAAAGTCTTCGTTGAACAGCGAGAATTCTCGGAGGTTGGGTTCCGAGACAGGCAGGGCAACGACGCCAAAATCCAGTTTTGAATCCAGTATTTCACCGATTAACGTCTTGGTTATCGTTTCCTTTGGTTCGATGGTCAGTTGCGGGAAACGTTGCGACAAAGCTTTGATGATCGAGGGCAGCAAATAAGGTGCAACCGTGGGAATGACCCCGATTCTGATGCGGCCGGACAAGGGGCCTGAGGGGGATTGCACCAAATTCCCCAAATCCTCGACCCGGGTCAGGATTTCGCGGCCATGTTTCAGCACGTCTTCGCCAAGTGCTGTCAGGCGGGTTTGACGGGCCGCGCGTTCGACCAGCGGCCCACCCATGATTGCTTCCAGCTCTTTGATTTGTATGGAAAGCGCGGGCTGCGATATCGCACTGGCCGCGGCGGCCTTTCCAAAGTGGCCGTGCGTGGCGAGCGCCTCGAAATAGCGCAGGTGTTTAAGCGTGAGTGCTTTCATATGAAAAACTAATCGCAACGATAGTAATTACAAATTTCCAATTATCGAAGCTGTAAGGTACGAGTCAAGATATCTGAACCCCTAGGTAAATACTCAGGAGATTTACAATGGACGGTACCCCCCACAATCACCAATCCGGCGGCTGCCCTGTCATGCATGGCGGCAATACTGGAACGGGCAATTCCGTTACCAAGTGGTGGCCGGATTCGCTGAATCTGGACATTCTGAGCCAGCACGACACGCGCACGAACCCGATGGATGCGGATTACAACCACCGCGAAGCGGTCAAAGGGCTGGACTTCAAGGCGGTTCGCGCCGATGTCGAGGCGCTGCTGACTGTCAGTCAGGACTGGTGGCCGGCAGACTGGGGTCACTACGGTGGCCTGATGATCCGTCTGGCGTGGCACTCGGCCGGGTCTTATCGTCTGGGGGATGGTCGAGGTGGCGCCGGTTCGGGCAACATCCGGTTTGCGCCGCTGAACTCGTGGCCGGACAATGCCAGCCTGGATAAAGCCCGGCGTCTGTTGTGGCCGGTGAAAAAGAAATATGGCAACGCGCTTTCTTGGGCTGACCTGATCGTTCTGTCGGGAACCGTTGCATATGAAGCCATGGGGCTGAAGACCTTTGGCTTCGGATTTGGTCGCGAGGATATCTGGGGCCCGGAGAAAGACGTTTACTGGGGGTCGGAAAACCAGTGGTTGGCCCCGTCCGAGAACCGATATGGCGATCTGGAAACTCCCAGTACGCTGGAAAACCCTCTGGGTGCGGTGCATATGGGCCTGATCTATGTGAACCCCGAAGGCGTGAACGGCAATCCGGATCCGGCCAAAACCGCGCTGCATATCCGTGAAACCTTTGCCCGTATGGCGATGGATGACGAAGAGACTGCGGCGTTGACCTGCGGTGGTCATACGGTCGGCAAGGCCCATGGTGCGATGCCAGGCGACAATATCGGCGCCGAGCCCGAAGCCTGCCCCGTGTCCAGTCAGGGTCTGGGATGGGAGAACCCTGATCAGAACGGTAAAGCGACCAACGCCTTTACTTCTGGGATCGAAGGGGCGTGGACGAAAGAGCCCCTGAAGTTTGACATGGGCTATTTCGACTACCTGTTCGGCTACGAGTGGGAGCTGGGCAAATCGCCCGCCGGCGCCCATCAGTGGCAGCCCGTCGACATGCCCGAAAACGAAAAGCCGGTCGACCCGACCGACCCGTCTGTTCGTCGCATGCCCATGATGACTGATGCGGATATGGCGATGAAAGTCGACCCGATCTACAACGCGATCTGTCAGAAGTTCATGGCGGATCCGGACTATTTTGCCGATACATTTGCACGTGCCTGGTTCAAGTTGACTCACCGTGATATGGGTCCGCGCGTCAACTATTATGGTCCAAACGTGCCGTCAGAAGACCTGATCTGGCAGGATCCGATCCCGGCTGGTTCGACAGATTATGACATAAATGCCGTCAAGGCGAAGATCGCAGACAGCGGCCTGACCGCAGTCGAGATGATCACCACAGCCTGGGACAGTGCCCGTACCTTCCGTGGCTCGGACAAACGCGGTGGCGCAAATGGTGCGCGCATCCGGCTGGCGCCGCAAAAGGACTGGGCAGGCAACGAGCCCGAGCGTCTGGCAAAAGTGCTGGGTGTGCTGGAGCCGATCGCAGCGGAAACCGGTGCCTCGATTGCCGACGTGATCGTTCTGGCGGGCAATGTCGGACTGGAACAGGCAATCAAGGCCGCAGGCTTTGACGTGGCGGTTCCGTTCTCGGCCGGTCGCGGCGACGCGTCGGACGAGCAGACCGATGTGGACAGTTTCTCTGTGCTTGAGCCGCTGGCCGACGGATTCCGCAACTGGCAACTGAAGGAATACGCAGTATCTCCTGAGGCAATGATGCTGGATCGCGCGCAACTGCTGGGTCTGACCGCAGCCGAGATGACCGTTCTGGTCGGTGGCCTGCGTGTGCTGGGTGCCAACCATGGCGGATCGCCACATGGTGTCTTCACTGACCGGCTGGGTCAGCTGACAACAGACTTCTTTGTCAACCTGACGGATATGGCGCTGAGCTGGCATCCGGTTGACGGCGGAACCTACGAACTGCGCGACCGCGCCTCGGGTGAGGTCAAGTTCACCGCAACCAGCGCAGATCTGGTCTTCGGCTCGAACTCGATCCTGCGCGGTTATGCAGAGGTTTATTCTCAGAACGACAACGCCGAGAAGTTCGTACGCGACTTTGTGGCGGCATGGACCAAAATCATGAACAACGACCGGTTCGATCTGGTTGCCTGACACATGAAAAAATCAGGCGAGGACACCCTCGCCTGATTATCTTTTCAGGGGGCTGCATCCGCTAATGCCCGCTATGCCGCAATCATGCTCCGACAGACCGTTGTCGACGCGATACACCACTTCGGATGCTGTCACGTTTTTTGCGTCTTTGCCGATCACGACGCCCAGTTCGGCTCAGGGCCCGTAGATTTCCGTTTTGCGGAGACTCACTCACACGGCCATGAACATGTCTTTGTATCGGTCACGCAAAACGTTCTTTTGAACCTTGCCCATCGTGTTGCAGGGAAGTTCATCCACAACGATCAGCTTGCGCGGATGCTTGAACCGCGCCAGACCTTCACGAACCGCCTCTGTTATCGCATCCGGATCGGGAGTCTGGCCGGGCTCTGCCACGATGATACCAACAACCGTTTCACCGAAATCTGGGTGCGGCACGCCGATCACGGCGCTTTCCAATACTCCGGGTTGATCATCGAGAACCAGCTCGATCTCTTTGGGGTAAATGTTGTAACCGCCCGAAATGATAAGATCCTTGTTGCGACCAACGATATGGACGTAGCCATCGTCGTCGATGCGGCCAAGATCACCGGTGATGAAAAAGCCGTTGTCGCGCAGTTCGGCAGCGGTTTTTTCAGGCATCTGCCAATAGCCTTTGAAGACGTTGGGCCCACGCACCTCAATCTCGCCGATCTCGCCCACGGGCAGGGTATTGCCGTCTGAATCACAGATCTTCAGTTCGACCCCGGGTAGCGGGTGCCCAACCGTTCCGGCGCGCCGATCGCCGTCATAAGGGTTTGACGTGTTCATGTTGGTTTCAGTCATGCCGTAGCGCTCAAGGATGCGATGACCCGTTCGTTTCTCGAACTGCACATGGGTTTCCGCCCGCAGTGGTGCCGATCCCGATACGAACAGGCGCATATGGGTGGCCAGTTCCTTGGTAAAGCTGCGGTCGTCCAATAGGCGCGTATAGAAGGTTGGGACGCCCATCATCGACGTGGCATAGGGCAAATTGTCTATGATTTGATCCAGATCGAATTTTGGTAGCCAGATCATGCATCCGCCCGCGGCCAGCATGATGTTGGTCGCGACGAACAGCCCGTGGGTGTGGAAGATTGGCAGGGCATGCAGCAGCACATCCTGCGAGGTGAAGCGCCATTCCTTGATCAGTGTCCGTGCATTCGACAGCAGATTATTCTGGGTCAGCATGGCCCCCTTGGACCGGCCTGTGGTTCCCGATGTATAGAGGAACGCGGCCAGGTCCTCGCCATCGCGGGCGACGGTTTCGAAACTTGTCGGCATGGTTGCGGCCTGATCTGTCAGGGACCCGCTGCCATCCGCGTTCAGGGTCTCTATTCGCGCCCCCAGCTGCGCGCCGACAGGGATGAGTTTTTCCTCACTTTTAGCGTCACAGATAATCAGTGCGGCTCCACTGTTTTCTATGAAATAGGTTAATTCATCTACCGTGTAGGCGGTATTGAGCGGTAGGAACACCAGACCGGCTTGGGCGCAAGCTGCATAAAGCGCCAGCGCCTCGGGTGACTTCTCAACCTGCGCCGCAACGCGATCACCGGGATTCAGACCCAGACGCGTGGCGACATGCGCGATCTGCGCCGCGTTGCCGAGAAAGCCCTGATGGGTGATTGTTGTCCCATCCAGCAGCCGCAAAAAAGGTGTGCCTTTGCCAGCATGAATGCCGAACAGGCCGTCATAGAGGGGGTTAGCCATCAGGTTTACCTTTCTTGAAGCATGGAGAGAGAGGTGGATGCAGCGGAGAATTTTGTCTCGGTGGAGGCGGTCATCTCATGGGTGTTGGCGAATTGTTTGTGGTTCAGGGCCGCGCGGGTCAAATCATACAGGTAGTTGACCATGGTGCCAACGCACTGGGCGGTGTCTGCGTTGGCATGCAGCGAATGAGCAAGCGCACTGTTACCCAAATGAAACTGCGCAATCGGATCGAAGGGCGTGCTCCCTTTTCCTTTGCCGTTCTTCAAGCAATTCGGTGCCAAAGCTCTCATTTGATCGGACGCAACACCAGAATACCGTGGTTGAACATGCAGGCTTAAAGGTGGCGGTTCTGCCCCATCCTTTTTACGCGGGCGCTGAAACAGAAAGGATGAACCAAGATCGCTCGTCAGAGGCTGACGGTTGGCTTCAAATGCAACCACCAGCCTCTGCAGTGCTTATTGCTCTCAGAGTGTCGGCGAGCGGGCGTTCCCCCGAAGCTCTACGAGAATCGTTCCGGCAACAAGGCATCCGGCAGGTTCTGATAGCAAACAGGACGCAGGAAACGTCGGATCGACAATGTGCCGACAGATGTGGCACCGAAATTGGTCGAAGCCGGGTAGGGGCCGCCATGGACCATGCTGTCGCACACCTCGACCCCCGTGGGGAAGCCATTGGACAACACGCGCCCGGCTTTGCGTTCAAGGATCGGCAGCAGGGACCGGGCCATGTCCATGTCGGCCTCGTCCATTTGCAGCGTGCAGGTCAACTGACCGTGCAAGCTGCGCGCGACGTCGCGCATCTCGTCCGATGTTTCGGCGGTAACGATGATGCCCAACGGGCCAAACACCTCTTCTGCGAGGGTTTCGTTGGCCAGCCATGTCGCGGCGCTTGTTCGGTAAAGGAAGGGGGCTGCGTTGCGCTGGTCGCATTTCGACGTCAGAATCTCCTGAACGCCACTGGTTTCCGCGACGCGGGCCTGACCGTTGCGATAGGCTTCGGCGATGCCGTCGGTCAGCATGGTCTGCGCCGGAACTTCGGTCAATGCGGTCCGTGCGATCTCGGCGAAACGGTCTGTTGCTTCACCTGCCGGTATCACCACGACGCCCGGGTTGGTGCAGAACTGACCTGCGCCCATGGTCAGCGATCCGGCCCAGTCTTTGGCGATGTCTTCGCCCCGGTTCGCGAGTGCCGCATCCAGAATGAACATGGGGTTGACCGATCCAAGCTCACCAAAAAACGGAATCGGTTCGCGGCGCGCGGCGCACAGGTCGAAGAGGGCGCGACCGCCCGTAAGCGACCCGGTGAACCCGACTGCCTTGATCAGAGGGTGCTGCACCAAGGCTGAACCCACAGCCGGCCCGCCGTCCTGGATCAGGCTGAAAACACCGGGATGAATGTTGCAACGGCGAGCAGCAGCGAAGATTGCTTCAGCGATGATCTCGCCGGTGCCAGGATGGGCGCTGTGGCCTTTGACGACAACCGGGCAGCCGGCAGCCAGTGCGGCGGCGGTGTCCCCCCCCGGCGGTGGAAAATGCCAACGGGAAATTTGATGCGCCGAACACTGCAACCGGGCCGATCGGACGCTGGATCATTTTCAGACCGGGCCGGGGCAGGGGTGCACGGTCCGGCAGCGCGCCGTCGTGGCGCCGGTCCAGATAATCGCCGCTGATGATATGCGTTGCAAACAGCCTTAGCTGCCCCGACGTGCGGCCTCGCTCACCTTGCAACCGAGCTTCGGGCAGGCCGGTTTCCTGTGTGCCAATCTCGGTGATTGCATCGGCGCGCGCTTCGATCTCGTCGGCAATGGTGTTCAGGAAGGCAGCACGTTTTTCCCGAGTGGAATAGCCATAACTCCAAAAAGCATCTTCCGCGGCCTGCGCAGCGGCATCGACGTCTGAAATGCGACCTTTCGAATAGTCATGCGATAGCCCATGTGCGGGTTGTGATGCAAAGAAATCGTCACCTGCAATCCAATTGCCTGCGATCAGATGCTTGCCATGCGGAGTAAAGTTCATTTGGGCCTCGTATTTCATGATGTCCAGTCTAATGGATAATGTATCCAAAATGACAGGACATGCAAGACCGCCCTAGGGTTCGTCTGTCCCGCGCTTCGAGGCGATCATTTCCAGAAGCTGTTCCTTCGTCCGGCGTATGTGCTGCGTCAAGACCTCGCATGCTTTGTCCACCTTGCCTTCCCGGGCCAGCCGCAACAGATCACGATGTTCCTTTTTTGCGGGTTCGCGCTGTTTCATCACGCTCAGGTGCATCCTTACATAGCGATCCGATTGCAGGTTGACGCGGTCCAGCAATTCGTTGGTCAGCTTCCGCTGTGAAGCCGCATAAAGCGCCGAGTGATATTGATAGTTCAATATCCCCCACTTGCCGACGTCATTTTCATCGTATGACGCTTCCATCTGTTTGAGGATCTCGTCGCAACGAGCAAATTCCCTTGGGCCCATATTAGGGATGGCTCGGCGAAACAGATCCACTTCGATCAGGATGCGAAGATCGAAAATCTCACCGATTTCGTCGAGGGAGTGTTTGGTCACCGAGCCGCCGCGATTGTTGGCCCATTGTACCAGGCCTTCGGCATTCAGGCGTTTCAGCGCCTCGCGGATTGGCATACGCGAGACATCATATTCCTCGGCCAGTGCTTCCTGCCGGATCGTCTCACCTTCGGCGAGTTCGCCGCTCAGGATACGTTCACGCAGATCATTTGCGATGACGTCCGGTAGGCTTTGTTTCGTGATCGCGCGTTTTCCTGCCATTTCCAATATCCCGCCGCGGTTTTTTGGATACAATTACCCGTAATTACCGACTTTTCCAAGCCGAACTTGGATTTCGACCCATTTCAGAGCGTTTGAAAAGTATGGATCTGGTGATGAATCCATCATCCAGGATGTATCAATCCCACCTCTGTCAAAGTGAAGGCAAGCAGGTTTGAAACAAGATCAACCGTCCTTAACCCCAAGTGTTGGTGGGACGGTTATCGGCGGCCAGGGCCTTGAGTTATCCCAAATTACCAAACTCGGGTCGCGGATATGCAGACTTTGCCATCAACGAAAATTGCGCGACACCAGATCTCAGACACCCCAGGTGTCAGACAGTCGATAACCACCCGGCCACGGGTCGTCAGGGTCCAGCATGTGCTGATGAATTCCGGTGATCCAACCGCGACCGCTGATTTCAGGAACGATTGCCGGGCGGCCACCTATCTGCGCAGTGTCAAGGATCCGACCGGTAAATCGTGATCCGATGATCGAAACCGCCTCGAAGGTCTGGCCGGGTTTCATCAACCCTTTGGCCGCCATCAGCGCCATGCGGGCAGACACCGCGGTACCCGTCGGCGAACGGTCAACCTTACCCGGCTGGATCGCCACGGCGGACTTGCCGCTTAGACCGGTTTCCGTCTCGCTCAGCGGGCCGCAAAAGGCGCAGAACGATATATGATCCCAGTCCGGGTTCTCGGGATGAGAAAACCCAAGCTGTTCATTGGCGGCGTTTGTGATCTTTACCCCCAACCGGGCTATGTCGCGGGCCTCATGATCGACGATTGCAAACCCAAGCGTCTGCGCATCGACGACCACAAAGCTGTCGCCGCCATAAGCGGTATCTACCGTGATCGTGCCCAGTCCGGATACCTCGAGCGGGACCGACAGCTTGTCGGCAAAGCTGGGCAGGTTCTGGACAAAGATGCGTTGTGCCTTGCCATTGCGGCATTCCGCACGTACCCGGACCAGCCCTCCCGGTGCCTCCAGCACCATATGAGTTTCCGGCTCTTTCATCGGAATGATCCCACTATCCAGTAATACGGTTGAGACACAGATTGAGTTGGACCCCGACATGGGCGGCGTGTCTTCGGGTTCCATGATGATCCAGGCGGCGTCCGCCTCGGGGTGTTTTGGCGGAACCAGAAGGTTGACATGCCGGAACACACCGCCGCGCGGTTCGTTCAGAACAAAGTTGCGCAGGGTTTGATCCCGCGCGATGAAGCTTCGCTGATCCCAGAGAGTGTCGCCCGGCGGTGGGGCGACACCTCCGACGATGACATCTCCAACCTCACCTTCGGCATGGGCCGAGATCACATGTACGGTTTTGCTGCTGCGCATGTTTACCTCAGCTATATTGCGCGACAGGGGCACCCAGCGCGTCGAAGATCGGTGTCACGCCCAGACCGGGACGATCTGCTGCGGTCATCCGGCCATTGACACGCTTTGGTGCGCCTTCGGCGATGTCCACGGTACCATAGGAATTGAAATCGGTGGCCGAGAACGTGAACTCGGACGGTGTTGACCGTGCCAGATGGGCGATGGTGGCTGTGGTGATGTCGCCGCCCCATGTGTCCTCGATGGTCATGGGAATACCGTGCGCCACGCAGAGATCCCGCATCAGTTTTGCCTTGGTCAAACCACCGACTTTGGAGATTTTCAGATTGATCACATCCATAGCGTCTTCGGCAATGCCGCGAACCAATGTGTTGGAAGTGTCGATGACCTCATCCATCACGAACGGCAGCGCAGTACGGCGGCGGATCGAAACGCATTCCTCATAGGTCAAACAGGGTTGTTCCACATAGACATCCAGACCCGAGACCGCGCCCACGACACGAGCAGCCTCGTGCCGGGTCCAGCCAGTGTTGGCATCTGCCACCAGAAGATCGGTCTTTTTCAGAACCGCGCGGGTGGCGTGAATGCGGTCGATGTCGTCATTGGCGTCGCCGCCCACTTTTAGTTGAAACTTCGTGTAGCCTTCAGCTGCATAGCCTTCGATCTTTTGCGCCATGATGTCCGGCGCTTCCTGACTGATCGCACGATAAAGCACCACATCCTCCTGTGCCGCGCCGCCCAGAAGGGTGTAAAGCGGTTGCCCTGTCGCCCTGCCCAGAAGATCCCAGCAGGCAATATCAACAGGAGCCTTGGCATAGGGGTGGCCACGCAGGGCAGCATCCATGGTGCGATTGATCTGGCCTATATTAAGCGGATTCTGCCCGATCAGATGTGGCGATAATTCGGCCAGCCCGGCCCTGACGCCAAGTGCGAAGGACGGAAGATAAGCCGATCCCAGCGGGCAGCATTCGGCATAACCCTTCAGACCTTCATCCGTGATGATCTCGAGAACGGTGCTGTCGAAGACTTCGACATAGTTGCCATTGGACCAGTTGTAACGACCTTCCTTCAGCGGCAGATCCACCTGATATACGTTCAGTGCGGTGATTTTCATGTGATGTTCTCCAGATCAGAAGCGTGTGGATGCGTAAGGCTTCATGTCGAGCGCGGGCTTGGCGTTCGTGACCAGATCCGCGACCAGATCCGCCGTGCCTGCGGATTGCGTCAGGCCCAGATGTCCGTGTCCAAAGGCATAAAAAACCTGTGACGCACGGGCCGAGCGGTCGATCACCGGCAAACTGTCGGGAAGCGATGGCCGGAACCCCATCCATTGCGTACCGCCTTCTAGGTTCAGATCAGGCATGAAGCGCCCGGCCTTTGCCAGCAGCGTGTCGGCCCGCTTGTAATTGGGCGGCAGTTCCAGCCCTCCCAACTCGACCGCACCACCGATGCGCACACCGCCGTTGATCCGTGTCACCACAAACCCATGTCCACCAAAGGTCAGATGGGTGCGCAGGTCAAAGGCCCCTTCGGGCAGGGTGGTGTTATAACCGCGCTCGGTTTCAAGAGGGATGCGATCGCCCAGGGTTTTCGCGAGTTGGTGAGACCAGGCCCCGGCGGCCACGATCACGTGTCTTGCATCAATTTCACCGATCGAAGTCGTCAGGTGTACGCCTGCATCCATCGGTGTGAGCGCGTTGATTGCCGCGATTTCAACCTGACCGCCACGCGCAGTGAACCGGGTGGCCAAATGTCTTGTCCAACTGGCCGGATCGACCGTGTTCATCCAGGTGGGCGTAAATCCCGCGTGGGTAAATCGTCGGTGAAGCCCAGGCTGGATTTCCGCAATCGCGTCGGGGCTGTCCAGCAGGTCAAAGGGGATGCCGTGATCCTTGCGGATATCCCACGTGGGAAGACTGGCGCGGAATTCGCCTTCACTTTCGAACAACTGCAACTGGCCTTCGCGTTGCATTAGCGCTTCGCCGTCGACATCCGCAATCTGGCGTTCCAGCGCCGCGCGGCTGTGATCCATCAAAGCAGCCTGTGCAGACCGAGCAGCAGCATAGCGATCCTGCCAACTGGCCCGCCAGAACCTCAGCATCCACGGTGCGATGTTCAAAGCGTAAGAGGGGGGGATTGAAAGCGGACCCAATGGATCAAACAGCCATTTCGGAGCTTTGCGCATGATCCCGGGGGTGGCCAACGGCACGATGTCGGTAAAGGCAAAAGCTCCGGCATTCCCTTTCGAGGCACCAGCTCCTACGCCTTCGCGATCCAACACCAGAACCTGTTTGCCGCGCTTTTGCAATTCCAGTGCCGTGCTGATCCCAATGATACCAGCGCCGATCACAACAATATCCGTCAGGTTGTCTTGCAGCATGGCCAGATCTTTTCAAACTGTGGTTCGGTACCGGGGGCCGGATTGCGCCAATCCCCGATAGTTTTGTCAAAGAAGGATCCCACTGCGGAACGGATCGTTTTGCGCGAAAATCATTTTGCCCTGGGCCATGATATGGGCCTGCCCGGTCAGGGTCGGGATGACGCCGCCATTGGGGCCGGGCTGATAGCTTAGTCGGTAAGAACTGCCGATCACGCTTTCCTGCACGATCTCTACTCCGGGAACCAGAACCCCATCCGCCGCCAGACAAGCCAGACGCGCCGAACTGCCGGTCCCGCACGGGGATCGGTCGTATTGATCGTCCGGGCACAGGACAAAGTTCCGGCTGTGAACGTTTTCGTCAGGGGATTTGTCCTGCAAGATCACGTGGTCCACCGGTTCCCCGTTTTCACCACGCAGGTTTTGCGCGATGCAGGCTTCGCGTATTGCAATGGTCAGGTCGGTGAGGGCTCGGATGTTGCCGGGGTTCACTTCTATCGGACTGGGATCGACAATGAAGAACCAGTTGCCACCATAGGCCAGATCGCCGGTCACTTTTCCATGGCCGTCGACATCAACAGATACAGAGGCCCTGACCCGGCGACTTTCGATATTGGTGACGCGCACGGTGTTGGCGTCCAACAGGTCAACCGAGATGACGCCGGCCGGCGTTTCAACCCTGTGCGTCCCCGGCCCAATCCGGCCCAGATGCGCCAGAGTGACCCCAAGCCCGATGGTGCCATGGCCGCACATGCCCAAAACGGCGTCGGCATCGAAATAGATCACGCCGGTCTCACAGCCTGACGTTTCCGGGGTGACAAGAAGCGCCCCGACCATGCCGGGTTGACCGCGCGGCTCCAGAAGGACCGATTTGTAGAAAGCCTCATGCTCGGTGGCCAGGCGTTGTGCGCGCTCGGCCAGCGGGCCCGACCCCAGATCGGGGCCGCCGTCCAGGATAACCCGCGTGGGCATGCCTCCGGTATGGCTGTCGATCACATGCATTCAGCGATGACCCCACCCTGGCTGGACCAGTCGGCAAACCAGGTGCGGAACAGGCTGTATTGCTGTTCGCAATAGTTGCGCTGGGCATCGGTCAGTTCGTCGGTTTCGTTGAAGTGCAAACGGTATTCCTCTTCGCCGTTCAGGACCAGCAGGTGTTTGTAGTACAGCACCAGATCGGTGCCTTCGTCAAAGCTGGCCAGCACGCCAAAGGCTTCTTCAAGCTCACGCGCGCGCAGGCGCGCTTCGGTATGACCCGCCGCCGCTTTCTGACACAGGGCAGCCAGCAGAAGTGCCTCTTTGGGCAAGGCGGTACCGATACCGGTAATCGAACCCGTGGCGCCGCAATTGACGAAGCCATGATAAACTTCGGTATCCACGCCCACCATCAGTGTCACCTGATCATCTTTCGAGGTGATGTGTTCCGCCGCATAACGCAGATCGCTTTTGCCGCCGAATTCCTTGAATCCAACCAGGTTCGGATGATCCGCACGCAATTCCAGGAACAAATCGGCGCGGGTGGCGAAGCCGTAAACGGGGCTGTTGTAAATGATAGCCGGGATATCCGGCGCCGCTGACAGGATTGCCTTGAAGTGGTTACGCTGTGCCGCGATGGACGATCCGCGCGACAGCACACGTGGGATGACCATAAGCCCTGCCGCGCCGACCTTTTGCGCATGCGCAGCCAAGGCCACGGCAGATTTCGAGTTTATCGCACCTGTGCCGACGACAACGGGCAGGCCTGCCTCGATCAAGCGTTCGACGCCTTGCATGCGTTCGGCAACTGACAGCAACGGCCAGTCGCCCATAGAGCCGCAATACACGACGGCCGACATGCCTGCCTCGATCATTTCCTTGCCCTTTTTGACCAGAGCATCGAAATCCGGTGTCCGGTCGGCTTTGCAGGGGGTCATCAGGGCTGGCATGGTGCCGGTGAAGATATTCTTGGACATGAAGTTGATCTTCCTCGTTGTTTCAGGGGACCGGTGCACTTAGCGCACATTGGCCAGGAACTTACGGGTGTTTTCGGATTGCGCATCACCGAATACTTGCCCGGGTGGGCCAATCTCTTCCATCACACCCCGATGGAAATAAGCAACCCGGTCCGATACATCGCGTGCGAAACCCATCTCGTGCGTGACACAGATCATGGTCATCCCTTCTTCGGCCAAAAGGCGCATCGTGTCGAGAACCTCGCCCACCAGTTCGGGATCCAGCGCCGACGTCGCCTCATCAAACAGCATGTATTCCGGTTCCATCGCCAGCGCGCGGGCGATGGCCAGACGCTGTTGCTGGCCGCCGGACAGGGCCGAGGGGTAGGCGTTGAGCTTTTCGCCCAAGCCGACGTGGGTCAGTTGTTTGGCCGCGACATCACGGGCCTCTTGCTTTGACAATCTTTTGACGATTTTGGGGGCGAGCGCGACGTTTTCCAGCGCTGTCAGGTGGGGAAAGCTGTTCCATTGCTGAAATACCATCCCCAGCTTTGTGCGCAGCTTGTTGATGTCGGTGCCCTTCGCATGAACATCGGTGCCATCGACCCTGACCGAGCCTTGCTGGATCAGTTCCAGCCCGTTGATGCAATAGAGAAGGGTCGATTTGCCGGAACCCGACGCGCCGATCACCGACAGGACCTCACCTTTCTGCACATCCAGATCGATACCTTTCAGCACATGCAGCGCGCCGAAATACTTGTGCAGGTCGCGAATTTCGATCATTGGGCCCACCTTTTTTCAAGAGACGCGGAATAGCGCGAAATTGGATAGCTGAGCGCGAAGTAGAACGCGCCCGCGATTGTCAGGATCAAGAAGGGTTCCTGCGTTCGGGTGATCAGGATCTGGCTAGCCTTGAGCAATTCGACGTAGCCCAATACCGACACCAATGCGCTGTCCTTCATCACACCCAGTGCAACACCGACCCATGCCGGGAACACTGCGCGTCCGCCGATAGGGAAGACGACATAGCGCAAGTCCTGCCAATAGGTCATGCCCAGACTGCGCGCGGCACGGCGCATCGGCGCGCCGACGGCCTCGATCCCGCCGCGCGCGACATTCGCAACCAAAGCCGCAGTGTAGATCGACAGGATCACCACGCCCGAGGCAAACGGGTCTAGGTTAAGCCCGACAATGGGCGCAAAGTTGTAGAACAGCACCAGTTGGATGATCAACGGCACCGAACGAAAAATGTCCAGAAACGGGGCCACTGTCAGGGTGGCTGCCAGTTTGCCTTCGTAAAGGATCCACCCGCACACCACTCCAAGAAACGTTCCGATGGTTATTGACAGAACTGAAATCCAGAGTGTCCGCAGGGCGGCTTCGGCCAGAAACCACAGATCATTGATGTTGAAGCTGCTGAAAAAGCTGACAGTGGGTTGCATCCGAGCGTCCTTCAGCAGCGAAAGAGCCGGGTCGCCAGCAGGCGTGAGGCTCCGAGAATGATTTTGACGATCACGTAGTAGATGACCGCCGTGACGGCGAAATATTCGAAGATGCGGAAGGTGCGTGAGGCAAAGAACTGCGTCTCTCCTGACAGTTCCCGGAAGCCGACCAGCATGCCCAGCGATGACATGAGCACGGCCCAGACCATCTGGTTGGTGATTGGGTGATAGACAATGCGAAACACCTGTGGGATCACCACGCGTGTGTAAGCCTGCCACGCAGTCATGCCCAGAGAACGAGAGGCGCGTAACTGAGTCTCGGGAACGGCCTGAAAGCCTCCGCGAAAGTTCTCGGCCAGATAGCCGGCACAATTGAATGTCAACGCGGCCAGCACAATGAAGTAAGGCGACAGGTGCAGGCCGAATGCGCCAAGCCCAAAGCCGAAAAAGAACAGCTGGAACAAAGCAGGTGTATTACGTGCCAGTTCGACCCAGGTTGAAGCAAACCAATACATCGGCCCCTTCAGGTGCATGCGCGTCAATGCCAGACACAGGCCGATGATGATGCCGAGGATCATCGCCATTACCGCGACTTGCAAGGTCAGCAGCGATGCCTCAAGCAAGTCCGGCAGGCTTTTCATGACCGGCCGCCAGTGGAAGTTATAATCGAACACAGGTTTCTTTTCCGAAGTTACCCAGCTCTTTCGCCCGGCAGAAGCCCGGCGAAAGAGTGTTTGGGAGTGGGATCAGTACATCACACCGGGAATGCGCAGCTCGGGTGTTTCGCCTCCGACATATTTGCCCCACAGTTCCTGATAACGGCCCGAACGCGCCTGATGTGTAACAAACAGGTTCAGGAAGTTCAGCCAGGTGACGTCCTGTCTTTTGCCAACGACCGAGGTGTAATCGGTGGTCCAGGGCATACGCGGACCGGCCAGCACGGTTTCATACTGCTGGGTGATCGGCAGAACGGCGGTGTTGGTGGTGATACCGATATCGGCCTTGCCCTGTGCGACCGCCAGAAACACCTCGTTTTCCGACTGGTAGCCCTGATAGTTGCCTTCTTCACCCCATTCGGCAGCGATCTTTAGCCATTCCTGCTCTGGCACTGTGCCAATCGCGGCGGCGACCCGTTTACCGCGGATGTCTTCGAAGGTTTCGATCCCACTGTCCGCGTTCACGACGCCCTGCGCGTAGTAGATTGCATAGGGAATGGAAAAGCCTACGGTCCGCGCCCGTTCGAGGCTGTCCGAGGTCGCACCGAACACGACATCTGCGCGCCCGGTCACGATGACCGGCAGGCGCTCGGCCCAGGTCAAAGGCAGGATTTCCGCCTCAACTTCAAGCGCCGCAGCCAGATCATTGCAGTATTCCACGTCAAAACCCGCCGGTTCGTTGTTGGCGTCGCGATACCCGATCGGCGGAAAGTCCAGAACAACGCCACATCGAAGAGTGCCGCGATCCACGACATCGTCGAGCGTGTCCGCCATCGCAGGGCCTGTTGTGAAAGTAGTGAAGGCCGCCAGTGCGACGAGTTTCTTGAGCATGTGATCCTCCCTGAATCAAAAGATGTGAACACGAATAACGGATATTGTATCCAACATCCACAAAAAAGTTCTATCGGGCCTAATCGGCATGCGCCTCTACCCGGCTATCGGACGGAACAATTATTCAAAGAACGCCTGGTCGCTCATTGATTGTCTTGAGGTTTCGCTGTTCGATCCAAACTCAATGACCTCCGTTCCTCGTTCAGTTCGACAATCACCGAACAACGAAACATGTGCCAAACAGGTTGTTTCGGTTAAGCTGCGGCATGTCATATGAACCCAGGCTGAATATTGTCGGCGCTGCACTTGCGGATTCAAGCAGGACCCGCATTCTGTGCGAGTTGATGGATGGTCGGGCGCACACCGGAAAAGAACTGGCATCCGTTGCCGGGATCGCCCCGAACACCGCAAGTGAGCACCTGTCGAAACTTCGGGGTGCAGATATGATCGTCGCCGAGAAAAGCGGACGGTGCGTCTATTACCGCATCGCCAGCGATGAGGTCGCGGAAACTCTTGAACAGCTGTCTGCATTGTCGCCCACCGATCATCTGTACAGAGGTCGAAACGGGGAATGTCCGCCTGATTTGGTGGCGCGGACCTGTTACAACCACATCGCCGGTCGTCTTGGAGTCGTCTTGGCCCGGCGACTTGTGGACCAAGGCTGGATGTCTGTCGAAGGGACAAGCGCGCGCCTGACCCAAAGCGGAGGTGCGCATCTGAAGCGTATTGGAATTCTGTCTGACGCTGCATCATCTCTACCGGTCAAATGCTGTCTGGACTGGTCCGAGCGTCGCCACCATTTTTCCGGGCCGTTCGGGGTCAATCTTCTCGATCAGGCACTGTCAAGGAAATGGGTAACCCGCCCGCGCAACGGCAGGGCTTTGTACATCGAGCCGAAAGGTCTTGCTGCTTTCGAGCTGTATTTTGGCATCTCCAAAGACATGTTGTTTCGTAGCTTTGAAGTCACTTGAACTTCGGCCGGAGGCGAACTGTTCATAGTAGCGAAGGCCGGTGTCCCCGACCATGACTTGCCAAAACTAAGGGGACACAATGATCTGGCAAATCCAATCCAATCGTTTCGACCTCGAAGCGGGTTTCGAAATTACCGTGCAGGTTCCGCAACCACATGCAAAAGCTCTGCTTCAGGCTGTTTACCAGGTGACCGCGCTTGACTATGGCGACTACGACCATGTTTCTTTTCAGACTGAGGTCGGCACTCAACGGTTTCGTTCCTTACCGGGAGGGCGAAACGCTGCGACCGATCAAGTGGTCGAAGTGCCTTGCGTCGAACTCTCGTTCTTCGTTGCCGATCATCAAATCGTTAAAAACGTTGTGGAAACGCTTTTTGCACAGCATCCCTATGAAGAGCCGGTCATTCTGATCCGGTCCGCGTGGCGCACCTTGCACCGGGCCGGGATGGACGAAGACAACCCCAACAAGTTCTGGAACCGTCCGTCTGAAGACTGGGTGCCAGAGTTTCACAGAATCAAGCCGCACAAATCCGGCCAGGTCCCATAATACGTTTATCAGACAATGCGCAGGGTGTCTTTTTCCCCTTTCCCACTACTTCCAATGGCGTTCAGTCTGTTCTGACAACCCCGGTTTCAACCCACCTGTCAAACCGGGACAGAACTGCTTCGCAGAAAGCCGCGTCGTTGATGTGAACGTCCAGTTCTGTCATCGGCACCCGACCGGGCATGACCTTGCGCGCTTCATCCACCATTTCGGCCAGTGCCTTTGGATCATGCGCTTCTTCGCCTTCCTTGTCCCAATCCTCGACGCCCTGAACGGGCAAAAAGAAATGCACGGGCCCGGTTGCGGCTTCCAGCCGGTTCGTGAGTTCCCGAATCCAGGAACGTCGTTCAGCCCCGTTGAAGACCGAGCTTTTGATCAGGCGGTTGTGTTCATGGAACGGGCGATCAGCGTATTGCTCGGGGATATCCTGCCAACCCGCAAAGTCCAATAGATCCAGCGCACCTGGGGCCACCATCTGTGGTGTTCCTACACGTCCGGCATTGGTGACACGGTCATCGCCGCTGGAGACAACGGAACCCGCCATCAGGTTGCCGAATTCCTGCATGCAGAAGTCCATCACGCAGGCAAACGCGCCTTCGCCTGCCAGTTTTTCATAAGCCATGCCGCCCATGCCGGTAGAGTGGAACACGGCCACTTCAAACCCGCGGTCTTCCAATGCCGGTTTCAGAGTTTTCATGTAACGCAGGCAGGACGAACCAAGGCTGGTCATACCGATCAGAGGTTTGCTGCGATCGGGGGCGGTCGCCGCTTTGGTTGCGCCCACGACGGCCCCGGCAGCTTGGCTGAGCGAAGACTTGCAGATCGAGTTCATGCCATACAGGCCGCCGGCCCAGAGGATCATCTGAATGTCAGGTGCAAGCCGATGCGGAGGAATCAGAGGTGAGAAGCTGACCGTTGATACGATGTATTTGGGAACGCCCATCGGCAGCGCCTGCGCACAATCCAGCGCAAGGTCCGTGCCCATGGTTCCACCCGTGGCAAGCATTCCGTCAAACCGACCTTCTGAATAAGCCTTTGCAACGACCTTTGCTGCCCCGGCCGACATTGCGCGAAAGGCTTTGTTTTCGTCTCCTTGCGCGATGACTTCTTCAATGGTCATGCCACCGGCTGCGGCCACGTCGTGCTTTGAGATATCAGTTGGATCGGACGGATCACCCAGAACCGAGACATCCATGGTCAGGACGTCGGCACCCTGCGCTCTGACCGCCTTTTCGATGAACCGCATCTCGGGCTCTTTGGTGTCATAAGTACCAATCAGCAGGATTGTCTTTTTGGCCATTGGTGCCTCCCGTCTAAGTGTGGCGTTCGAGGTATTTGGTCATCAACCCTCGGGCGGTTTCAATGAACCGCACATTGCGTATGTCCGATCCTTCTTCATTCAGGCGGGATGCAACCCATCCCACATATGTTGCCGCGCGAAGTGCCATGAACAGGTCAAGTTGCGCGGTGTAGATCGTTCGTTCCGATCGGTACCCGGCCAGCAAAGCATCGTGCAACTGGTTGAAATCCGGTTCGCGCAGATTCTTGAGGAGTATTGTCGCGATATCAAACAGGCGAAAACCGAAACCGGAATCGTCGAAGTCGATAAGCCACAGTTTGTCACCATCAACCATGATGTTTTCGCGGACAAGATCGGCGTGGATCAGCCCGTAATCCAACTGCTTTTCCACGCGCTGAAGGTCACGATCTGCGACGTCTCGGAACGCCAGGAAAAGTGATCGGTCCGTTTTCCCAAGCGTTGGGTTCTCCCAGAATCGACCCCAGAGAGGGGTGTCTCCAAGCAGCCCGCTACGATCCCATGACCAACGCGTGAAGTCGTGCGGACGAGTCCATTGGTCACTGATGTCATGCAGTCGCGCCGTTTCTCTGCCAATTGTGTGGAAGACGCCGTTTCTGTCGCGCTGCTCCAAGGCTGATCCGGTCGCACCCAAAGGGCTGCCCGGCAACCAGTTGAGCATGTCGACCTGAATGCCGTCCACCAGATGCAGATAGCGTCGATCTGCGGCCGGGACAGGAGTTGGAACTCCGACCCCGTTTTTGCCGAGAACGGCCATCCATTGTAGCTCTGAACGGAGTTCGACATCCGTTCGCAGCCCTTTGCGATGCAGTCGCAGAGCATAGGCGGTCTGGCCTGCCTGAACGCGATAGACGCAGTTTTCGCGAGCAGCCACGAGAGACCATTCGCTATCGACCAGTTCCCAAAGGGTCAGCGCCTGTTCCACGATCTGCTTCATGCGACCAGCGGCGTTTTCGCCAAAACTTCGTCCAGCGTGTCAAAGAGAAGATCCGCGTTTTTGATAGAGAATGGCATGGGTGGTCGAATTTTCAGAGCATTCTTATGGCGTCCAAGCTTGGAGTGAATAATCCCGCGCTGGCGCATGGCGTTGATGGTACGGTCAGTGAATTCACTGGCGGGCTGCTTGCTGTCGCGATCAAGGACCATTTCGGCCCCGAATATCAGCCCCGAGCCGCGTATGTCTCCGATGACGTCATACTTTTCTTTCAAAAGCTTCAGTCGTTTTCGCGCATGGTCGCCAACGGATTTGGCATGTGCGACCAGGCTCTGGTCTTCGATCTCTTCCAAAACCGCCATCGCTGCAGCACAGGAAACAGGGTTTCCGCCAAACGTGTTGAAGTACCGATATCCCTTGCGGAACGCCGAAATGATCTCGGAACGTGTGACCACGCTGCCCACCGGATGGCCGTTGGCCATGGGTTTGCCCAAAGTCATGACGTCCGGCACAACGCCCATCTTCTGATGCGCCCACATATGGGTGCCGGTTCGGCCAAAGCCTGATTGCACCTCGTCGCAGATCAACAGGCCGCCGGCCTGGCGTACGACCTTGGCCGTGGGTGCCAGCCAACCGTCCGGATTGTCTGGAAAGCCTTCGTTCAGAAAATAAGGGCAGACGATCAATGCGGCAAAGCCGGTGCCGGCCTTTTCGTGCTCGGCAATCTGTTCCGCCACGGCATCGGCGAATTTTGACCCGTCCGGGTCGGGATCGCGATAGCTGTCGGGTGCGCCGACAAAACGGAAATACTTGCTCAGCCCGAAGCCGACTGTCGGGATGTTCGATTTGCTCAACTGGCTGACCAGCGCTGTATTTCCATGATAGGTGGCGTCAGTGGCAATGATCCCTCGTTTTCCGGTCATTGCCTCTGCCATTCGCAAAGCAATGTCATTTGCCTCGGAACCGGTGCAGGTGAGGATGGCCGTATTCAGCGCTGCATCCATCGTCCCGGTCAGTTTTTCCACATAGTCCAGAATCCCGTCGTGCAGATACCGGGTGTGCGTGTTGAGCGTGCGCGCCTGACGACAGATCGCCTCGACCACGCGCGGATTGCAATGACCCACATGTGGCACGTTGTTGTAGCAATCCAGATATTTACGCCCGTCCGCATCCCACAACCAGACGCCTTCGCCTTTCACAAAATGAACCGGCTCGTAGTAGAACGTCGACACGTTAGGGCCCAATAGCCTGGCCCGGCGCTCAATGAGTTCAACAGATTTCGCTGGAAGAGTCATGAGGTCGGCCTTCTTTCAGAGTTTTATCCATGCGGTTTTCAGATCGAAGTATTTTTCCAGTGCGTGCAGAGATTTGTCGTGTCCATTGCCCGACTGGCGAACCCCGCCCAGCGGCACAGTCAGGTCGGCACCGCCATATGTGTTGACGTGCACAACACCGGCGCGAATGCCGGCCACCATGCGATGCGCGCGGCTGAAGTTCGAGGTCCAGACACCGCCAGCCAGCCCATAGACCGTGGCATTGGCCAGACGGATCGCTTCGTCTTCATCCTTGAAAGGCGTAACCGCCAGTACGGGGCCGAAGACTTCGTTCTGGAACAGGTTGTCGGTCTCTTTCACGTTGGCCATGACGGTCGGCGCCATGTAGTAGCCTCCGGTCTCTGTCAGGATGCGGTTTCCGCCCGTCCGGCGCTCGGCGCCTTCTGCTTCGGCTTTGGTCACGAAATCCAGATTGGCCTGAAGCTCTGGCAGGCTGTGCACCGCGCCGATCTGGCTGTTCAGGTCCAGCGGGTCGCCGACGCGGAAGCTTTCAGCATGGCGGCTGATCTCGGTCACGAAGTCCTCGTAAACCTCTTGCTGGACCAGCAGGCGAGATCCGGCGACACAGACCTGACCAGAATTGCGGAAGATGCCAGCGGCTGAGACCTTGGCCGCTTCGGACAGATCAGGGGCATCGGAAAAAACGATGTTAGGGGACTTGCCGCCTAGTTCCAGATAGCAGCGTTTCAGGTTCGACCGAGCGGAATACTCCAACAGCCGCCGTCCGGTTGTGCCCGACCCGGTAAACACCATGATGTCGACGTCCATCGACAGGGCCAGAGCCTCACCCACGACCGAGCCACGCCCGGTCACGACATTGAACACCCCGTCGGGCACTCCGGCTTCTGCGGCAAGCTCGGCAATCTTCAGCAGGTTGAGTGAGGCGCTTTCGGCAGGTTTCAGGACGACGGAATTGCCTGCGGCCAGTGCCGGTGCAATTTTCCAGCTGCCGATCATCAGTGGAAAGTTCCACGGTACGATGGCCCCGACAACCCCGACCGGAGCGTGATGTACAAGCCCCAGAACATCACCGCTTGTCGGGGCGATTTGTCCATAAATCTTGTCGATCGCCTCGGCGTAGTACCGGAAAGTAGCAGCCGCCGAGAGTGCCTCGGCCTTGTAAGCCATGGTGATCTCGGTTCCGTTGTCGCGCACGCCCAGCACGGCTAGCTCAAGCGCGCGTGCTTCGATCAGGTCAGCCAGTTTCAGCAATACTTTCTTGCGGTCGGCAGGGGCCATGCGCGCCCATCGCCCATCCTCGAACGCTAGGCGCGCCGCACGAACGGCTGACTCGACATCCGCAGGCGTGCCCTCGGCGATCAGCGCCAGAGGCTGACCGTTGATCGGAGACAGAACTTGATGCCGGGCCCCGGTTTCGCCATCCTGATAGCGGCCGTTTATGAAATGCCCGCGCGGAGCAATGTCCTGCGCACGCAGCGCATCAATCGAGGATTGGTCCATGGGGGGTTATCCTTGCTGAGTTGAGTCTTCGTCGAGAACCGGTTGCGGTGTGATGCGTTCCTTGTGTTCCTTGATCAGCGAGCGAACGTGGAGCAGAATGACCCCAAGGATCATGATGAATAGTATTGCGGCAATCGGCCGGTCAATGAAATCAAGTGGTGTCTTCACCCGCGCCATGGCGCTGCGCAGTTTGACTTCCATGATCCCGCCCAGAACCATGCCCAGAATGATCGGAACAATGGGCAGGTTCAGGCGCTTCAGGATCAGCCCGAACACGCCGAACCCGGCGGCAATGGCGCAGTCCGTGACTGAGTTGCGCAGGCTAAATACACCGACAAAGGAAAGCGTCAGGATCATGATCCCCAGAAAGCGCGTCGGGATCTGAATGATCTTCAGCAACAGATTGGTCGAGAACAACAAAAAGACCAGAACGATCACATTGAGCAGGATCAGCGACATGTACAGTGCCATGACAAAATCCATCTGATCGGCAAAAAGCTGTGGTCCGGGAATGACGTTGTGAACATAGAAGACCGAAAGCATCATCGCGGTCAGCGCTTCGCCAGGAATACCCAGCGCCAGCAGCGGAATCATTGCGGCCCCAGGAACGGCATTGTTGGCCGCCTCGGACGCCACCAGACCTTCTGGTGACCCATCGCCAAATTTGTCGGGGTCTTCAGAGGTTTTCTGTGCGTATGTGTATGAGAGGAACTGTGATGTGAATTCGCCTGTGCCCGGTACCATGCCCATGAGCACACCCAGCGATGACGACACCGTTGCGATGCGTTTCAGGCCCAGTAGTTCTTTGAGGCCCGCGAAGATGCTGCCGCGCACATGGGCTTCGCCCGGCGCGTGTTCTTTGTCGACCAGCAGCAGCAGCGCCTGACTGATGGCGAACAGCCCAAGAACCACCACGATCAGATCGACACCTGACGAAAGCCAGGTTTGGTCAAAGGTAAAACGTTTGGTGTATTTGACGGGTTCCAGACCGACGGTGCTGAGGAAAATGCCGAAGAACGCCAGCATCGCGGCCGAAAAGGTCTGCCCGCGATGGGCCAGGATCACCAGAAGGATGCCCATTAACGCAGCCAGGAATATTTCGCGGCTTCCGAAATGTGGGGCAACCCAGGCCAACACAGGCGATAGGATGATCAGACAGAGGATCGAGAAGATGCCGCCGAAAAACGACGCCGAATAGGCCAGCGACAGGGCTCGGTGTCCCTCGCCGCGCTTGGTCATGGGATAGCCGTCATAGGTGGTCAGTGCGTTGACGGCCGTGCCAGGCGTGTTGATCAGAATGGCAGGAATTGCACCGCCATACATGGACGACCCGTAAATGCCCAACAGAAGGGTCAGGCCGACGATGGGCTCAAACGCGAAGGTGGCGGGCAGCAGAATGGCAATTGCCACAGCAGCGCCGACGCCGGGCAACGCGCCGATGATGACGCCGCCCACCGATCCGATGACTAGTGCCACGACGACCTGCCACTGTGCCAGAATTGCAAAGCCGGAAATCAGATTGTCCATCTTGGCCTCACAGGTAGGTCAGCGCAAAGGCGCGCAGCCCATCGGGCAAGAATTCGTATATCCGACCGGTAGGAATGTTCACATGAAGCAGCGCGCGGAAGACGACGGCCACGACCGCGCCGAAGGTAAGTGCAACGCAAAAAGCCCCAGGCAGTCGAAATCCCAATCGTATCGTCAGCAGGGCCGCAAAAAGCATGGTGGAGGGCAGATACCCAAGCCACGGAACCGCCACGACATAGATCAGGAAGTAGGCAACGTATTCGAGGGACATCAACCAGAACGTCACCTCTCGCAAACGTCCGGGAATGCGCGGGGACAGGAAAGAGCTCAGCAAGTGGAGGCCGCTGAACAAAACCATACCCCAGATCGCGATCTTGGGCCAAAGGGCGGGCTGGGCAAACCACTTGGTTCGTTTGACAGCCTGAGTCTCAGTGCCGATCTGGCTGAGAAGGAACAGGGAGCAACCGAAGAAAAGGAAGGCAAAGACAATATCGCCAGGACGTCGATAACGTCGGAACATGTCTTGCAGTGTCTTTGCTATCATTTTGGCCTCCTGTTTGAAAGAAAAAGGCCCGGCGTTGTTCGACCTTGCCGGGCCTTCTTCGGACTATTCGCCCAGAATCTCTTCGATCTTGGCAAAAGAGGCTTTGTCCTGCTCGATCTGAGCATTGGATGCGTCCGGGTCCTGCCAGTAGATCAGTGCGCCTGTTTCCTCAGCCAGCTTCTTGGCTTTGTCCGAGGACAACGCTTTCTGGGCGGCAGCCGAGATCTTTTCACGCGCGTCGGCAGGCGTGTCTTTGTGCACAAACAGCCCGTTCCAAAGAGCCAATGGCAGGTCCGGATTGAGTTCCACGATCGTCGGCGTATCCGGAACCAGTGAAATCCGCTCGCCACCGATGCTGGCAAGGACGTTCACCTGATCAAGGCAGGGAAGGATAAGCTGTAGCGTCGTATTGATTACATCCACGTCGCCTGAGGCCAGCGTGTTGCAATCCAAGGCGTCAAATGCCGCTTCGCTGGCAAAGTCGAACCCGCTGCTGACCGCAGCTGCAAATGTGACCTGAGTGGGCGGCAGAACCGATCCGAAATGGCCAAGCGCCACGTCATTTTCCTTGCCGTATTCGGCCAGTTCTTCCCAGCTTGAAAACGGTGCGTCTTTGCTCGCTGCGATGACGAAGGGATAAGTCAGGAAGATGCCAATTGGATCGAAAGGATTCGGGTTGAGTTCGGGAATTCCGATCTCGGGGCCAATGACGGGTACTCCGATGACGAAAGAGCCGATGGTGTAACCATCCGCCGGAGCGGTTGCCACCTCGACAGCGCCGGGGAATGGGCCACCGCCACCTCCGGGTTTGTTCACGACAGCAGCAGGCACACCGTACATGGCCTGGAATTCGTCGGCGATCATCCGGGTAAGGACATCTTCCAGATCGCCCGGAGGCCAAGGTACGACAAAGCTTACCGGCTTCTCAGGGTACTCTGCCAGTGCGGCAGTGGCCGAAGCTGCAAAAGCGGCGGCTGTTAGAAATTTCTTCATTGACACCTCCCGTTAGTGGTTCAATATTTGAACCTCGTTAACAATAATAATGTTGCTTTGTTAAGTTAGTTCTGTCAAGTATTACCTGAGCAAGAGGACGATACGCACATGGGCACAGCCCTTAACGCCCTAAAAATGCTGGATTACTTTTCCAATGCCCGCCCAGAGATCGGGCTGAGTCACCTGGCGCGGTTGTCCGGGCTGAACAAGGCAACGGCATTGCGCCACCTGCGCGCGCTTGAGGAGTTCGGGTTGATCGAACAGAATCCGATGACAAAAACTTATGCCATCGGGCCGGCGGCATTGCGTTTGGCCGCACTGCGAGAGATCGCCAGACCCGGCATTGAGCGCGCGCGCCAAAAAATGCAGGCCGCAATGCAGATGGTCGGTGAATCCCTGCATCTGTCCTTGCTGGAGAAAACGGGATTACAGACAGCGCTGGTGGTGGAAACAACGCGGCACAGTGTCCGGGTCAGTCTTGATCCCAGCGAGATGCTTCCGCTCAATGCGACGGCTTCCGGTCTGTGCATGCTCAGTTTCGGACCGGCCCACCTTTTGGAGCAGTTGGATCAGGACGTGCAGGCACGGTTTACACAAGCCACGCTTACTGATCCGAAGCTCATCAAAGAGCGGGTCGCAAAGATCAGAGTTTCAGGCTGGGCCGACAGCCGCGGCAGTTACGAAGAAGGTGTTTTTGGATATGCCGCGCCGATCTTCGGCATCGATCAGATTGCACTGGGAACCATCGCAATAGCTGTCCCTGAAACCCGGGCAACCAGCGACCGCCTTCCGGCAATACTGTCAACGTTGCATTCACTTTCGGCTGATCTGACCGCTGGTTTTGGCGGCCAGTTGCCCGACTCCTTTCCAACCGAATTCCACCCGTGACCCGGGGCGGATTCAACACTCGGAGACCCGCGACATGAAAGACTCCAACTTTCTGAAGGAAAACAACGCCCGATACTTCTGGCACCCGATGGCGCATCCCGCCGACAGCCGGAAGAACCCGCCGACAATTCTCAGCGGTGGTGAAGGGGTCAGCATCATTGATGTCGATGGCCACAGGGCGCTGGACGCCGTAGGGGGGCTGTGGAACGTCAATCTGGGCTATTCCTGTGAACCGGTGAAGCGGGCCATAGCGGATCAACTGAATGCGTTGCCTTACTACTCCACCTTTCGGGGCACCAGCAACGACAAGGCGATTGAGCTGTCTTATGAACTGGCCCAGTTCTTTGAGCCTGACGGGCTGACCCGCGCTTTCTTTACGTCGGGTGGGTCGGATTCTGTCGAAATAGCTCTGAAACTTGCGCGCCAGTATCACAAAGTCCGGGGTGAAGCCGGACGTACCAAGTTCATCAGCCTAAAGCAGGGCTATCACGGCACTCATTTTGCTGCCGCCTCTGTCAACGGCAACCAGAAGTTCCGCGCGGTGTATGAGCCGATGATGCCGGGCTGCTACCACGTGCCGGCCCCCTGGACCTATCGCAATCCGTTTGACGAAACCGATCCCGAGCGTCTGGCGCAGCTTTGTATCAAGGCGCTTGAGGCCGAGATCGCATTTCAGGGTGCAAGCACCGTTGCGGCCTTCATCATGGAGCCGGTTCTCGGGGCAGGAGGCGTGATCCCGCCGCACAAGAGTTTCATGCCCATGGTGCGCGAGGTCTGTTACAGGCACGGCATCCTGCTGATCTCGGACGAGATTATCACCGCTTTTGGTCGCACCGGCAGTGAAAGTGGTGCGCGGCACTGGGGCGTCCAGCCGGATATCATGACGACGGCAAAGGCGATCACCAATGGGTATTTCCCTTTTGGCGCGGCCATGATTTCGGGCGCGGTCGCAGAGGTTTTTGAAAGTGACACCACGGGTCTGGCATCCGTCGATCAGGGGTATACCTATTCCGGCCATCCGGTCGGCGCGGCCGCAGCTTTGGCCGCCCTGTCCGAGATCAACCGCCTACGGATCTGGGAAAACGCTGCCGCGCGCGGGCATGAGTTGTTTGCCGGCTTGCAAAAGCTGGCCGACAAGCATGACGCGATCGGGGACGTGCGGGGCGGTGAGGGCCTGATGTGTGCATTGGAACTGGTCTCGGATCGGGCGACCAAGGCACCTATCGCAAAACACCTGCCGCTACAGGTTCAGAAAGCTGCATATGAAGACGGCGTGATGGTCCGCGTATCAGGCAACAACATCATTCTGTCGCCGCCGCTGATCGTCACTTCGGAAGATGTGACTAAAATTCTATCGGCTTTGGACGCTGGATTGGGGACCCTGTAAGTATTCAAACGACCCCGTCCTGTTGGGGCGGGGTCAGGCTTTGATGGCCTGCAATTCCTCGAGCAGGTCCAGCAGTTGATCCAGCTTCTCGGTGCCCATCTGCGCTTCGATATTACTGGAGATGGCGAGTGATGTGGCCAGGTTCTCCTTGAGGATAGAGCGGCCTGAATCCGTGATCTTGACCATGGTGCGGCGCTTGTCGTCGCTATCCTGACGGCGGGTGATCTGGCCATCGGCCTCCATCGTGCGCAAAATGCGGGTCACGCTGGGTAGCAGCAGGCATGCCTCATGCGCGATGGTGCTTTGTTCCACTTCGCCCAGCTCGTCCAAAACACGCAGGATGCGCCATTTCTGCTCGGTCAGTTGGATGCCTTGCAGCATGTCCCGGATCGGAGCCATGACGGTTTCGCGGGCTCGCAGCAGCGCGATCGGAAGGGACCGGGCGGTGCTTTTGGAATGGCTTTGAGTGTTCATGCGGCCTTCTAGAATGTCATCTCGGAAATTGCAAAGATTAACAAAGCAATCTCTTGACAGGGAATGCATTAAATACTAAACATGTTAACTAATAGAGGAGAAACCATGCCCCACTTCCACGTCGAATACTCCGGTAATCTGGAAGACAGGATCGACATGGATGGCCTATGCGAATGCATTCGGGCAACGGCTGCTGAGATTGAGACCTTTCCGATGCCGGGCATTCGTGTGCGCGCGACGCGGGTCGATCATTACGCCATAGCGGACGGCAACCCGGCGCATGGGCTTATTGATATCTCGATCCGCCTGCGGGCAGGCCGGCCCGCTGATGTCAAACACGACGCCACCCAGCGCATTTTTGAGGCGGTCAAAGCATATCTGGCGCCGGTTTTTTCACAGCATTCCATCGCGCTCTCGCTTGAGATGCGTGACATCGACCCCAAGCTGTCGCCCAAGGCTGGTACGATCCGCGACCACTTGGACGCGACCACGCAGGAGACCTGACGCATGAGTGCATTGGACACAAACATCGAAAAGCTGAACGGCTTTCTGGACCGGTTCCGGGAAACTGGCATCCGCAACCGTATAGCGGGTGAAGATCGGGACGGATCTGCCGGAGTGTTTCAGTCTGTCTCGCCCGTCGATAAATCCGTGATCTGTGATGTTGCCCATGGCACGGGTGATGATATTGACGCGGCAGCCAAGGCCGCTCATGCAGCCTTTGCAGAGTGGCGAGACATTCCCGCCACCGAACGCCGTCGCATTTTGTTGAATGTGGCTGATGGCATTGAAGCCCGCGCCGAGGAAATAGCACTGTGCGAGTGCTGGGACACAGGGCAGACTCTGCGCTTCATGTCAAAGGCAGCGTTGCGGGGCGCAGAGAACTTCCGGTATTTCGCGGATCAGGTGATTCAGGCACGGGACGGGCAGCACCTGAAGTCTCCGACACTGATGAATGTTACGACCCGTGTGCCAATTGGCCCGGTTGGCGTGATCACCCCGTGGAACACGCCGTTCATGCTGTCGACCTGGAAGATCGCGCCTGCGTTGGCTGCGGGTTGCACGGTGGTTCACAAACCCGCCGAGGATTCCCCTCTGACGGCTCGCCTGCTGGTGGAAATCGCCGAACAGGCAGGGCTGCCCAAAGGTGTGCTGAACACGGTCAACGGATTTGGCCCCGACGCTGGCAAGGTTTTGTGCGAGCATGAACTGATCAAGGCCATTGCTTTTGTGGGCGAAAGTCGTACCGGCAGTCTGATCGTCAAGCAAGGCGCAGACACCCATAAGCGCAACCATTTGGAATTGGGCGGAAAAAACCCCGTTGTCGTGTTTGACGATGCAGATCTGGACCGCGCGTTGGATGCCGTGATCTTTATGATCTATTCGATCAATGGCGAACGCTGCACCTCGTCTTCGCGACTTCTGGTGCAGGACACGATCAAGGAAGAATTCGAAGCCAGACTGATTGAACGCGTCAACAGCATCAAGGTGGGCCACCCCTTGGACCCGGAGACCGAGATTGGGCCGTTGGTGACTGAAGAACACTACAACAAGGTTACGAGCTATTTCGACGTCGCCAAGGAAGATGGCGCAACTGTCGCCGCTGGCGGCGTCACGGTGGGGGATGCGGGCTATTTTGTCCGGCCGACCCTGTTCACCAATGCCACCAACCAAATGCGCATCGCACGGGAAGAGATATTTGGCCCTGTCCTGACCTCGATCCCGTTCTCGACCGAGGACGAGGCGCTGGAGATCGCCAACGACACACCTTATGGCCTGACCGGCTATGTCTGGACCAATGATCTGACCCGCGCGCTTCGGTTTACAGACAGGCTGGAGGCTGGAATGATCTGGGTGAATTCGGAGAACGTACGTCACTTGCCAACGCCGTTCGGAGGGGTCAAGGCGTCCGGCATCGGCCGGGATGGCGGCGACTGGAGCTTTGAATTCTATATGGAACAGAAACACATTGGCTTTGCCACCGGTCAGCACAAGATCATGCAGTTGGGTAAGTAGATCTCATAGGCCGACCCCGGCTGGGGCAAGCCCATTTCACGAGGAGGAATTGCCATGGGAAAGATAGTACAGGCCGCAAAGATTACGCATGTACCCAGCATCTGGATGTCCCACACGATGCCAAAATACAAAGGCATCCGGCAATCTGCCATTGATGGGTATGAACGCCTGCGTCAGGACGCGATAGATCGCGGGGTCGAGACGTTTATTGTGTTCGACACCCATTGGATCACCAATCAAGGGTTTCACCTGAATACGAAAGAACGTCACAAGGGTCGATTCATCAGTCACGAACTGCCGCATATGTTGGCGGATATGGAGTTCGATTATCGCGGCGATCATGAACTTGGGGAAACCATCCTAGACGTTCTGCGCGAACGGGGAGAGCGGGCGCTGGGCCATTCGCACCCCGACATGGGCATGGAATACGGCACCCTGCTGCCGATGCATTTCATCAACGACGGTGTGAATGCCCGGGTATTGCCGGTGGCAGTCAATCAATTCTCGTCGATTGCAGAAAACCGGGCCTGGGGCGAGGCCATTGCCGAAGGCATCCGACGTTCGGACCGCAATGTTTCCATTCTGGCGTCCGGCTCGCTCAGCCACGACTTCACTCCGAATGAACGCTCGGTCGACGGGTTGAATGCAGTGAATGGCGAGTTCAACCGCCAGATGGACATGCGCGTTCTGGAGTTGTGGCAGCAGGGCAAGTTTGAAGAGTTCCTTGAAATGCTGCCGGACTATGCAACGAAATGCACTGGCGAATGCGCCATGAATGACACCGCTTTGCTGTTTGGTGCGTTGGGTTGGGGAAGCTACAAGGGTGAAATTGACATTTACACCCCGTATTTCGGCAGCTCTGGCACCGGTCAGGCAAATGTCAGCTTTTCGGTGTGACGCAAGCAACGGAACACGAGGATTCGGCGGTGATCCCGTCACAAAGGAAAGTCAGTAGATGAACTGGGACACGTTTTCGTATTGGGGTCAGCACATCTCGAAATGGGCGGCGGATTATCACAAGACACTTGCTGAACGTCCCGTGCGGGCGCAGACCGCGCCGGGGGAAATCGCGGCCCAGCTTGTGCCAGTACCACCCGAGACAGGCGAGCCGATGGACGCCATCCTGGCCGATTTCGAACGGATCGTGATGCCGGGCATCACCCATTGGCAGCATCCACGCTTCTTTGCGTATTTCCCGGCCAATGCCGCGCCCCCGTCCATGTTGGCCGAGATGCTGGTGACGACTATCGCAGCGCAATGCATGTTGTGGCAGACATCGCCTGCCGCGACCGAGGTTGAAGGCGTCATGGTCGAATGGTTGCGGCAGGCCCTTGGATTGCCTGAGGGCATGACCGGCGTCATTCAGGACAGCGCCTCTTCGGCTACGTTATCAGCAGTGCTGACCATGCGGGAACGGGCCACCGGCTTTACCGGCAACCGAGAAGGTCTGAACGCGAAGGGTGCATTGCGGATTTATTGTTCGGATCAGGTGCATTCGTCGATTGACCGGGCCTGCTGGGTCGCTGGGATTGGTCAGGACAATCTGGTCAAATTGCCCACACAGGGGCCGAACTTCGGGATTGTTCCCTCGGCGCTTGAGGCCGCCGTTCAGAATGACATTGCCGCCGGGCATATTCCGGCCGGGATCGTTGCCATTACCGGCGGCACAGGAGTGGGGGCTTGCGACGACCTTATGGCCGTAGCTGACATTGCGAAAAAATACGACCTCTACACCCATCTCGACGCCGCTTGGGCGGGATCGGCCATGATCTGCCCGGAATTTCGCAAGGCTTTGTGGCAGGGGGCCGGTCGCTATGACAGCATTGTCTTCAACCCGCATAAATGGATGGGCGCGCAATTCGATTGTGCCATCCAGTTCCTGCGAGACGCCGCGCCCCAGCTCAATACGCTGAAAATTGAACCGGAATACCTCAAGACAACCGGTGCAGAGGTGACAAATTACTCTGAGTGGACCATCCCTTTGGGCCGCAGGTTCCGGGCGTTGAAAATCTGGTTCCTGTTGCGGTCATACGGGTTGGAAGGATTGCGCGAACGCATCCGCAACCACGTGACATGGGCCAGCGAACTGGCGGAAAAGATCGGTTCGATCGAGGGGTTCGAGATAACAACCGGCCCGATCCTCAGCTTGTTTTCCTTCCGCTGTCCCGGGGACGACGCCCAGCAACAGCGTCTGGTGGACGCGCTGAATGACGATGGCCGGATTTACCTGACCCAAGGCTTGTTCGATGGCCGCAAAATCATCCGCTTTCAGGTCGGGCAGTTCGATACCACCCGCGATGACGTGCTGATGGCGGCGGACGTGATCCGGGACGTGTGGGAGACTATTGAATGAAGTTTGCTACTTTCTTTTCGGGTGATGAGCGTTTTTTTGGGGCAATCACCGACGGTGGTGCAATTGCTTTGAATCCGGTCTTCCCCGAATACGCCAGCCTCTACGAGGTGATCGCTGCCGGTGCATTTGATCAACTGGCAGAAGCCGCCGACGGCAAACCTGTCACCCATTCCGAGTTTACATATGACATGGTGATGCCGGATGCGCGACGTATCCTTTGCGTCGGGGTGAACTTTCCCGACCGGAATGCGGAATACAAGGATGGCAGCGTGCAGCCAAAACACATGTCGCTGTTCCCGCGTTTCGCCAGTGGGTTTACCGGCCATAACCGGCCTTTGATCCGCCCGCCGGAAAACCACACGCTGGATTACGAAGGCGAAGTGGCCATCGTGATTGGCAAGGCGGGCCGTCGCATTCCGCAGCAGGACGCGTATGACCACATCGCCGCGCTGACGCTGTGTAATGAAGGAACCATTCGCGACTGGGTTCGGCACGCCAAATTCAATGTCACCCAAGGCAAGAACTGGGACCGCTCTGGGGCCATCGGCCCGTGGCTGGTTCCTTTCACGGATGCGGCCCAGCTGGATGAGGCGCGTCTTCAAACCCGCGTGAATGGTGAGTTGCGGCAGGATGATACACTGAACCGCATGATGTTCCCGATCCGGCGCGAGATTGAATATATTTCGACTTTCATGACGCTTCTGCCTGGCGATATCATTGTGACCGGTACACCGACCGGGGCGGGCGCGCGGTTCGACCCGCCGAAATATCTGGCACCCGGTGATGTGGTCGAGGTCTCGGTCGAAGGCATCGGTACGCTGCGAAACACGGTTGAGGATGAAAAGGCATGACGCCCGAAGACCATGTGCGCGCGGCCGCTGACCTTTTGCAGGCAGAACGCACGCATGAACAGATTGGCCTGCTCAGTCTGCGCCACCCCGAGATGGACATGGATGACGCTTACGATGTGCAGAAAGCCATCTATCGCCAGAAACTGTCCGAAGGGCGCAAAGTGATTGGGTGGAAGATCGGCCTGACTTCGAAAGCCATGCAATGCGCGCTGAACATCGACATTCCTGATAGTGGGATTCTGTTTGACGACATGGTGTTTGAACAGGGTGCCACCGTTCCGGCCGGGCGATTCATTCAGCCCCGGATCGAGGCTGAAATTGCCTTGGTGATGAAATCGGCCATTGGCGGAGAAAACGTGTCCCGCGAAGAAATCATCGCTGCGACGGATTACGTCGCGCCGTCCATCGAAATTCTGGATACACGGATTCAACGTGTGGATCCTGAAACCGGCAAGGCCCGCACGGTGTTTGACACTATCAGTGATAATGCCGCCAATGCAGGTATCGTTCTGGGTGCAGAACGTCATCCGGTCGATGCTTTTGATCTGCGATGGGTTGGTGCGCTGACCTTCCGCAATGGTGAAATCGAAGAAACCGGTCTGGGCGCGGGGGTGCTGAACGATCCGGTCGAAAGCGTCGTCTGGCTGGCGCGCCGTATGGCGCAATACGGTCAAAGCATCGCGCCGGGCCAGGTTATTCTGTCAGGCAGCTTTATCCGCCCGGTCGAATGCCCCTCGGGAACAGAAATCCACGCGGATTTCGGGCCGTTCGGCTCAGTCGATATCAATTTCGCCTGAAAGGTTCGCCAATGCCCGCGCCAAGCAATACGTTCAAGGCCGCGCTGACGTCGGGAACCCCTTTGATCGGGTGCTGGGTCGGCTTGGCCAATGCCTACACCGCCGAGATCGCCGCGACCGCGCAGTTTGACTGGCTGCTGGTCGACGGAGAGCATGCACCAAACGATTTGCGCTCGATCCTCGAGCAAGTGAGAGTGATTGAAGGATCTGGCAGTACCCCCGTCGCACGCCTGCCGATTGGCGAGACCTGGATGATCAAGCAATATCTCGATGCCGGCGTGCAGAACATTTTGGTGCCGATGGTGGAAAGCGGCGATCAGGCGCGCGAACTGGTGCGGGCCGTGCAGTATCCACCTCGTGGCGTTCGGGGTGTGGGTTCCGCCTTGGCGCGGGCCTCGCGTTTTGCAGCTATACCGGACTATCTGAAAACGGCGGACGAGCAGATCTGTCTTTTGGTGCAGGTCGAAAACAGGCCTGGGCTGGAGGCGCTGGACGACATTCTGGCGACCGAAGTCGATGGGGTGTTCATCGGCCCGTCGGATTTGGCCGCAGATATGGGCCATATCGGCAATGCCGGGCACCCGGACGTGATCGAGGCCGTGCTAGATGCGATCCAGCGCATCGTTGCGGCAGGCAAGGCAGCAGGGATATTGTCGCTGGATCCGGTCATGCAGCGAAAATGTCTGGATCTGGGGGCAACATTCGTGGCCACTGATATCGATGTGACCTTGTTTGCCAAGGCGATCCGGGCCGCTGCCGCTGATGGGCTCAGCCTGCTGCCCGATCAGGTGGCTTCGGGAATTGCGCAGACAGGCGCGGCGTCGAAATACCTGCAACAGCTTTGCAAACACTGGTCGCACAAGGCCCAGGTAACATTCGATGAAACGCGGGGCAGTGTGAGCTTTCCAGACGGGAACCGCGTCACCCTTTCAGCAAGCGCTTCCAGCCTGGCCGTAACCGCCGCCACCAGGGCGCGCGGTGATCTGGCCGGATGGCAACGGGTAATTGAGGCTCATCTGGCGCGTTTTGCCTTTCGGGAAGAGTTCCGCATTGACTGGTCAGGATGAGGAAACGCGTTACGGCCCTGAAACTGGCACTGTGGCAACGGGACAAAGGCAGGCATACCTGCGATAGATTTCGAACAGCTTTGTCCGAAGGCCACAGCTAAAGCTTGTGGATACCATGGACGGTCAGAGTGCTGACCAGATCAGCATAGTCTTCGCGGGCCCTGGACCCTGCTCCGGTGTTCCACATGTAATACCAGTTCAGCATCCCAAAAACTGACATCGTGGCGCCGCGCAGCTTGTCCCTGTTGTCGTTGAAGGCTCCCGGAGACAGTTCATTCAGGATGTCGCGCACAAAATTCACCAATTCCAGCTGATACCCGCGCAGAAGCTTCTGTTGTTCCTCGGTCAATGCGCTCATGCCGCTGATCTGCACCCGGTGTTCGTCATCTGCGCCTTGGTAGGCAAACAGGATTTCGCGTACCGCTTTCCGCAGCTTCTGCTCAGGCGTGAGGCCATTCAGGTCCACATTGCAGATGCGGTCGCGAAGCTCGCGCAGGTAGGTTTCGAGGATGTCATACAGGATGGCATCCTTGCTGTCATAGTAGTGGTAGATGTTTGCCTTGGAAATCCCGCACTCTTTTGCCAACAGGGTCATGGAGGCGCGATCAAACCCTTGGTCGGCGAACACTTTGGCTGCCGTTTTAAGGATTTGTTCCCGCTTCTGGTCGTGGTCTTTAGCGATTGTACGGGCCACGGCTTATTCCTTATCGCGATTGTCGACGACGCGCTTCGCCTTGCCCTGAGAGCGTTCGACGTCGCCGGGGTCACCTACAACAATTTCCGTTGAGACGCCAACGACGTCCTTGATCCGCTTCGTCAGCATCCGTGCTGCGGCTGTCTTGGACAGTTCGTCGGTGGAATCCGGGGACGATTCAACAAAAACACGCATGGCGTCCATGCGGCCGGATTTGTACAGCTCGATCTGATAATAAGGGGCAAGGCCCCCTGTTGCCATGACCTGTTCTTCAATCTGGCTGGGAAAGACGTTGACACCGCGCAGGATCATCATGTCGTCGCTGCGACCGGTGATCTTGGCCATGCGGCGCATGGACCGTGCTGTACCCGGCAGCAGGCAGGTCAGGTCGCGGGTTCGATAGCGTATCATCGGCAACCCCTCCTTGGTCAGGGTCGTGAACACCAACTCGCCGGTTTCGCCATCGGGCAAGACCTCTCCGGTTGCGGGATCAATGATTTCAGGCAGGAAGTGATCTTCCCAGATCACCGGCCCGTCCTTGGTTTCAACGCATTCATTGGCCACCCCGGGCCCCATGATTTCGGACAGGCCATAGATATCGACCGCGTGCATATCAAACGCAGCCTCGACTTCGGCACGCATGGCGTCAGTCCAGGGTTCAGCACCGAACACACCAACCTTCAGCGAGCTTTCACGCGGGTCGAGTCCCACCTTGTGGAACTGCTCAAGGATATTGAGCATATAGGAGGGCGTAACCATGATCCCGTCGGGCCGGAAGTCGTTGATCAGGTTGACTTGCTTTTCGGTTTGCCCGCCGGACATGGGGACGACGGTCGCGCCAAGCCGCTCGATCCCGTAATGTGCGCCAAGACCGCCGGTGAACAACCCATAACCATAGGCGTTGTGCACCATGTCACCTTTACGCAACCCCGATGCGCGCAGGGACCTTGCGCCCAGATCCGCCCAATTGTCGATGTCGTTTTTTGTGTAGCCCACCACCGTCGGTTTGCCTGTCGTACCGGACGAGGCGTGCAGACGAATGATCTGGCTGCGTGGAACGGCGAACAGGCCGAACGGATAGTTGTCACGTAGATCATTCTTGTACGTGAACGGAAACTTCGCCAGATCCGAGAGCTGCTGAAGATCGTCAGGATGCACACCGGATTCGTCGAACCGTTGCTTGTACATCGACACGTTTTCATAGGCGTGGCGTACGGACCATTTGAGGCGTTCAAGCTGCGTCGCACGGATTTCGTCGACCGAGGCGATCTCGATCGGGTCCAGATCCGCTTTGTTTGGGGAAAGGTCTTCCATCGCGTCACTCCTCCAGTCGCGAAGCTATTCCTGAAAATTCTGCCCGCCAACCGCGCGGGACATTCCGCGAAACTCGGCGATCAGGGTGTTGTCTTGATTGGTGACGCGAACGTCATAGATGCCACTGCGGCCGGTGACGGCAACCTCTGTCGCGGTTGCGGTCAGAAGGTCCCCTTTTTTTCCGGGCGCGAGATAGCTCATCATCGTATGCTGGCCGACGGTTGCCACGTTGCGGCTGTTGCAGGCGAAGGCAAAGGCGCTGTCGGCCAGGGCATGAGTGACGCCCCCGTGGCAAATGCCGTGCCCGTTGCAGTGATGGTCCGCGACTGTCAGGGTCAGGACTGCACGGCCTTCGTCGACTTCGACCAGATTCATCCCGAACCATTTGCTGGCTTGGTCATTCGCCCACATCGCTTCAGCGGATCTCGTGGCACGTTCCTTGGGTGTCATCATCAGTGTCCCTGGAAATTCGGTGCCCGCTTTTCAAGAAAACTGGATACGCCTTCGGCGTAATCCGCGCTTTCCCCGCAGGTCTTCATTGCGTCCGCTTCGATCTCAAGCTGATCCGAGAGGGACGTGGTGGCAGCGGTTTGAATGCACTGTTTGGTCAGCCCGAGCCCGAGGGTAGGGCCGTTTGCCAATTGCGCGGCAAGAACGCGCGCTTCGGTCATCAATTGATCGTCGGCCACTGCCTTCCAGATCAACCCCCAATCTTCGGCTTGTTTGGCCAGAAGGGGTTGGGCTGTCAGGGCCAGCCCCTTGGCGCGTGCCTCGCCCAACAGACGCGGCAAGTGCCAACTGCCGCCCGTGTCTGGAATCAGGCCCACCTTGGAAAAGCTCTGAATGAATTTCGCACTTTCCGCGGCCAGAACCATATCACAGGCCAGCGCAAGATTTGCACCCGCCCCGGCTGCTACTCCGTTCACGGCGCAGATCACCGGGATATTCATCGACCGGATCAAACGGACAAGAGGGCCATAGAACATGCGTACCGTCTTGCTTAAATCCGGCGGGCCATCCATTTTCGACGGATCGCGATCACTGAGGTCCTGACCAGCACAAAAGCCACGCCCGGCACCGGTCAGCAATACCGCGCGGGCGCCGCCGTCGCGCGCGGCTTTCAGTGCATCCTGCAGCGCCATGTGCATTTCTTCATTGAACGAGTTCAACTTGTCCGGGCGGTTCAGGGTGATTTCGACCCAGTTCCCGTTGTCTTGTACAAGAATCGTATCGTTCATGACTGTCTCATCTGTTCTCGTTTCAACTTAATCATTGCATTAACCGAACGGTTGGTCAATATATAAACCCGAACCGAATCTGAACCGATCAAAGGGATTGCAAATGTCGCAGTCGTCGCTGGTGAGCGTTGAATTTAAGGGCGACGTGGCGTGGGTCACAATTGACAACCCGCCGGTAAACGCGACGTCGACAGGTGTTCGCCAGGGGCTGTCTGACGCGGTTGATGCGGCCAAGGGCGCGCGCGTGGCCGTGCTGTGTTGCGCTGGTAAAACCTTTGTCGCGGGCGGCGACATGTCCGAATTCGACGCACCGCCGGTCGAGCCACATTTGCCTGACGTGGTTCAGAAAATCGAAGACAGCGAGGTTCCGTTCATCGCTTGCATGCATGGCAACGTGCTGGGTGGCGGGTTCGAAATCGCCATGGCCTGTGCATGGCGGATCGCAGCGCCGAGAACAGGTTTTGGCCTGCCGGAAGTCAATGTGGGTTTGATCCCCGGGGCAGGGGGCACACAACGATTGCCGCGTCTGGTCGGGATGCGGGCTGCAATTGGCATGGCCTGTTCGGGCAAAATTCTCAAGGCAGAGACACTGGCCGAGCTTGGCGGCGTCGACCGCGTCGCCGAAGACCCTAAGAGTGCTGTTCTGGACTTGGTTGCCGACCTGCCCGAACGCCCAATACCTGTCAGCCAGCGTGCTGTGGCGGAATTTGCGCCGGATCTGTTGAAGGCGAGACGCCAGGCTTTGAAGAAGCGCGCCAAGGGTCAGAAATCGCCGTTGGAAAACCTGACGGCGCTTGGTTGGTCGGTTGAGCCATTTACCACCGCACAACCGAAAGAGCGCGCGCGCCATCTGGAGTTGCGCCAAAGCCCGGAAAGCCGCGCTTTGCGCTACGCGTTTTTTGCTGAACGTGCCGTGTCCAAACCTTCGTTGATCAAAGGGGTGGCCGCCCGTGACATAACACGGATAGCCGTTGTCGGAGGAGGATTAATGGGGGCAGGGATCGCAACTGCGGCCCTGAACGGCGGGCTGTCCGTGACGTTGATCGAGCGAGACGCGGACGCCGCGGCGGCAGCGCACGATCGGGTTGAGAGTCTGCTGCAAGGCTCGGTCAAGAGAGGTAAGATGTCCGAGGCGCAGCTTCGGGATCGCCTTGCTTCGTTTCGTGCTGTGAACCGGTATTCAGAAGCTGCGGATGCTGAACTGGCGATCGAGGCTGTTTTTGAAGACCTGTCCGTCAAGCAGCAGGTATTTGACGAGCTGGCCAGGCATATGAGCAGCGATGCGATTTTGGCCACCAATACGTCCTATCTGGACCCGCTCGAGATTTTCGCGGGCGTCGTTAATCAGACCCGTTGCATAGGTCTGCATTTCTTTAGCCCGGCCCATGTCATGAAGCTGCTCGAGGTCGTGCACACTCCGCAAACGTCTCCCGAAGTTGTCGCAACCGGATTCGCGCTTGGGAAAAAGCTTCGCAAGGTTTCGGTGCTGGCGGGTATCTGCGATGGGTTCATTGGGAACCGCATGTTGGCAGCCTATCGGCGCGCGGCCGATTATCTGCTGGCAGATGGGGCGCTTCCCTATCAGGTGGATCATGCGATGCGGGCGTTCGGGATGCCTATGGGTCCTTATGAGCTTCAGGACTTGACCGGTCTTCAAATTGCCTGGGCGAACCGCAAACGCAATGCAGCACACCGCGACCCGAATGAACGCTATGTCACCATCGCAGACCAGCTTTGTGAGATGGAGCGTTTTGGCCAGCGTACTGGCAAAGGGTGGTATCGCTACGAAGAAGGCAGTCGCGACCCAGTTCGGGATTCCGAAGTTGAGGCATTAATCGAAGCCTATTCTGACCAGCAGGGCATCACCCGGCGGGCTTTTTCGGACGAGGATATCTCTTCAAGACTGCTGGCGGTTCTGGCCAACGAAGGCGCTTTGATCATTGAAGAAGGGATCGCGGAAAACGCAGAAGCCGTTGATATGGTTCAAATCCATGGATACGGCTTCCCGCGCTGGAGAGGAGGGCCGATGAACTATTGCAATGAAATCGGAAACAGCCGGTCCAACGCAAATATGCTAACCGTAGCGAAAGAAAGCCCCGGTTCGTGGCGTGTCGCGGGTCGATCCGAAAACTATTAACATGTTGATGGTTACAAAAGTGACCATTAACGCATTCTCGAGTCATGTTTCACAGGGAGGAGACAAAACCATGAAATTCACCAAGTTGAGCACTCTTTTGGCCTCGGCCGCGATGGCCGTATCGGGCACAGTGGCACTGGCGGCGGATTATACGCTGACGATTTCCAGCTGGGCACCGCCAACCCACGGCATCAACGCGAAGATGTGGCCGAAATTCGTGGAAATGGTCGAAGAAGCTACCGACGGCAAAGTCACTGCAGAATTGAAGCTGGGAATTGCCCCGCCGCCGGCGCAGATGGACCTGATCATGGATGGCGCAGCGGATGCTTCGATCATCTTTCATGGATACCAGCCCGGTCGTTTCGTCACCACCAAGATGATTGAGCTGCCCGGATATGAGGGCTCGGCCGAAGCGGCCTCGGTCGCGTATTGGCGTACATACGACCAGTATCTCAAGGCGGCGGACGAACATCGCGGTGTGAAAGTGGTCGCGCTGCACACCCATGGCCCGGCACAGCTTCACTCCAGCAGCCCGGTGACAACGCTTGACGAAGTGGCGGGTCTCAAGGTTCGTATCCCAGGTGGTGTGGGCGGCGACGTCGGCACGGCGCTGGGCGCAACCGGAATCCAGGTACCTGCGCCGAAAGTATACGAGACACTCGCTTCGAAAGCTGCTGATGGTGTCGTCATGCCGTTTGAATCCCGCAAAGGCTTCAAGCTGACTGAAGTGGCGCAAAATGTCTATGAAGTTCCGGGTGGCCTGTATCGCGGGTCGTTTGCGTTTATCATGAACGAAGACACGTTTGCGGATCTGCCCGCCGATATGCAGGCTGCTTTGGAAGAAAAGGTTTTCGGTGAACCGCTGAGCCGCGAAATCGGTAAAATCTGGGATGAGATCGACGCGATCGGCCGTGAGGCGACCGAACAGACCGAGGGCAACGCGATCAATGCAGCGTCCGCTGAAGATCTGGAAAAGTTCAATGCGATTGCTGCCGATGTGCGCGCCAGGGTCATCGAAGAGGTCAATGGCACCGGTGTTGATGCGCAAGCCGCATATGACATGATCGTTAACGAAATGGCCGCTCAGTAGCGCAGCCCAGCTGGCGGGGTTGACCCGCCAGCCAATTTCACCCGTTGGGGGCCAATCATGCAATCTATCGTGACCTTCGCGCGTCGCGTCAGTATCATTCCGACGGTGCTGGCCTGTGTGGCGCTGTTCATCCTGATGGTGATGACCTTTTTTGACGTTATCCTGCGCTCTGTCTTCAATGCTCCGATCGAGGCGGCAACCGAACTGACGCGGATTCTGATGGCGATCCTTGTGTTCTCGGTCTTGCCGATGATCTCGGCAGGGAAGGGGCAAATCGCAGTCGACCTGACGGATGGAATTTTCTCACGCTTGCGGCTGAGCAGAGCGCGCGATGCGATCGTCTATCTGGTGTCCGGCATCATGCTGATCTGGCCGATTCAGCGCGTCTGGATTTTGGCTGAACGTGCACGGGATTACGGCGACGTTACCGAATACCTCTCAATCCCGGTCTTCTATGTTGGTTGGTTCATCGCCGCCTTCACTGCAATCACGGCCGTTGCGATGTTCATCACCGGTCTTTTGTACATTTTTGCCCCCCAAACCTTGTCGGAGCACTCCTAATGACTGCCGCACTGATCGGTTTCGCCCTTGTTCTGGTTCTTGTGTTGGTGCGCTTGCCCATTGTGTTTGCGATGGGTCTAGTGGGGACGCTTGGGTTCGCATATGAGCGCGGTGGCAGCATCCTGTCCGAGCGCGGACTGAAGGCCGCGATGTCGATGGTGGGTCGTCAGATTACGGACACGGCACAGGACTACGGCCTGTCGGTCGTGCCACTGTTCATCCTCATGGGCCTGTTCGTGAACAAGGGCGGGCTCGCGCGCGAACTATACGCGGTTTCAAACGCTTTTCTGGGTCACTTCCGCGGTGGTATCGCAATGGCGACGGTCGCCGCGTGCGGTGGCTTTTCGGCCATTTGCGGATCCTCGCTGGCAACGGCTGCGACCATGTCCAAAGTCGCGATGCCGGAAATGCGCCGCTATGGGTACGCGGATGAGCTGTCAACGGCGTCGATTGCCGCCGGTGGCACGCTGGGCATCCTGATCCCACCGTCGGTTATTCTGGTGATCTACGGCCTGCTGACCGAAACCTCGATCGGCAAACTTTTCGTTGCTGGCATCATCCCAGGCGTACTTGGTATCCTCTTTTATCTGTTCGCCGTGCGCTGGACTGTTTGGCGCAGGCCCGAGTCCGGCCCTGCAGGTGAACGCCACGGCTGGGGCGAGCGCCTTAAGGCGTTGCGCTCGGTCTGGGCCGTGTTGCTGCTGTTCTTCCTGGTGATCGGCGGTTTGTACGGAGTGTTCGATTTCTATCCTCTGAACCTGACGTTCAGCCCGACCGAGGCTGCCGGTATGGGCGCGATGGGTGCATTCCTGATTGCATTGTCGCGCGGTGGGCTGACCCTTGGTTCGACCTTTGAAGTGCTGAAGGAAACCAGTTTCACCGCCGCGGCGCTGTTCTCGGTTCTGATCGGGGCGCAGATCTTCTCGAATTTCATCAACCTGGCTGGTCTGCCCGAAGCGTTGATCGCTCTGGTCACCGCGTATGAGGTGGAACCCTTCGTCGTGATCCTGATGATCCTCGGGATCTACATTATTCTGGGATGCGTTTTTGAATCGCTGTCGATGCTGTTGCTTACGGTGCCGATCTTTTTCCCATTGGTCACGTCACTGGGATATGATCCGATCTGGTTCGGCATTGTCGTTGTCGTCGTGACCGAGATCAGTTTGATCACGCCGCCCGTGGGCCTGAACGTGTTCATTCTGAAAGGCGTGGTCGGGGACGTATCGACTGGAACAATCTTCAAAGGAGTCACCCCGTTCTGGGTGGCAGACATCTTCCGTCTGGCCCTGATTGTTCTGGTGCCCTGGCTGGTTCTGGTCCTTCCCGAACAAATGGGAGCGATGAGTCACTGATGTTCTCTCTGACAGCGCTCCCGGACGGGTTTCATACGGATCCCTATCCAACTTACGCCGCGTTGCGCGAAGACACGCCCGTCTGCTGGCAGCCCGACGGATCGGTGATCCTGTCGCGATATGATGACCTGGATCTGGTTTACCGGGATACGGTGCGTTTCATATCGGATAAAAAGGCGGTTTTCGGCCCAAAATACGGGATCGACAGCCCGCTGTACGAACACCATACCACCAGCCTTGTGTTCAATGACCCGCCCCTGCATACCCGCGTCCGCAAGGTCATGGTTGGCGCGATGAACCCACGGGCGCTGGCGCAGATGGAACCGGGCCTGGTTCAACTTGTCGATGGGTTGCTGGACGAGATGCAAGCCAAGGGCCCGGTAGAATTGATCGAGGATTTCGCCGGGGCCATCCCGATCGAGATCATCGGCAACCTGCTTGGCATTCCCCGATCAGAACGCGGGCCTTTGCGGGATTGGTCTCTGGCTATACTGGGCGCATTGGAGCCTCAGTTGACGCCCGATCAGGAAGAGTGGGGCAACCGCTCGGTTTCTGATTTCAAGGACTTTCTTCAGCACATCATTGAAGATCGCCGGGCCAACCCCGGAGATCCTGCGACGGATGTCCTGACACGGTTGATGCAGGATGACACCGATGGTGGCCTGACCGAGGTCGAGCTCTACCAGAACTGCATTTTCATTCTGAATGCAGGGCACGAGACCACCACCAACCTGATCAGCAACGCATTGGAACTGTTGGAACGGCACCGCGACAAACGGGCCGAGCTGCTGGCCAATCCGGATCTGATCAACACGGCGGTGGACGAGTTCCTGCGGCTGGAAAGCCCAAATCAATTTGGCAACCGTCTGACCACTGAAGATGTGACGTTCCATGGTCAGACCATTCCAGCAGGTACAGACGTTCACCTGTGCATCGGCGCAGCCAATCGCGATCTGCGGCAGTTTGAACAACCTGATGAAGTTGTATTGGATCGACGCCCCAACAAGCATCATGCGTTTGCCGGAGGCCCCCATACCTGCGTTGGCCTGACCTTGGCGCGTATGGAGGGACGCGTGGCCGTCGGACGGTTTCTGGCGCGATTTCCGACCTATCGCATCACTGACGGCGCTGAACGAGGCGGACGCATTCGATTTCGGGGTTTCGCGCGACTGCCAGCGCAAGTCTGAGATGTACGGTTTCGATTCCAATTCGCCAATTTATTGACCGACCGTACGGTTTATATTATGATTTCGTGAGACGGGCATATGGCCGCGCGAAGATCACACAGCAGATGAGGAGACGCTCATGACAATCCAACAGATTTCCAGCTTCGCAGCCGGTGAATGGGTTTCGCCCGGTGCGGGTGCCCGCAATATTACAAGCGCGGTCACAGGCGAGGTGATCGCCGCGGCCGGCAATAGCGCCTTGGATGTGCAGGGGATGCTGGACTATGCGCGCAATGTCGGTGGGCCGGCGCTGCGGAAGATGACGTTCCATGAACGGGCCAAGATGCTCAAAGCACTGTCCATTCATTTGGGTCAGCATAAGCAGGCAATGTATGACCTGTCTTTCAGCACAGGTGCTACACAGTCGGACCACTTGATCGACATTGACGGCGGCATCGGCACGATGTTCGTCTTCGCTTCGAAAGGCCGACGTGAGATGCCGGACGGACATGTCTACCTGGACGGTGAGGTTGAGCAACTGTCCCGCAACGGCACCTTCCTGGGGCAACACATCTGCACCCCGTTGCACGGCGTGGCGGTTCATATCAACGCGTTCAACTTTCCTGTCTGGGGGATGTTGGAAAAGCTGGCCCCGACACTCTTGGCAGGCGTTCCGGCCATCGTAAAGCCGGCAACGAACTCGTGCTACGTAACCGAACTATGCGTCCGGCTGATGCTGGACTCCGGCATTTTGCCTGCGGGCGCGTTGCAGCTGGTTTCGGGTGGTTTGGGCGATATGCTGGATCGTCTGACCATGCAGGACGTAGTCAGTTTCACCGGATCTGCAGAAACGGCGTCAAAACTGCGTTCCAACCCGGTGATTCTGGAGAATTCAGTTCGTTTCGTGGCCGAGCAGGACAGTCTGAACTGCTCGATCCTCGGCCCTGATGCCGAACCGGGCACGCCGGAATTCGACCTCTTCGTCAAAGAAGTCCAGCGCGAGATGACCACGAAGGCTGGGCAGAAATGTACCGCAATCCGTCGGATCATGGCCCCAGAGCCTCTGGTGCAGGCGGTGATCGAAGCCCTGTCCGCGAGGCTGGCCAAAACGGTCATCGGTGACCCTAGGCTGGAAACGACACGCATGGGTGCGTTGGTCTCGAACGGTCAGAAACGCGATGTCCTGGAAAAGGTGGCAATCATCGGGCAAGAAGCCGAACGCGTTTTCGGAAACCCTGATGATTTTGTGGTTGATGGGGCGGATGCCGAGAAAGGCGCGTTCCTGCCGCCGATGCTGTACCATTGTGCCAATCCGGATGCGGCCCGGCGTGTCCACGACACCGAGGCTTTTGGCCCGGTCAGCACTGTGATGGGCTATCGCGATCTCGACCATGCGATCGAACTGGCAAATCGCGGGCAAGGGTCGCTGGTGGCGTCGGTCATAACCCGTGACGCCGATGTGGCACGGCACGTTGCCATGGGGGCAGGGGCTTATCATGGGCGCCTGTACTTCAACAATCGCGACTCGATGAAGGAATCTACCGGCCACGGCTCTCCGCTGCCGCATATGGTTCACGGCGGTCCCGGACGCGCTGGTGGCGGCGAGGAGATGGGCGGTGTGCGTGGCGTGAAGCATTACATGCAAAGGACAGCCATTCAGGGATCGCCCGATCTGCTGACCGCAATCGGGAACACATGGGTTCCCGGCGCGACCGAGGTCGAAGGGCCAGCCCATCCGTTCACGCGCCGGTTCCATGAGCTGGCGATTGGCGAGACCATCCACACAGCGCCCCGTACAATCACGATGGAAGACATCGAACACTTTGCCAATTTCACCGGCGATACGTTCTACGCGCATATGGATCAGGCTGCGGCGGAACGGAACCCGTTTTTCCCGGGCCGAGTGGCCCATGGCTACCTGCTTTTGTCATTTGCAGCCGGATTGTTTGTTGAACCGAACGAGGGCCCGGTTCTGGCAAACACTGGCCTCGACGGATTGCGATTCATGAAGCCTGTCGAGGCGGGTGATACCATCAAGGTGCGGTTGACGGTCAAGGCCAAGACCAAGCGGAACGAAGAGTACGGCGAAGTCCGCTGGCATGTCACCCTGACTCAGCAGGATGATGAAATGGTCGCGGAATATGAGCTGTTGACGATGGTCGCCTACTAGGCCCGGAACCCATTGAATTTGGCAGGTCAGCGTGTTCACGGTTCGAAAAACGAGCGGCGAACATGTCTGATCTCTGGGATGCGCGCCTGAATCCAGGGTCGCAAACAGTGTTGGTTGCCTGCGAAGCACACCAAGCGGCCCAATCGCGTCAAGGCCATGTTTGACAGGCTCAAGGACTGGCGGCGTGTCGCAACCCTGTGCCACAGAGGCTCAAAGATCCACTCGCCCGCGTCGCCATCGTCATCTATTGGCTATGAACCCTGATCCCAGCGCCTGTTAAACATGCACCTCAGCCTGAGTTCGCAGATTAAGCGGACGCGTTCCGTCAGGGCGGAAAAACAGCGGTCTTCTTTACCGTTCCATAAACAAAGCTTGTGTCGATCGAGGCAATCCCACCGATCGGGTGAATTCTGTTTCGAATGAACTCCTCATATGCCTCGAGATCCGATACCAGCACCCGCAACTGGTAGTCCATCGCCCCGGTCAGCACGTGGCATTCGAGAACTTCGTCGATCATCCGAACGCGTTTCTCGAAATTCTGAACGTCCGTTTCATTGTGCCGCTCCAACCGGATCCGCACAAAAACGGTAATGCCTATGCCGTACGCGGCGGCGTCCACATCTGCGCTGTAACCCTTTATGATTCCGCGAGACTCGAGGTTCTTGACCCGGCGCAGACACGGCGATGGAGACAAGTTCACCTCGTCGGCAAGATCCTGGTTCGTCATGCGCCCGTCCTTTTGCAGCGCCCGAATGATTTGTCTGTCTTTATCGTCCATTTCAACCTCAATCTTGGCAGAAAATGCCAATATTAGTCGTATTCTTGGTATTACTTGCAAGCAAAATCCCAAAGTAAAAGCTCAAACTGGCGTCAGCTTGAAACAGGAGCTTGCAATGACTCGTTCAACCGGATTTGCCACCCGCGCCATTCACCACGCTTATAACCCTTTGGAAAATGACGGCGCGCTTACGCCACCGCTGCATTTGACGTCCACGTTTACCTTCGAAACCGCAGAGGCTGGTGGAGAGATGTTCGCCGGTGAACGCGCAGGTCATATCTACAGCCGTATTTCGAACCCCACATGTGACCTTCTAGAACAACGCATTGCCGTGCTTGAAGGTGCCGAGGCCGGACTGGCCCTTTCCAGCGGCATGGGGGCGATAACGGCAGTGCTTTGGACCCTGCTGTCGCCAGGGGACGAAGTCATCGTGGACAAAACACTCTATGGCTGCACCTTCGCTTTCATGCGCCACGGTTTGGCAAAATGGGGGGTCAAAATCACCCATGTCGACATGACAGACCCCGAGAACCTAAAAGCGGCGGTTTCCGAGAATACCCGCGTTGTCTATTTCGAAACTCCGGCCAACCCGAACATGCGTCTGGTGGACATTGCCGCCAGCGCCGAGATTGCGCATTCGGCAGGCGCAACGGTTGTCGTCGACAACACCTATGCCAGCCCCTATCTGACCCGCCCGATCGAGCACGGGGCGGATATCGTTCTGCACTCTGCCACCAAATATCTCGGCGGGCATGGCGATGTGGTCGCCGGTCTGGTTGTTGGCACCGCCGAACAGATTGCCGAAATCCGCCTGGTCGGTATGAAGGATATGACCGGTGCGGTCATGGCCCCTTTCAACGCGATGCTGATCCTGCGCGGACTGAAAACACTGAACCTGCGTCTGGATCGTCACTGTGCGTCCGCCAGGGTCGTTGCAGATTTCCTCGAAGCCCATCCCGCCGTCGCCGAGGTTTATTTCCCCGGGCTGAAAAGCTTTGCCCAGCACGACGTAGCGCAGCGGCAAATGTCCCAATCCGGCGCCATGATCGCGTTCGAGATCAAGTCCGGCCTGTCCGGTGGGATTGAATTCATGAACCGCCTCAACATGATCCAGCGCGCGGTGTCCTTGGGCGATGCCGAAACGCTGATCCAGCACCCTGCATCCATGACTCATTCGACGTATACTCCGGAAGAACGGGCCGAGCATGGGATTAGCGATGGTTTGATCCGTTTGTCCGTCGGGCTTGAAGATGTCGAAGATATCCTCGCAGACCTGGATCAAGCTTTGCCCTATCCTGCCCGCAGCGCTGCCTGAACCAGGAGACCGCCATGCACATTGATCCCACCCAGTTGAAGATCGTCGAACAGCGCTTGCTATGGTTGTCGCATTGGATGATCCACCATGCCAACCACATCCGGCCAAAGGTGGATGGGATCAAAGTTGGTGGCCATCAGGCATCGTCTGCTTCGATGGTGTCGATCATGACCGCGCTCTATTTTTCAGCGCTGCGCCCTGAAGACCGGGTGGCAGTCAAACCCCATGCCTCTCCGGTTTTTCATGCGATGCAATACCTCATGGGCAATCAAACCCGCGAGAAGATGGAAAATTTCCGTAGTTTTGGCGGTGTGCAAAGCTATCCCAGCCGGACCAAGGATATCGACGACGTTGATTTTTCCACCGGCTCGGTGGGTTTGGGTGTCGCGATCACCTCGTTTGCCTCGATCATTCAGGATTACATCAAGGCCAAAAGCTGGGGGGCAGACGCGCCAATGGGGCGAATGGTGGCCCTTGTTGGCGATGCCGAACTGGACGAAGGCAATGTGTATGAGGCTTTGCAGGAAGGCTGGAAGAACGACCTGCGCAATACGTGGTGGATCATTGACTACAACCGACAGTCACTGGACGGTATCGTCCGTGAAGGGCTGTTCGAACGGATCGAGAAAATCTTCGATGCGTTCGGTTGGGATGTCGTGCGCGTGAAATATGGGGTTCTGCAACGCGCGGCCTTTGAAGAACCGGGCGGCGAGCGCCTGCGCGACTGGATCGACGCGTGTCCCAATCAGGACTACTCGGCTTTGACCTTCATGGGTGGGGCGGTATGGCGGCAGCGCCTCATGGATGATCTGGGTGATCAGGGGGATGTGACCGCTCTGATCGAACGGCGGACGGATGCCGACCTTGCGGCGCTGATGGAAAACCTTGGCGGCAACTGCGTCGAGACCATGGCACAGACATTTGCCGCCATCGATCATTATCGCCCGACATGTTTCCTTGCCTACACCGTCAAAGGATGGGGCACACCCATCGCGGGCCACAAGGACAATCACGGAGGGCTGATGAACAACAGTCAGTTCGCCGCGTGGCAGTCGCATTTGGGCGTGCCAGAAGGCAAGGAATGGGAGCCGCTTGCGACAGTACAGAACCCAGAAAAGCTCAAGGATTTCCTCACGAATACGCCTTTCTTTGCCAAAGGTCCGCGCCGTTATTTTGATGACAAGTTGGATGTGCCACGGATCGAGGTCGACACCAGCCGTGAAATCTCGACCCAGATGGCGTTTGGCAAGATTCTTGACGATCTGTCAAAAGGCGACGGCCCGCTGGCCGAGCGCATCGTGACAACCTCCCCGGATGTCACCGGCACAACAAACTTGGGACCCTGGGTAAACAGGCGTAAGCTGTTTGCCCGATCCACGCAAGCCGACGCCTTCATTGAACACCGTATCCCATCGACTGCGAAATGGGAGTTCACGCCGAAAGGGCAGCATATCGAGCTTGGGATCGCCGAAATGAACCTGATGCTGCTTCTGGGCGCGGCGGGTCTGTCGCATTCCCTTTTTGGCAAGCGATTGATTCCGATTGGCACCGTTTACGACCCCTTTGTCAGTCGCGGCCTCGATGCGCTGAACTACGCCTGCTATCAGGATGCCCGCTTTCTTCTGGTTGGAACGCCGTCGGGCGTCACGCTGGCACCTGAAGGCGGCGCGCATCAATCCATTGGCACTCCGCTGATCGGGATGAGCCAAGACGGGCTGGCCGCATTCGAACCGGCCTTTGCTGATGAACTGGCGGTGATCATGGAATGGGCCTTCGACTATTTGCAACGCGACGGTGAAGAACAACCGGACGAGCTCACCTGGCTGCGAGACGAAACCGGTGGCTCCGTCTATCTGCGCCTGACCACCAACCCGATTGAACAACCGGGCAAACGCGTGGATGACGAGTTTCGACAGGGCGCCATTGACGGCGCATACTGGTTACGGAAACCGGGACCAAATTGCGAAGTTGCAATCGTCTATCAGGGAGCGGTCGCGCCCGAAGCAATCAAGGCCGCTGGCATGATTGGTGAAGGCCGTCGCGATATCGGCGTATTGGCCGTGACGTCTGCGGATCGGCTGAATGCAGGGTGGACGGCGGCGCAACGCGCGCGCTCGCGCGGCAACCCGGCAGCACTTTCCCACATCGAAACCCTGATGTCTGGCCTGTCGCCGCACTGCAATCTGGTCACCGTGATTGATGGGCACCCTGCAACATTGTCGTGGCTGGGCGCTGTGGGCGGGCATCAGACCATTCCGATGGGCGTCGAACACTTTGGTCAGACAGGAACGATCGGTGATCTCTATCGCCACCACTGTATTGACGCCGATGCCATCGTCGAAAAAGTGAATGGCTTGACCCGGGGTAGAGTTCTTCATTGGGCGACGGGGACTTGAGTTCGGTTCAATAAGATCAAGAACGAGCCCGCTCCGACCCTGTTTGGTCCGTAGAGGGTCGACGAGGGCCGCGTCATCGAAGTGATCGGCACGATCGTGAACGTCCGAGGCGGAATTCCGACGTTCGACGTCAGTCATCCGCCGTCAATAATGTTAAACATTGAGACGGCGTTGCGGGAAAATTGACGCTGTTTGGTTCTGTCGGGGCGCGCGGCGTCCGATCCGCCTCGGTGTTCCCAACTGGGAAGCTTTTCGGCGAAAATGTCCGTATTCCTGTCTATACAATAGGGATGGCAACCGGTATGGGGCTGTCTTTACCCTTGGATGATCCGCTGATCGCAATTCCGCACAGCTTCTATCACCTGGCCGATACAAAGAACCACCACCGTGAAACAAACCATTGCAGATGCGCTAGCGCGCAAGGGCTATGAAACATTGACCCAAGTTCAGCGCGCTGTCACCCAGCCCGAGCTGGAAGGGCGTGACATGCTGGTATCGGCCCAGACCGGATCAGGGAAAACCATTGGGTTTGGACTTGCGATTGCGCACAGGGTGCTGGGGGAGGAAGAAACGCTCGGCAAGCCCGAAGCGCCGTTGGCGCTGGTTGTTGCGCCGACCCGGGAACTGGCACTGCAGGTGAAGCGGGAACTTGGCTGGTTGTATTCCGGGGCAGGTGCGTTTCTGGCCTCCTGCGTCGGGGGTATGGACATTCGGGATGAGCGTCGCGCATTGGCCAGAGGCGCCCATATCGTTGTGGCCACTCCGGGGCGACTTCGTGACCATATCAATCGGGGTTCAATCGATTTGACCGCTATCCGCGCGGTTGTACTGGACGAAGCCGATGAAATGCTGGATCTGGGGTTCCGCGAGGATCTTGAGTTCATCCTTGATGAAACACCTGCAGATCGTCAGACGTTGTTGTTTTCTGCCACTGTGCCACGCGCAATTGCCAATCTGGCCAAGCGGTATCAGCGCGACGCAGCGCGTGTGAGCACGGTCAGCGAACAGACACAGCACGCGGATATCGAGTATCGTGCCATGATGGTGGCCCCGCGTGACGGTGAAAACGCGATTATCAATTTGCTGCGGTATTACGAGGCCCCCAATGCCATCGTTTTCTGCAACACCCGTGCGATGGTTTCGCGCCTGACAGCGCGCCTGTCAAACCGGGGCTTTTCAGTCGTGGCCCTGTCCGGTGAATTGACCCAGAGCGAACGATCCAACGCGTTGCAAGCAATGCGCGATGGGCGAGCCCGCGTCTGCGTGGCAACCGATGTTGCGGCCCGCGGCATCGATCTGCCCAACCTTGATCTGGTGGTCCATGCCGAACTGCCCAACAGCCATGAAACACTGCTGCACCGTTCTGGCCGTACAGGCCGCGCTGGGCGCAAGGGTGTCAGTACACTGATCGTAGAGCCATCATCGCGCAAAAAGGCGGAGCGTATTCTGAAATTTGCCAAGCTGACAGCAGATTGGGGATCGGCCCCGTCCGCCGAAGAGGTGAACGATCGCGATCAGGCCCGGATGTTTGCATCAGAGGACTGGCAGGCTGAAATCACGGAAAGCGAACGCCCGTCGGTTGAGAAACTGATTGAAAGTTTTACGCCCGAACAAATCGCAGCCGCCTACCTCAGGCAATACAAACTGCGCCATTCCGCCCCGGAGGAGCTGTCAGCGGTCGATCAACGCGCGCCAAAACCGCGCGCATCTTTTGGCCCCAGCGTCTGGTTTTCAGTGTCCGAGGGGCGCAATCAGAACGCATCCCCACGTCACATGCTGCCGATGATATGCAAGGCGGGCGATCTCACGAAAGATGATATCGGAGCCATCCGGATTGCCGATGATGTAACCTATGTCGAAATCCGCGAAGGCAGTGTCGACAGATTTCTGACCAGCCTTGGTCCAGATATGAAGATAGAAGGGACCAAGGACCTTGTGCGGTTGGACAAAGCACCAGACCTGTCGTCAACCGGTCGGCCCGGTCTTGATCGCAAGTTCAAAGGCAGGCCTTCGGGACAGAAAAGGGACGCTGCTCCGGCTGAGCGGAAAGCCCCTCGCCGCCAGCCCAAACCCGAGGCCCAGTCGGCAAAGACCGTGCGCGCAACAGAAACCCTCCGAGCGTCGGACGACGATACAAAAAGTAAGTTCAAGGCTTCGGGCGCAAAACCGAAAAAGCGCAAGGCCGGGAGCGTAGAGAAAAAGAGTGGTCACGCCAAGCCAGCCGGAGATGCCCCGAAAGGCCCACCGCCGCCGAAGGGCAAGCCAAGCAGCAAGAAGAACCGTGCACGCGCTGCGGCCACAAAGTCCGCCAAAGGTGGCAACGCAGTCCCCAAACGTCGCAAATCCCAGTCAGAAGGCTATTGAGTTGAGGCACGGCCAAGGTCTGGCCTCTGGGCTTTGGCTAATGGCCGTCTGCGTGGATCATACTTCCCCTCGGATGAGGTGACCAACTGCTCTGAATTCCTGTCGGGGAAGACAAATCAGCTTAACAGTTGCGTGATTTTGCAGGGCTGGAGCAAAGTAAGCTTTGCTCTTCTTGCGATCTCAATCGAATACTGTGGTACAAGTCAGTCTTTTGCGGGGTTTTCATGCGGTTTAGCGTCGGCATTGCTGTATCTATGCTGGTCGCCGTATCCATCGGTGTGTCGACATTTGTTGTTCATTCGCTGTGGTGGACGACCGCGCGTGACAACAGCCGCATGCTTGCAGCTGAGATCAACAGCCAGATTGCGAATGCCGTTCGCATCGAAGTCGGGGCAACCCTCAGATCCGCCGAAGCTGCATGGTCGGCGGTGCGCACGATCTTTGTACAGAATGTCATCGCAACACGGCAGGCCGATAAGCGAGAGTTCGTTTTTTTATCTCAGTTACAGGCGCAGCCGAATATCTCCTGGATTTTCTTTGGTTGGCCGGACGGCAATTTTTTCGCGTCGCACCGGTTGGGCGACAGCGGGCTTGAGATGATAGAGATCGACAAGGATATCCGCGACCGGAAACTGCGAACCGATCGGTATATTTTTATCCCCGGGGATATCCAGTTCGAAGAAAGGAAGTTCGCTCAGACGTCCTATGATCCTCGCGATCATGCCTGGTTCAGTAATTTTATGTCTCTGGACACGATGGGATGGATCGAAGCGCGCGATCTGCCGGGCAGTGACAAGACTGTATACGCATTCGCAGGACCGATTGATGCAAGCAGGACACGGCAGGGTGTCCTTGCGGTCGCAATCGAAACCGACCGTTTGTCACGGTTTCTGGCGACGCTCGAGCCCGGCGAATTTGGAGCCGCCTTTATTCTGGATGCCGATGGCAAAGTAATAGCTGTTCCCGACGCAAAAGCGGACGAAGTTACACCTGCGCGCATGGGAGAGGGCGAGCTATACGAGGTTGCCAAGATCTCGGGGGAAAAACTGTTGGGTGACCCGGATGGCAAAACTGCGGGCAGTTCGACGAAACGCGTGGTGATCGATGGCGTTCCTTATGCGGTAGCCCTTACGCCTTTGGGTTTTTACGGGTGGCGCGTCGCAACGGTCATTCCGGAATCGGCCTTCTTGTCGGGTATCGATGAAACCTTGATAGACTTGATCTATATCCTGATCGGGGTCGTGATCGTCTCAACCGCTCTGGCGATCTGGTTGATCCGTAGAATTGTGGCCAACCCATTGGCGCGCATCGCAGAAGACCTGAGCAAAATCGAACGCTTTGATGTCGAACACATTTCACGCAGGCCTTCCAACCTGTCCGAGCTGGCCAATCTGTCAGCAGCCACTGCCAGCATGGCCGCAGGATTATCCGCGTTCCGAAAATACGTGCCTACCGATCTTGTGAAGATGCTGGTCGCCGAGGGTATCAAGACACAGCCGGGCGGCGATATGAAGCAGATCTCCGTGTTGTTCTGTGATGTGACCGGATTCACCGGGTTGTCGGAAAAGCTCGGCCCCAAAATCATCCAGTTGATGGAGCCTTTTTTCACGGCGGCAGCCGCAGCCGTCGCGCGCCATGACGGGACGATCGATAAATTCATGGGTGATGCGGTTATGGCAATCTGGGGGGCGCCGCGTATGGATGCCCTCCATGCCGAGAATGCCTGCCGCGCGGCACTGGATCTTGTCGCGACCGTGGAAGATGCGGGCATCGAGGGCGAGGCCGGAAATTCCCTGCGTGTGAGGGTCGGGCTGAACAGCGGTGAAGCTTTGGTTGGCAACATTGGGTCAGAACAGCGGTTGAATTACACCGCTATAGGCGACGTTGTGAATGTTGCCAGCCGTTTGGAAGGGGCGAACAAGGATTATGGCACACGCATTCTGATTGGTCCCGAGACGAGGCGCGAAGCGGCGGACGCAATTGTCGTGCGAGAGCTGGACACGCTTACAGTTTTCGGACGGACCGAAGAACTGGTCGTCTATGAACTGATTGCGATGGCCGATAGTTTTGAAGGATCATTTGAGTGGATTGAGACATACGAAAAAGGTCTTGCGTATTATCGAGCAGGCCACTTCGAGCAGGCCATAGCATTGTTTGAGGTGGCCGATGAAGAACGGGGCGGGGATCCTGCGTCCGCAGCCATGAAGGGGCGCGCAGCAAAGCTTTTGGCAAGCCCTCCTTCACAAGATTGGCGCGCGGTTACTCATACAAACAAAAAGTGAGCGTTCGGACAATGAGTGTCTGCGATCACCGCCCACGGAACAGAATAGGCTAGTTGCGTATCGGAGATTAGAATGAAATCCCGGACGCAGTTAGCGGCGGCAGAAACGGTCGTCAGAGACATCCGCAGAAAGACACTGTTGACATTACATTTTGTATTTTGGATACATTAAGCAGAGGGATCGCAACGACCTATGCTGTCACTGAATGCTCTGACGACAAAGAGCCATGCGATTGTCTTGAAAAGTCCTTTTCTGGGAGAAAATCATGAAACTCAAACTTCTGGCCGCAACCACTGCGATCGCTCTGACGGGTGCCGTGGCGCAGGCTAATACTCTGGTTTATTGTTCCGAAGGATCGCCTGAAGGGTTCGATCCTGCACTATACACCGCAGGCACAACCTTTGATGCCTCTTCACATCCGATCTACAATCGGTTGCTTGAATTTGAAACGGGCACGACCAATGTGGTCCCCGGTCTGGCTGAAAGTGTCGAGGCCAGCGATGACGGTCTGGAATACACTTTCAAATTGCGTCAGGGCGTCAAGTTCCATTCGAACGAAGAATTTACTCCGACCCGCGATTTCAATGCGGATGACGTGATTTTTTCGTTCATGCGTCAGAAAGACGAAACCCATCCTTATCATCAAATATCGGGTGGAACCTGGGAGTATTTCCAGGGTATGGGGATGCCTGATCTGGTCGAGTCCATCGAAAAAATCGATGACTACACAGTGAAATTTACTCTGTCCAAACCAGAAGCGCCATTTGTCGCCAATATGGCGATGGACTTTGCTTCGATCGTGTCCGCGGAATATGCCGAGGCAATGATGGAGGCCGGAACACCGGAAAAACTGAATACAGCACCCATCGGTACCGGACCATTCTCGTTTGTGGCTTATCAAAAAGACGCGGTGATCCGTTACGCGGCCAATGGCGAGTATTGGAAAGACCCGGCGCAGGTCGAAAACCTGATCTTTGCCATCACACCGGATGCATCTGTGCGTTATCAAAAGCTGAAAGCTGGCGAATGTCACGTGATGCCCTATCCGAACCCTGCTGACATTCAGGCAATGAAGGATGATCCGGACATAAGCATGTTGGAACAAGAGGGCCTGAACGTCGGATATCTGGCCTACAACACCACGATGGCGCCGTTCGACAATCCGAAGGTGCGTAAAGCGCTGAACATGGCGATCGACAAGCAGGCGATCATCGATGTGGTCTTCCAGGGCTCGGGCCAGGTGGCCAAGAACCCGATCCCGCCTACCATGTGGGGCTACAATGACGCCATCGTGGACGATCCCTATGATCCCGAAGCCGCCAAAGCGATGCTGGAGGCCGAAGGTATTTCGGACCTGTCGATGAAAATCTGGGCAATGCCTGTCCAGCGCCCCTACAACCCGAATGCCCGTCGTATGGCCGAGCTTATCCAGGCGGATTTCGCCAAGGTCGGTGTGGGTGTTGAAGTCGTCTCGTACGAATGGGGTGAATACCTGTCTCGCTCGAAAGAACTGAACCGGGACGGTGCCGTTCTGCTGGGCTGGACCGGGGACAATGGCGACCCGGATAACTTCCTGGCGGTTTTGCTGGGCTGTGACGGGGTCGAAGCATCCAACCGGGCGCAGTGGTGTCACCAGCCCTTCGAAGACCTGATCCTGAAGGCCAAGCAAAGCACGGATCAGGCCGAGCGGACCAAACTGTATGAAGAAGCGCAGGTTGTGTTCAAAGAGCAGGCTCCGTGGGCAACCATCGCGCATTCAGTTGTTTACATGCCGATGAGCAACAAGGTGCAAGGCTATAAAGTGCACCCGCTTGGCGGCCACATCTTCTATGGTGTGAGCGTCGAATAAATCACCACTCACCAACCGGAGCCGCCTGATTGGTGGCTCCGGCTTTCTTATTGAGGAGGTCGGGCTGAATGCCGGATTTGTCCGAATACCGCCAATTGGCAATGGATATGTCAGTGGACGCAGTGGCCCTGGTGCCCGGTCCGAATTTCACCCGTGCATTGGGCAAATCCTTCATGAGCCACGAGCGCCCTTTTGTCGTGGTGATTCCGGCCGTGGGTGATCCGGCGGCGATCGTGCCCAATCTGGAACTCGCCTCATGGGATCTGGTCGGATTTGAGGGTGCCGCGTTCGACTGGCGCGATCAAACCGGCTATGACGCTGCCTTTTCCGCGCTGGCAGCGCATAGTCCGATCAGATCGTTGGCTGTCGAAGGTCAGGTGATGCGGGTTTTCGTGTCAGACGCGTTTACCCGCGCAATTCCGGATCTGCGAATTGTGGACGCCGAACGCGAAATCTCAGGCCTTCGCATCATCAAAACCGAAGAAGATATCGCCGCGCTGCAAGCGGCCATCGATATTTCGGAACGCGCGTTGGAGCGTGTGGTTGCGGGTGTTCGTGCAGGTCAGACCGAAAAACAGATCGAGCAGTCGCTGATACAGGCGCTTTTTGCGGAAGGCGCCGAGTCGCTGGCCTTTTCCCCCATCGTGGCTGCGGGGGACAACTCGGCACGACCGCACGGAAAGGCGCGCGCCGACTACCGGATCAAGGCAGGCGACGCCTTGCTGTTCGACTTTGGCGCTCGAAATCATGGTTTTGCGGCCGACATCACGCGAACTTTTTTCGTTCAGGTCGTCCCGGACGAAGGCCGGGACGTCTACGACACGGTTTTGCGCGCCAACAAAGCCGGGTTCGAAGCCTGCCGCCCCGGCGTGACAGCGCATGACATCGACGACGCCGTCACAGGCGTGCTTGAGGCCTCGCCCTTTGCCGATCGTATCCGGACCAAGACAGGTCACGGTCTGGGCCGGGATGTGCATGAGGCGCCGTATATCATGCGCGGCAACAGTCAGATAATCCTGCCGGGCATGGTCTGGACCAACGAACCCGGTCTGTACGAATTGGACAAGTTCGGCGTTCGCATAGAAGATGATGTTCTTGTCACCGGGGATGGTTGTCGGTCACTGACCCGCTTTCCCAAAGAACTTACAATCATAGGTCGCTGATGCTTGGCTATTTCCTTACCCGTCTTGGCCTGTTTGTTCCGACATTTCTGGGCGTGACGCTGATTTCGTTCATGTTCATCCGGGTGCTGCCCGGCGATCCGATCATCGTGATGGCCGGTGAACGCGGCATGACGGAAGAACGTTATCAGGAAATGGTCGAAAAGCTGGGTTTCGACAAGCCGGTGTTGCAGCAGTATTGGGAATACCTCACCGGAGTCCTTCAAGGTGATCTGGGCGAAAGCTTTGTCACCAGGAAACCCGTATGGGATGAGTTCTTTTCGCTGTTCCCCGCAACGCTGGAGTTGTCCCTGTGCGCCATGATCTTCGCCGTTGCGCTGGGTCTGCCGGCAGGTGTGATCGCGGCGGTGAACCGAGGGAAGTTCTTTGACAGGGCGCTGATGTCCTCGGCGCTGGTCGGATACTCGATGCCCATCTTCTGGTGGGCGCTGCTGTTGATCATTGTATTCTCGGGCAATCTGGGCTGGACACCGGTCTCGGGTCGGATCGACCTGTTGTATTACTTTCCCAGCGTCACCGGCTTTATGCTGATCGACAGCCTGTTGTCGGGTCAAGAAGGGGCATTCGGATCAGCCGTGCGCCACCTGATTTTGCCGACGATTGTGCTGGGGACTATTCCGCTGGCGGTTATCGCACGCCAGACCAGGTCGGCGATGTTGGAAGTTCTGGGCGAAGACTACATCCGCACCGCGCGCGCCAAGGGTTTGTCGCCAACGCGGATCAACGGGTTGCACGCGCTGCGTAACGCGCTGATTCCGGTTGTCACGGTGATTGGCCTGTCGGTGGGCACGTTGCTGGCAGGAGCCATCCTGACCGAAACCATCTTCAGCTGGCCGGGCATAGGAAAGTGGATGGTCGACAGCATTTTCCGCCGAGACTACCCGGTTGTTCAGGGCGGATTGCTGATGATCGCGGTGATCGTGATGCTGGTGAACCTGCTGGTCGATGTCCTTTACGGCATCATTAACCCCAAAATTCGGAGGCGGTAATGGCCGAACTATCCGCAACCCCGCCCAGAACGGAAGACCGCCCCAGCGCCCTGCGCGAGTTTTGGTATTACTTCAGCGAAAACCGCGGTGCCGTCATTGGGCTGTGGGTTTTTGCCGCTTTTGTATTCTGCGCCGCTTTTGCACCCCTTCTGGCCCCATATGACCCAACCGAACAGTTCCGCGACCACATCCTGCAGCCGCCTGCATGGCAGCAGGGCGGAAGCTGGGCTTTCCCGTTGGGTACGGATCCGCTGGGTCGCGATATGCTGTCGCGCCTGATCATGGGCTCACGCTATTCCTTCTTTGTCGGGATCGTTGTCGTCTGTGTGGCCGTGTCAGGCGGAGTGATGGTGGGCCTGCTGTCGGGCTTTGCCCCCAAATGGATCGATACGCTGATCATGCGGGTGATGGATATCGTTCTGGCCTTTCCGTCGCTGCTGTTGGCACTGGTGCTGGTGGCCATCCTTGGCCCGTCGCTGACCAACGCGATGATTGCCATCGCCATTGTTTTCCAACCCCACTACGTGCGCCTGACCCGCGCGTCGGTTCTGGCGGAACGTCAGAAGGATTATGTCACTTCGGCGCGTGTGGCCGGTGCTGGCAGATCACGGCTGATGTTCATCACCGTGCTGCCCAATTGTCTGGCACCCATCATCGTACAGGCGGCGTTGTCCTTCTCGACAGCGATTCTGGACGCAGCCGCCCTGGGCTTTCTGGGCATGGGCGCACAGCCGCCCACGCCGGAATGGGGCACCATGCTGGCCGAAGCGCGCGAATTCATTCTACGCGCCTGGTGGGTGGTTACCTTCCCCGGTCTGGCAATCCTTGTCACCGTACTTGCCATCAATCTGATGGGCGACGGCCTGCGCGATGCACTGGACCCTAAACTGAAACGGAGCTGATCGCATGAGCCTTTTGCAGATCCGCAACCTGACTGTTGAATTCGCCACAGCCTCGGGCAAGTTCCGCGCCGTGGATGGTGTAGATCTGTCGGTGGACAAGGGTGAGTTGCTGGCCATCGTGGGTGAAAGCGGCTCGGGTAAATCGGTGTCGATGTTGGCACTGATGGGGTTGTTGCCCTGGACCGCGACGATCACCGCTGACGAGATGTGCTTTGAAGGGCTCGATCTGGCCGGTCTTTCGGCCCGTGAGCGCCGCAAGATCATCGGCAAGGACATGGCGATGATCTTTCAGGAGCCGATGTCATCGCTGAACCCCTGTTTCACGGTGGGATTCCAGATCAAAGAGGCTTTGCGCATCCATCTGGGTTTGAACCGCAAGGACCGCCACCAGCGCGCGATTGAGCTGTTCGAACAGGTCGGCATTCCCGCGCCTGAAAGTCGCCTGAACACCTTTCCACATCAGATGTCGGGCGGCATGAACCAGCGCGTCATGATCGCGATGGCAATTGCCTGCAAGCCCAAGCTTCTGATTGCAGATGAACCGACCACGGCACTGGACGTAACCATTCAGGCGCAGATTCTCGACCTGCTGGTTCGTTTGCGTGACGACAACGACATGGGCCTTGTACTGATCACCCATGACATGGGGGTGGTGGCCGAAACCGCCGAACGGGTTCAGGTGCAATATGCTGGACAAAAAGTCGAAGAGCAGCCCGTTCGTGATTTGTTCCGCGCGCCGCGTCATCCCTACACATCGGCCCTGCTGAGCGCTTTGCCCGAGCGCGCGACCTCAAAGGTCCTTCCGACGATTCCCGGCGTTGTGCCGGGGCAGTTCGATCGCCCCAAAGGGTGCCTGTTCAGCCCGCGATGCCGGTTTGCCGATGCAACTTGCGCGGAAAAGCCACCGACCCCTCATGCCGAGGCCTTTGGCAAAGCACGCTGCCACCACGTTGAAAGAATTGCTGCCGGAGAATTGGCATGACCGACCCAATCGTTCAGGCAAAAGATCTGACCCGGTTTTACACGGTGAAGGGCGGGTTGCTGTCCAAGTCAGCGACGGTAAGGGCCCTTTCGGGGGTGGATTTCGAACTGAAACCGGGAAAGACACTGGCCATCGTCGGAGAGTCCGGCTGTGGCAAGTCAACGTTGGCGCGATTGATAACGATGATTGAAGAACCGACGTCGGGCAGGCTGACGATTGACGGTGTCGACATTACCCCGTCGCAATGGAGCAAGATGCGAGAGACGGTGCAAATCGTGTTCCAGGATCCTTATGGATCACTGAATCCACGTCAACGCATCGGTCAGATCTTGCAGGAGCCGCTGATCATCAACCGTCCGGACATGTCCGCCGCAGACCGCGAGGCACAAGCGCGCGACATGATCCAGATGGTCGGCTTGCGCCCCGAGCATTATGACCGCTATCCGCATATGTTTTCTGGCGGGCAGCGTCAGCGGATCGCCATTGCACGTGCGCTTATGCTGAATCCCAGGGTCCTGGTCCTGGATGAGCCGGTTTCAGCACTGGACGTCTCAATCCAGTCGCAGATCCTGAACCTGCTTGTGGATTTACAGGAACGGCTTGACCTCGCCTATCTGTTCATTTCCCATGATCTTTCGGTGGTCCGGCATTTTGCCGACGACGTGATCGTCATGTATCTGGGGCGCGCTGTTGAAAAAGCGCCCAAAGAGCAACTGTTCGCCGCGCCTCGTCACCCCTATTCAAAGGCGTTGTTGTCCACGACTCCCCGGGCCGATCCTACGGCCCGAAAAGAACGGATCAAGCTTGAGGGCGAACTGCCTTCGCCGATGAATATTCCAAATGGTTGCGCCTTCGCGCAAAGATGTTGGTTGGCAACTGATCAGTGCAGGGCAACATTGCCCGAACTGGACGGAGAAACGCATCAGGTTGCGTGTCTGTACCCGCTATAGTGCAACAGGATTGCTTTGTTCGTGCTGTGACGGTGGTCAATGCGGCAGTGTCTATCTGCGCCACGGTTTTTCACCTCTCCGAAGTGCCGATATGAGCGGCGCGCGCGTGCGACGTACTTCTTAAGGTTTGATGTAAAGGTGCTGGCTCTGAATGCGACTGATCGATCATGTCCCCAAGTTCAATTCGGTGCCGCCGAAGATCACCACCTCTGATCTTGTGTGCATAAGGGCCGTTCGTCTCATAAGGGGAGCAGCGCGAGTCTCCCGCATCGCAGAGGCGTTTTTGGCCCACCGGTTCCGTTGGAAGAACTCATATGTCGAAATACATAATGTACTTCTCCTTGCGTCGCGCGGACCAAAATATTGGCCCCGGAGTTCTGGAGGTACATGTGCCCATTTTCCCGGACAGGTCATGCCCGGGAAAAAAATCGAATACCGGACCAAAGACCGGGGTTACTCGGCCACTTCCGCCTTGGGTTCGTGTTTTTTGAATTGCTGATCGAAAAGGTTGCGGAAACTTCCGTTCTTTTTCATCAACTCTTCCAGACTGCCCTGTTCCACGATAGAGCCATCCTGAACCACGTAAATTTTGTCCGCTTCCAGAACAGTCGACAGACGGTGTGCAATGACAACGACAGTGACATCCTTCGTCAGGGTGTCCAGCGCCTTTTTGACCAGAGATTCCGACTCGGCATCCAATGCGCTTGTGGCCTCATCCAGAAGCAGAATTTCTGATTTTCTCAGAATAGCGCGCGCAATTGCAATTCGCTGTTTCTGACCACCTGACAGGAAGGTTCCGTTTTCACCGACTTGCGTTTCGTAACCCTGTGGTAGTTCCATGATGAACTCATGCGCATGTGCGGCCTTGGCTGCGGCAACAACGTCTTCATCCGAAGCGTCGGGGGCCGAGCAGCGCAGGTTGTCCATGATCGACGTCGAAAACAGGAACGTATCCTGCCCGACATAAGAGATTTTTTTTCGCAGGGACGCAAAGCTTACCTCGCGCAGATCCTGACCATCGATCTCGACGCTGCCCTCATCTGGATCGTAGAACCGCATGATCAGTCCAAACAACGTAGACTTGCCACCGCCGGACTGACCGACGAGCGCCGTGGTTTTACCGGCCTCGAACGTGACATTCATATCTTCGATCACAGATACGGCACCCTGGTAGCCGAAAGTTACATTGCGCAACGTGATCTGGCCGGGGCCTTCGATCAGGTCATGGGCTTCTGGGCTTTCCACCATTGTGTCGTCCTGATCCAGCAGGCCGAACAACATGCCGACACCAACCATGTTGGTTTCGATCTGAACACGCATTTTTGACAGCCGCTTGGCCGGTTCATAGGCCATCAGCAACGCCGTGATAAAGGACATCAACTGGCCTGCGCTGGGCTGTTCGGTGCCTGCGATGCCCATCGTGCTGACCACAAGTACACCTGCCACGGCGAGGCCAGCCAGAAACTCCATAAGAGGGCTGGCAATGGACTGCAACTTGGCGATGTCGTTCGAGCGTTGTTCAACTTTCCGGATGGCGGTATCCATGCGGTTGATCATTCGGTCTTCGAGTGAGAACACTTTGATGACCTTGATCCCTGCCGAGGTCTCCTGCAGCACCCGAATGATTTCCGCCAGCGACTTGAATTCGGCCTGCATGATTGTGCGCACGCTCTTCAACAGATAGCGAACGCCCAACAAGGCAATCGGACCCACGACAAAGAACAAGACGGACAAAACGGGTTGCTGATACACCATGACCACAACCAGCCCGACCAGAGTCAGGGAGTCGCGCACAAACCCGGTGACCAGCACATCGATCAGGTTTCTGGCCGCCTGCGCGCCATGGGTGGTGCGCATCAGAAGGTCCGATGATTCATTGTTCGAAAAGAACGAGACGCCATGTCTGAGCAGTTTTCGGTAAACCTTGTCCTGTTGCTCTGCCACGATCCGATTGCCTGCGCGGGCAAGGTAGATTGCCTGAATATAGGATGCGATCGCTTTGACCAGAAACAGGAGCACGACCCCCAGCGCAATGACATGCGCCCAGCCCTGCAAATCGGGGCTGGTCATGGCATCGACAATGTACTCCATCATGTATGCGGAACCGGCCGTTGTGACGGCCACGGCAATCATAGCCAGAATCGCAACACCATACAGCCTGCCTTGCGCGTAAAAGCTTTCACCTACAAGACGGCCCATATAGCCTGATCGCCACTTGTTCCAGGCGCGCTTTATCATTGCGTTCTCCAAATCGTGAAACTGTGCGCACGCTCAGATAACCTATATTTTGTCGGGCCTAAAGGACAGATTCCACGCTGCGGCAGAGCGGCCCATCCCGACTATCTGAGATGTACCCTCGCTAGATAGTAGCTGGTTGAAGATCGGACAAGAGCGGGAGGCAGCGATGGACATCGCGATTTGCCCCATTGTATCGGTGCGGGCAAGATTGGTGCATGCTTGGATTTGCAAAAAAACCGCAAAATGTGATTTGGCCCGCAGCAAAGGATTCGCAACGTTCGGCAACAATCCGCTAACAGAGAGCTCTGTTTTCTGGATATCGGACTACTTTGAATCCTTACTGGTCCAGAAAACAGACAGGAGACGGGCGCAGGCTAGGTATCTGACCTTTACTGGGTCCAGTTGTTTGACGTCGATACTTGGCGCAAAGACCTATCTCTCACGGGTCGCTGTCACCCTTCTTCCTGCAAATATGCCAGAAGGTCGACAATATCCTCGTTCTTTTTCAGGCCGCGAAACTGCATTCGATTGCCCTGAAGATAGCCTTTGGGATCCGCCAGGAACGCGCTCAGGGTCCTATGCGTCCAGACGATGTCGGAACCTTTCAGTGCTGTCGAGTATTTGAATCCCTCTGCCTGACCAGCCTTTGTGCCGAGGATACCGTGCAAGGACGGACCGACGCCATGGCGGCGTTCTTCCAGTTTGTGGCAGGCGCTGCACTTGCGAAAGACCTTTTTGCCGGCTGTTGGGTCACCTTGGACAGTTGCGGCAGCAACAACAGCCGTTGCATCCGATGCCGCTGCGGCCTGTTCCTCATCGCTGTGAAAGATCAGCCGGGCCGTGATTGGTACCGTTCGGGTGATACCGGGTAAGTCTGCCAGCTCCATAAGCGTGTCCACGCCCGTGTTGAGACCGGCGTCTTCCGTACTGAGAAACACCATGTCGTTTGTCGAAACAAGCACCGAAGTTTCAGACAAGCGCGCGACGAACATTTCTGCGTCAAACTCAACATCCGTGCCGGCCAGCGAAAGCACGGATGCAGCATCTACCGTCGTAGTTTCACCGACGGCCAGGTCTGAAACCTTTGCCATATCGAATTCGGCAGTCAGGGATGCAGTGGGTGCCTGGCGAAAGACAAATTCGATCATTCGTTCATTGCGAATATCGATATTGGTTTCGACCGAGGACAGGTCGATTTCGATTTCAGCCATGCCATCCCGGACGTGCCCGTTGAGGTTGGTGAAACTGTTGACCTCGCCCACCGAGTCTTTCTTGATCGACCCATAGGCCAGATGCGAGCGTTCGGAATCCAGTAGCCATCCTTCCGCCCAAATGGGTGTTGCAACAATTGCCGACGCAAACGTGACAGCCTTCAACAGAAGTTTCATTTCTTTCCTCCGCAGTTTATGTCAATTCTGGCCCTGCGGGCCGGGTCCGTTACTGACAAACACACACAGGTCGCATTTTATTCGATGAGTGCCGAGATGACTTCCGAACAGGCCGTCAGAGAAGCGGTGCAGGCGCATTCAAAACGCGTCTGGCGGTTTGCTCTGGCTTTGTCGGGGGCATCGGATGTGGCGGACGATCTGGTGCAGGCCACATGCCTGCGTGCGCTTGAGCGACATCATCAAGTGACGTCGCATGATCGTCTGGACAGTTGGCTGATGACGATCTGCCGGTCAATCTGGTTGAACGAAGTGCGGTCTCGATCTGTCCGGCGGGCACAGGCGCTGTCGGTGACGCCGGAAGCGGAACTGGTCGCAATCGGGCCGGATTCAGAAACGAATATTTTTGCGGCTGAAGTGTTTACTCAAGTGATGCAGCTGCCAGAAGCGCAGCGGGAAACGGTCATGCTTGTGTTCGTCGAAGGGTACAGCTACCGCGAAGCCGCTGCTCTGCTGGACGTTCCCATCGGCACAATCATGAGCCGGCTGTCGAATGCCCGGCAGAAACTGAAAACCGTGATGCAGTTTGATGCGGCAGTCGCCGCGCGACGGAGTGGCAAATGACGTTTTCCGACGAGACGCTGTTGGCGTATCTGGAAGGCACACTGGATGAAGCTCAGAGCTGCGCCATCGAGGCTGCAGTTGAGGATGACGTTGAGCTTGAACGCCGCTTGATGGCGCTGGATCCGTTCGCGCCTGTCGTTCAGGACGTTATTGAGAAACTGCCCACCGAGGCGCCGAAGGTCGATTTGCCGGAACCCGTGGCGCATCACGCCAATGGCGGATTTTTGCGCCTTCTGGCCGTGGCCGCGAGTGCCGGGGTCGCAGCCGTTGCCCTGACGTTCTGGGCAACGCGCCCGGCAGAACTAGGCTGGGTGCAGCAAGCGGCGATCTATCAGTCGCTTTATGTGCCCGAGACGATTGTCTCGCTGGACAGTTCCGAGGCATCGCTGGACAAACAGTTCGCGATGGCCGAGGCAGCACTTGGCAGGTCTCTGAACCGTGAAGCGCTGGAATCCCTGCCGGGTTTGGCGCTGAAGCGTGCACAGGTTTTGTCGTTCAAGGGAAGGCCCTTGGTTCAGGTCGTTTTCGCCGATGAGCAGGGTCAACCTTTTGCCTTCTGTGTTATCCGTCAGGGGCCAAACGCCCCGAAGGCAGAGGTCAAGCAGGCCGTTCTGAGTGGTTTGGCAACAGCGACCTGGGCACAGGATGGCTATGGTTACATGCTGTTGGGTAGCTCTCCGCAGACCGATTTAAGTGGCGAACTGGATGTTCTGACCCGAACCTTTGCGGGCTGACGGAATACCCCTTGTGAACCGACAGGAATGTCCGAAGAATGCGGGGTATGACGCCGAAGAAACCCTTGCCCCTTCCTGAAGACGAGGCCGAAGATCTTGGCCCCGCCAGTATATATGACGGGGATCCGTCCGAAGAGGACGACCTTTGGTTCTTGCCACCGGATGAAGACGTGGCAGACGATGATTTCTTCCTGCCCGGACCGCGGCCCGAACAGCGCCTGCTGTTCGATCCGCGCGATTGGCGTGCCGCGCAGTCCGAACTTTCTGCGGAACTTGCCGATCTGACCCTGACTTTTGGGGCGCTGGACGAACGGCTGCGGGCAGGTCCCGAAGGGTGGACTCACCGCTTGGCATTGATGGAGACATCCGATCTGGGGTGGTGGACGGGAGACCGGATCAGCGTTGATCGGTTGGCTTTGTGGACAGGTTTGCGGATCGGTGCGACGCATGACGACGTGCAGGCGTTGTTCCGGGCGGGATGGGCGGTTCGGCGCCTGAGTTCGGGTGCCGCACCTGCCGCCGGCGGCTGGGAAACTGGTCTGACTGCGTTTCTTGACAGGCTTGCTCAGGGGGCCGACGCCACCCCTGAATCTATTGTTGATCTGGCTGAGGTCATGCAAAACGCGGACGGGTTGCATCCCGTGACGCAGTCAGCAATTGCGTTTCATGCGTGGCGGGCGGTGTCACAAGGCATTGGACAGGACACGGAAGCAGCCGTCATTGCCGCGCGGCATGCAGCGTCCATGGGGCGTGGCGGTGCGCTGTTCATGCCGTTGGCCTTGTCCGGGCCCGGCGCGCTGCGCGGATCGGGGGATCCGACGGAAAAACTGAGTGCTTGGATTCTTGGGGCAGGGCAGGCTGCCCTTGCAGGGTTGTTGCATCTGGACCGGATCAGCGCCTGGGAGGACAAGGCCAGAGAGGTCACGCAGGATCTGAGCGGTCGCACCCCACCGCGCCTGATCGACGCTTTGACAGCTTGGCCCATGGTGTCAGCGCCGTTGGCCGAAGAACTGACCAAGGCTTCTCGTGCGGCGGTACAGCGCAACTTCGACCTGTTCGCGCAGCGGGGTCTGGTTCGCGAGGTCACCGGGCAGGGGCGTTACCGCGTCTGGACGGCGGGGCTGTAGCCCATCAGCCAATCGCGAAACGTACGCGCTGCCGGGCGCAGCGCCGTTCGGGAAGGGTAGACCAGGTGATAGGCTTCTTGCCCCGGACATGAGATGTCTGGCAGGCAGGGGATCAAACCGGACAGCTTCATAATCCGATCTGATGCCGGCGCGCGCGCCAATGCAATGCCGCATCCGCTGGCGCAGAGCTCTGCCGCCATCACCGAATTGTCGGCAAAGAAGTATCGTGCCTGTCCCGCTGGCAGCCGCAGGTGTTCGAACCAATGCGGCCAACTTGCACGGTGCGTCGAAACTTCGACCAAGGTGAACTTGAACAAGTCCTCTGGTGCTTGAATCTGAGCAGCAATCTCAGTTGGGGCGATGGGATAGAGATGTTCGCGCATCAACTCGTCACTTTCCGAGCCGAACAGAGCAGGGTTACCGAACACGATCTGAAGGTCAGTAAACCGATTGGCAAAGTCCGACACACCATTGCCCGTCGAAAGCGAAAGGTTGATCTGAGGATGCGCCGCCTGAAATTCAGGAACGCCCCCGGCCAGAATGCCATGTGCAAAAAGCAGCACCGACTGCACGTAAAGCCTCTGCTCGCGGGTTTCGCCAAACAGACCGGTGGTTGCTGTTTCAAGCATGAGCAATGATTGCTGTACCGACGGCAGATAGGCGCGCCCGGTCTCGGTCAACGTAACCGCATGCGCGTGACGGTGAAACAAGGGTGTGCCCAGTCTTGTCTCCAACGCCTTGACCTGCTGGCTGACGGCAGCAGGTGTCATGTTCAACTGGGTCGCGGCACGAGCAAAGCTTTCGGTCCGGGCCGCAGCCTCGAATACTCGCAGCCAGTTGAGGGAAGGGACACGGGTGTTCATTCCAGCAGGCTAAGCAAAACTTAGCCTCACCGGCAAGACATTATGGTCTGAGCTTTTGATCCTTGGCCTTAGGCTTGTGATCAGTGAACTGATGAAATGAGCCCACTATGTCAGACCCTGACCTGCCGCCACGTGCCAAGCGCAAGATCTGGAACTACACGCCCCAGCTGCCGATTCAGACTGCGCCCTACTGGGATTGGCCGATGAAACCTCTGGCCGCGTTTAAATACCTGTTGCAAAGCTGGAACCCACTTGCATTGCGGGCGCTGCTGCTGGTCTTTGCGGTCATCACCTGGACCTATCTGACGCCTTCATTGAGCAGGATTGAGAACTTCGGCTGGGACTGGGTTGCGAAAATCTGGTTCCGTAATTTCTGCATCCTGATGGTGGCCGCAGGCGGCTTGCACCTGGCCCTTTGGAGGTTCCGCACGCAACAGGACGAATACCGCTATGACATGCGCCCGATGATGAAGGGCGCAAAGGTATTCACGTTCAAAAACCAGGTCTGGGACAATATGTTCTGGACCTTGGGCCCGGCGTTGACGTTCTGGACGTTCTGGGAATGTCTGATCCTGTACTCCTATGCCAATGGCTGGATCACGATGATCACACTTGACAGCAACCCGATCTGGTTCATCGCCGTGACCGTTTTTGTGCCGATCTGGGCCGGGTTCCATTTCTACTGGTTGCACAGGCTGCTGCACGTGGGTGTGCTCTATTCAAAAGTCCACGCTTGGCATCACCGCAATATCAACACCGGCCCTTGGTCGGGGCTTGCGATGCATCCGGTCGAGAGCTTTTTCCTGATGTTCGACACAATGATATTTTTTCTGCTGCCGTCGCATCCGATCCACGCCATTTTCCTGCTGTTCCATCACGGCATCGGTGCACCAACCTCTCATGCCGGGTTCGAGCATGTGAAGTTCGGCAACAAGGCCAAGTTTCAGGTCGGGGATTTCTTTCACCAGCTGCACCATCGGTTTTTCGATTGCAACTACGGCACCTGGGAAACCCCTTGGGATGAATGGTTCAACACGTTCCACGACGGCACCGATGAAGGCAATGAAATGGTCAAGGAACGCCGCCGCAATATCTGGGCCGCCGAATAGCCCGTGAAGGCCGAGCCCTGCCGGACCCAAGTAGGTCCGGTGGGCGTGTTTGATCCAACAGGCGGTGTGCGTTCAGCGTCCAACGCCGACATAAGTTTCAAAGCCGGATTTCAGCGCCTGTGACTTCGAATAGATATTGCGCAGATCTACCATTCGGGCAGAGTTCATGGAACCGGCCAGCTCGGTCAGGTTCAACGCGCGGAACTCGTTCCACTCCGTCAGCAACACCACAACGTCAGCCCCTTGAACTGCTGCATAGGGGTCGTCGCTCCATTCGACTCCGGGCAACAGTGCATCGCCTTCCGCTTTGCCCTGCGGATCGACGACGCGCACTTTGGCCCCTCCACCGATCAAAGCGGGAATGATGGACAGTGATGGCGCGTCGCGCATGTCGTCGGTGTTGGGTTTGAAGGTGACACCCAGAACCGCCACCGTCTTGCCATTGAGGCGGTCGTCGCAGGCGTCGCGGATTTTCTCGATCATCCGTTTCTTGACCTCGTCATTCACCCGAATGACGGTTTCCGTGATCTGCATCGGATAAGCGTGATCCTGTCCGATCCGCGCCAGCGCGGCCGTATCCTTCGGAAAACAAGAGCCACCATAGCCTGGTCCGGCGTGCAGGAACTTGTTGCCAATTCGTCCGTCCAGACCGATGCCGCGTGAAACTTCCTTGACATCCGCACCGACCTTTTCACACAGGCCCGCGATTTCATTGATGAAGGTGATCTTGGTCGCCAGAAATGCGTTGGCAGCGTATTTGATCATCTCGGCGCTTTCCAGATCGGTGGTCAGGATCGGGAAGTCACGCAGATAGAGCGGTCGGTAGATTTCGGCCATCACTTCGGCGGCGCGATCGTTTTCCACACCGACCACGACGCGATCCGGGCGCATGAAGTCATCGATCGCAGCACCTTCGCGCAGAAATTCAGGGTTCGATGCCACGTCGAATTCGGCTGTGGGGTTGGCAGTGGTAACGACCTCCTGAACTCTTCTATTGGTGCCCACCGGCACGGTCGATTTGGTGACAATGACAGTGTATCCGGTAATGGCCTGGGCGATTTCTTCTGCCGCCGCCATCACATAGGTCAAATCCGCGTGGCCGTCCCCTCGCCTGGTCGGGGTTCCGACCGCGATGAAAACCGCGTCGGCACCATCAACTGCAGTCTTCAGATCGGTTGAAAAGCTCAGGCGACCAGCAGCAACGTTTTTTGACATCAGCACATCCAGGCCTGGCTCATAGATCGGCACTTCTCCGGACTTGAGCATGTCGATCTTTTGCTCAGCCTTGTCGACGCAAATCACGTCATGACCGAAGTCCGAAAAGCAGACACCGGACACCAAACCAACATAACCGGTGCCGATCATTGCTATACGCATCTAAAAATCCTTCTTACCAATTACCACGGACGGCGTGGGCACAATCAAAGAAACTGACGCCGGTTTCAATGGCTGCCAGCAGTTGCGCGATGCATCCCATAGATTCTTGCGGATATTGAGGCAATAAGAACGCAGACGGTCTTGGGCCCGTCGAATCGGCAATCATGACGGCTTTGTTTGGCGGAATCGATGGTCACGAAGAACCGGTTGGTGTCGAGTTTCGTTGTGAAATGGGATGTGAATGACAGGATTTTTCAGGTATTTCCCGTGTCTTCTGAAGTTGAAGCAAAGGCTTGTTGATGACTGGAAAAATCCCTGCCGCCGCTCCCACTTTTTTGAGTTTTGATGACGTGCAGGGGTGAACCACGTGTTCTCGTCACCGACAAGCTGTGTGGCTGGGTGTGGTTCCAAGCGAGATTTGACACGGTGTGGGACACCACCTGTACACAGGATTGCGGGTTGCGCGACTTGACAGCGAAAGGGATTGAATGAGCCGCCTGAAATACCCCGGCGAATACCCTTCCCGTCAGGAGTCCATTTCAGCGGCGGCTTGCAACAGCCAGTTCTGAAACAGCCGTACCGGTGGCGAAACTGGTTTTTCCTTGAGACGCATGAAATAGGTCCAAGGGCTGTTCAGATCGAACTGGAATGGCTCGATCAGCAGCCCCCGCTCGACATAAGACCGAGCCAGAGACCGGGGCAGGACGACGCACCCCAGTGACTTGGCTGCCATTTCCATCGCCAGATTCGAGGCATTTGTCCGCAAACCGTCCTTCTGGCTCAGGTCGGACAATCCGAAATGCCGTGCCGCATGCTCCCAATAGGAGGGGCGGCCCAGGATATGGATCAGCGGTGCATTCTGCAATTGCTTGGGGTCGGTAAGCGGAATGCCATCGACCAGAAAACCGGGTGCACAGACCAGGGCCAGCTTTTCGACCCATAACTGTTGTGTGTCCGGCGTAACATCGTCGATATGATTGATTGTCAGCGAGATATCCGAAACATTTTGTTCGACATCCGCCCAGACAGTGCCATGAACCGTCAGATCAATATCGGGATGCACCGCATTGAAACCGCGGATCACTTCCGGCAACCAGTTCTCGGCCAGACTGACCGGGCAAGATACCACCACTTTGCGGGTATGCGAGCGTACGATGACCGATTGCGTTGCGGCGTTGATTTCCTGCAGGGCATGGCGCACTGACGGCAGATAGGCCTCTCCCACATCTGTCAGCGACAGGGATCGGGGATGGCGCACGAACAGGGGGCGCTGCAAAAACTCTTCCAACGAGCGGACATGATTGCTGACGGCAGATTGAGTGCAGTTCAACTCTTCGGCAGCAGCGGTGAAGCTCAGGTGCCGTGCCGCCGCTTCGAACGAACGCAGAAAGGTCAGGTGTGGAAGATTCATCATGACAGGCTTTTCTCAGGCAAGGAACATCGCGAAGAATTAAAAAGCCCAGAGCTTGCTGTCTTGCCCATGAGCGACTCACAAGAATGGTTCTGACTCGAAATGCGATCTGGTCCTAGTCACAAATAATCCGGGGCCATTGCCCCATGATTGTTTTCGTGCCGCTATGCGCAAACTCACATAGGCTTTTTCTTGTAACCGGAACCCGAAAGAAAAACCTCGACTGGACACCGTGACAGATACCTTTCAGACCGTTGCAGATTTTACGCTGGGTCGTGCGGCGCAGGATTTTCCCGAAACAGCCCGTAAGGCTGCGGCGTTGATGCTGCTGGATACGCTGGGGATCACCATAGGATCGGGCCCAATGCAGGCCGGACGGATTGCGCGCGAGAGTGCGGCAGCGCTGTTTGGCGTGGGCGACCCGGGGCTGAGCGCGCGTATACTTTTCGACGGTCGCCGCGTCAGTGTCGCGGGCGCGGCCTATGCAGCAGCCACACAGACCGACAATCTGGACGGCCATGATGGATACAATCCAACCAAAGGCCACATCGGAGTTGCCGTTATTCCGGCATTGGCGGCACTGGCTGAAACTGTTCAAGACTTCTCGGGCGCCGAAGCATTGGCGGCGGTGATCGTTGGATACGAGATCGCGGGACGAGCGGGTATTTCTTTGCATGACACTGTCAGCGATTATCACACATCCGGAGCTTGGAACGCGCTTGGCGTGGTGGCTGTGGCGGCGCGCATGCGCGGATTTACGGCCGAGCAGATGCGGCAAGCCATGGGGATTGCCGAATACCACGGCCCGCGAAGCCAGATGATGCGCGAGATCGCCAATCCCACAATGCTACATGACGGTTCGGGCTGGGGCGCGTTGGTTGGCATTTCTTCAGCGGTTTTGGCCGAAAAAGGTTTTACCGGGGCACCAGCCATCACCATCGAAGCGGCAGACGTTGCCCCGCATTGGCAAGATCTGGGCCATTTCTGGCAGATGGAACATCAATATGTGAAACCCTATCCGATTTGCCGCTGGGCTCATGCGGCGATTGACGCCACCCGGGCGCTGATGCGTGAAAACGACCTAGCGCATCAGGATATTGCGGCGATCCAGGTAAACACGTTTCGGGAAAGCGCCTGCCTCTTTCAAGGCATGCCGGATGATACGTCCAAGGCGCAGTATTCGCTGCCGTTTGCCGTCGCCACGATGGTTGCGCATGGCCGGATCGGGGTCGAAAGCATCACCGGGGCGGGTCTGGCCGACCCTTTGGTCGCCTCGGTCGTCGAGCGTATCTCGGTAGCAGAGGCAGCACGCCATTCCGACCGTTTCCCCAAAAGCCGGTTTGCCGATGTCAGCATCACCCTGACCGACGGGCGGATACTTGAGTCGGGCGACGTACACGCACGCGGCGGACCCGAGGCACCAATGGACGAGGCAGAAGTGATCGACAAGTTCATGGAATTTGCGACACCATCGCTGGGTGCATCCCGTGCTGCCGCCATTTGTGATGCGGTTCTGGGACTGAGTGCGCCAGGTTCGAAATTCTCTGACCTTGGCGCGTTGATCTACGCCCCCGCCGACCAGACGTAAAATCTGCCGAAGATGCCGTTGAAACGTATTCCGACCAGCACATCGGCACCCTGGATCCTGATGGCGGCGATGACCCCGGTCTTGCTGCCCGCTGCACAGGTAGAACAGAACGCCAAGGCGCTATTTGGAGCCGCCTACAGGATGTCACGCTTCGAAACAGGGGTTTGAAGACCGATGCTGTGCGACTGGCTGCTCCGGGAAATCTGGGCGGCTGCTTCGGTCAAGAACACGCCGCGGCGCGCAACTGAAGCTGGCAACAAGCCTAGCTGATCCAAGAAGTGTACGAGGTGAGCTTGCTCCTTTACACTGTCGCCTTGCGCCCTGATCCGTTCAGAGCAGGTCGAACAATCGCCCTGGAAGCGCGTCGCGACGCGGCAGGTTCAGAGCCCGCATAAGGCAGAACATCATCGCCTGATTTGAGGTGACCACCGGCTTGCCAAGCGTTGCTTCAATCCGGTCGATCGCCTCGACCGCGCGCATGTCGGTGCAGCTGAGAATTATGGCCTGCGCCTGCGGGTGATCGGCCTGACAGGCCAGATCATAGACTTCATCCGGTGTCAGCTCGCCCTGACCGTAATTGCCCAGCTTGCGGCCCACATCGGCGCATCGAACGGTCTGGATTCCGTTCTGGGCCATGAAATCCATCGCCTGTACGTTTATTTCGCCCAGATAGGGCGAGGAAAAGCCGACCTTTGTGGCCTCCAGCGTTTTGATTGCGGCGATCAATGATCCGGCCGCGGTCAGCGACAGCGCCCCGGATCCGGATTTGATCTGTTGCGCCAGCTCAGCGTCGAAAGACGGTCCATGGGTCAGGGTGGCCGAGGTGCAGCCGTACAGCACCACATCGGGCCGCACCCCTGAGATCATACGCAGATCGTGGCTGATATCTGAAGCGCCCAAACCTGCCATTTGATCCGAGCCGGGAATTTCATCCACGTCATAGCCGCCCATGCGCTGGAAATGGATAGTGGTGTTTGGCGGTCGCAGCATCTCCATATCCGGTTCCAGATTGGTGTTGGTGAAGGGCACCAGAACACCGATCTTGGCGGCTGTGCGGGTCTCGGTCATCTCAGCGTTCCTTTCAACACGTCGCGGGCCTTGTCCATCACGCCGGGCGCACAGATTGTGGCGCGCAAACAGTCCGACAAACCATAGCCGTTCATGCCGCGCATCAGCAGGCCTTCCGCCCGCAGGGCCGCATCGGCGCATTGTGCCTGCGCGGTCGAGGCAAAGCGGATCAGCACGAAATTGGTGTGGCTTTTCGGCACGCTCAGGCCCAGTTCGCGGCATGCCTGCGCAAACCGGTCCCGAATTTCGCCTGTCCGTGCGACCACGTTGCGCATATGGGCCTGATCGCGCATCGCCGCCGCCGCTGCTGCCTGCGAGGCAATAGAGATATTGTTGGGATTCAGAAGTTTGCGGACCCCGCCCGAGATTTCGCTTGGGAAACAGCCCCAGCCGGCCCGCGCCCCAGCCAGCCCGTGGGCTTTGGAAAATGTACGCGTGATCACGGTGTCGCCCCGGTCCATCAGCGCAAAGATTTGCGCGGGATCGTTCGTGGCATCGGCAAATTCCGCATAGGCCTGGTCCACCACCAGCAGTGTCTCGCCGGGCAGATCCGATCGGAGGCGGACAATTTCGTCATTCGGGATCAGCGTGCCGGTGGGGTTGCCCGGATTGCAGACAAACACGATGCGGGTGGCAGGTGTGACGGCTGCCAGAAGCGCGTCCACCGATACGGTCAAATCGACCTCGGGCGCTGCCACATATTCGGCCTGCGCCTGTGCTGTAGCCGAGGCGACAAAGGCATAGCCATATTGTGTGCCCAGCACCTGATCTCCTGGCCCGGCAAAGGCGCGGATCAGACAGCCAATCAGTTCCATTGAGCCTGCCCCACATAAAATGTGCGCCGGGTCGAGCTTGTGTATTTCGGCAATGGCCGAGCGCATTTCGGCCCATTCCGGATCAGGATAAAGGGCCAGATCCGCCAGCGCTGCCTGCCCAGCCGCAATGGCGGCGGGGCTTGCGGGAAAGGCGCTTTCGTTCTGCGCCAGTGAAATCGTACCTGCGCCGCTCGGATCAGCCAGCGCATAAGCGCCCATGGCGCCAACGTAAGGAACCGGTCGGATCATGCGTCACCTCTGTAAGTCTTGGCACCCTCTTCGCTCACCAACCCTCGTTTGATGTCCAGCGCCAGCGCATCCGGGTCGCGTTCGGCGGGGTCACCAAGGCCGCCACCGCCCGGAGTATCGAAGATCAGGTAATCATCTTGTTCCACCCGCAATTCGCCTTTGCCCGGAATATCGTTTGCACCGTCCCTGAAACGGATGCGGCCGGGCGCGCCGGGTTTGCCGCCCATACGGCCAAGCGCCGGGTATTTCAGCCGTTCAACCGACAGGAAAACGATAAAGGGTGCACCGTTGGACGAGGTTATCTCGATCCTTTGCCCCAGACCGCCGCGATACTTGCCCGCGCCGCCGGAATCGGGGCGCAGTTCGCGCCGCCAGATCGTCACAGGTGCGACGCTTTCGGTGATTTCGACCTGACTGCCGAACACGCCGGACGGGTAGGCCGTGGCCGACAGACCGTCGGCATGAGGTCGCGCGCCGGTTCCGCCATTGTGCACGGGTTCCACAGCGAATTCGCGACCGCCTTCTCGTGCGACTTCAGGGGCATGGCGCATGGGCAGGTCGAACATGCAGCTTGCGCCTTCGGCGGGGACCGCATTGGGCAGGGCCTGATGCAGGCAGCCCAGAACCAGATCGGGCGTGACCTGACCCAGCGTGTGCCGCATCGCAACTGGTACCGGGCGCTGCGCATTCAGGATGCAGCCTTTGGGCCCGTCAACGGTAAACGGCTCCAGTGATCCCGCATTGTTGGGAATGTCCGAGCCGACAATGCAGCGCAAGGCAAACACCGTGTAGGCGGTGGCATAGTTCAGCGGCACGTTGATGCCCTTGCGTGAACAGCCCGAGGTACCGGAGAAATCCACATGCATGCCATTCTTCTTCACGGTCAGGGTGGCGTGCAATTCCAGCTCATTCTCATAACCGTCCATTTTCAGAACATTCTTGTAGACACCTTCGGGCACTTCGGCGATGGCCTCCAGCGTACCGCGGCGCGACGTGTCGATGATGTAGGCGCCGAGCGTGCCCAGATCGTCGAGGCCAAATTCCTCCATCATCGACAGCAGTCTTGTAACACCGGCCTCGCAACAGGCGATCAGCGCATAGATGTCGCCATCATTGGCAATGGGCTCGCGGCTGTTGGCACGGATGATGTCCAGAAGCAGAGCGTTGGGAGTGCCCTCTTCAACCAGCTTGCAGGGCGGGATCAGCAGACCCTCGTCATAGATATCGGATCCTTCGGGGCCCATGCCCAACCCACCCAGATCAACGAGATGCGAGGTGCAGGAGGTGAAGCCCACCACCCTGCCATCCTTGAATGCGGGCATCATCAGAAGGAAATCGTTCAGGTGTCCCGAGGCCAGCCATGGGTCGTTTGTCATGTAGATGTCGCCCGGCTTCATGGTCTGAACCGGGAAAGCCCGGCGCAGGTGCTGCACTGCCTCGGCCATGGTGTTGATGTGCCCCGGTGTGCCGGTAACGGCTTGCGCCAGCATTCGGCCATCGGCATCAAAAATCCCGGCGGAGATATCACCACATTCGCGTACAATCGGGCTGAAGGCGGCGCGGATCAGTGTTTGGCCCTGTTCTTCGACCACCGCCAGCAGACGATTCCACATCACTTGCATTTGGGCGGGCGACAGATCATGTGAAAGATCGGCTGACATCATGCGCCTCCTTTTTGGTCCTGAACGAGGACGAGGTTTCCAAGGGCATCCACATGCACCGAGAAGTCGGCGGATACGAGCGTGGTTGTCTGCGGCTCGGTGATCAGTGCGGGGCCGTGAAGGTGGTCGCCGGGCTTGAGATCCGCTCGCGAGATGAAGGCCGCTGGCTTTGATACTCCGTCCACGTCACACGTGATCAGACGGGTTTCCGGCACCGAGATTGTCTTCAACCGTGGCGTTTCAGGAACCGCCGGCACGACGCTGTCACAGGTCGCGACCCGTACTGCCCAATTGAGAATCTCGATCTGCATTCCCGGTACCGGGCGCGAGAATTGCTTGCGGTATTCCTGTTCGAATGCAGCGGTCAGCGGCACGAAATCTTCGGCGGTCAGGGGGCGGTCAGGAAGGGAGATCTCGATCTCGTGTCCCTGTCCGTGGTAGCGCATGAAGGCAGTACGCGACGTCTCGGTCGGCGCCTCAGCGGACCCTTGGAAGACGACGTCTCTTGCCTCGGAAATCATGGCTTCGAACAAAGCGTTGATTCCGTTCAACTCCATGCTGCCCAGCAACGAATAGCGCGAGCGGACGATTTCGAAAGACACCGGAGCGAACAGGAAACCGACAGCCGAGCCGACGCCCGGATTGGGTGGGATCACTATGCTGCTGACCCGGGCGGATCGCGCCACCCGGCTGGCGTGCAATGGCCCGTTGCCCCCAAAAGCAATCATTGTTCGTGGGCCAAGGTCCTTACCGGATTCCACCGCGTGCATCCGACCCGCGCTGGCCATGCTTTCGTCGACGATACGGCTGACGCCATCGGCGGCTCCGACGGCATCCAGCTCCAGCTTCGACCCGATTAACCGGCTCAGCGCCTGTTTCGAGCCTTCGGAATCAAGCTGAATATGCCCCTCGGCAAACGTGTCCGGTACAATATAACCCAGTGTAATATCACTGTCCGTCACCGTGGGTTCGGTTCCACCGCGCATGAAGGCGACGGGGCCGGGCTCGGATCCCGCTGATTTTGGCCCCACGGTCAGCCGTCCCAACCGATCAACCTCGGCGATCGAACCGCCTCCGGCGCCGATTTCGATCATATCGATGACCGGTATACGTACCGGCATTCCGGATCCTTTGATGAACCGGGCGGCGCGGGCAATCTCGAACTGGCGTGAAGTCTGCGGATGGGCGTTGTCGATCAGGCACAGCTTGGCGGTGGTGCCGCCGACGTCAAAGGACAGTACCTGATCCAGACCGGCGCAGGCGGCGACGCGGGCGGCTAGAATGGCTCCGCCGGCAGGGCCGGATTCTACAAGCCGGATTGGAAACCGCGCGGCGGTGTGCAGGGTGCACATTCCGCCACCTGCCGTCATCATCAGGATCGGACAGGTGACGCCCCGGGCCTCGAATTGTTCGACAAACCGGGCCAGATACGTCTCCATCAGAGGCTGGATATAGGCGTTGGCGACTGTCGTGCACAGCCGGTCGAATTCGCGCGCCTCGGGGCTGACGTCCGACGAGATCGAGACGGTCAGATCGGGGCGCCTGTCCGCTAATCTATCGCGCAGCCTGCGCTCGTGCTCGGGGTTTGCATAAGCATGCATCAGGCAGATGGCGATGGCTTCCGCTCCGCTGGCGTCGATGTCCTTCAGCAACGCGTCGACGGCTGTGCCTTCTAGCGGAATCAATACCTTGCCATCCGCCGAAACGCGTTCGCGGACTGTCAGCGCGCGCTCACGTGGGACCAGAAGATCAGGTTTTTCCAGATTGATGTCGTATTGCGAATAGCGCCGCTCGTAGGCGATTTCCAGAATGTCCCTGAACCCTTCGGTGGTCACGGTTGCCACGACCGCACCGCGTTTTTCGATCAGTGCGTTGGTGGCCAGCGTGGTGCCGTGAATAAAACCGGTGACTTCGCTCAGATGGTGCCCAGTCTGTTGCATTACGCGCGCTGCGCCTTGCATGGCGCCGTCGGCGGGGTTGTGATGCGTGGTCAGGGTTTTGGTCGAGGCAAGTATCGTCTCTTCGCCAGAGACAAGAACCGTATCCGTGAACGTGCCGCCAATATCGATGGCCAGGCGCAGCGCTTGAGTTGTCATGAGGTTATCCGAAAAATCCGTAGTCACAGCCTGATGCATATGGGCCAGGGGCCCTGAAATCAGGCTAGGATCACAAGGTCACAGCCGGTGGCACGGCGGTCCATAGGATTTGGAAAACAACTATTCATAAGCAGGTATTCTTGTTCATACCAGCTTGCCGCGACAAGCGGGAAAGCGACAGAAAAGCCTGCAAACGACAAAATTCGCCACGGTTGATCGGCTGACGGCCGATCGCGGGGCCCACAGGTGAGGTTCATAACCTCGCGCAAATCACTTGCGGTCGTTTGTTTTATGTAACCTCAGCCAAGGCTTTGATCGTGTTCATGATGGACGGAGTCAAGGCGGTGCAGTTGTGTTGTGAGAAACCGCCATGGGTGATCCGCTGGAAGACCCTTCCGAACCACATGCCGTCGCCCGGAGAAAGGCGAGAGAAAGATCGGCAAGCGGTCGCAGAGCAATCTCTGCCTCGCGAACGACCTTGATTGAACGGGACTGGAAGGTTTTTGGGGCAGCCGTGCGACTGCCCCGCTGTCGATCAGGCTTGTTGAGCGGGTGAATCGTCATCGATGAGATCGGGCTCATCCGGTACGATGATACGATGTTCGAGATCCTCTTTAGGTGCGAACATCGGGTAGACACAGAGGAATGCGCCGATGATCAGATAGCCGATGGTTATCCCGTCGAACTGAGGCATCTGTAGCGTGTAGGAATGGATGATGCCGATCGAAGACATCAGCCCACCTGCGACGGCAAACGCGCCGGCCATCCGGAAGCGTCCGTCAATCACATCGGCCACGATGGCGCCCCAGACCAGTCCGGTGAGGATCGCCCCCTGACTCAGGGCAAGGTGTCCCTCGTAATGAGCCCCTTCCATGAGAAGGGCCGAGGTCAGATTTGCATCTCCCAAAGACGGCAGTCCTTCGACACCGCTGCTGCGCAGGGCGTTCATCAAAGATCCCCACTTGACCATCAGGAAGGCCGAGATATGGGGCAGGATCGCAAAGGATACCGCAGCCATGTGCATCGGTTTGACAGCCCATGCCGTGTTGGTGATCAGGCTGACTGAGACAAAGACCAGTACTGGTGCAGCTGCGGCGATCGGGATCAGGCCAGCAAGGAATGACAGGAACCCAAGGAAGGCGGCGGCGGCAATTACAACGGCCACACCGACAATATACCCCGCATGCGCATCCAGTCGTTTATAGGCCGGATGGCCGATGTACACGGTTGTCGGGAATGGCGACCCAAACAGAGCACCCAGCATCGTGCCCGCGCCGTCCGTGACCTGGCACAGCCCAACCGGGTAGTGATCCCCCGCGGCCTCGGCCGATTCCACGTTGTTCATGGTTTCGATGAAGTTGTATATCTGCACCGGAATCAGCACCAGAAACAGCTCAGGGTTGGCGAAAAGGTATTGCACGCCGGCAATAAGGTCCCCGATGTAAGGGATTGGCGGGTAGAATCCGATGCCGCTGACATCAATCCTTGACTCACCAAGGATGATGGCAATCACAGTACCAGCGGCAATTGCAACCAGACCGGCCGGTACGTTGCCGGGAAGACGGAAGCGCCCGATCAGACCCCAAAGGATAAACAGCAGCGACGTAAAGCCGATGACGGGGTTCTCGAACACTTCGGCCAGAGGGACGGAGCCGATGAAAACCAGAGCGATCCCGCAAAGCGTTCCCAGCATTCCTGCGCGGGGCGTGATCTTCTTGAGGTATGGCCCCACGATTGCGCCCAACGCCGCAACAATGCCGCCCATGAATCCGGCTCCGATACCGACTTGCCAAGCCAGCATCGGATCGTTGGTTGCCCAATAGATGGGACCGATCACACCGAACAGGTAGACGAACATTACCGGCGTCGAGATGCCGTAGGGCAACGCGGTTACGTCTTTACCTTGAGCATTTGCCGCCCATTTGGCGAGGTATGTGTAGACCGCGACACCGGCCAAAATCGCGATGGCGGCGCCGGGTACGATGCGGCCAAAGACGATTTCCGCTGGCATTTGGAACACGAACTGGCAGACCCCCGACAGGATCAGCAGGTTTACAAGGTTGTCCGTGAACAGCGCCCAGAAAGCGCTGAAGTCGCTGCGGGTAAACAGCTTGTATTCATAGGTCCTCCCGTCCATGACGGTCTCCTCCTCTGATGTGACCGGGTTGGCCCGACGGGTGTCAGGCCGATCTCCCTTTCCGGTCGTGATGGTGGGCCCGCAGGGGCGCCTGGTTTGCCCCGGTCAGGGCGGTCGCGGCAGTTTCAGAGGTCAAATCAGCCATCACTTCGGCCACCACGAAAGCGGCGATGACGCTGGGCCGCTTGTCGCGGCTACCGCTTGCCCCGATGGGGCAATTCAGTTGTTCGACGGATAGTCCGTCACAGTGTTTCTGCGCCCAGTTCCTGAGCTTTACCCGCTTTGTTGCGGAACCGATCATCCCCACATAAGCGGCATCCTTTCGTTCCAGCGCGGCGGTCGTCAGCAGGAAATCCAATCCGTGATCATGGGTCAGAACGATAAAGGCGCTGCCTTCGGGTGCGCGCCAGATTTCGGCTTCGGGGATTGCACTGACCCGGGTTTCGACATTTGCGGTGCAAAGCTCAATCTCTTCGGGCCGGGTGTCGACGAGGATGCAGCACACCGGCAGGTACTGAAGCAGATTGGCCAGAGCCCGACCAACGTGGCCCGCGCCCATGACGTAGACTTTGGGCAAAGCGTCTTCGCGCCGGGCGGCGCGTTCTTTTGCCGCCCATTTGTCTGAGGCCCGCATGCGGGTCAGTTTCAGTTCGACCCTGCCACCGCAGCATTGCCCGATTTCCGGGCCCAGAGGCACATCCATGTCCCGATGCAACGCTCCATCACGCAGCATGTCCCGCGCGGCGTTGATGGCAATAAACTCCAATTGCCCACCGCCAATGGTTCCCCACAACGATCCGGGTGCCACGAACATCTCTGTTCCCTCATTGCGCGGCGAAGACCCGCGTACACGCGTCAACGCAACGCGGATCACGCAAAGCTGCGCGGACAGAAACTCGCTCAGAGAACGCGGGGCAGCCATAGTTCAGGGCCCCGCTTGCAACCGCGCAACGGCCATCAGGACGCGTTCGGGCGTGGCCGGTGCGTCGAGGCGCGGGCATTCCCGGTAATCAGCAACAGAAGCCACGGCCATCGACAACGCCTCGAACACCGAGATGCCGAGCATAAACGGCGGCTCGCCAACGGCCTTGGAGCGTTTGATGGTCAGTTCCCGGTTTTCCGACCAATCGGTGAGGTTCACATTGAAGATGCGCGGGCGGTCTGATGCGAGTGGGATTTTGTATGTTGATGGGGCATGGGTGCGCAGACGACCGGCATCGTCCCACCAAAGCTCTTCGGTGGTCAGCCATCCCATGCCCTGAATAAAGGCACCTTCGACCTGACCTTTGTCCAGCACAGGGTTCAGCGAATGTCCGACGTCGTGCAGTAGATCCGTCCGATCCACGTAGTATTCACCGGTCAGAGTATCAATTGTGACTTCCGAACAGGACGCACCATAGGCGAAGTAATAGAACGGGCGGCCTTGCCCCTTGGCTCGGTCCCAATGGATTTTTGGTGTCTTGTAGAACCCGGCCGCCGACAGTTGTACGCGCGCCAGATAGGCCTGTTTGATGAATGAATCGAAGGCCAGAACGTCTTGGCCGATATGCACCTGATTGGCGTGGAATGCGACTTCCTCAGGAGCGACTTTCCAGTTTTCAGCAGCGAACTTCACCAGACGTTCCTTGATCTGTTCGACCGCGTTCAACGCTGCCATGCCATTCAGGTCGGTCCCGCTGGACGCCGCGGTGGCCGAGGTGTTGGGAACTTTTTCAGTCGTCGTCTTGGTGATCTTGATCCGGTTGAAATCGACCTGGAAGGCCTCGGCGACGACCTGAGCGACTTTGGTGTTCAGGCCCTGGCCCATTTCAGTGCCGCCGTGGTTCAGGTGGATTGATCCGTCATTGTAGACGTGCACCAGCGCGCCGGCCTGATTGTACCAGGTCGCAGTGAAGGAAATGCCGAACTTGACCGGCGTCAGCGCGATGCCTTTTTTCAGAATCGGCGATGTCTTGTTGAACTCGATGATATCCTGACGGCGCTGGCGGTATTCCGATGTTTCTTCCAACTCTCCGACCAGCCGGTCGAGAATGCTGTCTTCGACTTCCTGGTGGTACGGGGTCACGTTGCGGTCCTTGGTGCCGTAGAAATTCGCCTTGCGAACATCCAACGGGTCCTGCCCCGTGGCATAAGCGATCTCTTCGATCATCCGTTCCGCCGCGATCACGCCCTGCGGGCCGCCAAACCCCCGAAACGCGGTATTCGACACGGTGTTGGTTTTCATCGGGTGGCTGTTCAGGCGCACATTCGGATAGAAATAGGCGTTGTCGGCGTGAAATAGCGCCCGGTCGGTGACAGGGCCCGACAGGTCTGCCGAAAAGCCACAGCGCGCAGCAAAACTGCCTTCGACCGCCTGAATGCGGCCCTCGTCGTCAAATGCGACATCATAGTCGATCACGAAGTCGTGGCGTTTGCCGGTTGCGGTCATGTCCTGATCCCGGTCGGGGCGGATTTTGACGGCGCGGTTCCACTTTTTGGCAGCCATGGCCGCCACTGCGCAGAACAGGTTCATCTGGCTTTCCTTGCCGCCAAATCCCCCACCCATGCGACGGACATTGACCACGACGGCATTGGACGGCACCCCAAGGACATGCGCCACCATATGCTGCGCCTCGGACGGGTGCTGGGTCGAGCAATGCACCACCACATCGTCGTCTTCGCCCGGTATCGCAAAGGCGATGTGACCTTCAAGGTACATGTGATCCTGACCGCCAACGCTCATCCGGCCTTTGATCCGGTTGGACGCGGCCGCCTGAGCCGGTGCGACGTCTCCGCGCTCCAGCTTGAGGGGCGCTGTGACATGCGGATATCCTGCTTTCTTTGCGGCAATCGGATCCAGCGCATGGGGCAGGGTTTCGAAGTCGACCTTTGCCCGTTCCGCAGCGCGGCGCGCTATGTCGCGGGATTCGGCAACCACCGCAAACAACGGCTGGCCGTGGAATTGAATGGCGTCGGTCGGGAAAACAGGTTCGTCGTTCAGATGTGTCGGGCTGATATCATTGGCCCCCGGCACATCATCAGCGGTCAGCACACCGATCACGCCGGGTGTGGCGAGAACATCGGTGAAATCGATGTTCACGATCTTGGCGTGTGCGACGTCTGACACGCCGAGATACGCGTGCAGCGCGCCTTCTGGAAGCGCAATGTCGTCTGTGTAATCCGCCTGCCCGGTGACGTGCTTGATCGCGCTGTCGTGGTTTACGTTGGTATGGGCCGATCCAATGATGGAAACGTTGTCTTTCATGTTTTCGTCTCCTGATCAGGCACAAGCCAGTTGAACGGGGGTGTCGGTTTGGCTGTCGTTCTCAAGGAAGAACCGACGCAGCAGGTTCTGGGCAGCGAGCATTCGGTAGTCAGATGATGCGCGCCAATCGGTGAGAGGCGAGAAATCCTCGGCCAGTGCTTCAGCGGCAGCTTCAAAGCCTTCGCGTGCCCATGGCTGACCGTTCAGCGCCGCCTCGGCTTTCGATGCGCGCTTTGGCGTGGCAGCCATGCCGCCGAACGCGATACGGACATTGTTGATGATGCCGTCCCTGACGGTCATGTGGATGCCAGCGGCCACGGAAGAGATATCCTCGTCACGGCGCTTGGAAATCTTGTAAGCCGCGTTCAGATCATTGGGCCCGGGCAGGGGCACGCGGATGCTTTCTACAAACTCGTCGGAACGGCTGTCCTGCTTGCCGTAATCGATGAAGAAGTCCTCAAGCGGCAGCGTCCGGCTTTCGGTGTCACGGCGCAGCGAGATTTCGGCGCCAAGCGCGATAAGAACCGGTGGCGTGTCCCCGATGGGAGAGCCATTGGCGATGTTCCCGCCAACGGTTCCCATATTCCGCACCTGCCACCCTGCGATGCGATCCCAGTAGGAGGACAGGTGTGGCAGGTGTTCAGACAGGAGGTCCTGGCAATCGGTGTAGCTGGCGCCGGCACCGATCAGGAGGAGGGACCCCTGTCTTTCAACTGTTCTCAGGTCTTCGAGATGACCGGTGAAGATGGCGGGGCCAATGTCGCGCAGGAACTTGGTCACCCAAAGGCCCACATCGGTGGCTCCGGCCACGATCGTGGCGTTTGGATAAGCTTGCAGACATGCGGCAAGATCATCAACGCTGGACGGGAGAATGCTCAGGTTGTCTTCAGGACCGGACACCACGCGCCGCCCGTCTTTCAGGGCCGCCAGGCGCGCCGTCATGGTTTCGCGTTCGGTGTTCAGATGGTCAGAAGCCGGGGTGCCGTAGCGGCTGACGGCAATGGCCGCTCGGATGATAGGCTCATACCCTGTGCAACGGCACAGATTACCCTGCAATGCAGTTTGAACCTGCACTTCGGTTGGTTCCGGAGTTTGCATCCAAAGCGCATAGAGGGCCATGACGAAGCCTGGCGTGCAGAACCCGCACTGGCTGCCATGATGATCGACCATGGCTTGTTGAACCGGGTGCAGTCGGCCTTCAGGTCCGGTCAGGTGTTCAACCGTCACGACATGACAGCCGTCGACAGAGGCAAGAAACCGGATACAGGCATTGACCGGAGCATAGTGCAGGCCCGTGCGCCCAAGCCGTCCGACAAGCACGGTGCACGCGCCACAGTCGCCTTCGGCGCAGCCTTCTTTCGTTCCTGTCAGTCGACGTTCCAGGCGCAGGAAATCGAGAAGTGTCTGGTCTGCTGAGACGTTTGGGACGGAGACATCCTTGCCGTTCAGGACAAATCGGATGTGGGTGCGATGCGTCATGGAATTCTCCCTCTGCCCTGCCTTCCGGAGGGCGGTCACTGGAACCATAGGTGCAAAGATTGAGTCGGAAAATCGCCGCAAACGGCAAATACTTTCAACATATCGTTGAAAAAGATAGGGCCATGACGCATTCTTTCGCTGCTGGGAGGTTCCAATGTCTTACATCGAAAGTCTGCGTGTTTTTGTCCGAGTGATGGAACTGGGCAGCATCACGTCTGGCGGGCGTGATCTTCGGTTGACCCCAGCGGTGGCCAGCAAACGGTTGAAAGAGCTTGAAAACCATCTGGGTGTACGGCTGTTCAACAGAACGACCCGGTCGATGACACCAACCGAAGTGGGGACGGTTTTCTACGATGAAGCCAAGGCGGTCCTGCTGGCGCTTGATCACGCTGAAGCGCGTGTCGCCAGCTTTTCCGACGCGCCTCGGGGGGCCATCCGCATCACCGCGCCTTTGGGTGTCGGACGCAGAATCGTTGCGCCACTTGTCCCGGAATTCTCTGATCGCTACCCGGAAACAGAGATTCGCATGCGTTTGTCCGACCGTAAGGTGGACATTCTGGCCGACGGTCTGGACATAGCCTTTTTCATTGGTGAGCCCGGTGATTCAACCATGAAACTGCGGAAGTTCGCGGATTGTGATCGTGTTCTGTGCGCTTCGCCCGATTACTTGTCGCAGTTTGGCACGCCCAAAACACCAGACGATTTGTTGCACATGCCCCATAACTGCCTGTTGCTGCGTTATCCAAGGTCTCCGGAATACTACTGGACGCTCCGCACTGATATGGGTCCGCGAAAACTTGAAGTTCGCGGTAAATACGACGCGGATGATGGTGATGTACTGACAGACTGGGCCTTGGCGGGCAGGGGGATCGTCAACAAGCCGCGCTTTGACGTACGGGAGTTTCTAAAGGATGGGCGACTGGTCGAAGTCCTGCCCGAGACGCCCCCATTGCCAACGATTTTCGGATGTCTTTATCCGCACAAAAAGCTGCAAGACCCCAAGGTGCGTCTGTTTGTCGAACACATCGCGCAGCACAGCAAACGCTTTTTCGCATAAAGAAAAAAAACCGGGCTTACGACCCGGTTAACAATCTTCGTTTTGCGCGCAGGCGTCTATTGGTCTCTGACCTCACGCACCCATGCGATGATGGTTTGGCGTGCCTCTTCATCCATTTGCACTGCAGATGGTGGTGGCATTGCATGGCTGATGCCGGCTTGCAGATAGATTTGGTCGGCGTTGCGGGCGACATCGCCGGGTGTCTCAAGATAGACCTTCTTCGGGGCCCATTTCATGGTGTCGTACACCGGCTCGCGGGCGTGGCACATCGAGCAATTACCCAAGACCGTGTCATAGGCGTCTTCGAAGCCCGCGGCTGACGCAAATTTCTGTTCGTATGGCGTCAGGTCACGCGCTTCGGCGTCCTCCCATGTCTCAGTGTTTCTCACCGAAGACAGCCAGGCGATCACGACCATTAGCAGAACCGTCACCCCCCAAGTCCAGTGCGGGCCTTTCCCGGTTGCATGCATCGTGTTGAAGTAGTGACGGATGGTGACGCCCGTCAGAAAGATCAGGCTGGCGATGATCCAGGAATACTCGGTGCCGAAAGCAAGCGGATAGTGGTTCGACAGCATCAGGAAAACGACCGGCAAAGTCAGGTAGTTGTTATGCGTGGATCGTACCTTGGCGATCTTGCCGTATTTGGCATCAGGCGTCCGACCGGCCTTGAGGTCTTCGACCACGATCCGTTGGTTCGGCATGATCTGAAAGAACACGTTGGCCGTCATGATTGTCGCAGTGAAGGCTCCAAGATGCAAAAGCGCGGCGCGACCGGTGAAGATCTGGTTGTAACCCCACGACATGATCACCAGGATCACGAACAACAGCAGCATCAGAACGGTCGGGTGATCACTCAGCTTCGATTTGCACATCTGGTCGTAGACCAGCCAGCCAATGGTCAGCGATCCGCCAGAAATCAGGATCCCCTGCCACAGCGCCAGGTCCACTTTGGTCGGATCAAGCAGGAACAACTCGCCCCCGACCCAATATATGATCATGAGCAACGCCGCGCCCGACAGCCAGGTCGTGTAACTCTGCCATTTGTGCCAGGTCAGGTGCTCGGGCATGCGCGAGGGCGCAACCAGATACTTGACGGTGTGGTAGAAACCGCCGCCATGTACTTCCCATTCTTCGCCGTAGGCCCCGTCCGGCAAGGCAGGGTTTGGCTTCAACATGAGGTCCAGCGCGATAAAGTAGAATGACGCACCAATCCACGCCATCGCGGTGATCACATGCAGCCAACGGACGGAAAAGGCGATCCACTCCCACATTACGGCCAAGTCATACATGGCTTTGCTCCTAAGATTCTATAGTTCCGGTTACTCTATGCGAGTGTGTTTTGTTCTGGTATTGCTGGCAAAGACCAAGCAGTATCAAAAAATGCAAAAAAATGTCCTACCTTGATAACATCAGAACCTTTGTCCGGGTCTACGAACTGGGCAGCATGTCTGCCGCGGGCCGTGATTTGAGGGTTTCGCCAGCTGTTACGTCGGCGCGTATATCGCAATTGGAAGAGCATCTTGGCGTGCGTTTGTTCCAACGCACGACACGCAGCCTGACGCCCACCGAGCAGGGAAAATCTTTCTATCGTGGCGCAGCAGAGATCCTAGAAGCAGTCGAAAGTGCCGAAGCCCAGATCGTCAATCTTACCGAGAACCTGAAAGGGTCACTCTATGTCGCCGCGCCCTTGGGGGTTGGGCGTCGGTTGATAGCACCGCAGGTCCCAAAGTTTCTTGCCGAGTACCCCGAGGTGAACGTCAGGCTGAGGCTGACGGACCGAAAGGTTGATCTGACAACCGAGGGTCTGGACCTGGCTTTTTTCCTGGGTCAGCCAGAAGACAGCAACTTGCGTATTCGCAAGATCGCCGATGTCGAAAGGGTGCTTTGTGCATCTCCGAAATACATCAAAAAACGTGGGATGCCCGAAAGCGGTGACGCGTTAATCGCTGATGAGCACGAGTGTCTCAATTTGCGGTTCCCCGGCGCGACCGAGTTTCAATGGCTCTTGAGGACCGATGCGGGGCCAAAACGGTTCCGGGTTTCCGGACGTTTCGAGTCAGACGACGGCGACGTGCTGACAGACTGGGCGCTTGGCGGGCATGGCATCGCGTTGAAGCCGAAATTTGAGATTGCGCAGCATCTCAAGGCGGGAAATCTGGTTCCGGTGGCAGAGAAGACGCCGCCGGAACCAATTCAGATGGCATGTCTGTTTACGCACCGCCGTATGCAGGACCCCAAAACGCGGCTTTTCATGGAATTCATAATAGAACGCATCGGGTCGTCGATTGCGGCAGCAAATACGTCCCGGTAGGACGCTCAGCTGCCGCGATAGGTCGCGTATCCGAAGGGTGAAAGCAGCAGAGGCACGTGGTAATGCGAGTGTTCGGACATTCCAAAGCGGATCGGGATGACGTTCAGAAAGCGTGGGTTTTCAGGTGGTGTGCCAGAGGCATCAAGGTAATCTCCGGCATGGAAGACAAGTTCGTATTCACCTGTTGAAAACTCTGCCTCGGGCAGAATTTGTTTGTCGGTCCTGCCGTCGTCATTGGTGACCAGAGTTTTCAGCAACTCGCGGTTTGCACCTTCAATGCGGAACAGTTCGATCTTCAATCCTTCGGCGGGACACCCTCGCGCCGTATCCAGAACATGTGTTGTAAGGTAACCGGTCATTTGCGCTACTCCTCAAGTTATACAGTTACTAGTCTGTTTTCGCCCCAAGGGGCAAAGGCAGTCTGTGGGAAGCTGCTTTCAGTATTTTTTGAAAAACATATTTGATTATCTGGGGTATTGATCAATTCATGAAGAAGGAAACCGATGTGAAGCCTTATCCACGAGACATGACCGGTTACGGTGGGCAAGTTCCCAAAGCAAACTGGCCGGCCAATGCCAAAATCGCAATTCAGATCGTGCTGAACTACGAAGAGGGCGGTGAAAACAACGTTCTGCACGGCGATGCCGCATCCGAAGCGTTTCTGTCCGAGATCACCGGAGCCGCCCCTTGGCCTGGGCAACGGCATTGGAACATGGAATCGATCTACGAATACGGCAGCCGCGCGGGGTTCTGGCGCGTGCATCACCTTCTGCAGGATCTGCCTGTTACAGTCTATGGCGTTGCAACCGCCTTGGCCCGTGCTCCTGCCCAGGTTGCGGCGATGAAGCACGCAGGATGGGAGATAGCCAGCCACGGTTTGAAGTGGATTGAACACAAGGACATGGACGCCGAAGAAGAGCGCGCCCAAATCCGCGAAGCAATCCGGCTGCACACAGAGGTTACGGGTCAGCCGCCCCGTGGTTGGTATACGGGCCGCTGTTCGATGAAAACGGTCGAACTGGCCGCCGAGGAAGGCGACTTTGCCTATATCGCCGACAGCTACGCCGACGATCTGCCATACTGGACCAAGGCAGGGGGCAAGGATCAACTGATCATGCCCTATACACTGGACTGCAACGATATGCGCTTTGCAATCCAGGCTGGATTCACCAATGGGGAACAGTTCGAAAGCTATCTGAAAGACAGCTTTGACATGCTCTATGCCGAAGGTGAGGCGGGCGCGCCCAAGATGCTTTCGATCGGGTTGCACTGCCGTCTGATTGGTCGCCCAGGTCGTGCCATGGCGCTGAAACGCGCACTTGACTACTTCAGGAAACACGACGGTGTCTGGTTCGCAACGCGCGAGCAGATTGCCGATCATTGGGCCAAGGAACACCCACCTGTGCAAGGTTTGACCCCGTCCGAAATGGATCGACCAACCTTTGTGTCAGAATTCGGTGGCGTGTTCGAGCACAGCCCGTGGATTGCCGAAGGTGCGTATAAACTGGAATTGGGCCCGACGCATGACAATGCTGCTGGTGTCCACAACGCGCTGGCGCGTATATTCCGTTCTGCCTCGTCCGAGCAGCGCCTTGGCGTTCTGACAGCCCACCCGGACCTGGCGGGCAAGCTGGCCGCCGCCGGCCGCCTGACCAAGGAAAGTACTGCGGAACAGGCCGGTGCGGGCCTGGACATGCTGACCGATGAAGAGCGCGCGACGTTCACGGCGTTGAACGAAGCCTACACAACCAAGTTTGGCTTTCCCTTCATCATCGCGGTCAAGGACAACACGAAAGCCAGCATTCTGGAAGCCTTTCGCCGTCGTGTCGACAATGACCGTGACAGGGAATTTGCCGAAGCCTGCCGTCAGGTTGAGCGCATTGCCGAATTGCGCCTGATTGAGAAGTTCGCGGAATGACGGCTGTCTTGAAGCTCCGACCTTTGACGTCAGAGGCATTTGCACCTTTCGGCGATGTCATCGAGGCGGCTGGCCAGGTGGACAAACTCATTAATCAGGGTAAATGCGCGCGCTATCACGACCGGGCCGCGTTGGATTTCCATGATGGGCACGCGGGTATCAGCGTGTTTCAGTCCGAAGTCTTCTGCTTGCCGATCAAATTGGAAATGGTGGAACGCCATCCTGATGGCAGCCAGGCTTTTTTGCCTTTGTCGGATAAACCTTTTGTCGTGGTTGTGGCCCCGGATGAAGACGGCACGCCGGGACAGCCAATCGCCTTCAAAACAGCGCCCGGACAGGGTGTGAATTATCATCGCAACACTTGGCATGGCGTTCTGATCCCGCTTCATGCGCCCGGACTTTTTGCGGTGGTCGACCGAATTGGATCCGGGACCAACCTCGAAGAGCATTGGTTCGGGGAGGCTTTTGAAATCACAGAATGAGGTGCGTTGCAGGGTGAGGAGCCGGCTGCGAACTTCAAGGGAGGAAAGACCAAATGTCAGATGCATCCATCGGAACGCCGGAACAACTCCGCGATCCGAATTATACTCCGCCGCTGCTAAAGGCAGTGCCACTGGGAATTCAGCATGTACTGGCGATGTTCGTGTCAAACGTCACGCCAGCCATTATCGTTTGTGGTGCGGCTGGTTTCGGTTTTGGCTCGAACAGCCCCGATTTCCCGCAGATGATCTATATGATCCAGATGTCGATGTTCTTTGCGGGTGTCGCCACGTTGTTTCAATCTGTTGGCATGGGCCCGGTCGGTGCCCGGCTGCCTATCGTGCAGGGAACATCGTTTGCCTTTATCCCGATCATGATTCCACTGGTGGTGGGGAAGGGCGTTGACGCCATTGCCGTCCTGATGGGCGGGGTTGTTGTCGGTGGTTTGTTTCACGCCTTCCTTGGGCTGTTCATTGGACGCATTCGCTTTGCTCTTCCGCCACTGGTTACGGGCCTTGTGGTGACCATGATTGGCTTGGCACTTGTGAAGGTCGGCATTCAGTATGCCGCGGGGGGTGTTCCTGCGATTGGGACCGAGGAATACGGCTCGGGTCTGAACTGGTTCATGGCCGGAACTGTAATCGTGGTCACGCTTGGCCTGAAATTCTTTACACGGGGCATGCTGTCCGTGTCGGCTGTTCTGATCGGTCTGCTGGTCGGATACGCCGTGGCGTTCCTACTTGGCCAGGTCCACCTGGGCAACGTCGGGAACGCGGCATCCTTTGCGCTGCCGAACCCGTTGCATTTCGGTATTGAATTCTCGGTCGCGGCCATCATCGGTTTCTGTGCAATGTCCTTTGTTTCCGCGGTTGAAACCGTTGGGGACGTATCCGGTATCACCAAAGGGGGGGCTGGGCGAGAAGCAACCGACAGGGAAATTCAGGGCGCGACCTATGCCGATGGTCTTGGCACTGCGATCTCTGGCCTGTTTGGAGCGCTGCCAAACACGTCGTTCAGTCAGAATGTCGGATTGATTGCGATGACCGGCGTCATGAGCCGAATGGTCGTGACCATCGGTGCGGTTTTCCTGATCGTATGCGGGCTTATTCCCAAAATCGGGGCGATAATCTCGTCCATTCCGATTGAGGTTCTCGGTGGGGGCGTGATCGTGATGTTCGGCATGGTTGTGGCGGCAGGTGTCTCGATGCTGTCGGACGTGAACTGGAACCGGCGCAACATGGTGATTTTTGCAATCGCCCTGAGTCTTGGGCTGGGTTTGCAGCTGGAACCCAACGCGTTGCAATACTTGCCCGGCACATTGAAGGTTCTGGCGACATCAGGAATCCTGCCCGCCGCCGTCATCGCCATTGTATTGAATCTTGTTCTTCCCGAAGAACTTTCCGACGAAGCGACGGAAGAGGTCTCGGGCGGCATGGCCGGTCATGGTCTTGGGTCCATCGAGCAAGACGACCACGTCTGATGCGTTCGACCTGATACACTGATCGTCCTGGTAAAAACATGAAGCGGCGCGCCTTGGCGCGCCGCGTTTCATTGTTTTGTCACCATTTAATGGAGATCTGCTGTCAAAAGCTCTTCGCCCAAAAGGACCGCCGAGACAATGCCCAAGGAGGTGTTGCCGTCTGGCTTCAGAAATCGACCTCGATCGCGATCCCTTTCCGAACGGCGAGGTCAACCACGGACGCGGCGACCGCAAGATCTTGAAGGCCCACACCCGTGCCATCGAACAGCGTGATCTGATTGTCCGATATCCGGCCCGGATTGGTGCCGTTGATGACCGCGCCAAGCTGCGCCACATCGCTTTCTTGGATCAGGCCTTCGGCCACGGCGTGCTGCGCTTCGCCGATGCTGACGGATTGCGCGACTTCGTCCGTGAACACGCTCGCCTTGGCCAGAAGGGCGGTTTCAACTTCCTGTTTTCCTTTTGTGTCCGTGCCCATGCAGGCGATATGAGTTCCGGGGCTGACATGGTTCGCCATCAGTGAGGGTGCAAAGGCCGAAGTGATCGAAATAATCACATCCGCCTCAGTCATGTCGTCAAGCTTGACCGCCTGGAACGGAACACCTGCTTCATTGGCGACCTTTTCGATATTCGGCAGCATTTCGGGGTGGTAGTTCCAACCAATGACCTTGTCAAAATCGCGCTGCTCCAATGCCGCGCGAAGCTGAAAGGCTGCCTGGTGGCCAGCGCCAATCATGCCTATGACCCTGGCGTCCGTACGTGCGAGATGCTTGATCGATACCGAAGATGCTGCCGCCGTTCGAAGGGCCGTCAGAAGGTTGCCGCCGACCATCGCAGATGGCTTGCCAGTGTCGGGGTCGAAAAGAAAAACCGTGGACTGGTGGTTGATCAGCCCGCGTTTTTCCAGATTGTTTGGCCAATAGCCGCCCGCCTTCAGTCCAAGCGTCAGGCCAGCGCGGTCAAATCCACCCTTGAAGCCGTATAGTGCATCTTCGTGCCCGATGGCTTCACGCACGACAGGGAAGTTGTAGGCGTCGCCGGACGCCATTGCAGCAAAGACCTGTTCGACCGCGTCAAAAGCCGCTTGTCGGGTCATAAGGTCAGCGATTTCACGCTCGGGTACGATCAGCATTTCTTTCTCCAATCAAACATTCGTGCGCCCGCGTGCCCCTGCCGGAAGGAGAGCATACACGCGGGCGGCTGTCTGGCTGCTTCCGAGCCAGCCCTCCCAAACAGAGCAAGTTCAGATCAATAAGCGCGTCCGCGGGCGGACACGGGCCAGACGGTCTCGACCTTGCCGTTGCGAACACCGACATACCAATCGTGTACATTTGCGGTTGGGTCGCAGTGTCCCGGAACCAGCTTGAGCTTGTCGTTGACCTTCAGCGCACCGTTCGGATCCATGACGATGCCGTGTTCGTCCGAACATTTGATGTATTCGACATCGTCGCGGCCAAAGACAACCGGCAGGCCGCTGTCCACCGATTGAGCCTTGAGGCCTGCATCTACGATCGCCTTATCCGCCTTGGTGTGGCTCATGACGCTGGTCAGAATGAAGAAGGCGTTTTCCCACTCGCCCTGATCGATCCGGTTTCCATCCTTGTCCAGGATGCGGCCGTAGTCGGCATCCATGAACGCGTAGGACCCGCATTGCAGTTCGTTGTACACGCCCGAGTTGGACTCGAAGTAGTATGAACCGGTGCCACCGCCCGAGACCAATTCGCACTCGATGCCTTCAGCTTTGAGGCCCTCGACGGCGTCCTTCACCATGGCGATGGCGGTGTCGAGCTTTTCCTTGCGCGCTTCATAGCTGTCAAGGTGCTGCATGGCCCCCTGGTAGGCCTGGATCCCGGTGAACTTCAGGTTGTCAGCAGCTTCTACTGCTTTGGCAATCTCGATCACTTCCGGGGTCGTTGTCACGCCGCAACGCCCGGCACCGCAGTCGATCTCGATGAAGATTTCCAGCTGTGTTCCATGATCCACCGCCGCGCCGGAAAGGTCTGCAACGTTGTCCAGATCGTCGACGCAAACGATGATGCGGCTGCCCAGCTTTGGCAGGCTGGCAAGACGGTCGATCTTGGCGGGGTCACGCACCTGGTTCGACACCAGAACGTCCTTGATGCCACCGCGCACGAACACTTCGGCCTCTGAAACTTTCTGGCAGCAAACGCCAACAGCGCCTCCGATCTTCTCCTGCAACTTGGCCACGTCTACCGATTTGTGCATTTTTCCATGCACGCGGTGGCGCATGCCATGCGCCCTGGCATAGTCGCCCATCTTCTTGATGTTGCGTTCTAGCGCGTCGAGATCCAGAATCAGGCTGGGAGTCTGGATATCTGCTTCATCCATTCCGGGCTTGGCCGGAATGTCAAAGCCTACTTCGAAATTGTCGAGATTGGTCATATCTTTCATTTCCGTATTCCTATGTCGGGATTGATGTTACGCGTTCAGCCAGGGCAGCTTGTCCAGATCGACATTGCCCCCGGTTATGATCAGGCCGACCCGCTTGCCTTTGAAAGCGTCCGGGTTTTTCAGGATCGTAGCCAGCGGAACGGCCGAAGATGGCTCCATCACGATCCGTAGGTGTTTCCACGTTAGTTTCATCGCGTCGATGATCTCTTGCTCGGAAGCCGTGTAGATTTCGGAGACGTGGTTCGACACGAAATGCCAGGTGAGGTCCTTAAGCGGAACCAGCAGCCCGTCGGCAATCGTCTTGGGTGCGTCATCCGCTATGATGTGGCCGGCCTTGAAGCTGCGATAGGCATCGTCGGCCTGTTCAGGTTCTGCGGCGATGATCGCGGTTTCAGGGGCCAGAGTAGACAATGTCAGGCAAGTGCCTGATACCATGCCGCCACCACCGATGGGGGCGACTACCGCGTCCAGACCATCGGTCTGTTCGATGAACTCGCGCGAGCAGGTGCCTTGCCCGGCTATCACGCGCGGATCATTGTAGGGGTGGACAAAATCCCCGCCCGTGGCGGCCTGAACCTCGGCAAACGTGGCCTCGCGCGACGAGGTTGAGGGCTCACATTCCGTGATCTTCCCGCCATAGCGCCGCACCGTGTCTTTCTTGGCCTGCGGCGCTGTGCGTGGCATGACGACGTTGCACGGTATGCCCCGCTTCATCGCCGCATAGGACAGGCACGAGGCGTGGTTGCCCGAGGAATGGGTTGCAACGCCTTTCCTGGCTTGTTCGTCGTCAAGGCCAAACACGGCATTTGCTGCCCCACGCACCTTGAAGGCACCCGGTTCCTGAAAGTTCTCACATTTGAAGAACAGCTGCGCCCCGGCCAATTCATTCAGGTAGTCCGAGGTTCGGACCGGGGTACGGCGGATAAAGGGCTCGATCCGATTGTGGGCTTCGAGCGTGTCCTCGTAGGTTGGGATGTACATGTTGCAATCCTTCATCACGCAGCATCCTTCTGAACTGCACCGGGATGACCGCGATAATATTCCTGCGCAGCCGCCACGCCGGAGCCCAGCTGGATGTTCAGGCCCAGGTCGACCATGCACATTTCAGCGGTGGCAATCCCGGACAGAGCCATGACATCCGTCAGGCTGCCCAGATGTCCGATACGGAATACTTTGCCTGCGACTTCACCAAGGCCGACACCGAAGGCAACGCCGTATTTTTCAGCGGCATGGGTGACTATACCCGTCGCATTGAAGCCGTTTGGCGTTCGGATCGCGCTGACGGTGTCAGAGTATACCGACGGGTTCGCCGCACAAAGGTCCAGCCCCCACGCACCCACGGCGGCACGTACTCCTTCGGCAATACGGTGATGCCGGGCAAAGACGTTTTCCAAACCTTCACTCAGCAACATATCGCAGGCCTGGTTGAGGCCATTCATCAAACCAACGGCAGGCGTATAGGGATAGGCGTTGTTGGCGTACCCCTGGGCCATGTCATGAACATCAAAGAAGGTGCGGGGCAGGGTGTCCGTCTTGGTCGCGTCCATCGCTCTCTGGCTAAACCCGACGATGGCAAGACCCGCAGGCAGCATGAACCCTTTCTGCGAACCCGTGACGGCCACGTCGACGCCCCATTCGTCAAAACGGAAATCCATGGACCCGATCGATGAAACACCATCGACGAACAGCATGGCAGGGTGACGGGCGGCATTCAGCGCCTTGCGTACAGCCGCAATATCCGATTTCACACCGGTTGCCGTTTCGTTGTGCGTGGCAAGAACAGCCTTGATTTCGTGGCTTGTGTCGGCGGTCAAAATCTCTTCGTAACGATCAGCTGGCAGCCCGTCGCCCCAAGGGGTTTCGACGATCTCGACATTCAGACCGTGACGCTGGCACATATCGATCCAGCGATGGCTGAACATGCCGTTGCGCGCTGCCAGAACCTTGTCACCGGCCGACAGGGTATTGGTCAGTGCGGTCTCCCAGCCTCCGGTTCCGGTCGACGGGAAGATGAAGATTTGGGCGCTGTTGCTCTTCAGGACTTTCTGAACGCCAGCACGCGCGGGGTGCAGGATTTGCCCGAACAGCGGTGAGCGATGGTCGATCGTGGGCATATCACAGGCCTTGCGCAGGCTTTCCGGGATGTTGGTCGGACCCGGGATGAAAACGGGATTTTGAAAGCTCATGGATGGTCTCCTTCCGTCGTTGACCACACGATAAACACCCGTCACTCAGCTTGATATATTTTTGAAAAAGACTTTCAAAATGCTACGCTTCAAATTTAATTTATAATTGTCAGTGCCTTATATTTTTCATATGATGAATTAGTCTTTCACGAATGATCAAAGGGTTTTTATGGATTCTCAAGACAATACTCGCGAAGTCCGCAGAAAAGCCCGTGGAAGACCAAGGGGATGGGACGACAAGACAACGCAAAACACGATCAAGTCTCTCGACCGTGCGATGGAAGTTTTTGAGTATTTGAGTGAAGCGCAGGGCAAGGCGTTAACCGCGCTATCCGACGAAATGGGCCAGTCGCCCGCCACAGTTTACCGAATACTCGTTACACTTGAGGGCAGGGGTCTTGTCGAGTTCGATCACGACGAGCAGGTCTGGCACATCGGTCCTCGTGCGTTCGTAATCGGCTCGCGCTTCCTGCGTCGCACCAGCCTTGTGGACCGGGCCCGACCCGTGATGAGAAAGCTGATGGAGGCCACCGGCGAGACCGCAAACCTGGGGGTCGAGAAAGAAGGAATGGTATTATTCCTGAGCCAGGTGGAAACCCATGCCAGTATTCGTGCGTTTTTCCCTCCGGGCACGCTTTCTCCGATGCACGCGTCGGGCATCGGGAAAGCTTTGTTGGCGTATATGGATGAAGATCGGTTGGACCGGCTGTTGGCCAAGACAGAACTAAAGGCCTTCACGGACAGGTCGATTACCAGCCCGACCGCGCTGAAAGAAGATCTTGCCATGGTTCGGGCACAAGGCTTCTCGATAGACAACGAAGAAAAGAACGCGGGAATGCGGTGCATTGCTGCGCCGGTCTTCGATACCAACCGAGAGGCGGTTGCCGGGATTTCAGTGTCCGGACCGACAAGTCGCGTCAGCGAAGTCGAGATTCAGCGACTAAGCCGCCCCGTCATCGAGGCGGCGCATCAGTTAACTCTGGCCATCGGCGGGACTATTACTCCGCCGCTGTCCTGAGACGCCGGTGCTGCGGGTAAGCGGCTGGACCTGGCCGCAGTGCCATATGGCGGTTCACGTCTTTGTACAGCAAGTAACGGAACTTACCCGGGCCACCTGCATAACAGGCCTGTGGGCAGAACGCGCGCAACCACATGTAATCGCCGGCCTCGACCTCTACCCAGTCATTGTTCAGCCTGTAAACGGCCTTTCCCTCAAGAACATACAGACCATGTTCCATCACATGTGTTTCAAGGAAAGGAATGACGGCGCCGGGCTCGAAAGTCACCACGGTCACGTGCATATCGTGCCGCAAGTCACTTGGGTCGACAAAGCGAGTCGTGGCCCATTTGCCGTCCGTTCCGGGCATCGGCGTCGGCGTGAGCTCGTTTTCGTTGAGAACCAGAACGTCTGGGCGGTCAAGCCCTTCTACCGCTTCATAAGCCTTTCGAATCCAATGGAACCGCAGGATTTCGCCGCCTCGGTTTCGCAAGGTCCAATTGTATTCAGCGGGCAGGTAGGCATAGCCGCCGGGCGTCAGCTCATAGGTTGTGCCGTCGGCAGTCAAGGTCGCTGTGCCTTCGACCACGAACAAAACGCCTTCGGCTTCGGGATCGGTCTCGGGCCGGTCAGAGCCACCGCCGGGCTGAACTTCCATGATGTATTGCGAAAAGGTTTCTGCAAAGCCGCTTAGCGGGCGTGATATCACCCACAAGCGGGTGTCTTCCCAAAACGGCAGAAAACTGGTCACGATATCCCGCATCGTTCCCTTTGGGATCACTGCATAAGCGTCAGTAAATACGGCGCGGTCAGTCAGCAATTGCTCCTGACCAGGATGCCCACCGTGTGGCGAAAAATACTTGGCGGTCATGCATGCTCCTGAAAAATGTCCTATGTCTGAAATATGCGCTGAGAGATCGGTGCGGACCACCCGCAAAAAGGTGACAGCTCTATTCGCGAAGTTTTGAAAAATCGAAATTTGGCCGCCAGTAAACGGACGCAGCGCTGACATCGCGCACGCGCTGCACGACCGGTCGGATCAACGATGATTTGGGCCGGTTGACGCCGATCTTGTTATCAACCCGTCTCACGTCAGTTTGGTCCAGTCGGAAATCGGCTGAATGTTGCGCGGGCAGGACGTTCGGTTCATCCGTTTCATTCTTGGAACATGCGGTTTAGTTGGCTCCGGAAGTGATCAGGGTTGCACAGGTCTGGCCCGGGACAAATCCGGGGAAATCAGTATCATCTGCGAAAGCGCTGGCTTTAGTCCTGTACTCTTGCCGGAAATCATCGCTAACGGAACGCTTGTTGCTGCTGCGAGTGCTTCTTGAAACGGGATCTCCGCTTGGTCCGTCAGAACCTGTACCGCTGTTGTCAGGCACAAATCGGCCCCGGCCAGAGTGCCATCCTCTAACGTCAGCCTGCCGTTTTCCCGCCGGATGGGGCGTCCTTCCAACTGAAACTCCGCCAGTGACGTGCCAGCGACCGCCATCGCATCGCTGACAAGAAAAATCCGCCCAGGTCCGCGCTTGGCGGCCCAGGCAATCCGCATTGTGTCGGGATGAACGTGGATACCATCCGCGATCAAGCCCGCCGATAGCGATCCGCAGGATAACGCCGCGCCAACCAGTCCGGGTTCTCGGCTGCCAAGCTGGCTCATCGCATTGAACAGATGCGTTGCGCACTGCGCCCCGGCCCTTGAGAACGCCAGGCAGGTCTCAAAAGGCGCGTCCGTGTGGCCCAAAGAGACGATCACCCCCGCACGCTTCAATGCTTCAACTTGCTGCAGTGTTGTACTTTCGGGCGCCAGCGTCACCATCAACGCAGGCAGGTGTTTTGCAGCATCGATCAAAGTTTCCAGGTCGGTTTGCCGCATCGGGCGGATCATCGCTGCATCATGTGCGCCCTTGCGCCGCTCAGACAGGTGAGGACCTTCCAGATGCAGGCCCGCAATACCGGAAACACCCGTCTGAACGGCCTTGATGGCGGAATCAATAGCGGCTCGGGTTTTCTCGGCCGTGTCAGTGATCAGGGTGGGCAGGATGCTCATCGCACCCAGCGCGCGATGAGCACGGGCGATTTGGGTCAGTGACTGAACCGATGGATCGTCGTTGAACATCACGCCACCACCGCCGTTCACCTGCAGATCAGCATAGCCAGGGCTGAGGATGTCGCCATGCAGATCCTCGATCTGGTCGTCATGCGCTATCTGATCCAAGGGGACCAACGCATCCAACAGCCCGTTTCTGAACCGTGCGGCGTATCCTTCACGCAATTCAGTGCCATCGAAGATCGGGCCGCCCGCAAAGATGATGGTAGAACTGGTCATACCGTTTCCGTTACTTTTTTCAGATGGCGTGGTGTGTCCGGGTCAATCCCTCGTTGTGTGGCAACCTTCTCCACCATTCCATAAAACGACGCAATTGTTGGTATGGGGTCCGTCATCCAATGGGACGTTCGGACATGCGGCAGTTCTGTTGCGTGTTTCACGCGGCCGGTTGTGGCGAAAACCACAGCGCCTTTGGACGCCAGTGCGTCTGCAACTTCAGCCAGATTGTCCTCTGCTGCATCCCCGGACGACAAGGCAAGCACAGGAAAGCCCTGATCCACGATGGAAACAGGGCCGTGCAGAACCTCGGCTGCCGAATAGCTTTCCGCGTGAATCTGGCAGGTTTCTTTGAATTTCAACGCGGCTTCGTTGGAAATTGCCAAAGACATGCCGCGCCCCAGTGTAAACAAAGAGCGACCATCCACCGCGTCCGCCACGGCGCTCCAGTCGCAGGCAATTGCAGTCGACAAACTGTCCGGCAGCCCATGGATGGCGCGTAACAAATGATCATCGCGCTTCACCTGCGCAATCAACCACAACCCGGCGACCAGAGACGTCACGAATGTCTTCGTCGCCGCCACGCTCAGTTCGGGGCCCGCGTGAATTGGCAGCGTTGCCGTGGCTGCGTCGGCCAGTGCAGAGGCAGTGTTGTTCGTGATCGCGACCGAGTAAGCTCCGCCGGATGTGAGCGACTGCGTGAGTTGCACGATATCCGGGCTCTGGCCGGATTGTGAAACAGAGATGCAGATCGCATCCTCGCAGTGCATGTCGACACCGTAGATAGACTTGACCGACGGTCCGACCGAAGCCATCGGCAAGCCAAGTAGCAGTTCCGAGGCGTATTTCAGAAAGCTGCAGGCATGATCCGAGGATCCGCGCGCCACCGAGATCAGAAACCGCGGGTTGCGGGTCTGGATCTCGTTGGCGGTTTGCGCGATCAAATCTGCGCCCTCGGTCAGAAGGCGGTCTACGGCGTCGGGAATCTCATTGATCTCCTGCCGCATTTGAGTGGTTGTGTCAGACATTTTCCCAGGCTTTCAATTTGACAGGCGCAGCTCAGCCACGAAGTCATAGGCATCACCGCGGTAGATCGAGCGGGTCAATTCAGCGACCCGCCCGCTTTGCAGATATGAGGTGCGTTGAATCCGAAGCCCGGCCGTACCTTCCGCAACGTCCAGAAGCTCTGCCTCGGGCGCTTCAAGGTTGATGGCCGAGATTTTCTGGATAGCGCGCACCGGTCGCAGACCAGATTGTTCAAGAACAGAGTAAAGCGACCCCGTCACTTCAGTGGGGTTTGGCAGGATATCCAGCGGAAGGGCCGCTTTTTCCAACGCCATCGGGCGTCCTCCTGCCTCTCGCAGGCGGTAGATACGTGCAACCTGTTCGTTTGCCGACAAGCCCAATGCCATCATTTCTTCCGGGGATGGCAGGAAAATCCCACGCTCCAGCCATGTCGAGGTCGTCTTGAGCCCGCGCCGCTCCATGTCTTCGGTGAAAGATGTCAGGTGGGACAGCGACTGTTCAACTTTCGCCACGGGTTCCCGAACAAAAGAACCAGACCCCTGCCGTTGTTCGATTGCACCCTTGCGCACCAATTCATGAATGGCCTTGCGCACAGTCACACGCGACAGGTCGGTGATCTCGGCGATTTCTCTTTCGGGGGGCAGCGAACTGTTGGGAGGCAGGATACCGTCTTTAATCCCTTGTTCGAGGCGCTGACGGAGCTGTACATAGCGCGGGCCCGAGCTTTGCCCCAACCATCCTTCGGGCCGCAGGAAATCAGCTATGCTCATGTTCGATTTCCTCCTGGTACGCCTGTGCCAATGCAAGTGCGCCGGACAGTGGATCGCCCGCAGGCTGGACCAGACCAGATTGCATGTCTGAAGGCAGGTGCGGCGCGTAAAGGGGGCCGATGCCCCCGGTCAGACAAATTGGCAGACCAACGTTCCAGCCCATCTTTTTCATCACGTCGATCAGATAGTCTGCACCGTGCTGCAGGATGGATCTGGCCAGCTTGTCGCCGTGATCGGAAAGCTTGGTAACCAGCGGAGCGAGGGCGCCAAAATCAGATGGGGTCATGTCGGCTGCGGCTCGAACGACGCCTTCGGCTCCGCCAAATCGAAACAACAGATCCTGCGCCAATTCCGATGGGCCCGTCATGTCATCCGTGTACTCCAGCGCCTTGGACAACGCCCGTTTGCCAACCCATTGCGCGGAAGCCTGATCGCCCAGAACAGGACCCCATCCGCCGGCAAGCTTCATCGCGCCACCCCTTTGCATTGCGACAAAAGAACCGGTGCCGCAATGTGCGACAAACCCGTCTCTGGCCCCCAATGCTCCGCGCAAAGCTGCTGCACGATCGTCTTCGATCCGAACGTGCTGAATTGGCAATGCCGCTGCGAGTTTTCTGGCAATCGCATCACCTGTTATCCCGGCCAAGCCCAGATAGGTGGGCGCTCGTGCAAGCTCCTCCGGCGAACGGCCCGTGTGAACTGCCAGAGCTTCCAGGCCACGCCGCAACTCGATGCAAGCAGCGTCGAAATCAGTAGACACGTTTGCCGCGCCAACTTCGACCCTGTGTGTTTTGCCATCAACAAAAGCGGCGACGCGGCAGCGCGTTCCACCCCCGTCGGCGGCCAGGAACATGGGTTTTGATGACTTTACCATATAAAGACCTTTATAATACCTTTTGTGTGTTTTGAAGTCCTAATTGCGACCAAAGCGGTGATTATCGCGATAAAATGCCTAAAAATATGAAAAAAAATAAATCGTAGACTAATGGTATTTAAAAGGTATGATATCGAGAGTTCTTGGGGGAGAATCACTTGATTACGCCGGCGACAGAACAATTGCATCAGGATGCGCATGGGCTTGATACCCGTCCGCTGGCAGAAGTGGCCAGCCTGCTGGCGCGGTCGCAGGTGTCAGCGGCGACGGCAGTGCTTGATGCGCTTGGTCCGATTTGCAGCGGGGCGACGGCCATGGCCCAGACGATCCGGTCGGGCGGCAAGCTTCGATATCTTGCGGCGGGGTCTTCCGGCCTTATGGCGGCCTCGGACGCGCTGGAGCTTGGCGGAACGTTCTCAATTCCCTCGGAACAGATCCGCATTCATATGGCCGGTGGAATGCCGACCAAAGCAGACATGCCGGGGGATGTAGAGGACGCTGTTGATGGGCTTGCACGTGAAATGTCGGATATGCATGCCAATGATATGCTCATCGCGGTCTCGGCCAGCGGCACCACACCCTACACTGTTGCAGCCGCGAAACTGGCGCGCGACAGGGGGACGCCCGTGATCGGGATTGCAAACAATGCGGGTTCGCAATTGTTGCAACTGGCGGACCATGCCGTTCTGCTTGCGACCCCTCCGGAATTGATCTCAGGCTCAACCCGGATGGGGGCCGGCACCGCGCAGAAAATAGCCCTCAATACGTTGTCGACGCTGATGGCCATCGAGCTTGGGCATATTCAGGACGGCATGATGATCAATCTGCGGGCGGACAATGACAAATTGCGCGCACGCGCCAACGGAATCGTGTGCCAACTGACCGGCGTATCACCTGAACGTGCTGATGATGCACTGAGGGCCGCGGATGGGAACCTGAAATGCGCGGCACTTGTCGCCGCGGGTGCCTTATCGGCAGAGGATGCACAAAAGCGACTGGCTGAAACGAATGGCCATCTGCGTCACGCGATGAACCGGCTGAATGAAAATAACGAACATAGCAACCTGGGAGAAACCAAATGAAACGCAAAGTTCTGAGCCTGGCTCTGATGAGCACGGCGCTGGTCACAAGCGCCTATGCGCGAGACGCTACGCTGACAATCGAAAGCTGGCGCAACGATGACCTCGCTCTCTGGCAGGAAAAGATCATCCCCGCATTCGAGGCGGCCAATCCAGATATCAAAGTTGTTTTTTCGCCTTCAGCCCCGGCAGAGTACAACGCCGTTCTGAACTCCAAGCTGGAAGCCGGATCCGCCGGTGATCTGATCACCTGCCGCCCGTTCGATGCTTCTCTGGCGCTTTACGAAGCAGGCCATCTGACCGACCTGTCCGATCTGGATGCGATGAACAACTTCTCGGACGTTGCCAAATCCGCGTGGCAGACAGACGATGCGTCGGCCAGCTTTTGTGTTCCGATGGCATCGGTGATCCACGGTTTCATTTACAACAAGGACGCGTTCAACGAATTGGGTCTGGACGTTCCGACCACCGAGGCAGAATTCTTTGAAGTGTTGGACAAGATCAAGGAAGACGGCACCTATATACCGATGGCAATGGGCACGAATGACCAGTGGGAAGCCGCAACGATGGGCTATAACAATATCGGCCCGAACTACTGGAAAGGTGAAGAAGGCCGACTGGCATTGATCAGGGGCGAGCAGAAACTGACCGACCCTCAGTGGGTCGCGCCCTTTGCCACTTTGGCGAAATGGGCCGATTATCTGGGTGACGGATATGAGGCGCAGACCTATCCCGACAGCCAGAACCTGTTCACATTGGGCCGCGCCGCAATTTACCCGGCAGGCAGCTGGGAGATTGCAGGTTTCAACACACAGGCTGATTTTGAGATGGGCGCCTTCAAGCCGCCGGTCCAAAATGCCGGTGACACCTGCTATATCTCGGACCATACCGATATTGGCATCGGCCTGAATGCTGCCAGCGAAAACCAGGAGGCTGCCCGTACGTTCCTGGCCTGGGTCGCAAGCCCCGAATTCGCCAGCATCTTCGGCAATGCGGTTCCCGGTTTCTTCCCTCTTTCCAACACCCCGGTTGAATTGGAAGATCCTCTTGCCAAGGAAATCGTCGGGTGGCGGGATGAGTGCGAGAGCACCATCCGTTCGACTTATCAGATCCTGTCACGCGGCACACCCAACCTTGAAAACGAGACCTGGGGTGCATCCGTTGCAGCCATCAAGGGCACCGAAAGCTCTGAGGCTTTGGGCAAAAAACTGCAAGATGGTTTGGCCAGCTGGTACGCACCGCATCAGTAACATCTGAACCACTCTCTCCGGGTGCGGCCCATCGCGCCGCGCCCGACACTTTTCCCCGGAGAATCCCATGCAGACGCGCCGCATACGCTGGCACATCGCCGTTTTCCTTGCACCTGCGGTGCTGGTCTACACGGCGGTGATGATCCTGCCCTTGTTCAATACACTGCGCTTCGCGCTGTTCACCGAAGTCGATCAGGCACGTGTGTATGTGGGGTTGGAGAATTTCCGAACCTTGTTCTTTGATCCGCTGTGGTCCGAGCAATTCTGGAATGCGTTGGGCAACAACTTCTGGTTCTTCCTGATCCACATGCTGGTGCAGAACCCCATCGGAATCGCTCTGGCCGCGATCCTGTCACACCCGAGGCTGCGCTTTGCCGCGCTTTATCGGTCGGCTATTTTCATTCCGACGATCCTGAGCTTCGTGATTGTGGGTTTTGCCTGGAAACTGATCCTGTCTCCGCTTTGGGGGATTGCGCCCTCGATGCTGGACGCTGTTGGCCTGAAATCCCTGTTTGCTCCGTGGTTAGGCAAGGAAGAATACGCGCTGACAACTCTGGCGCTCGTCTCGGTCTGGCAATTTGTCGGCATCCCGATGATGCTGATCTACGCGGCCCTGCTGTCGATCCCTGAAGAAATTCTTGAAGCCGGCGAGATTGACGGGATCACCGGAGCTTCGGCTTTCTGGAAAATAAAACTGCCGCTGATCCTGCCCTCGATCGGGATCATCTCGATCCTCACATTCGTGGGCAATTTCAACGCATTCGATCTGATCTATGTTTCTCAGGGCGCGCTGGCGGGGCCAGATTTTTCGACCGACATCCTGGGCACTTTCATGTACCGCACGTTCTTTGGCTTCCAGCTGCAATTGGGTGATCCGTATATGGGGTCCGCCATTGCCGGTGCCATGTTCGCCATCATCCTTGTCGGTGTTTGCATTTACCTTTTCGGCATCCAGACCCGGATGCGCCGGTATCAGTTGTGAGGGCTCTGCAATGAACAAAGCACGCTCGAATCCGCTGAATACCGCCGCAATGCATGGAGCGTTGATCCTTTACACTCTGATCGCCCTGTTCCCGGTTTTCGTGATCATCATCAACAGCTTCAAAACGCGCCGTGCCATCTTTCGCGAACCGCTCGCATTGCCTGATGCCGAAAGCTTTTCCCTGATCGGCTACCAGACGGTGATGAAGCAGGGGGATTTCTTCCTCTACTTTCAGAACTCGCTGATCGTCACCGTGGCTTCACTGACCTTTATCTTGCTGTTCGGTGCCATGGCGGCCTTTGCCCTCAGCGAATACCGGTTCAAGGGCAACATGTTGATGGGACTCTATCTGGCACTTGGGATCATGATCCCAATCCGCATCGGCACAGTGGCGATTCTGGAGATGATGGTCGCAACGGGGCTTGTGAACACGCTCTGGGCCCTGATCTTCGTCTACACGGCACAGGGCTTGCCGTTGGCCGTGTTCATCCTGTCCGAGTTCATGCGCCAGGTCAGTGATGACCTGAAGAACGCAGGGCGTATCGACGGGCTTTCGGAATACACGATCTTTTTTCGGTTGGTGCTGCCTCTGGTTCGGCCTGCCATGGCAACGGTCGCTGTTTTCAACATGATCCCTATCTGGAACGATCTCTGGTTCCCGCTGATTCTGGCACCCGCTGAAGAGACCAAAACCCTGACGCTGGGCAGCCAGGTCTTCATCGGCCAGTTTGTCACCGACTGGAACGCAGTTCTTTCCGCACTCAGCATGGCGATCCTGCCGGTTCTAGTGCTCTACGTTATCTTCTCGCGCCAGCTGATCCGTGGCATCACTTCAGGAGCTGTCAAATGACCCGGGTTCTGATCGCTGGTCTTGGCAACATGGGCCTGAGCCATGCCTTGACCCATCATCGTCACCCCGACGCGCAGCTCGTGGGACTGGTCAACCGCTCAGGTCGAGTGGATCATACCGATTTGTCAGGCTATCCGGCCTATCCGGATTTTCAGGCGGCACTGGCCGAAACAAACCCCGATCTGGTCGTCGTCGCAACCTATTCCGACAGCCACGCAGACTTCGCCTGCGCCGCAATGGAATCAGGCGCGCATGTCTTTGTTGAAAAACCACTGGCCACGACGGTTGCGGACGCCAGACGCGTGGTCGCAAAAGCAGTGGAAACTGACCGGAAACTGGTGATCGGATACATTCTGCGGCACCACCCCTCTTGGATGCGCCTGATCGCGGAGGCGCGCGAACTCGGAGGACCATATGTCTTCCGTCTGAACCTGAACCAGCAAAGCAGCGGGGCCGAATGGGAAACGCACAAGGCCTTGATGCAGACGACGTCCCCTATCGTCGATTGCGGTGTGCATTACGTCGATGTGATGTGCCAGATCACCGACTCCGATCCCGTCCGCGTGCATGGCATGGGTCTGCGTCTGAGTGACGAGATTTCCGAAGATATGTATAACTACGGCCAGTTCCAGGTGATCTTCGAAGACGGCTCGCTCGGTTGGTACGAAGCCGGCTGGGGCCCGATGATGTCCGAAACCGCGTTCTTCGTGAAAGATATCATCTCACCCAACGGCTCGGTCTCGATCACTGATGGCAACAAGGGCGCATCGGCCGATATCGACGGTCACACTAAGGTCGGCGGTCTTCTGGTTCACCGCCCCGAAGGTGACCAGACGATCGACCTGCCCGATGAACCCGGCCATCAGGAACTCTGCGACGCCGAGCAAGCCTATATGCTGCGCGCCATCGCCGAAGATATCGATCTGACCCGCCACATGAACGACGCGGTGCAATCGCTGGCCATCTGCCTGGCCGCTGATGAAAGCATCCGTACAGGCCAACCCATTTCGCTGAAAGAGGCACGCATATGACCGCCCTGACGCTGCAAAACGTGAACAAGTCCTTCGGCACCGTCGAGGTCCTCAGGGATATCAATATCGAAGTTGACGAGGGCGAATTTGTCGTCTTTGTCGGCCCTTCGGGTTGCGGTAAATCCACCCTTCTGCGTGTCATCGCGGGGTTGGAGGATGTGACGTCGGGCGACGTGTGCATCGGCGGTGAGGTCATGAACCTCACCCCGCCCTCAAAGCGCGGTATCGCAATGGTGTTCCAGAGCTATGCTCTCTACCCCCACCTGAACGTGCGCAAGAACATGTCATTGGCGCTGAAACAGGAGGGCCAGAGCAGGCAGGTCATCGAAGAGCGTGTTGCCAGGGCAAGCAAGATGCTGAACCTCGAACCTTACCTCGACAGATATCCTTCCGAACTGTCCGGTGGTCAGCGCCAGCGCGTCGCCATCGGTCGCGCCATCGTGCGGGAACCGAAACTGTTCCTGTTCGACGAGCCTCTGTCCAATCTCGACGCGGCTCTGCGTATGAATACACGGTTGGAAATTGCGAACCTGCACCGGCAGCTTGACGCTTCGATGATCTACGTGACCCATGACCAGACCGAGGCAATGACTCTTGCCGACAAGATCGTCGTTCTGCGCGACGGGCGTGTGGAACAGGTCGGCAGCCCGATGGAGCTTTACAACAACCCCGCCAACCAGTTCGTGGCCGGTTTCCTTGGGGCGCCGTCGATGAATTTCTTTCCCGCCAGCATGATTGGCGAAAGCGCAAACATTACAACGGGAATCCGCCCGGAAGACCTATTTTTGTCTGATGATGGCCCGGTTGTCGCAAACGTCACCCATGTCGAGCATTTGGGCGGTGACACCAACGTGATTGCCATGATGCAGGATCACCAGATCACCGCACGCCTGTTCGGGCAGCATCAGGTTGAGGCCGGTCAGAGCATCCGGTTTGGGTATTCACCGAGCAGGGTCTACCGCTTCGACCCTCAGGGTTCCCGTCTCGAATAACAACCGATGATGAAGGGTTTGTGTGTTGGGTTTTTTATGAGTTGTCGAAGTCAGGCGGCATTCATCGCACGGGCCTTGTGGTGAGATCTGAAAGTTCAATCAGCGGTCTTTTTCCTGCCGCGCCACCTTGTTCAAGTTGAGCATTGCAGAATGTCGGCGTTTTTGGGTCCGAATATGGCAATCTTTCATGAGTGGGTTTGTTGCTCATCGTGACCTGTCACGAGTTGGGCAACTAAGTTGAACGCGAGTATCGCGAGACTGCGGCTCCGGCTTATGACCAGAATTGCTATCTGGCCAGCAAGGCCCCATGCATACCGCGCCCGGAACGAATGTGTTTGTTTGCATGGGACGGAACGCAAAGCTTCGGATTAGATAGGGGCGGAACGCCGCCTATCCAGATCCCTTCATTCGATTGTATCGGGTGAACATGGCTTGCCCTGATGGTGAATCTGTTCTGAAATCAGCTGCACGACCGGGCAGGGCGCGATAGAACTGGCGTAATCCGGGTTCGATATCTTCTGCGAGTTTTTCGCAGCGCGGAAACAAACGCGCGATGTCACCCTGAGGCTTTCGGGTTCTCAGCGCTGAGATCAAATCACTGTGCTGAGCAAGGAGATTTTGGAATGCAGTGGTCTTCCGCAAAGCGGAATCACCTACAAGAACAAAAACAGGTTCAGGGTTGGCTTTTCCTTTAAGATCAACGTGGCCTGCCTCCAGAAACGCCAGGTCATCTTGTCCAGCTTGAAAAACCCCGTTTGAGACGACGATGTCATAATCAACTGTTCGACAGGATTGTTCGATACGTGCCGAAACATTCACGACATCTCCGATAACTGTATAGTTGAACCGTTTCTGCGATCCTATGTTGCCGACGCAGGCCTGCCCTGTGGCAATTCCTGTTGCCAGCGCTATCGGCTTTCGGTTCCGCATGATGTCGGATGCATTGAATTGTGCCAAAGCACCCCGCATCCTGAGCGCGGCAAGCGCTGCGCGGCATGGATGGTCGGCAACGGGCAAAGGTGCGTTCCAGAAGGCCATGATGGCGTCACCGATGAACTTGTCGATCGTACCACGTTCATGCAGGATCTGATCCCCAAGCTTGGAAAACAGCGCATTCAACAACGAAACAAGTTCTGTGGCCGTTGCGGATTCGGACAGAGCCGTGAAACCGCGGATATCCGAAAACAATACGGTGATTTCCTGACTTTCACCGCCCAATTGCAGCTGGTGACCCGTATTCTCCATTTCATCAAGGATTTCCGGGGCCACGTAATGCGAAAAGACTTTTCGAATTTCGCGCTTTTCGCGCTCGGTCGATACGAAAAGATACCCCGCCAGCAGACCAAAATTTGCGATTCCTCCAATCAGGGGAAAGGTGGCATCGAAAAGGACTGACTGGTTTTGAAAAACCAGCCAGCTGATGGCAAGAACAGCGGCGGCTGCTATGCCACCGGCGATAAAGGATGCAATGGCGCCAAAGCTGGACATGACGGCAATCACGACAAGCCCGAGAAACGCAAAGGCCAGCAATTCCTGCGCTGAGGTCACGTCGGACCGGCTGAGCATTTCATCGGTCAGGATTTGTTCGATCATCTGAGCATGAATTGAAACACCTGGGACGCTTTCGCCAAGTGCCGTCTGATGAATATCGAATAATCCGGCAGCGGACGTTCCGATCAGGATTATTCTGCCTTCGATTTCAGATCGCAGCTCGGGGTTTTCCGAGCCTTCCAGAACATCCTTGGCTGAAATGTAGAGGTCGGGGGTGTCCCGCCGGTATTTCAGCCAAAGCTCGCCATTCTCGGTTGTAGGCAATCGATATCCGGCGATTTCGGTGGCCAGCATGATGCCTGCTTCGTCAGGCGCGCCTTCCACGAAAATACTGGTCTCACCCAAGGCAACCCTGAGGGCTTCGATTCCAAGGCTTGGCAGCGGACCGTCCGGACCGTTCCAAAGAACCGGTGCACGTCTCACGATGCCGGTTCCACCGATGGGTGAGACATTGACCCCACCAACACCCGCAGCTGCCCGACCCAACGGTGGCGCGATTGGCGTCCAATGAGGGACCGAGATCAGCCCCTCGGTAGGGTTCTCCCCGAATTCAATGATTCCGGCCTTAGCCGCAATGGGTTCCCCTTCAGCTGACAATCGCGCAGCCACGCCCAGAACCACGGGCCAGTAGGCCATTTCCATCCCCAGCACGACGTCATTGTCCAGCTTTTCGGCATGGCGTTCCACTGTCAAAATACCCGCCAGCGATGGGTCGTTCAGAAGGTGAGATGGCGAATACCGGTCAGGTTCGGCAAACAGCATGTCGAAAGCAATCGTAGCGGCGCCATAGTCACCCAGATTTTGAACCATCTGCGCAACCAATGTTCGGGGCCAGGGCCATTGCCCCCAGCTGGCAAGCGAGGCCTCATCGATATCCACTACGCGCACGGGGAGTTCGGGATTAAACTCTCGCGGAGACAGTCGTTGCAAAACGTCGAAATAGATCAGACGCGTCATTCGAACGGGGTACGGGTCCCACGCTCGGATGATGCAACCCAAGAGGATCAGGCACAGCCCCACGAGGCGGAAGGCCCATCGGCCATTCTTGGATTTCCGCACCTTGTCGCTCACACCATCCTCCAGATAAATGGAACCGGGCCTGCGTACGCAACAGCAGTTCTTGAGCAATTAGAGGTCAGTCTCTTCCCGCTCGGGCTCTTCCTGTTCGGGTTCTTCCTGCTCAGGTTCTTCCCGCTCTGGCTCGTCAGGTTCCGGTTCTTCTCTATCGGGCTCTTCCTGCTCAGGTTCTTCCTGTTCGGGCTCCTCGCGATCCGGCTCTTCTCTTTCCGGTTCATTGTTTGCGGAAGGCGAAGGTCCGGCGCCCGTATTCTGGGCTTCTCGCTGCTGAGGAGGGTCTCTACGGGCTTCCGACCGGTCAGGCTCGACACGCCGTATGGTGGCTCCATCACCTGAACACCCTTCGACTCGCACCTGCAAAGGGGGCAGCAGTCCTTCCTGAGACTCAATGAAGGGAAATCCGCTTTTCAGTGCTTGTTCGTATTGGGCCTGATCGGCAGGCTGACCGACACCTCCGTTTCCGCTTGTTGCGTACATGCTGCATTGACGTCCCGAAGATCTGCACGAGCCCTGGCTGCCGCACATGCGGACCGTGCCCTGCAGGACAAGCATCGCGCTTTGTTTTTCCGACACGACCCACATGTCGAAGGTCGTGCCGCGCACGGCCATTGTCGCCGACGGAGTCCTGATCGAGTAGGCTCTCTTTCGGCTTTTCCCGGAAATAAACCGAAAACTGCCACCCAAGGCCTGAACAGCAAAGCTCTTGGCCTTGCGGTTACTTCGCAACATGGTCACATCCAGCACCATGCGCGCGTTGGGGCCAATGGCAATCTTGGTGTCATCCACAAAAACGATTTGAATTACGCCTGTCCGATCAGTGGTGAGTGCGTCGCCCGACACAACCTCCATTCCCGAATACACAGGTTGTACTTTTCCCGCTCGCGTGATGTGAGCGCCTTGTTTGACGCTTATTACTTTTCCAATGTTGGCGATGGTCTGCGACGGTATGATTACGACAACGCATAGAACCAGAATAATCTTTAACAACGACAAACTCGAGCCCCTTCCCCCAATGGGTCTTGATACGTGCAAATTGCACTGTGCCCGACATTTGCCCCTCAAAAAGCATAGTTTTATTATTAATAAGCATCAGGAATATAGGCAAATATGCATGACTTTTCGCATTCTAAGCAAGTTTTATGTGAAAACGGCGTTCAAACAGCGTTTTAGGCACACTTCCCTGAAGACCCGATTTGGCGCAGTTTCGTTTCTTTTTTGCGTGTTAAGCACCCGTATCAAAAAAGTGCGAGAGTTGCTGGCTTTTCAGATTTGACCCGACAATATCTTCCTGCTTGTGCTGAAGCGCGGGGCAGTCTTGGACGGAGTTGAAATTCTTATCGAGCAACGTATGTCTTACCGTGTGTGTATGTACATCAACACACGCTACGATCCTTTTTCTATGCCACCCTTCGCGGCTCTTTAATGTGACATGCCCCTCAGGTAGAAACGCAGATGGGCAAGCTGACGGTCGCTGCCTTATTGTTCCAGCGCTGCAACACGGAGTCTGTTCATGCTGTTTCGTCGCCTTACTGTCGCGGCCATGTTTTCTGGCTGTTTGCTGTCCACAGCATCTGCGCAATCTGGTGCCGAATCCTCTGCTCGACTATTTGTGGAACTGAACTCGGCTGAGGATGTCGCCGGCGCGTGCAGATTGACGTTTATGGTCAAGAATGAGACCGGGCAGCAGATTGATGGCGCTGTTTTTGAAACCGTCATTTTCGACACCGAAGGTGGTGTCTTGAACCTCTCGCTGTTCGATTTTCGCGACTTGCCGGCCAGCCGACCCAGGGTGCGCCAGTTCGACCTTCCCAACAGAACATGTGACGCAGTTGGGCAAGCCTTGATCAACGGCGCAAGCTCCTGCGTTGTGGATGGTTTCGAAAGCGACATATGCGACAGCACCCTGACGCTGAACAGCAGGGTGGAAATGGAGTTGTTGGGATGAGTCCTCTAGCCGCACTTCGCGAGATTTTTGAACTGGGCGGGCCAGTTGTGGCGATATTGATCGCAATGTCGGTTTTGACGCTGGCGGTCACTCTCTACAAGCTCTGGCAATTTGCAGCCTGCGGTGTCGGGCGACACAAGGTGCTGTCTGAAGCTCTGGCTGCCTGGGATACAGGAGATCAAGGTGCTGCACGTGCAAGACTGGCGGACAGCAGCAGTTATCTTGCCCCCATTGTAGGCGCGGCGATGAACGCAACGGGGGTTCCCGGGGCCGATGACCGGCTGGATGCCGAAGCGGGTCTGGCGCTTGCCGGGTTGGAACGCGGTTTTCGATTGTTGGACACCGTAGCGCAGCTGGCGCCTTTGCTGGGTCTTTTTGGTACGGTGCTGGGTATGATCAGTGCCTTCCAAAGCTTGCAAACCGCTGGGTCATCGGTTGATCCATCGCTTTTGGCCGGGGGGATCTGGGTGGCCCTGATAACCACCGCTGTAGGTCTGGCTGTTGCGATGCCGACATCGATGGTTTTGTCCTGGCTTGAAAGTCGAACCGCACGCGAGCGTGTTTTTGCGGACAAGGCTTTGCGTACGGTTCTGGTCCCGGGTCATTCCATCCAAAGCACAGAGGCGGCCGCACAAGTCCCGGTCGCCCCAGAACATGCGTAACACTGCGCCTTTTGTGCGGCGACGCATGTCGATGACGCCTCTTATCGACGTGATCTTTCTGCTGTTGCTGTTTTTCATGCTGTCCTCAACGTTTTCGCGATTCAGCGAGATCGAGTTGAGCAGCGCAGCCACAGGCAGGAAAACCGACGTTGAGCCGCCCGAGCGCCTATTCGTGCAATTTGGTCCGGCACGTGTGGTCCTGAACGGTCAACCCTTGTCGCTTGAGGAATTGGTGGATCAGGTCCAAGCCGGTCAGGTTCTGGTAAGCCTTGATCCTGAGACAACCGCGCAACGTCTTGTGGACCTGCTTGCTCCATTGCGTGGGCGCGAAGGTTTGACGGTCAGAGTGTTGGAGTGAGGCAATGATCCGCTACATCCGACCCGGTCGAAATCGAGATTCCACCATTCCGCTGATTAACGTCGTCTTTCTGATCCTGATCTTTTTTCTTATTACAGGTACGATCGCACCGCCGTTGGATCCTGATCTGAATTTGGTGAACACTGCGGATCTTGAAGGCCGTGAGCCGCCAGATGCGCTTGTTCTTCATCGGGACGGAACGCTGAGTTTTCGCGGCAATCCGATCGAGGCAGAAGCTTTCATGGCTGCGCATGAATCGGGACCCGTGCGGATCGTTCCTGACAGGGATGCGTCGGCCCCTCGATTGATGGAGGTCACCAGCAGTCTGCGCCGGTTGGGTGCGCCATCCGTATTCCTGGTGACCGAACAGGCTCTCGAATGATCAGGCGGTCGGTTTTCGTCGCAATCTTTGCGATTTCGATTTCCGTGCTGGTGCATCTCATGGGCCTGATCTTTACAGTGCCAGAGTTGTCAAATCAGGCTTCGGGCGAAAACAGTACAGACACAATCGAACTCAGCAACGCGTTCGAAGAGTTTGCCGATACCAGGATTGAACCCGTTCGGCCCGAGCCGAATGAGCCGCCGACACCCCCGGTCGAGCCGCCAACCCGGCCGCAAGAGGCGGAGATTCCGACAAGCGATGCCCGCGTTGCATCGCCGAACCCGCAGGAGACTTACGCACCGGACACCGGCGATTCAACGATCATTCAGCCGAGGGCACCGGATGAAGTCATCGTAGAACCTGTAGAACAGAACCAAGAGGAGAAGGGCGAACCCGATGAGGCTGGCGGAGCCACCTCCGCAGAGCCTGAAACAGTGGCCGAAACACCTGAGGTGCCGGCTGGCGAGACGGTTGCTCCAGTTGAGCCGACTTCTGCTGAAGAACCGGTGACCGAGGAACAGCAACAGATTGCCGCGTTACCGGTTGAAGTGGTTCCGGTTGCTCCGGAAAACACGCCACCACTTGAACCTGTGATACCGGATGAAGCATCGGAACCCTTAGACGAAGACGCCGAACTGCCCATACCCGATACGGAAGCGAATGAATCCAAACAGGCCGTGGTTTCGTCACTCCGGCCACGTCTTCCAGACCGCCGTCCGCAACCAGCATTGCGCGGGGCATTGAATCCGTCGAACAACTTTGAAGCTCTTCGCTTTCCGGAACAAACGATTGAATCACCTCTGGCGACGTATCAAAGAGAGGGTATCGACGCCTTCCGACAAAACCGCGGCGGCACCCGTTCAGGCGGGCGGGGGCCGGGAAACTCGGACAGCACGAACTATGCAGGTCAGGTTCTTGTTCATCTGAATCGAGCGCCAATCGTTTACGTTGCCGGTCGCGGCTATGCGCGTGTGTTTTTCCAGATTGACCCGGATGGTTCGTTGGCTTGGGTTGATGTCGTTGAAAGCTCTGGCTCGCCGGAAATAGAGCGCGCAGCCAAAGAACAGGTTCGAACTGCCGCACCTTTCCCGCGCCCGCCTGGGGGCGTCAGCCGGAAGCTTTCATTTTACTATCAGATAAGGTGATCCGACGGGTCTTGTCAGGTGAACACGACTCGCGATCACCTTAGCGGCTTGCGCCAAATTTCCTGATTGCGCGGGTTTGCAGCTCTCAGATTAAAAAAAACCTGTTGTTCGATAGAATGTGATATAAGAAAATAGGAATATAACAATGGCGCGATGAAATTCGCCCACACCGCTAAGTATTCCTGAACTGGGAGGTCACTTTGTTTCGGAAATCTGCTTGCATAATCTCACTCGTATTGGTCCCTGCTGCTGCTGTCGCTGACGCCGTACCCAGCGAAGATGCTGCTGAGGGATTGTTTTCTGATCAGCCCTATTCCCCTTACGCCCAACGCACATTTCCTGAACGCCCATTATGGGGGGACACTCACCTTCACACCGGGCTTTCGCTGGATGCGGGTGCTTTCGGGAACACCTTATTACCGGATGAGGCATGGCGTTTCGCCAAGGGTGAGCAGGTCATTTCTTCAACGGGTCAACCTGTAAGACTGTCACGACCGTTGGATTGGATGGTTCTCACGGATCACACAGATCTGATGGGGTTTGCGCCAGATTTGCAGGCCGGTAAGCCGGGCGTTCTTTCTGATCCGAAAGGACTGGAGTGGTACGAGGGGTACAAAGCCGGCGGGGAAGAAGCCGGTAAAGCAGCTTTCGACATCATTACCAATTTTTCGCAAATGACACTGCCAGAAGTCCTGTTGGAGGCGTACAGCCCAGGTGCCGATGCTTTTGCGTTTACCTGGGAAAGCATTGTCCTGGCGGCCGAGCGGCACAATGATCCCGGCAGCTTTACTGCTTTCATCGGCTTTGAATGGACCTCGGTGCCGAAAGGGTTCAACTTGCACCGGAATGTCATGCTGCGCGATGGGCCAATCAGGGCGCTTCAAATGGTGCCACCGGTCACCCAGCCTCCCTACGGTGATACGGATCCAAAGGCGCTATACGCTTGGCTTGAAGAGTATCAGGAAAGAACGGGGGGGCGTGCAGTGGCCTTTGCCCATAACGGAAACCTGTCGAACGGATGGATGTTCCCAACCGAAGACACGTATCACGGCGGCAAGGTTGACGAGGAATATGTCGCGGCCCGCGCGAAATGGGAGCCCCATTACGAGGTCACGCAGATCAAGGGTGACGGCGAAGCGCACCCTTTCCTGAGCCCGGATGACGAATTTGCGGACTATGAGAACTGGGACGTCGGCAATCTGGATATTACCGAGTTGAAGACCGATGACATGCTGGCTGGTGAATACGCTCGCGAGGCGCTGAAGCGCGGTTTGATGCTGGAAGAAAAGTTTGGCGTGAACCCATACAAGTTCGGTATGGGCGGCGCGACGGACAGCCATACCTCTTTGGCCACCGCCGAAGAAGACAATTTCTTTGGAAAATCCGTCAGCGTCGAGCCCTCAGCCTCGCGTATCAAGCATCCGTTCATAGCCAATGACCTTGGTGAAATTCCCGGTGACCTGCTCGTCGCCTCCGGATACACGGCTGTCTGGGCTACCGAGAATACGCGCGCGGCGATCTTTGATGCGTTCAAGCGCCGCGAAACCTACGCAACGACCGGCCCTCGGATCGGTCTGCGGTTCTTTGGCGGATGGGATTTCAGTGACGCAGATGTTGAAACCCGTTTCCTTGCCAATGTTGGCTATACCAAAGGGGTGCCTATGGGCTCGGATCTGCGCCCGCGCGAGGGTGAGGGTGCGCCAAGCTTCCTGATCGCCGCCCTGCGCGACCCGGTTGGTGCCAATCTGGACCGTGTTCAAGTGATAAAAGGATGGCTCGATTCCGAAAGTGTCATGCAGGAGAAGGTCTATGACGTCGCGTGGTCGGATAACCGTGAAGTTGATCAAAACGGCAAGGTCCCTGCGGTCGGGAACACTGTGGACGTGGACACCGCCAGCTGGACCAACACAATCGGAACGGCCGAACTTGTCACCGTATGGTCAGACCCGGATTTCGATCCGAACGCGCGCGCATTTTATTATGTCCGCGCCATCGAAATTCCGACCCCGCGTTGGATCCTGTACGACAAGCTGAGGTATGGTATCGAATTGCCCGAGGATGCAGTGCTTACCCATCAGGAACGCGCATATTCGTCCCCGATCTGGTACACACCGGCAGAGTGACCCGCTCAACAAACGAATTGAAAGCCGAGGCGGTGATCTCCACCTCGGCGAATTCACAACGTTTCCGGAACACCTGGATTGCTCATTTTCTTGCAAAACCCAACCGGTTGATGACAGCATCTGTACGTAGAACCTGAGCACGTTTTACGCAGGAGACTCCATGCGAATACTGAAAGAACCTCTGTTCCATTTTTTCTTGATTGGAACGGCAATCTTTATTTGGTTCGATATTGTTGCACCGGACAACGAGACCGTCGAAGATCTTGAGGTGATAACAATCGACGAAAATGACGTCGCATTATTGTCTGCTCGGTTCAAAGCGCAGTGGAAACGCCCGCCAAGTAAAGCGGAGTTAGAAGCTTTGGTCGGTGCATCAATTCGGGAAGAGGTTCTGGTCAGGGAAGCAAGAAAGCTTGGTCTGGATCGCGGAGATACCTTGATAAGGACCCGGTTAAGTCAAAAAATGGACTTTCTGACCGAAGCCATTGCAACGTCGGTAGTTCCGGAGGACGAAGCTCTGGAGGCATTTCTTCAGGAAAACGCGGAACGCTATGCAACGCCTGTCATGGTTGCCTTTAATCAGGTCTTTCTTGGAGAGAAACCCGGAGAGGCCGAAATCGAGAAAGCACTGGCCACCCTGCGCGCGCAGCAAGACTTTTCCGATTTGGGCGGTCCGACATTGCTGCCGGCGTCAATGCCCTTGTCCGCGACGCGGGTCATCGAGTCGGTCTTTGGAGGAGGTTTTTCGAAAGGCATCACTGAGGTCGAAACAGGTCAGTGGACGGGGCCGATCCAATCAGGTTACGGCATTCACCTTGTTGAGGTCGTTGCTATCGAGGCCAGTCAAACACCTCCTTTGGCTGAAATCCACGACGCGGTGCTGCGGGATTGGCGTCGGGAAATGAGTGAAGCTCTGGCGCAAGCGCAATACGACTCTCTTACCGAAAACTACGAGATTGTGGCGCCCGATCTTTCAGGCCCTGCCAAATGAGAGCCGCGATTTGCTTGCTGTTTGCGCTGCTGTTCGTGTGGTCTGCAAATTTCGCCACTGCGCATGCGCTTGATCCGGGATATCTGGAAATTCGTCAAATCGCCTCCAATACCTGGAGCGTTCATTGGCGAAAGCCTGATGTGAATGGTCAACCGATGGCGATTGACGCCATATTGCCAGATGGCTGCACTCCGACGCGTGGCCCTGATCCTGTTTCCGACAGCCGAGCGTGGATTTCATCCTGGATCGTCGAGTGCCACGCGGATATCGCGGGTCAACCCATTGCCATTGAAGGCCTTGAGACCCAGAGAAACGATGTGTTGGTGCGTTTACACCCTCTGGATGCTGAACCTGCGACGCTTCGTTTTACCCCGGATGTCAGTGTTCAAATCATACCTTCTGAACAGTCGACATGGTCAGTGTTTGCAGCATATTCTCAGTTGGGTTTCGAGCATATACTGGAAGGTTGGGATCACCTTCTGTTTGTCTTCGCGCTGTTTGTTCTGGTCCGCGATCCGTGGAAACTTGTGGGGGCAGTAACAGCGTTCACACTTGCGCATTCAATAACATTGGCGTTGGCAACGATTGGCGTTTTGAATGTTCCCGGACCACCGGTCGAGGCCGTTATCGCACTGTCCATCGTGTTTCTGGCGATGGAGATTGTCAAAGGCGGTGAAGGACGGTTCCGGCTGTCAAAGCAGAAACCCTGGATCGTCTGTTTCGGGTTCGGTCTTTTGCATGGCCTTGGTTTTGCAGGGGCTTTGGCTGACATCGGACTGCCCTCCAACGATATTCCCGCGGCATTGCTGGCCTTTAACCTCGGGGTCGAAGCTGGGCAGCTGAGTTTTATTGCTGCTTTGACTTTGCTTTTGGCGGCCTGGCGGCTGGTAGCACTTCCAGTAGGAAGAAATGCCACGGTTTTGACCGCGTATGGGATCGGGTCAGTGTCAATGTACTGGCTGATAGAACGCGTAAGCGGGTTTTGAACCGCGGCGAAGTCGCGAGAGTTGAGCAAGACATTGTAGATCATGACGGCGCACGTGCCTGAAGAGGAATACAGCCAGAGCCTAGCTTGCAGAATTTTTACGCCGTTTTGGGTTTGATGTCATGAAAAGCCATCGTCACAGACAACACAAAGACAATGGTGCTCAATCGACAGTAGCCGATGGTAATTCGCCGAAACATTTTCGGTAATCCTGTGAGAACTGTCCGATATGCCAAAAGCCATATCTGTTTGCAGCGTCAGAGATTGATATTTCGCTGCCCTGCTCTACAAGCAACCTGCGAACCCAGTTGAGGCGGAGTCTCGTGTAATATGCCTTTGGGCCGATGCCAAATTTTTCGTTGAACGCGCGTTCCAATGTGCGCAATGACACACTGATATCCCCGCAGATCTCGCTGATGGGGACGTTTTCGTCCGGGGTCGCCGTCATCCGATCGACTGCCGCAGAGAGTGCCAGAGCTTTTCGGTTAATCCGCGGTTCTCTGCGATCCGCCCCGCCCCCCGAAGCGATCCGGAGCAACTCCTCGATCAAATGGGTCTCGCCCTGTTCCGACGAAATTGGGTTCGCCAACAAAGCCTGAATGTCGTTCAGAAGCGCAGCTGAGCGATCAGGTGGCGTTGCAGGTAACAAAAATGCCCCAAATTCTGTATCAGAGGCTGTGATCCCCAACTTTTCAACGATTTTCATCGCATACTCAGTTTCAACTGTCATCGTATATCCGCCGAACCCGCTGTCGCTGATACAGTCGAACTCATCGCCGCTGCCGAAAGACAGAAACGGTGGTGTTTTGATGCTGATACCCTTCCAGTCCGTTAGTTTTGAATGGGTAGGGATGCCAAACGTGAGATGGCCTTTCGGAGACGCGCCGATTTGGTGCACACGCCGAGAGAAGCCAAACTTTACAACGGAAATAAGTGGGCTGGACCTAACTTTGAAATCCGCCTGCATTTCGCCGTCTTCGATCTGACGGAAGTCCATATCCCATTTGGATATTGCGGTGATCTGGTTCGGATCCCGAAAAGTGGCTTCAAAAAACCGGGGTGCTTCTGGCAGCGCCAAGTCTTGTTTTGTCGAATTTTTGATGCGGTCCAATATTTCTCCCCTGTAGTTTGCATGAAAAGCTTAGTCGAAACACAGGAATATGTTCAAATGAAATTGCCCGATCCGCTTGCCTCGCCCAAACGTGGCCGCCCTCAGCTTCCGAAAGCGGAAGTGCGGTCCGAACGGATCGTGACCCTTCTTACACCCTCACAGCGTCACAGGCTCACACGTCTTGCGGAGTCTACTGGTCAGACACTTTCCAGTGTCGCCCACGATCTTATCGCACAGGGTCTGGAGCGAGAAGAAAACCCAAGAAAAAAGGATATCTAAAGAAATGGATCTAAAGTTTTTTTTGCTCGGCTCTCTGGCGATCAGCGCACCAGCCTACGCGCAGAATGCACCCATTGCGCATGATTCCGAATTCTATATCCTTCAGGCCCAGAACAAGGATGCCTGGGAGCAGGATGATACCGCCGTTGATCAGGCTCTCGCGGCGTTTCGTGAAGAGAACGGCGGCAATCCTCCGAACATCATAAGTATTCTGGTCGATGACATTGGTTTCGGGGATATGGGTATCCCAGAATTGAACGCGGTACGCGGTATCAGTACGCCGAACATCAACGATTTCTCTGACGAAGCGATGCGCATGGTGCGCATGTATACAGAGCCATCCTGCACCCCGACCCGTGTGGCCCAGACGACCGGTCGTCTGCCGGTTCGGATCGGAATGGGTGATACGACCGTCGACATCGCCGGTTTCGGTTTGCCCGGAGAGGAAGTGACGCTTGCCGAGGTTCTAAAGGCCGAAGGATATGCCACCTCGCATGTCGGCAAGTGGCACATGGGTGACATTGCCGAGAGCTGGGCAATGAACCAGGGGTTCGACTATGCGCAGCACGCCGTTCATCAGCAGGGTCAATTGACGATTTTCAATGACGATGCAATCCGCGAACAGGTTTCGGTTGGAATTGCAGATTTCGACGACGATTACACGATCGACGACTGGTTCCGTCCCGACGCATCGGCCATGGCCACGGTGATCGAAGGAAATGCCGGCGGACCTGTTCGTGAAATCCGAATGGAACCGGGTGAACGTTGGAACGCAGCCAAATATGACGAGATGAACCAAGCTTTTCAGGACAAAACCCTTGCTGAACTGGAACGCTTGGCTGGCGGCACTGAGCCATTCTTCCTGCAGTACTGGCCGATGATCCCACTGGACAACACGCGGGCTGGACGGGACGGACCGGAAAGCGTGAATGGCGGTCTGTACGCCGACAAACTGCAAGAGCTGGATACGTATTTGGGTGAAATCTTCACGCGCATGGACAAGCTTGGTGTGGCGGAAAACACGATTGTCGTGTTGATGGGCGACAACGGCCATTTCACCAAGTATTCACCGGAATCCGGCTTTACGCCAATGGTCTATCGCGGAGGCAAAGGCGATACGACCGAGGGCGGGGTTCGCGTGGACGCTTTCATAAGGTGGCAGGCTCTGATTGAACCAGACAGCATGATCAACAACATTATTCATGTGTCTGATCTTTATACGACACTGGCTCGGTTCGGCGGCGCGGTTCAGCATATTCCCCGAGACCGGTTGATTGACGGTGTGGACCAATCTGCCTCGATCCTGTTTCAAGATGAAAGCAAAGGTCGGCGTGATCATGTGATTATCTATTCGGTGAGTACTCCGAAGGCGATCGTCAAGGACAAGCTGAAGCTCAACCTGCCCGGGCCGGGTCAAAATGCGATCATTGCAGATTTCTTTGATGTGATGCGCGACACGCACGAAAAGTACCCGGTTTCAACCGAAGTTGGTGCGTGGGGCGGGCAGGAGTTCATCCGTATACTGGGACGCCACATGGCGAGAAAAGAGCTGTATCCAGATACTGGCCCTGCCACAGGTATGCCGTATGAAGGAATTGGAAACCTGCGACCGGAAACTCAACAGGCAGTCGAGGCTTTCATGGTCAAACGATCTTCGGTGCAACAATGAAACAGGGCCGCGCGTATCAACAGAAATGCGCGGTCATGCGAGTGACAAGTTAGGGGGCAACATTGGCGTACTATTCCCGCTGCATCCATAACCAAAACTGCAACTCACTGGTATCAGCAGCTCTGCGCACCGGAGTAAGCGTATGCTTATTGTTTTAGGGTTCTATTTCGGAGTGATCTGGGTGGTGTTTTCCAAGCTCGGGCTGCTTCCATGGAACCGGTTCTGGAAATCTGTAGTCTACGGGGGCGCCGCAATCATTGCTCTGGTTGTAATCGGGGCCCTCAACCACACCACGCCGACTGGTCCTTTTTCAGCGCAGGGTGTTGCCACCAACATTGCCCCTAATGTGTCAGGTACCGTCATTGACGTTTCAGTTCGCCCCAATGAGCGGGTCGCGAAAGGGGATCCGCTGTTCCGGATCGACGATACACCTTTTCGGATTGAGGTCGCCCGCCTGACGGCCAGTCTTGAATCTGCTCGTTCTGCGGCAGATCAGTTACAGTCCGACCTGGCAGCGGCGGAAGCCGACATTGAATCCCTCACCGTGCAATTGACCTTTGGCGTCCAGCGCCGTGACGACTTTGTCGATCTCGAAAAGCGAGGGGCAACGACAACCTTCCAGTTGCAGGAAGCCATGTCTGCCATCGATCAACAGTCCGCAAATCTGCCCGCGCCCGAGGACGGCTTTGTCACAGCCGTTTCTCTACGTCCCGGAAATCGTGTGTCCGTTGCACAGGGGGCTATTTCTTTTATCGTCCCCGATGACCGCTATCTGATCGCAAGTCTACCGCAATCAAGCCGTATGAATGTTGCCGTCGGCAGCAAGATACGCCTTGCTCTGCGAACCTTGCCGGGCAGCGAGATTTCTGGGACAGTCGTATCGCTGCCCGTGGGAGCGGCAGAGAGAGCTGTCGACTTGCGTACGGGCCTCCCATCACTGCGCGATCTGGCCGGTGTGTCCAGTTATCCGGTGTTGATCGAAGTTCCGGACCAGTTGAATATCGATGAGCTCCCGTTAGGGACCTCTGGCACCACACTTGTGGTAACGGACAAGGCCGGCGCAATTGGTGTGTTGGCGGAAAACCTGTTCTGGATCACTAAGAAGTTGAATTACATCTGAAATACTGGAGGGACGAAATGAATATAGAATATGGGATTAAAGGGATCGGTTTAGCCTTGGTTATGGCGACTGGAACAACCGCTTCCGCGCAGCAAAGCGATTGGTCCTATGAAGCTACGGTTTATCTTTTCATGCCTGAAACAGAAACGTCTATCGAAACGCCTTCGGGGACATTGGACGGAACGTTGAGTTTTTCTGACGCTTTGAGCAACCTGGATTTCGCCTTCATGGGCGCGTTTGCGGCATCCAATGGGCGTTGGAGCCTGCTGGCAGACTACAACTATACAAATTTATCTTTTAGCAACACCGGATCCGGTCCGGCTGGATCCAGTCTCGACACATCATTTACCACCCAATTCCTCAGTGGATACGTGGCTTATCGGGTCTATGAAGATCCTACTGTTAAACTGGACATTGCTGGTGGTTTCAGATGGTTCAGCACCGAAACAAATTTCACGCTGACGCCCAGCTCGGCACCGGGGCGTACGACTACAGTTGACGGCGATTGGGTCGATCCGGTCATTGGCGCAAGGGCACGTTTCGTCTTCTCTGAAAAATGGACGGGAACCGGGTTCGTTGACTATGGCGGCTTCCGCAACGGCAGCGAAACTTGGCAGGTTCTGTTGACGGCAGATTATGCCATCAATGATAGATGGGTGATCCGTGGCGGATATCGCTATATCGCCTTCGACCATGAGATCGGCGGCAACGATTTCGAGTTCAGTCAGTCCGGGCCGGTGATCGGGGCGACCTACCGATTCTGATTGATTGTAAACGAATATTGTTTGCGGTTTCGACCTGGCACGAGACGTCAGACGGGCAGATCGCGCAAGTATGCTGGGTGCAACCTCCCTCTATGCGTTGTTTGCTGCATTCCTTAAGCGGGAGTTCTAGCAACCATCTAGCTTTTTCCGGAGTGGTGAAAGGCTGCAAACCCGGTGATGCGGGGATGGCGCGGAACGGGTCGCAACCGATCTTCGGTCGGAATAGCCGCCTGATCCGGTATCCAGGCGGCCCTGCCTGTCAGAACCAGCGACCAATGGCTGTGACGGCCGGCGCCAGGGCTGCCGAATCCGAGATCGCCGAGAAGACAATGAATGTCGATTGGGACGACGAAGGCGTATCAAACCCGGTAAACCGGGTAGCAACGCCTCCAGAGCCGTTCAGGTTCGGGGGCGTCGAAAAGTCAGCCGGAAAATCCCAGGTTATTGGGCCGCTTTTGAAAAGAGCACCCTCAGCAGTCGTGCAGGACACGGGTGCAGGCGTGGCCGTACAGATCTGAGTACCGTCGGCAAACCGTACGTAATCTCCGTTGGCGTTGCTGCCGCGCTCAATGGCCGCTCCGGTCGGAACACCAGCGTTTTCCGTCACTGTTCCAAGAAGGTTGCCGGGTCCGTATCCGTAATCGGCGCGCATCAGGCGGCCTGTGGTTGTATCACTGGCATCTGCCTGAACAGTTGTCCCTGACACGGTTCCGGCAACAGGATCAAAGGTCATCACTTCCGTCCAGTTACTGCCATCGGGAGACACTTTGATGGAAAATCCGGTGCCGCCAGACAGTCCCATTTCAGCGTGACTGGTCCAGTTCGATTGAAACAACAGCGATGCTGTATCACCTGCGCTGGCTTTGTTGATCTTTAACTGATGTCCGCCACCTTCGTGGCTCAGCAAGGTCGCAGGGCTGCGAACGGACAGGCGGTTCGTACTGTCAGAATTTGTAGCCACCCCGACTCCGTCAAGGTTCTGAGTGCTGACTGGCAGGGGGGCCCAAGTTGTTCCTGTCCAGTATTTCAGAACTCCGGTCGCTTCATCCCAGGCGCGCCAGCCGATGCCGGGGGTCACGAAATGCCAGGCGTTGTCCAACCAGGCGGCAAGCTCGCCGGCATGCCCTGCCCAGTCGCCGGTCGGGTTGGCTCCAAGAGCATGAACTTCGCCTTGCGCGGGGACAACAGGTGGGGTTCCGGAATCCGTTGACTGTACCGAGAGTTGCACGACCAGATCGAGCTGTCTCAGGGCTTCGTTGTGGGTAACATGTTTTTGCGCTTGTGCCGGTTGCAGCAAAGGCAGGTTCAATCGGGGGGATGTTTGTGACATGGGGGTCCTCCTGTGGCGTCGGTCCGAAACTTCGGTTGCGCGCTACCCTGCCGTGAATAGCGTCAATCCTGTCTGACCGGGCCGACCGCCCAGGAAATGTTTTGCTAAGTTTTGGTCCTCAGCTTGGAAACCGCCACTGAATAGGCGCGCGTTAGGATCGCCCGGAATTAATCCCGGGCGTAAATGTCCTCGTATCGGATGATATCGTCTTCACCCAGGTAGGTGCCGGTCTGAACCTCGATCAAGACCATAGGAACTTTCCCAGGGTTTTCCATTCGGTGCGTGGCTCCCAGTGGAATATAGACTGACTGGTTTTCGGTTACCAAACGCTCCTGATCATCGATAGTGACCTTGGCTGTGCCTTCGACCACGATCCAATGCTCGGAACGATGATGGTGAGACTGCAGGCTGAGCGACGCGCCTGGATGAACATGGATGCGCTTGACCTGAAACCTGTCGCCGATCACTAGGCTTTCGAACCAGCCCCATGGTCGATGATCCACAGGCAATGATTCAGCCTGTTTCACCCCTTTGGCCTTTAGTGCCGTAACGGCCTGTTTCACGTCCTGGGCCTTGTCCATGCTCGCGACCAGAACCGCATCGGGCATCGCAATGGTGATTACGTTTTCAAGACCCATTGCCACGACTTCCAGCGCGGGCGACTCGGATCGTATCAACACGTTGCGGCAGTCGATTGCGGTTACTTCTCCATTGGTTGCTACTCCGTCTTCATCGGGGTTCGATAGCTCTTGAACAGCGGTCCAGCTTCCGACATCAGACCAGCCGGCAGAATACGGCACCACGCTTAGGTTCGAGGCTTTTTCCATCACTGCGTAGTCTATTGAAATGTCGCCGACACCCGCCCAGGCTGCTGGGTCCAGTCGGAGAAAGCCCAAATCTGTTTTTGCCTCTGCAACGGCCTTTTGAACTGGTGGGATCAGTTCGCTCGCGTGCTGTTCAAAAGCTGCTATGATATCGCGAACTGCAAACAGGAAGATGCCTGAGTTCCAAAGATAACTTCCATCCGACAGCATCGCCTCGGCCGTTTTCAGATCAGGTTTTTCTACAAAACGATCCAATGGGACAACTTCATGGGTCGATTCCGGAGGATGGCGAAGTTTGAGATAGCCGTAACCGGTTTCCGCGTGTGTCGGAGTGATGCCAAAGGTAACCAGATCGCGTCGTTCACTTATTGTCCGTACGCCTTCAGCAACGGCTTGATGAAAGGCTTCCATGTCCGGAACCACATGATCTGACGGCGCCACAAGCATGATGCCCTCCGGATCACGCGCTGCCAGAAACAAGGCCGCGGAAAGAACGGCGGGGGCCGTGTTGCGCCCTTCGGGTTCGATCAGAATAGGGCCAGGGTCAATTCCGACGGCCGTCAATTGTTCCGGGACAATAAAGCGAAATGCCTCGTTGGTCAGAATCAGGGGCTTTGCATATGGCGCTTGAGATGGTCCGAGCATCCGTTCCGCGCAATTTTGCAGCAGGCTTGTTTCGCCGACCAGCTGAACGAATTGCTTGGGATAGCTTTTGCGTGACAGGGGCCACAAACGTGTTCCCGATCCACCGCAAAGAATGACGGGGTAGACTGTATTGGTCATGCAAGTGCCTTCGAGCTTCGGGTGACTGACGGTATTGCCATGTTTTTAGTCAAGTAAAACCACCCATGGCTACTGAGCAGCTTTCCCAGTGGCGACAATGTCGTTAAGATATTGGCTCAGATCATCACGCAGGTCTTCGCGGGCAAGAGCAAAGGCAACGGTGGCTTGCAGAAAGCCTGATTTTGAACCGCAATCAAAACGCTGACCGTCGAATTTGTAACCGAAGGCAGGAACGCCGGCGGCAATGTCCTGGGCGATGGCATCGGTCAGCTGGATTTCACCGCCACTTCCCGTTTTTTTTGCGTTGAGGTTGTTCAAAACGGAAGGCCGAAGCACGTAACGGCCGATGACCGCCAGATTGGAAGGTGCTTCCGATGGTTCGGGCTTTTCAATCATGCCTCTGGTGGGGACGACGGATCCGATATTGTCGCCAACATCGAGTACGCCATAGGAACTAGTCTTTTCCTTCGGAACTTCCATCGCCGCGACCATGTTGCCACCAGTGTCTTCGTATGCCTCGATCATTTGTTGCAAACAAGGCTTGTCGGCGGCGATGACATCGTCAGGCAGCATCACGGCAAAAGGTTCATCGCCGATCAGCCGCCGGGCACACCAGACGGCGTGTCCCAGTCCCAGTGCTTTGTGCTGGCGGATATAAGCGATCGCCCCGCTTTCCATATTTGTCTTGTTCAGGATTTCCAGAAGCTTGTTCTTGCCTTTGGCTTTCAGTTCTTGCTCCAGAACCAGGTTGTGGTCGAAGTAATCTTCAAGCGCGGATTTTCCGCGTGATGTCACAAAAATAAATTCCTTGATCCCGGCGGCGCGGGCTTCGTCAATTGCGTACTGCACCAGCGGACGATCCACCAGCGTCATAATCTCTTTCGGTACGGATTTGGTCGCTGGCAAAAAACGCGTCCCCATGCCCGCTACTGGAAAAACCGCTTTGGTGACTTTGCGTGTCATGGTGCCTCTCAATATATAAGTTTTGCCAGAAGAGCAGGAAATGTCCGGAGTGTCCTCATAGGCTGCAATACCCTGTCAATCAATGATGCCTGATGGATCAGGCATGTAATCAGTCAAATCGTGCCACCTTGCCAAGGAGGAGTCAAAAGCCTGGTCGGATGCGATATGCATACAATACTTGCGCATCAGGTGCTTGGATAGTTGGCTGTTTACCTCCTGTAGAGGGAGGCAAATCATGGTCAGTCCATCACGAAAACTCAATTGCATTGATCTGATTGCAGTATCCTTCAGAGTATCACTTTCTTAGGAACGATCCGACTGTGTTGCGGTTCCACGTATCATGCTATTTTTTATGCGGTTTTCCCACTTGGAAGACGCAGTTCTCTTAAAGCCGCGCATACTGTCCGCATTCGGGTATCAATGGTCTGAAGGACAAACCGTGCCAATGGTTTTTTACGGACCGAGGGTTTTCCTTTGCGAAAGGGCTGCTAGCTGCCCTTCGCAACTCACCTAAGTTTTTAACTTGCCCCTCACGCGCTGTTTTCGAATGGGCAACAATTGGCGCCTGATTTCGACGATAGGTTCTGAAAGCGCCTGTTCTAGGCGCAAAGGATCAATGAACGGGCAGGGTGGCAGAGTCTACTGATCACTCTGGTTTGCCTCACGGGGCCAAGCTTGTTTTCATCGGCGCGTCCGGAAAACAGGTCGGTGCGGCCCCCAGGTTCTCTTGCCATCGACCTATCGAACGACGTGTTTTGTAACCCGGTAGCCCATCAACCCCTCCGACATCATGCCCTTGTTTTTCCAGCGCCTCCTGCATTTTGGCGATATCGGATCTGTACAGCCCGCCGACCTTCCCCCAGGAGTCACTGAAATCGCCCATACCGTATTGAATACGGTCGCCAATATGGCCGACAAACAAGGCATACAGGTCGCTTTTGTTGTATTCCTTGAGAACGTAGAAGTTTGGCGTAACAAGAAAAGCCGGACCATGTCGTCCAGCGGGCATCATCAAATACCCGTCACCACGTAGCTCATGGGCTGGAAAGGGTTTGCCCGAGACGCGACGTATCCCCATCTCCACCCATTCCTGAATAGGTCGCCCTTGATCGGGGCCTTCTAAAGCGCATGAGACATTATTGGGCACGAAAACCTCGAATCCCCAGTCCCGTACAGAAACCCAGCCGTGTTTCATGAGGTAGTTTCCGATTGAAGCTATCGTATCTTCAGGTGACCCCCAAATATCAGCCGCACCATCACCGTTGCCGTCAGCAGCATACGACAAGTAGTTGGACGGCATGAATTGAGGCTGGCCCAAAGCGCCAGCCCAACTGCTTTTCATTTGCCGCGCGGGCTGGTGCCCTGCTTCCGCGATTTGCAGGGCAGCAACAAGCTCAGCGGTGAAATAGTCTGCACGGGTACTCATGAAAGCCTTGGTCGACAGTACCCTGAAAGCATCATGCCGGATCGGAACCTGTCCGTATCCGCTCTCTCTTCCCCAGATCGCCAGAACAATGCGGGCAGGAACGCCGGTTTCGGCTTCGACCGCCGCCAGAGTTGCGGCATGGCGCCGTGCCATTTTCCGTCCTGCCGATGTTGCGCCTTGTACCGACCCCGGATTGAAATAGCGACCGGGTGAGCCAAACTCGGCCTGATTCTGGACCTTGGGAGTTTTGCGTGCGCTTCCCGGCGGCACCAGATCCGGCAAGTTCCACTCAAGGGTCACGCCAGAGAGGGCTGCTTGCATTGTCTCGCGTGTCACACCCTTGGCCTCTGCCTGGGGCCAAATGGTTTCCAGCAACCACAACTGAAACTGGCGTTCGATCGCCGCACGATCCTGTGCCAGCGTGGGCTGACAAAGGAGGATTAATCCCAAAGAGAAAAACAGAATACGCATCATTGTTTTGTCTGTCCCGGCTGGGAATGCAAGTCAACGGGAACATACCGCGCATCCCTGGACCCGTTACACCCGAAATTGAATTGGGGACTGACCCGGACAATTTGTGGTTTGGAAAAACTCTTGAGAAAATTCACACACTTGCCGATAGTCGAATGGAAATTGTTTGAGGAAAGGGCAGTCTGTTATGGCACAAGTCAATATGCCCAACCCAATCCCTCTGCTCATGGTGGCCGTGATCCTGTTGGTGTCGATGTCGCAAACGGTGGCGGCCAGCGACAGTTTCATGGATCCGCAAGGGCCCATTGCCGCCATCCAGAAAACGCATCTGCTGCGGGCGACCGCATTGATCATGGTGGCCGTTGTCCCTGTTCTGGTATTGGTGCCGCTGATCGCACTCCGATATCGCCGGCGAAAAAACAGCAGTGCAGCTTATCGTCCGGAATGGGATTTTTCGGCAAAGTTGGAATTCCTCATGTGGGGCGTGCCTGTTTTGATTGTGGCACTGCTTTCGTTCTACCTTTGGAAGGCCACCCATCGGCTTGATCCGTACTCGACGGCTTTTGGTGAAGATCCGGCCTTGCGTGTGCAGGTTGTCGGACTGGATTGGAAGTGGCTGTTCATCTACCCCGATCTTGGCATCGCCAGTGTGGGCGAATTTGGGATTCCCACCAAACGACAGGTGGCGATGACACTGACCACCGATACCGTGATGCAGTCTTTCATGATCCCGGCACTGGCTGGCCAGATTTACGCGATGCCGGGCATGACCACCCAACTGCATCTGGTCGCAGACGCGCCCGAAGTCATGCAGGGCGAGAACACGCAGTACAACGGGCGGGGCTTTACCAAACAGAAATTTCGCACCGTAGCGATGCCCAATGATGAGTTCGAAGCATGGGTCCAAAAAGTTCGTGACAATGGTATCCAACTAAACCCTGCAACTTATCAGACGCTTGCGATGCGGACAGACAGGGATGAGGTTCAGGCTGTGCTGGGCACTGCAAAGATGCCGAAGGATGCGTTGTACTTCACAATGGAAGAGGATTTGTTTCACAGCATTCTGCACCGTTATCACGGGGGCGAAGCAGTTCTGGTCGATCAACAGCCGGGAACGGCGTCATTCGGGCTGGAGGCGCAGAAATGACTTCACCGGGTACAGGGTTCTTTGGCCGCCTCAACTGGGATGCGCTTCCGGTCACAGGGTTGATCCAGAACCCGAACGCAAATGAGATCGTTGCCAACGCCGCTGCCGCAATCGTCTTGGTTGGTGTTGTCGTCGTGGTCGGCCTGCTCAGCTGGTTTCGGTTGTGGACGCCCCTTTGGCGCGATTGGCTGACCAGTGTCGATCACAAGAAGATTGGGATCATGTATGTCGTCTTCGCCATCGTGATGTTGGCGCGTGGCGTGTTGGAGGGCGTCGTCATGCGCGCGCAGCAAGCCGCCGGACCAGGCGATGGCTTCCTGGAGGCTGAACACTTCGCCGAGTTGTTCAGTACCCATGGCACGATCATGATTTTCTTTGTCGCGGTGCCCTTTGTCTTTGGCATCGCGAACTACGTAGTTCCGCTGATGATCGGCGCGAGGGACGTGGCGTTTCCTCGGTTGAACCAGATCAGCCTGGGCCTGACAGTGTCCTCTGGCATGATGCTTATGGTTTCGCTGGTGGTGGGTCGGTTCTCGACCGGTGGCTGGACGGCCTACCCGCCGTATACCGGTGCAGCCTTCAATCCGGGCGTTGGGCCGGACTACTGGATTTGGGCGATCGTTGTTTCGGGTGTTGGCACAACGCTCACCGGGATCAATTTCGCTGTTACGATCTACAAGATGCGCGCGCCGGGAATGACTTTCATGCGGCTGCCGATGTATTGCTGGACCATCATATGCAGTTCGATCCTGATCGTCTTTGCCATGCCGCCCTTGGGCGTTGCGGCGCTGTTGTTGGCCGCTGATCGCTATCTGGATTTCCACTTTTTCACCAACGACCTCGGCGGCAACATGATGAATTATGCCAATCTGTTCTGGCTGTTCGGACACCCCGAAGTCTACCTGCTGGTTCTGCCTGCTTACGGTATCTACTCCGAGGTTTTTGCGACCTTTTCGGCCAAGCGGCTCTACGGCTACAATTCGCTTGTCATCGCCACGATGTCGATAGCGGTTCTGTCGTTTACGGTCTGGCTGCACCATTTTTTCACCATGGGGCAGAGCGCCCTGATCAACGCTGTATTTGGTATCGCAACGATGCTGATCGCCATTCCGACCGGTGTAAAAGTCTATGACTGGATGGCGACTCTATGGCGGGGGCGCATCCGGTTCTCGGTGCCGATGTTGTATGGCTTGGCATTTTTGATGTTGTTCGTGATTGGAGGCCTGAGCGGGGTGATCCTAGCCAATCCGACCGTGGATTATCAGGTGCACAATACGCTGTTTCTGGTGGCCCACTTCCACAACGTACTGTTGCCGGGGGTGCTGTTTGGTCTTTTGGCAGCCTATAACTACTGGTTCCCCAAGGCGTTTGGCTTTCGTCTGAACGAGTTCTGGGGCCGCGTCACGGTTGCCCTCTGGACCGTAGGTTTTTTGCTGACCTTCATGCCGCTCTATTTCGTCGGACTAATGGGGATGCCGCGCCGTTCTTTCAGTTACGATGACCCATCCTTCCATCCTTTCATGATAGTGGCGATCGTTGGGGCGCTGGTGATTACCTGCGCGTTGTTCTCGGTTCTGATCCAACTTTGGGTCAGCATCCGCGACCGCGAAAAGACCCGCGTTCCAGTTGGGGACCCATGGGATGGGCGCACGTTGGAATGGTCAATCCCGTCACCGCCGCCTCCGTACAACTTTGCGATCATTCCAACCGTTACGGATCGGGATGATTTTGCGGCAGCAAAGGACAAGGGTGCAGCCTACCCAACGCCTGACGCTTATGAAGATATCGAATTGCCGCGCAATACAGGCATTGGCTTTGTCCTGTGTGTTCTGAGCGGCGTCTGGATGTTCGCGCTGGTCTGGTGGATCTGGTGGTTGGCAGCATTGATGACGGTTCTGATGATCTTGGTGGTGATCGTCTGGACGTTCGATGACAGCACCGAGCTGACCATACCAGCGGAAGAAGTGCGCAAGGATCACGAAGCCTGGCTTGCACGGGTTCACGGCGAAAAAGCGGTGGATCGCGATTTCGAGACGTCTCCGGAGAATCGCGGCCTCGCCCGCCCCGATCTGGAGGTGATCACATGAAGCGTGCGCCCACCCACAGCTACCCAGGGATCAATCTGGGGGAACGCCACGCGAGTGCTCATAAGGCGACCGAGGTTGTCACCTTCGGGTTCTGGGTCTTTTTGATGAGTGACCTGGTCTATTTCGGCCTGATGTTTGCGACTTACATCACGATGATCGATGCGCAGGCCGGTGGCCCCGGCCCGCACGAGCTGTTTGATCTCAAAAGCGTCTTTGCGCAGACGCTTATCCTGTTGACGAGCAGCCTGACGGTTGGCCTTGCCATGCTGGCGCTGAAATATAATCTGCCGCGCGGTCGCATTGTTTTGTGGTTTGGCGTCACGCTTTTACTGGGGATCAGTTTCCTGGTGCTTGAGGTGCGTGATTTCATGGCCATGGCGGAAAAAGGAGGCATTCCGCAGCGCAGCGGTTTCTTGTCGGCCTTCTTTGGGCTCGTTCCTCTGCATGGTGTGCACGTCGCCGCAGGATGCTTGTGGCTGATCGTTCTGGGTATCCAACTGCACGTGAAAGGGATGACGGATGTTGTTATCTCCCGCGTGGTGCGGTTGGCACTGTTCTGGCATTTTCTCGACCTGATCTGGATCGGGATCATCACCATCGTTTATTTCGGAGGTCTGACCTATGGATAAGCGCTCTGAAATGCACCGTCGCGAGCGTCGGCGCTATGTGATCGGATACGGTGGTTCGCTTTTGCTGACGGTGGCAATGTTTGGCGCAGCCTACCTGTTTGGGATCGAAACAACCGGTGTTTACCTGACCATTGGATTGCTAGGTCTGGCCCAACTTGTTCTGCAGCTTGTTTATTTCCTGCACATCGATCGTCGGCGCAGCAGCCGGGAAGACCTGCACCTGGTCCTGTTTTCAACCATGGTTTTGTTGATCATGATCCTTGGAACGGTCTGGGTGTTGGGAAATCTGGCAATAAGAATGCACATGCATGTGATGTGATGCTCATGGGTCGTGTGCAGAGAGGGATACGAAAATGAAGCCACTCAAAATCGCAGCCGTGGCTTTGATACTTGCAGCAATTGCAGTCGGTCTTGTTCTGTTCTGGAGGCACGAAGAGCGGTACCCGTCCACTAAGGATGCATATCTGGGCGCGAACATCATCTATGTCGCTGCGCAGGTGACCGGGCAGGTGGCAGATGTACATGTGATCGAAAACCAGCCCGTGAAAAACGGCGATCTGCTTTTCACGATCGACGACACTCAATTCAAGGCTTCGGTGGATGCAGCCAAAGCCAATCTGGATAGTGCGATACAACAGGCCAAATCCTATTCCACACAGATTGCTGCGGCTGAGGCTTCGGTGGACAGCGCCCAATCGGCCTACGATACTGCATTGAAGAGTTTTGAACGTGCGAAGGCATTGTTTGCATCAGGCGATGTCGCACAGGCATCGCTTGATCAGACGGCATCGGAATTCGCGCAAGCCTCTGCAAGGTTGACGACCAGCCAGTCCAGCCTGTTGGCATTGAAAAGCGGGTTGCAGGCAAAACAGGATGATATCCTGTCTGCGCGGGCACAGCTTGAAATCGCGGAAACCAACCTTGCCTGGACCAAGGTCCATGCCGCGGCCGACGGGTGGATCGCCAATCTGACCCTTCGCCCCGGATCCTCGGTGTCCGCCAACGCTCCGCAATTTTCGATTGTTGAATCGTCCGATTGGTGGGTGGACGCGAACTTCAAAGAAACCGCATTGGCGCGCATTCGTCCGGGGCAGCCGGTCACGATACGTGTCGATATGCTCCCTGGGACGACGCTTACAGGTAAGGTGGCGTCAATCGGGCGAGGGTCCGGGGACACGTTTTCCTTGTTGCCCTCGGAAAACGCGAGCGGGAATTGGGTCAAGGTCACCCGGCGATTTCCGGTTCGGATCGAGCTTGACCCGACCGATGCGCCCTTGCGTGTCGGAGGCAGCAGCAAAGTTGTCGTAGATACAACAGGTCCGGTGGACGGCAAATGACCCCTGCGGCGTCCGGCCATGTGAACATGGTGATCGTGATCGCCGTTGTTCTCAGCGCCATTCTGGAAGTCCTAGACAGTACGATTGTCAATGTGGCGTTGCCGCATATCCAGGCCGCATTTGGGGCGACGACCGATCAGGCGACATGGATTCTGACCAGCTATATCGTTTCCGCGGTGGTCATCATGCCGTTGACAGGGTTCGTCGCCCGACGCGTGGGCCGACGACGGTTGATCCTGACGGCGGTGACTGGTTTTGCCGTCATGTCGATGATGTGCGGCATGTCGTGGAGCCTTGAGGTCATTGTTGCCTTTCGGCTGGCTCAGGGCATGTTCGGCGCTTTCCTGATCCCTTTGTCACAATCCATTCTGTTTGATGCCTTCCCGCGGGAAAAGCGCGGACAGGCAATGGCCATCTTCGGTCTGGGCGTCGTGGTGGCGCCGGTTCTGGGGCCAACGGTCGGTGCAATCCTGACCGAATATTTTTCCTGGCGGATGGTCTTCTTCGTCAATCTTCCCGTGGCGGCCCTTGCACTGCTTCTGCTGGCCGGAGAATTGCCGGAAGACAAAACCGAGGAGGTCCAGATCGATTGGAAAGGCCTTGCTCTGCTGGCTGTTGGAATCGGGTGCCTTCAATTCGTTCTGGATCAAGGCGAGACACTGGACTGGATGTCGTCCCGCGTCATCCAAGTGGCCGTGATCGCAGCAATTCTCGGGGCGTTTGGATTCATTTTTCACGCGTTGACCTCTCGCAATTCGGTTGTGGACCTGCGTCTGTTCGCAGATCGAAACTTTGCCCTTTGCAATCTGATCATCGCGGGTTTTGCCGTGTCTCTGTTCGGGGGCATCGCGATTTTGCCGACGCTTGTTCAAAGCCTGCTGGATTTCCCTGTAATCGCGTCGGGCCATCTGTTCATTCCGCGTGGCCTGACCGCAGGGCTGTCCATGGTTCTGACCGGCGCAGTTCTGGTAAACCGCTTTGATCCGCGCCTGCTGGCGGGCATCGGTCTGTTGCTGACGGCGATCGGGAATTTCATGATGGGGGCCATCAACCTCAATGCCGGTTTTTGGGAGCTCGCGTGGCCGGGGGCCATCAGCGGCCTCGGGATGGGTCTTGTGTTCGTGCCGATGTCGATACTGGCTTTCGAGAGCATCAGTAAAGGCCGGCAGGACGAAGCATCTGGTCTGTTCAATGTGACAAGGCAATTGGGATCGTCGGTTGGCATCTCGCTGGTCGGCACCTGGGTTGTACGCGGGTTGCAGACCAATACGGCGGTGCTCAGCCAGAATGTGACGCCCTACAACCCCGCGGCCCAGGCGTATCTGAGCCCGCTTGGCCTTGCGCCAGACAGCGCTGAAGGTGCTGCCATTCTGGGCCAGGAAATCATGAAGCAGGCCGAGATGATTTCCTATTTGACCGTATTCAACAATCTGGGTCTGCTTGCCTTGGCGACAATTCCATTGCTTTTCTTTTGTCGCGCTCCGAAGCTCGGGTCACATGTTGCCGCTCATGTGCATTAGCGCGTCAAGGTCAGCCCAAGCCACAAGGCGAACCAGCACAGCGCCAGGCTGATCAGGATATTGCCAGCTGCCAGAACCAGAGTGCGCTCGCGCCGAAGTTCAAGAGATTGGTAGGCAAAGCTGGAGAACGTGGTAAACCCGCCGCAAAAACCAAATACCAGCCGTCTTTGGTCCTCGGGGATGTCGACAGGGCCGCCCAGATAGCCGATCCAGAGCCCAAGCAGCAGGCTGCCTACTACATTCACGATCAGCGTTGAAAAGGGCAAATCGTGCCGCACTTTCAAAGCCAGCCAATGACGTAGGACCGCCCCCAGGCCTCCTCCCAGTGCGAACATCGCATGAAGATAGAGATCATTCATGACGGTGACCTTTCGGAATGAAAATGGTTGCCCAGCTTTTCTCCGACCAGCGCAGCGCCAATGCCGAAAGCGATTTCCAACCCGACGGCAACAGGGACGGCCCACAGATCACCTTCGGCAATACGTTCCAGATCAGCTACAAAAGATGAAAAGGTGGATAACCCACCACAAAACCCGACTGCGCCCAATTGCAGCACATGAGCGTGCACCTTGTGACGTATTGAATACAGCCATCCTAAGACAAAACAGGCCGTCACGTTGATGCCGAAAGTCGACGTGAGGAAACTGAGGCCGGGGATTTCCAGTGCGAATACTTCGCGCAACAACGATCCCAGCGCCCCTCCGGCAAAGACAGCGAGAAACATAAGACTCTTTCGGTCGCGCTGGGGTTGGGAATGCGTTTTTGTCAAGTGTGTGCCTGTCGTCTTTTGGTATGTGTGGCATATCCACTGGCGACACCCTGTTCAACCGTTGAGCGGCCGTAACACGTTTTCACGTTTTCGTCTTTGAGCGGATAAATTCTCTCAAAAGCTTGCAATTAAAAATCAATCTGTTTCACGTTGAGTGCTGTTGGAACGCGCAACGGCCGGTCGGAAATACGAGGAGCCAGGAACATGATTGTACGCAGGATCTACTATTTTCTGAGCTATGTCTGCCTGCCACTTGTGTTGCTTTTGGGTTTTTTCTGGCCCCCTGCTCACTGGCTTTTGGTCCTTTTGGTGCCCTACGCGGTCATTGGTCTTTATGACATTTTGACAACCAAACACAATGTGCTGAACAACTACCCGGTTCTGGGGCATTTCCGTTATATGCTGGAATTTGTCAGTCCGGAAATTCGACAGTATTTCGTTGAAACCAATGAAAGCGGTCGACCTTTCAACCGGATCGTTCGGGGGCTAGTTTATTCCCGCGCAAAGGGCCAGATGGACACGCAGGCCTTCGGGACCCAGTACGACATTAACGAGGTTGGTTATCACCGCGCAAATCACTCACTTGCGCCCAAACACGTAGACGAAAGTGAACTCCGCGTGATGCTGGGGGGACCGCAATGCACACAACCTTACAGTGCCTCGCGCCTCAATGTTTCGGCCATGAGTTTCGGTGCGCTGAGCGCCAACGCCATCCGCGCGCTGAATGGCGGGGCAAAGGACGGAGGGTTCGCCCACAACACCGGTGAAGGCGGATTGTCTCCTCACCATTTGGCCGAAGGCGGCGACATCATCTGGCAGATTGGGACGGGCTATTTTGGATGCCGTACGCCTGAAGGCGGATTTGACAAGGACAAGTTCGCCGACAAGGCCACAAAGGATGTGGTCAAGGCGATTGAGATCAAATTGTCCCAAGGTGCCAAGCCAGCGCATGGTGGAGTTCTGCCGGCTGCCAAGGTCGATGCTGAGATTGCCGAAATCCGTGGGGTGCCCGAGCATCAGGATGTGATTTCCCCTCCAACACACAGTGCATTTGAAGGGCCCTCGGGGTTGATGCACTTTGTTCAACATCTGCGCGAAATGTCTGGTGGCAAACCAGTCGGCTTCAAATTGTGTATTGGCAACCCGTCCGAGTTCATGTCGATTTGCAAGGCAATGCTCGAGACAGGTATACTGCCGGACTTCATCACTATTGATGGATCAGAAGGGGGTACGGGCGCGGCCCCAGTCGAGTTCACCAACCGTCTGGGCATGCCCCTGAACGAGGCGCTGATTTTCGCAAACAATTGCCTGCGTGGCGTTGGGCTGCGTGACAAGATCCGGATCATTTGTGCGGGCAAAGTGGCGACCGGATACGACATAGTCGAGAAATTCGCGCTTGGTGCGGATATGTGCAACGCCGCGCGGGCGATGATGTTTGCGGTTGGCTGCATTCAGGCCTTGCATTGTAACACGAACCGTTGCCCGTCAGGGGTCGCCACCCAGGACACAGTTCGGGGGCGCGCGGTGAACATCCCGCAAAAGCGGCAGCGCGTTCACCGGTATCACGACGCTACACTGGAAAGCTTCCGTGAACTCTTGGGTGCGATGGGGAAGGAAAAAGTGTCCGAACTGCATCCACGCGACATTCTACGTCGTACGGCGGACGAGCATGAGCGCACCTATGGCGAACTTTACACCTATTTGGAGGATGGTGCGTTGCTGGCGGATGTTGTTCCCGAGGAATTCGCGGCGGATTGGAAACGCGCTTCGGCATCTCTTTTCTGAGGCGGGATCCGGAACAAAAAACCGTTTACCCAGAACATGTGTGGGCGAACTGCGCCCGCGCGCACCGTTTTGACATGTGGCTTAGCTTAACTGGGGTTCGATCTGGGATTGTTGGCCACATGCGTGTTGATCCTGCGAATGCTCCATTCAACGGCATCCCGCATCGCGCGCCCCAGGGCTAAATCAAACGCCTTGATCAGATCTGATGTCTGGTCGCTTGCGGCAACGACATTTTCCTGAAACGAATTCGAAGCGATGATCTTGTCGTCGTATTCATCAATGACCTTTATGTTCATGCGTACTTCGATACGGATTTTGTCTCCGTTCTCGGGGTCCGCGACAACAATGCCCTGAAACTCGCGCAGGTCCGGTGCGATCACATAATCAGCGCGCAATCCAACCGTTGACCGGCCAACGGCAGCGACTTTGCCAGAGTTCTCAAAGCTCTCGATCAACAGCGTCTGAACGATCAGAGGCGCGCGATCCACCCAACGCGCCCGTGGCAAATACTGAACCTGAAACGGGGTGGGCTGAATGGCGATCTGATCCGTGTTCACAGCGGCGGTTGCTGTTGGTTCTTCAACAACGATCTGTTTCTGTATTCGCGGCAGCGCCGACGAAAACGTGCTTTTGGGTGTCAACAGATACAGATCGTTAGGTTTCGCGGCTTGTTTCAAAGTGCCCAATCCGGCACATCCACCGACCAATGCAAACGTCAGTATTGCAATTGCAGGCTTGATCATTGACGGAACTCCGATGCTTGGGTGCCCAGCAGAAACCGCGCAGGATCACGTTCGACCTTGTCCACCAGACGGTCGAGGCTGATCACAAGACGTTGGGATTCTTCGACGAAGCGGATAAATTGCGGCAGACCAACCCGCAGGAAATCCGAAACCTGGCGGCGGTTGGTCTGAACGATGCCGTCAATTGTTCCCAGCAGCTCTGACGCAGAATTCGATGCGCTCAGGACATCGTCCGAAATTTGATCGATCTTATCTGTGATGTTCGAGACTGTTTCGGTTACCTGGTTGGCTGCCTTTCGGATATCTTCCGCAACGGGTGCCACATCTTCTTCCATGACGCGATTGGCTGATTCAAAGGCTGTTTCTGCCGAAGACAGCGCGCCTTTGGCTGTGTCCATTGCAGTTGTTATCGAACCAAGTGTCGTGTTGGCGTTCAACACGGTTTCATTCACAATTCCAAGTGTGACGCTGCCCTCATCCGACAAGACGGTCAACCGTTCGGCCAGTTGCGATCCGCGCTCGATGAAAGGTTGAATGTCTTGCTGCAGGATGCGGTCTGCTGTCTCGATCGTCGTTTTCGCTTCGTCCAGCGCGGTCTTGGCTGACTCGGACGCGGACTTAACTGAATTGAGCGTCTCCGTGCCGGTCTTGAGGGTCGTCTCGGCCGTTTCGATCAGAGGGTCCAGACGTTTTGAAAACTCTCCAATATCTCGGGCTGCGCTGCCTATGTCGCTGGCCACGGAGTCAAAGCTTGTCAAAGTCTTGTCCAGCCGGCTGGTTGCAGAGGCAAGGTTATCCAGAATGCCGCTCACGGCTTGCCGGTTCTTGTCGTCAACGACCTTGTTCAGGTTTTCCAGAAGTGTAACGGCCTCGTCCAGCACCTTCGGTGCGCCTTCAAACAAAGACTGGATGGTGCTGCGCTTGCTTTTGATCACGCCGTCCTGCGGCAATCTTTTGGCGGTCGGTGACCCGCCGGTAAGTTCGATGTAACCTACGCCGGTTACGCCCAACGATTGAAGCTGGGCGATCGTTTCTTCGGTGATCGGAATATCTGCATCCACTTCTATACGCACCCGAACCTTGGACGGATCGTCCTTGTCCAGGTTCAAAGAGAGCACCTGCCCAACAGGAAGGCCATTGAAATTTACCCCACCCGCCGCCGAAAGCCCTGAGACGTTATCGAATAATACGTCGTAATAAGCGTATTGCCGGGTCACTTCGAATTTCGCCAACCACAGGAAAAAGCCGAAAACGCCCAACAGCCCCGCAAGGGTGAACGCGCCGATCAGGATGTAATTTGCTTTGGTTTCCATCGCCTTTACCTGTCCTGACCCTTCTGTTGCGCCGCGCGGGCTCGGGGGCCTGTGAAATATTCCTGCACCCAAGGATGGTCCACTTTGGTCATGTCCTCAATCGGACCTTCAACCAGCACGCGTTTTTCTGCAAGCACTGCAATGCGGTCGCAGATGGCGTAAAGGCTGTCCAGATCGTGAGTGACCATGAAAACCGTCAACCCAAGTGCCTGCTGCAATTCGCCGATCAGTTCATCATATGCAGCCGCGCCAATCGGGTCCAACCCGGCAGTCGGTTCATCCAGAAAAACGATCTCGGGATCGAGCGCCAGTGCCCGTGCCAGCGCGGCGCGCTTTCGCATTCCGCCCGACAGTTCCGATGGAAACTTGCCGCAACTCAGCTGGGGTAGACCCACGAGGCTGATCTTCAACGCGCCCAGCGATTCCATCAGCTTTTCACTAATGCCCGTGTGTTCTCGCAGTGGGGCCATCACGTTTTGCAATACGGTCAGCGATGAAAACAGCGCACCATCCTGAAAGGCTACGCCCCAGTGCCGTTCTATCCTGCGGCGATCTTCTTCGGGGCCGTTCAGGACATCGACGCCCAGCACTTCTATACTGCCCGCCGCAGGTTTGTTCAGACCCACAATTGTACGAAGTAAAACGGATTTTCCGGTTCCGGACCCACCAACAATACCAAGAACCTCGCCACGCCAGACATCAAGGTTCAGGTCGTCATGAACCACCTGTGTTCCGAATTGGTTCCTGAGACCGCGAACACGGATCACGGCGTCACGCTGCGCTGTGGTGTGTGCGGCCTTGTGTTGGATGCCATCGTTCATGTCAGATTCCGATTTCTGAAAAGAAAATCGAAAACAATGCGTCGATTGCAATCACCATGAAAATGGATTGCACGACCGAAGCTGTCGTACGCTGCCCGACACTCTGGGCAGACCCTTTTACCTGCATGGCCTGCCAGCAGGCTATAACCCCGATGACCAATGCAAAGAACGGTGCCTTGATCAAACCAACTGCAAGTTGCCAGACATCGGTGTTTTCTTTCAAACGAGTGACAAACATGCCCGGGCTTACGCCCAGATCGATCCAGCTCATAAGGGCCCCGCCGAACAGGCCGGCAACATCTGCGACAAAGCCAAGAATGGGCAGCATTATCAACAACGCCAAAACACGTGGAACGACCAGAACCTCGATCGGGTCAAGACCCAGCGTCCGCATGGCGTCAATCTCTTCCTGTACTTTCATCGAACCAATCGAGGCCGTAAATGCGGAACCCGAGCGGCCGGCAACGATAATGGCGGTCAGCAAAATTCCCAGCTCTCGCAGAATAGAGATCGAAATCAATTCGACCACAAAGATTTCTGCCCCGAACTGTTTCAGCTGTGTCGCACCCTGAAAGGCCAGCACGACACCGATCAGAAAACCCATCAGGGCCACGATGGGAAGGGCTTTGACCCCAGTTTCCTGCATATGCGTCACCAATGCCGCTTTTCGCAGGCGCCACGGCATGACCAGGGACCGAAACAAGCGGTGCAAGGTAAGGCCCAGAAATTCGAGGATCGACAGAGTATCCTTCCAGGCTCCGAATGTGCCCTGACCCACATGAGCGACCCAGTCCAGAAATCCACGAGGTTCCTCGAGCTTTCCGGGTTTGTCCGGGATACTGCGGGTTACAGTGTCTATCAGCGCCGCATGTGCGGGTTTCACACCGTGAAACTCCAGTGTGGCACCGTTTGACGTGAACCTCCGGCCAAGGTCTGCAACCAGCCAGGCTCCGCCCGTATCCAGTGCTTCGACGCCGGACAGATCAAAAACAACCTTGCCCCCGAAAGGTTGGACTGCAGCAAAATCACGCTCCACAGTTTGCAGGGATTGGGTGACCAACTCACCAGAAATGCGCACTTGATTGCCGCTGGCGTCGCGCTCTGATGTTATCGTTGGCTGCGTCATGGTGCCATGTGAAGTAAAACACTCAATGCCCGCAATGACTTTGTGCCATTTGGTCTGGTTTTTGCCGCGAAGGATGGCCTTGGCGTCACGCCGGGTCGTGAGTAGGAACACTCGAAACTTGAAATGGGAGCGTTGTTTTTCTCGGGTCAAATCAGACTGGAAGAGAAAACGCAGGACTGTTCGACTAATCGGTTGCGCGAAGATCGGAAGCGGGACACATTCCGCAGCGGAACCCAGGGTGCGAATTTCGGAGAAGTCGTTATGCATCACGCCAAGAACGTTCTGTTCATCATCATCGACCAATTGAGGGCAGATTGCCTGAGCGGCGCTCTGGCCGATAACGTAAAACTACCGAACCTGCGGGCCTTCATGGATGAGGCTGTGACCTTTACGCGCCATTTCTCTGTCACCAATCCCTGTGGACCATCCCGAGCATCGATTTTGACCGGCCAATACGCGATGAACCATCGTTCCGTGCGAAATGGTACGCCGCTGCGTCATGACACTCCGAACATTGCTACGGAAATGCGAAAGGCGGGTTATATGCCGATGCTGTTCGGGTACACAGATACGTCTGCCGACCCCCGAGTCCATGATCCCAACGATCCCGTGCTCAAATCTTATGAGCAATCGATGAACGGGTTCCTTGAAGTTGTCGAAATGCGCCTAGAAGAGTCACATCCCTGGCAATCATATTTGATGAAAAATGGCTACACGTTCGAGACATATTGGGATGTCTACAAGCCTGTCTCTCCGGAAGGTCAGGTTCCCAAGTTGAACGACCCGGCCATGTATCGGGCTGAACACAGCGACACGGCCTTCCTTACCGATGCGTTTCTGGACGGGATTGCACCTTATCGTGGCCAGGGGTGGTTTGCTCATCTGACTTACATCCGTCCGCATCCACCTTTGGTCGCACCTGCTCCGTATAACGACATGTACGATCCGGCGGATATCCCGCTGCCGCAGCGCTTGCCGAGTGAAACCGCTGAAAAGGCGCTTCACCCATTTTTTGGGCCAAAGCTGGATTCTTATACCGCAAATAAGTTTGTTCATGGCTTCGATGATGTTGAGCCAACGGATGAAAACGTTCGCACTTTGCGAGCTGTTTATCTGGGATTGGCGACCGAGGTCGATCACCATATCGGGCGCGTTGTTCAGTATCTCAAGGACAGTGGGCAATACGACGATACCATGTTGGTCATAACGGCTGATCATGGCGAAATGCTGGGCGATAGGTACAGCTGGGGCAAAATGACTGTGTACGACGCGGCCTATCACACTCCGCTTATGATCCGCGTGCCGGGGAACGAGGCAAGGGCCGGCGCAAAAGTCACCGTTCCTACCGAATCCGTTGATGTGACGCCGACAATCCTTGATTGGATTGGGCAGACTGCCCCAAACGCCATGGATGGCCGATCTTTGCTGCCCTTATTGCATGGCGACGTCCCCGATGACTGGCGCAGCTATTCCTACAGCGAGCTGGATTTCTCCGAACCCGAAGAACCGACCCTATGGCAACAGCGGTTGGGAACGGGCAACAGCGATTCATGTCTGGGAATATTGCGGGACGAACGATTCACGTTAATCGAATTTGCAGCTGACCTCCCGCCGATCCTGTTTGATCATCAGGGCCGGGGAGAATTCGAAAATCTTGCGGAAAACCCCGAGTTTTCGGCTGATCTTGCCCGATTGGGCAGACAGATGCTGCGCCACCGGATGCGAAACATGGATCATACCTTGTCGTTGCACTCCATCACCTCCGAAGGCGCGAAGTCCCGTTCCAGGTATTAGGATCACTGCACGCTTTTGTCCTCTTTTCTGTTGGATAAGGCAAATTGCTTTGGACATTTTGTCGTTCATCAATTCCACTACCGGCGCATGAATTCTGATGGTACCCATGGGTTGTGGAGAGGACCAACTTGGACATCACCGAACAGCGCATAAAGGCGATGACGACTGCCGGGCTGAACCTCATCGGTCAGGCGCTTTCGATCTATGACAGTAAGCTGAAACTGGTGTTGAGCAATCGTCGGTTCAAGGAAATGTTCGACCTGCCGGATGAACTGGTCGAACGCGGAGCCTTGTTTCGGGATACCATCCATTTTCTCGCCAGCCGTGGGGAATACGGTGACGAAGAAAGCGTGGAGGAAATGGTCAACCTGCGTGTAGAGCAGGCTTTGGCGTTTGAGCCTCATTATATGGAACGAGTACGACCCAACGGGCAAGTTATCTCGATTGAAGGCGCGCCACTGCCGCAGGGCGGATGGGTTGCGGTCTACACCGACATAACCGGCACCCGGCGTGCAGAAAACCTGCTGCGGGCGCGATCGGAAGAATTGTCGGAACAATTGCTCGGCCACGCCGAAGAACTGTCTGCAACCAACCGAAAGCTTGCGGCCACGATCACGGCATTGGAAGAGGCCAAACGCGAGCTGACCGAGATCGAAGCCCGCACACGCATGATGACTGAAATGATGCCGGCTCATATCGCGCATTTGGATAGCACTGGTCGATATGATTACTCCAACCGCCGTTTGAGCGCTGTCTTGCCCGGACGTCCGTCCGAAATTTTGGGGCTTCACATATCTGAAGCGCTTGGTGCCGCCGCGTTTCAGAGGGTCGAAACGCATCTGGCAAAAGCATATGACGGAGAAACCTCCGTATTCGAGTTCAACGAGAATCAGGATTCCCGCCGCATCCGGGTTTCATTCACTCCGGATGACGCCGGAGGCGTGTATGTGATGTCGGTTGACATCACCGAAGAAACGCAGGCGCGCGTTGTCTTGCAGCAAACACGCCGACGGGCGATGGCCGCCCAAATGACCAGTGGGTTGGCACACGACTTCTCCAATTTGCTGACGATCATCCTTGGGATGCAGTCCAAACTGAACAAAATGGACCTGTCGGATGAGGCGCACGAGCTTGTTGCCGCGACTCAGCAAACCGCGCGTCGGGGTGGGCAATTGCTGAACCGGATCGCGGACATGACCGGGAACCGTACACCACAGCCTCAGGCCACGGATATGAGGGCACTGTTGGAAGACCTGAGAATTTTGGCCTCGCCTTCTTTACCGCGCGGCGTCGGTTTGTCAGTGGTCAACACTTTACCGGACCGGGCTTTGATGCTGGACCCGGGAATGGTACAGGATGCATTGCTGAATCTGGTGCTGAATGCGCGGGACGCCTGCGGCAGTTCGGGCCAGATTACAATCAGCGCGCATACTATCGGAGAAATTTGGATTGAAGTCACCGTATCAGACACTGGCCCGGGCTTTACACCAGAGGCGCTGGAAAAGGCGTTGAATCCATTCTTTACCACCAAGGGAAGCGACGGGTCGGGGCTGGGTCTCCCCATGGTGTATGACACTGTGAAGCTCGCCGGTGGCGATTTGCATCTCAAAAACACGCCATCAGGCGCGTCCGTTGTTTTGCGGCTTCCATTTCGACCTGCTCCGCCCGTGCAGAACGGTTTGGTACTTCTGGTTGAAGACAGTGAAGATCTGCGGGGTCAGTTTCGGGATATGCTGGTAGAGCTGGGCTTCGCCGTCATCGAGGCCAATTCGGTAGATGAGGCGCTGGCGCTGATAAACAGCGTTGAAGACATTTCTCTTGTTCTATCTGACATACGTCTGGAAGGAAGTGGTACCGGTCTGGACATATTGCGACAGGTGAAGCCGGGATTGCCATGTATCCTTATGACATCGCTGCCCAGTTCGGACCCGTTGTACCGGCGCGGCCTTGCGTTGGGCCCGGTGTTGCGTAAACCGTTTTCGCAGGCTCAATTGTCGGCCCTGATCCAAACCGAGGCCGCCTGATGACGCAACCGCTGGTTACCATCCTCGACGACGAACCCGAAATCCGACGCATCCTGACGGACGCTCTGGAGGATGCCGGTTTCCGAACGCAGAGTTTTTCCCGCGCGCGAGAGTTCGAGGCTGCGCTCAATCGTGTGACGCCTGATGTCTGTCTGGTCGACCTGTCCTTGCCGGACACGGATGGGCTGGCGTTGGTTCATCGTCTGGCGCTGGAACAAGGTGCGGCCGTGATCATTATTTCGGGGCGTGCGCAGGTGCAGGATCGTGTTACAGGATTGGAGCTTGGTGCAGACGACTATATTACAAAACCGTTTGACCCTGCGGAAGTCGTGGCGCGGATCAGGGCAAGATTAAGAACACCCCGCACTCAGACCTCACATTCGGATACGGCAGAATTCAACGGCTGGACCGCACATTTTGACCGATACGTTCTTGAAAATGAATCAGGTGACGAAACACCGTTCAGCCATGCTGAGGGGGAAGTCCTGCGTCTGTTTCTGGAAAGCCCCAAGCGGCTGATCAGCAGGGGGCAAATGCAAGAGTCCCTGGGCGGTGCAGCCGGAGACAGTTTTGACAGGGCGATGGATGTTCGGATTTCCAGGTTGCGTACCAAGCTGGGAGAGGATCCCAAGAACCCGCGGTTGATCAAGACGATCTATGGAGCAGGGTATATATTCTTGGGTGACGTTGGTTGGAAGTAGGCGCTGATCCAATCGGCCGAAACTTGGTCAGATGAGTTGTTTTCCATATCTGTTTGGTCTCTTCGAGCACTCAATGCTGAAGCTGCTGACAACTTGATACCCGTGTTGGAACTGACTCGTCGAACATAAATCGTCCCTTCGCTTATTCGCGCAACGCCTGATCTTTTATCTTCACAACCGGTTGCAGAATGTAATCCAGCACTGATTTGCGGCCAGACAGGATGTCCACTTCAGCGATCATGCCTGGTATGATTTCGACTGCTATGCCATTGCCATCAAGCATGGTGTTATTGGTTCGGATTTCCACAACAAAGACATCTTCATCATTACGCTCTGATCGTGTGATCGTGTCTGCGCCGATGCGAATGATTTCACCATCCAGTGCCCCGTATCGTGCAAAATCATAAGCCGTGATTTTGACTTTCACAGGCTGACCGGCGTGCAAAAACGCGATGTCCTCAGGCTTTACATAAGCTTCGACAAGCAATGTGTCGTCCAGCGGCACGATTTCAACAAGGTCCTCTCCGCTACGGGCAAGGCCGCCGATAGTTGAGCGATGAATTCGGTTTACAATGCCGCGTACCGGAGACCGAACCTGCGCTCTTGAGGCCCGGTCGCGCAAAGCGGGCAAGGCGGGTTGCAAAGCAGCCAGCTCGGCAGTGGCAAGCGCCAGATCCGTCAGCGCTGCGCTGCGAAACCGGCTTCGCACCGCCTGAATCCGATCGTCGATTTCGTCCAAGCCCGTTTGCAACCTGTTGGTTACAGCTTCTGCCCGAACCTTGCGACCACGCCATTCGGCTTCACTCCGCCGCAACGCAAGTAATGTTGTTGCAGGCTCCATTTGACGCTCGACCAGCGGAGCCATGATCGCCCTCTCTTCGGCCAGGACCAGTAGGGTTTCGTCCGCCGTCACTTGATCGACCAGGCCTTCCTCAAATTCTCTTTGCTTTTGTTGACGCTGACGCTCCAGGATGGCGATTTCTGCCTCCAATTCAGCCCGTCGCCCTTGGTGCAGTGCAGTTTCAGATTGTACGAGGGTAGGCGCGCCATTGATCAGTTGGACATCGAACTCCAGTTGTGTCCCATCTATTTCGGACCGAAGACGTTGGACCCGGGCCATAAGTCCGAATGCGCGTTGTTGTTCCTGACTGAGCTGACTGTCAATCTGGGTCGTGTCGAGTTCCATCAGCAATGCACCTTTGTCGACCAATTGACCTTCGCGAACATGCAACGACTGCAATACGCCGGGCTCGGTGGCTTCGATCAACTGAATGTCCCCTGAAGGCACGATTCGACCGTCCACACGCGTGACATCGTCCAGTTCAGTCAGATACGCCCACAATCCGGCGGCGATCAGGCAGAACAGGATCACCAGCAGCAGCAACGAACTCCGGACAGGAGAGCGCCCCTGCATCTCTCTAGCCAGTGCGGCCAGGTCAGGATGCTGCGACATTCAGGTGCCTCCCTGTCGGACGAACATGTTGTGTCAGCAGGCTCTTGGGACCATCTGCTGCGATTTTCCCGTTTTCAAGGATTATGACTCTGTCAACAAGCTCCAACAGGCTGGTTCTGTGCGTTATGACAACCATGGTTGAGTCCGCAGAGCTTTTTTTCAGACGCTGGATAACCTGGGCTTCGGTTTTGACATCCATCGCGCTTGTTGGTTCATCAAGCAGGAGAACCGGCGGGCGGCCGATGAGTGCTCTTGCCAGGGCAATAGCCTGCCGTTGTCCGCCAGAGAGCCCTTCGCCACGTTCCGCGAGTTGAAGATCGTAACCGCCTGGATGGGTGGCCACGAAATCTTCAACCCCGGCGGTGCGGCCCGCTTCGATCAGTTCCTGATCTTTTGGCCGGATTGCGCCACTTGCGATATTGTCCCGGACGGACCCGGAAAAGAGCCATATGTCCTGTAGGACAGATCCGATGTTGCGGCGCAGATCGCCAGGATCGATCTGGCGGATATCAAGGCCGTCGAACGTAACAGATCCAACTCGCGGCGCGTACAATCCCAGCATCAGGCGTGCGATGGTGCTTTTCCCACAGCCTATCTGACCCAGGATCGCCACTTTTTCACCCGGTTTGATCGTGAATGAAACGCCTTGCAGGGTATCTTCCCCTCGGTCAGGGTAGGAAAAATACACGTTGTTGAAGGCGATCTCTCCTTTGAAATCGGGCCGGTTGACCCATGTTCGGCCTTGTGGGCGTTCGCTTTCCGCCATCATCAGAGTGTTGAGGTTTCGGTATGCACTTCGGGCTTGGTTAAGCCTTGTCACCGTCTGAGCCAGCTGCCCCAAAGGTGCCAGTGCCCGCCCTGTCAGCATCACCGAGGCAACCAATGCACCCATGCTGGTCTGACCGTCTGTGATCAGAAAAACACCATAAAAAACGATCAGCACCTGAGCGGATTGTTGTGTAAAACCGGTCAGGTTGAGAGCAAATTGTGTAACGGCCCGGCTCTGAGCGCCATGCGAGGATTGCCGTTCTATCGCCTGCTCCCACCGAGAACGCATTTGTCGACCGGCAGCGGTCGTCTTTATCGTTTCGAGACCCGAGACAGCTTCCACGAGTACTGATTGTTTAGATTGCCCGTCAGCCAGGTTTTTTTCCGCCATGCGAGACAGGATCGGCTGCACCGCCAAACCCGTCAGCAGAACCACAGGCACTGCCAGAGCCGGGACCAATGCCAGTTGCCCGCCGACCAGATAAATCACAAATATGAACAACCCGATGAACGGCAGATCAACGACAGCAACAAGCGTTGCGGACGTGAAGAACTCGCGCAGGGTCTCGAACTCACGAATGGTACTGGTCATAGCGCCAGTAGAACCCGAGCGCGACTTCATCTGGATATTCAGAACTTGGTCGAAAATTCGCCGACCCATGAGCAAGTCGGCTTTTTGCCCGGCCTTGTCGATAAACGCTGCCCGCAGCAATTTTAGCGCGAAGTCAAAAAGAAGCGCCAGAGCCACGCCTGCCGTCAAGGCAATGAGCGATTCGGTTGCCTCATTGGGCAACACACGGTCATAGACGACCATAATGAAAATTGACGTCGATAAGCCGAGAAGGTTTGCCAGCGCCGCAGCGAGCGCGACCTGAATGTAAGTCCATCGATTGGCGGATAGTGCCGCGCAAAACCAATGACCGCGGCAAGGCGCGTTACCAGCGTCCAATTCATCTGTATAATTTCGGCGGAACAAGACTGCGTAACCGGTGTAGGTTTCAGTCAACTGTTCTTCCGAGACTTCACCGATTCCTTCACCAAGATCCGGGTCAAAGACCAGCAAGGCCCCGTTTTTTGCCCGGCCATGATACACAACAGCCTTGTTTTCGACCATCAGCAACAAGGCTGGAGCCAACGTCTCGTCAAATTTCGTAATGTGCCGCTCGCCATATCCCGCCTGTAAACCAGTGTTTTGCGCTACGGCGACGATGTCACGAATTGTCAGATCCCCGTCTGCGCCTGTCTGTGCCGCCTGTATTGTTGCGAGGGTCAGGGGGCGTTCAAGTGTAGCGGCAATATTCAGAAGGCAGGCTTCGAAGCTTGTCAAACGTGGGCGGTCTTGCATTGATTTCAACGTGCTCATTTCTCCTCGCTCCAATTGCCGGGCGATATGCCGAGCAGATCCAAAATGTCTCCGGTGAGGCTCAGAGCTGCGTAGTTGGTCAGAAAAAAGCTCTGCTCGGCCAGGATCAGGCGTTCTTGCGCATTTACGTAATCGCGCTGAGCGTCCAGGATTTCTATCATGCTGCGACGCCCAATTGAGAACTGCGCGCGGGATGCTGTTACACTGTCGGCATTGGCGGTCGCCGCAATACGGGCCGCACGCAGTCTTTCCGCTCCTGCTTTTTGATCGGATCGAATAAAGCCCAGTTCCCGCATGATTTCGCGAACCAATTGCTCTCGTGCAAATTCCGCTTCTTTCACTTCCGCTTCAGCTGCTGCGATGGCGGCACGGCGTTGACCAGTACTATCCAACTCGTAGTTGAATGAAAGATCCACGCCGAAATTTGCATCCCGAGTGTCATCCTGGTTGGCAAATGCTGCGACCCGAACGTTCGGTTTACGCCGTGCCTGAGCTGCTGACCACTCGGCTTTGGCCGCCAGCAAGCCAGCGTCAGCCCTGCGTATCTGAGGGCTGTTCATCACAATCTGGGCGTCACTTCTATTCAGCGGAGGAGCGGGCACGGGTGGGGGTAATAAGCCGGGAAAATTCCCGAACACTTCGCGGAATCGCGCTTCGGCCCGATCAGTTCGTGCTCGTGCATCCGCCAGTCTTGTGCGCGCATCTGCCATTCTGGACTGAGCGGTCAGAACATCTGCATTTGAACCCGCCCCACCCGCTGTACGGTCTGAAATTTGACGTACCAGTTCTTCATGGACCGAGACATTGTCGGCTGCGATACGGAGTATCTTCCTTTGATCAAGGACAAGTACATAGGTCTCAACGGCCGCCAGCGCCGTGGCCGATGCCGCTTGAATCTGATCACCCCGGCTTTCCATAACGCGTGCTCGCGCTGCCGTCAGATCCCCTGATGCGGCCCCACCGTCATAAACCAATTGCGAGATTCTCAGATAAGGTGAAACATCTGCAATATCCGATTCAACCCGTTCAGACCGCGCATTTATCCCCAACGATATCTGCGGAAGAAATGCGCCTTCAGCTGCATCTTGATTGGCTGATGCGACATCCATTCTGGTATCGCTTTGTGCCAGTGTCGGGCTTGTCTCTACCGCCTGGCGCACGCGTTGCCCGAACGCGCTTTGACTAAGTTCTGCCGATGGCTTTGTTGCACCGGCACCGGTGGTCCCGGGTGCAAAGGATACTGCCACAGAAGACAAATCAGGAGGGGGTGTGCAGGCGGACAGCAGTATCGCAAACACAGCGAACGCAACCCAAGATAGATTTGCCTTACTGGAACGCATGGAGACCCTCCTGCCTGCAACGGTCCATAGCTTCTTCTTTCTGTTGCGCCGCAACCAACGCGTCCAAAAACCCTGAAACACCGGTGGTCTTTTGTGTCAGAGAACCATCAGTTACTCGATGCGCGCGGGTATGTGCATGTGCCAGCCAAATACAATGGGTCAGCGAAATCTGATGAGCGTGAATCAGTCGCAAGCCCCCATTCGACGTAAGCAGTGACAAGTGCGCCCGGGGAATTTTCTCCAGAGTGTTCTGCTTGACGCCATAATGCCCGCATGGGACCTCAACCCCCTGGAAGGAGGTAAGCGGACTAAACAATCCCATGTCAGCAAGAACACGACATAGATGAGTTGTGTATCTCATCGACTCTTTCAGAGCGCGAAAGAAAGCTGCGACTTTTTTCAGTTCTGGCGAAAGTTGCCCTGATTTGTCGAAGAATACTTCGTCATCCGGATTGTCAGTGATGAGCCCGGACGTTTCGTCGACAAGCAACTCGTCGCTGCCGTCGCCGTCCGGTTTAATCAGTTGGGGCCGGAACGGAGCGCAGCGCAAAGCGGATGGGACGTAAGTCGCCAGCCAATTGCCCTGCGCCGATACAAATGGTGTAGGCGGGTCTGGTTGCATGGATAAAACAGCCATTGGGTAATACCCGTATTCAGATTTCCGAAAAATGATTGGAAAAGTGGCTGCGGCCTGAAGAATTTCGGCTTCAACAACGGGGCAATCTACCATATTTCGCGCGAAATCGAATGAGGTAAACCTCTTCCAGAACCGATGACCATGTCGTCGAATACTGACTGGAGTTAAGCCATTCTGTGCCATAACCACCTCTTGATGTTGAATTCCGTCCGTTCGTACGCCGGGTCGGGTTAAGCCGTTGCCCCAGTTGGGTCGGTGTGCAGGATATTATCTGCGGTCAGGCCGCTCAGATCGCTCAGGTCTTGGAACGTGGCCACGGTTTCAACGCTGGCATCGTCCGGCGCCTGGAAATCTACCTTGACCAAAACACTGTTTGTTCCGTCGGTTGCCATCACGTAAAGCTCATCGCCTGCCATGGCTCCGGCGAACCCCTCGACAGCAGCTTCGATTGTGCTGGGGTTGAGGTCGGTGAGTACTGTGTCAAGACCGACAAATCCGGTGTTTGTGCCCAACGTGTCGCCAGCGGAAAGCAATTCGAATCCGGTGCCATCACCGCGAAGTGTATTGGTGTCCAGCCCGTGGAACATCAGTGCGTCGGTTATATCCGCAGCCGGGCCAATCGTGAAGCCAGTCACAGTGTCTGTACCATTGCTGGTCGGGTCTGCTTCGAAGACGACGATGTCTCGTCCTGCCGCAGAAACATCAATGGTATCGTCGCCATCACCGCCGCGAGTGATGGTGTCCGTATTCGCGGCGACGAGTGTGTCATCACTATTGGTGCCAAACTGAACTGTCGATGGTCCGCCATCAGACGTTTTGATTGTCAGCTCAATAGGCTGGCTGACGTCCTGGATTGTCATCGTGAAGGTGACAAGCGGTTGAGAGAGATCTGTAAAGGTTGTCGCGGCGCCGGCTAAATTCATCGTGTCCCCGGCGCCCTGGCTGGCCAAAAACAAATCGAAGGCGTTGTTTTGCGAAACCGACGCGCTGTTGAATGTGGCAACTGAAGAGTCAAATTCGAGTTCTGCCGTCAAAGCCAAACCGCTGGAGATATCGCGTTCGGCTTCGGCGTAGATTGCGAACGTCACCGTAGATCCTGTGCGCCCGACTTCAGAGATCACGTAAGCGGCGGGTTCGTGCGCAACGGCTTGCTCGGAGACTGGCAGTGGATCTGGCCCACCCGCAACTGTCGCCTGCGCCGAAAAAACAAGGTCTTCACCTGCCTCTACAGCCGAAAAGTCAGACGCTGCGACAGACAATGTCCAGGATCCGTCTGCGGTCACCGTTGCTGATCCGACCGAAGTTCCGTTCAATGTGACATCCACCGACTGGCCGTTTGTCAGTCCGGCGGATGAACCGCTGAGGGTAATACCGGAGGTTTGAGCATCGTCCAGAGCAATCGAATTGTTGACCCCGATATCGTTCAACGTCAACAAGGGGCGAAAGTCTGTGGAGAGTGAGCTGTTCGCGGCTGCGGAGCTGTTTCCGGCAAGATCGTCAACAGTGGCGGAAATGGAATAGGTCGTTCCGTCAGAGAGCAGTCCAAGATCACTGGTGGGAACGGTAACTGCCCAAGACCCATTTGATGCAACGCCTGTATAGGTTTGCCCACCGAATGTAACCGAAACGGTCTGGCCATCTTCACCCGTGGTTGTGCCCGAGATTGCAAGATCCACGCCCCTCTCGGTCACGTCCAACACGGCACCCACAGGCAGACTGTTTATGGTTATTGAAGGTGCCGTGAAGTCAGTGGCAAAGCTTGTTGTGGTTTGATTGTTGTTTCCCGCTGCGTCCGAGATCGACGCATTGATATTGTAAGTCTCGTTGTCTTGCAGGGCAGACAAATCTGTCACGGTTGCCGTATAGGTCCAGATGCCCCCGGTTACCGTTGCCGTTCCGGTAACGTCCGTAGTGCCGTCAGTGCGCGTGATCTCGACGGTAACAACTGTTCCGTCCGGCGCATCGGAAGTTCCTGACACCGTCAGGTCGGTTCCTTGTTCAACGGCGTTCATGACAGCCCCGTCGGATACGGTTGAAATTCCAATCGTCGGTGGCGTGAAATCGGTGGTAAAGCTGTTGTTGGCTTGTGGAGCTGGATTCCCGGCAGCGTCCGAGACATCCGCTGTTACGGTGATGGACGCCGCGTCAGAAAGACCTGTCAGATCCGAAGCAGGTACAGTCGCGCTCCAGCTGCCTCCAGAAACCGTTGCAGTATAGGACTGCCCGTTCAAGCTGACAGTTACGATTTGACCGTCTTCTGCTGTCGTGCTTCCCGAGATGGAAAGATCTGTAGTCCGCTCGGATGCGTTCATGACAGCTCCGTCCGAGAAACTGTCGATGCTGAGTGTCGGCGCGGTCACATCCTTGGAAAGTGTCACTTCAGCCTGCGGTGCCGTCACGCCGCTGGCGTCGTCGACATCCGCTGTAACAGAGAAGTTGCCCCCATCCGGCAGAGACGCCAGATCCCCAGTTGGTACAGTCACGTTCCAGGCCCCGCCGGATACTGTTCCGGAATATGTTTGACCATCGAGAGTTACGGTAACTTGCTGACCATCCTCAACATTTGACGTCAACCCGCTGATGGTCAAGTCGGATCCGGCTTCGGTTGCGTTCAGTACGGAACCAACAGGAAGCGGTGATATCGAAATGGAAGGGCCGGCCAGGTCCACGGGAACCGATACAAGAAGCGGCACTGCCGGATTGCCCGACACATCTTCGACGGCAACCAGAATCGATGCGGGCACTCCGGTGGAAAGACTGCCCAGATCGGAATTGGGGATCGTTACACTCCAGCTTCCGCCAGAAGCGGTGCCTGTATGCACTTGTCCGTTGAACGTAACGATGATGGTCTGACCGTCCTCTGCCGTGGTGGAACCGGTCAAGGCCAGGTCGCCGGCTACGTCGATCAGTTCTATCGAGCCGCCAGCCACGGGATCCAGAGAAACAGTTGGTGCAGTAAAATCAGTATCAAAGCTACCGCTAGCCTGTGGTGCGGAATTTCCCGCCGCGTCGGCAACATCAGCGGTTACGTCAATCGCCGAGCCATCAGGTAGGGCTGAGAGGTCTGCCGCCGGGACAGTGACGCTCCATTGTCCGTTGGATACCGTGCCCCAATAGTCTTGCCCATTCATTGAGACGGTGACGGTCTGTCCGTCTTCTGCATCGGTCGTTCCGGTGACTGTCAGATCTGTTGCCTGTTCGATCGAATTCAAAACAACGCCATCGGAAAACCCGGTGATCGACAGGGTTGGTGGAATTGTATCAATATCGAACTGAACGGATTCGCTTGACAGTTCCGTGCCTGAATCGTCCAGATGTCTGACTGTCACCGTAGAGACGCCTTGCGGAAGCGCATTTGCTTCGGCAGCAGTGAGAGAAACGCTCCAACTGCCGTCATCGCTGGGCGTTACGCTTTTGACAAGCGAACCTATCGTGACCTCAACTGTCGATGTTCCTTCAGGAGCGGCGGCTTTGGTAATGGCGCTGTTCAATGCCGTTGCCTGAAGTTCGGCCAGGTTCAGGCTGGTGTAGCTCGGTTCTGGTTGGGGTTGGGGTTCAGGCTTTGGCGCGACGGGTTCAGAGGAATCGCCGCCACCGCCACCTCCGCCTGCGGCGGCAGCCGCACCGGCCAGACCAAGGCCACCCAGTGCAGCCCCTGTACCGCTGATTCCACCAGCTGCCGCTCCGGCTTCAGCTGCGCTGAACTGGGCGATTTCGGCAACCGCCTCTTCTGCGATCATGATTGCGCCGCTGTCCAAAACCTGTACGTTTTCCGCCGCCACGATCATCGTCCGACCGTCAGCCATTTTCAGAAGAACATCGCCGTTTTTCAGCAGTTTGGCGGATCGCACACCCGGAATTGTTTCTGCGAACTGGAAGGCGTACAGCTCCTCGACGGTTGCTTGCGACAACGCGGGCAAAGCCATCAATGTGGACATAAGGCCGCCAGCCGCGCCTCGACCCGCCCAACGACCAAGCTTTCCATTGATCCATTGTTGAACTTGAGATTTGCGATCTCCGTCCGTTGAGTCAGCCGCCGGACGATTGTTGGCCTCAGGTGCTATGGTCATCTTGCCCTCGCATGTGGTGTCCGCGATCATCGCAACAGGAAAGGATGTGCTGTTTGGCGTTTTGCTCATCTGTCTTTCCCATTTGTTGCCGTTGCGATCGGACCTGAAAAAATTGAGTTAAACTGAAACCGAACTTCTCGTTTTCACCACAATTCTGCTTTGGTTTCGGTCTGCTCATCTGGTCATCTTGCCGTAACTGCCAGGGGTGGCGTGTGAGGTGATGGCTGTGATGCTTCAGTTCGAAAGTGTAGTGGCAACGGGGAGCACGGCGCTCGATTCAGGTATCGGCGATACGGCTTTAAAAACGCTTAACGGGAATACGTATCTCTACACGGTGACCGGTCCGGGTGGCGGCGTCGCAGTCTGGCGGTTGGCCGAAGGTGCCCTGCCGCAGCTGGTTGACACAGAATATTACAGCGGTTCGATCACCTTCCAGGTGGGGCGCAGTGCCACGCCGATAACGCTGGCGGGAACCGAGCAGATTGCGCTCGATATCAACACTGCCGTGGGCCTGGTCGGGTATGACGTGAACGCGGACGGAACGATCGGTAGCCTGAAAGAAACAGGAACGCTCAACGGAGGCGGAGATATCTCGGCCATCGTACAGTTTTCACTTGGGTCTTCGGATGTCCTTGCGATGGCGCATGAGGATACCGACAATATCGGAACCTATCATGTGAACGCGAACGGGACGCTCAGTCTTGCGGGTTTGATTGCCGGCACAGCGGATGCCATGCAGACATTGCGGTCGGGTTCGGAACATTTTCTGATCTCAAGTGACGCGGCAACAAACTCTGTCGCGACGTACCGCATCGACTCCGGCACCGGCACGCTAACCGAGATCAACAATGATTCGGCACTCGGAACCCTTGGTGTTTCAACCCCAACGGATGTCGAGACCGTAGAGGCATACGGTAAATCCTGGGTTGTGGTGGCGGGGTCCGGCAGCAACTCTCTCAGTGTTCTTCAATTGAACAGCGATGAAAGTTTGAAGACGACGGACCATGTGCTTGATACGCTTCATACGCGGTTTGAATCGGTTCAGGATCTGGCGGTCATAGACGTGAACGGGCGGGTCTTTGTGGTTGCAGGCGGCGGCGATGATGGCCTGTCTCTGTTCACTCTGACACTCGAAGGTCAACTGGTTCATCTGGACAGTTTCGCGGACACGGTGGCGAGTGGGTTGCAGAATGTCGAATCGATCAGCGTTGCGCATGTGGGTGATGAGTTGCAAATTTTCGTAACATCGCAACAGGATGCCGGAGTGACTGTCCTGACTGTTCCGGTTGATGATCTGGGTGCGGTAAGAAAAGGGTTCGGTACGGTGAACGGGAGTGCGTCGGACGATATCCTGAGCGGCAGTATTCTGGACACGACCCTACTGGGAGGCGCCGGAGACGACATTCTCATCGCGGGGAAGGGTGCGACGACGATGTCGGGTGGTGCAGGGGCCGACATCTTCGTGATGCAGTCCGGTAGTGGTCTGACCACAATAACCGATTTTCAGGCGGGCCTGGATCGACTGGATATGTTCGACTACCTTCTGTTGCGGTCGCCTCAGCAACTGACCTTTACCAGCACGGCAAACGGGGCTCAGATCGAATATCGTGGCGAGACCGTGCAGGTCCAATCCGCCTCGGGCGGCGCTTTGACAAGCACGGATATCTTTGGCGCAGGCTTCGCCGGACCGGATCACATCCCGGTAGATTTCGGGGACTTGGGCGGGCAGACACCGGGCAGCTCTGATGGATTGGTCGGGCAGATTACGGTGGACAGCGAGGCCGCAAATCCGGGGCTAACGGACGCGGAAATCCGGTTCACGCCAGACGGCGGGGGTACGGTATCCGCTACCGCAGGTGATCAGGGGCGGTTTGACCTGGAATTGCCGGATGGCACCTTTCCCGGAGTGCTTGACATCACCAAACACTATTCCACGGCAAGCGGGAAGATTGACGCGCTGGACGCTTTGCAAGTGTTGCGTATCTCGGTTGGTCTTGATCCGACATGGGGTCCAGCGACCGCGGAAAACCTGATAGCCGCAGACGTCAACAGGGATGGCACCGTGAACGCCCTGGATGCTCTTGCAATTTTGCAAGCCGCCGTCGGACAGCCCACGGCCCATGACCCTGAATGGGTATTTCTGGATGAAAACGCGGACCTTTCCGGAATAACCAAGGACGATGTAGCCTATCAAACGGGTATCGATGCTGTGGCCTTGGATGGGGTTATCAACGCGGACATGACGTCTATCTTATTGGGTAATCTCGAAGCGACCTGAACGTCGAGTGACGTCTCGGGTGAAGCAAGGTTTGTAACTCTATAAACAGGATGGCACTGGCTGGCTTTTACGGCCAAATTGACACGTCCCAGGCTCAGCGCTCGAATGCCATACCACATCGTGGTGCTTTTGGTTTCGGCCCAAGCGTTGTCGCGCCTGCGGCTTCTTTATCTGTTCCATCCCTGTGTTTTCATGTGGAGATGGCCCAGTATTTTCAATGGATTCTACCAGAATCGCAATTTGCCTGTGATAATCGCCTGACCTTTAGAACCGATAAGCCGCTCAAATTGCTGATCGGACAACATAGGTCTTGGCGTCGGTGGAGCAAATGTGACATAGCAGGCCGAGACTTCAACACAGAGATGAAAACTAGTAACAATGGAAATATTGGCGCTTTCCATTCCGGAAGTGAAACTGATTACCCCGAAGCGTTTTGGCGATCATCGCGGGTTCTTTGAGGAAACCTACAATGCCGACGGCTTTGCGGCACAAGGGATTCATACGCAATTCGTTCAGGACAATCATTCCCTTTCGAGCACGGTGAACACGGTACGCGGACTGCATTTTCAAGCTCCGCCAAAGGCGCAGGCTAAACTGGTGCGCTGCGGTCGTGGGCGGCTGTTTGATGTCGCGGTCGATATCCGCAAAGGCTCGCCCACCTATGGTCACTGGGTCGGTGAAGAACTGAGTTTCGAGAATGGGCGGATGCTGTTGGTTCCGGTGGGATTCGCGCATGGGTTTGTGACGTTGGAGCCGGAGACCGAGATCGTCTACAAGTGTTCTGATACCTACGCGCCGGAAACTGAAGGTGCGGTTTGTTGGGACGATCCCGATATCGGCATTAAATGGCCACAGAACAATTCAGAACCCCAGCTGTCCGAGAAAGATCGGAACGCACCACTTCTGCGCGAAATTGAATCACCTTTCGTATTCGAGGGCACACAATGAAAATTCTGGTTACGGGCGGGGCGGGCTTTATCGGCTCTGCCGTTATCCGTCGCGCGATTGCCGATGGGCATTCGGTCGTCAATGTCGATGCCCTGACCTACGCGGCCTGTCTGGACAATGTTGCCGCTGTCGCAGATGTGCCGGAATACGTTTTTGAACATGCGGATATCCGGGATGCGGCCGCGATGTCGGCAATTCTGAACACGCACCAGCCCGACGCGATCATGCATCTGGCCGCTGAAAGCCATGTTGACCGTTCGATCGATGGCCCGGCAGCGTTCATCGACACGAACCTGACCGGTACTTATGTATTGTTGGAAGCCGCACGCACCTATTGGGTGGGTGCAGGCCGACCCGAGCATTTCCGGTTTCATCATATTTCAACCGATGAAGTCTTTGGATCCTTGGGTGAAACTGGGTTTTTCACCGAAGACAGCCCATACCAGCCGAACTCACCTTATTCGGCCTCGAAAGCGGGATCGGATCATCTCGTGCGGGCGTGGCGTGAAACATACGGCCTGCCAGTGGTTCTTACCAATTGCTCCAATAATTACGGCCCTTACCAGTTCCCGGAAAAGCTGATCCCCGTGGTCATCCTCAGCGCGCTGGCAGGCAAACCGATCCCGATTTACGGGAATGGTGACAATATTCGCGACTGGCTGCACGTCGACGACCATGCCGAAGCCCTGTTGCTGGTTCTCGAAAAGGGCGAACTGGGCCGCAGCTACAACATCGGTGGCGAGAATGAGATGACCAATCTTGATCTTGTCAGAATGCTATGCGCAATTCTGGATCGCCTCAAGCCGGGTGAAACTCCCTATGCGGATTTGATCACGTTCGTCGCTGATCGCCCCGGTCACGATCAGCGCTATGCCATTGACCCGACCCGGATTCGCACGGAACTGAACTGGCGCCCTTCCTATACGCCTGAAACTGGTCTGGAACAGACAGTCCAGTGGTATCTGGACAACAGCGCGTGGTTAAACGCCCTGCAGGCCCGCAGCGGTGTGGGTGAGCGACTGGGTGTTGCCAAATGAAGGCGCTGGTATTCGGCCGCGGGGGGCAGGTGGCGACCGAGTTGCGACGTCGCGGACAGGCACATGATGTCTTGGTTGAATCCCTGGATCGCGCCGCGGCGGATTTGTCGGATCCGACGCAATGTGCAGAAGCCATCCGGAACACGGATGCGGACGTGATCATCAATGCAGCAGCCTATACTGCCGTAGACCAGGCCGAAGAAGAAAGAGAGCTGGCGAAGCGGATCAACGGAGATTCACCCGGAGCAATGGCGCGTGCCGCCGCGGCCCGAGACCTGCCCTTTCTGCATATTTCCACAGACTACGTTTTTGACGGTTCTGGAACGACCCCTTGGAGCACCGATAATCCGACCGGGCCGTTGGGAGCCTACGGTCAAACCAAACTGGACGGCGAACGCCAGATTGCAGCGGCTGGTGGACAGCACGCCATTTTGCGCACAAGCTGGGTTTTTTCGGCCCACGGAAAGAACTTTGTAAAGACCATTATCCGACTGGCAGAGACCCGTGACAAGCTGACCATTGTCGCAGATCAGATCGGTGGGCCAACACCTGCTGCCGACATTGCCGACACCTTGCTTGAAATGGCCAAGGCCGGCCCTGAAGCCAAAGGCGGCGTGTTCCACTATTCCGGTGCACCCGATGCCAGCTGGGCGGATTTCGCCCGTGAAATTGTTTCTCAATCCGGCTTGTCGGTTCAGATCGAAGATATTCCAACCGAAGCGTACCCAACGCCTGCGCCCAGGCCGCTGAACTCACGTATGGATTGTTCGCGGCTTGAAAATGTGTTCGGAATTCACAGGCCCGACTGGAAAGCTGGACTGGCCGAGATATTGAGCGAGTTGAAGTCAGCGACCAGCTGAACCTTGAAAGGACAGATTATGCAGCGCAAAGGCATTATTCTTGCCGGTGGGTCCGGAACCCGGCTTTACCCGATTACCATGGCGATATCGAAGCAGTTGCTGCCGATCTACGACAAGCCGATGATCTTTTACCCTCTGAGTGTTTTGATGCTGTCGCAGATCCGCGAAATCGCGATCATCACCACCCCTCAGGATCAGGATCAGTTTCAGCGCCTGTTGGGGGATGGCAGTCAATACGGGTTGTCCTTGACCTGGATTGTGCAACCGTCTCCTGATGGTCTGGCGCAGGCTTATACACTGGCCGAGGATTTTCTGGATGGTGCCCCGTCTGCATTGATTCTGGGTGATAACATTTTCTTCGGACATGGCCTTCCGGACCTGCTGCTCGAGGCGGATCAACTGGAGCGCGGCGGTACGGTTTTTGCGTATCGGGTCGCTGATCCCGAACGCTACGGCGTTGTGGATTTCGAAGGAAACAAAGCCCGCGCGATCGTCGAAAAACCAAAGGTACCTCCGTCGAACTACGCGGTGACGGGTCTTTATTTTCTGGATGGCGATGCTCCGGCCCGGGCGCTTGAGGTCAAACCGTCAGATCGCGGCGAGCTGGAAATCACGTCGCTGTTGGAGATGTATCTGGACGAAGGTTTGCTGGATGTGCAGACCATGGGGCGCGGTTTTGCCTGGCTGGATACCGGCACACACGGGTCTTTGCTGGATGCGGGAAACTTCGTGCGCACGATCACGGAACGTCAGGGTATGCAGACCGGCAGCCTGGATGAAATTGCCTGGGCGAATGGCTGGATCGACGACGAGGCTCTTGATACGCGCGCGCGCCTGTTCGCCAAGTCCACGTACGGCACCTATCTGAAGGGGCTTTTGAGCTAGGCCGGGAACTGTCTCATGGTTACGTGTTCAGGCTGGATTTAGCTTGGGCCGCAAACTGCTTCACGCTTTGTGATCAAGGTCTGAACGGGGCTGGTCGGGCATTCCGACCATGCCAAACGCCGCGCAAGAAGGCCCATTGTTTGGCGCGTTTTCTCGCTGAGAACAACACAACCGGTGACAGCATTTGCAGAAGCGCCGATGCCAGGGCTCGACCAAAAGCCATCGGGACTTCATGTTTGCGGGCGACATAAACTCTCGATTGCCCCATATACCAGCCTTTCAGGCCAGCGATGGCTGGGCTTCCTGGAGAAGACTTGCCTCTGGCGTGGCGCATCTGAGCGTTGTGAATATAGTACAGTGGACCGCAGCCAGCCTTGAGCCGCAGGCTCAGGTCATCGTCTTCATGATACAGAAAGATCTCGGGATCAAACCCGCCAACCGCTTCGAATGCTTCGCGGCGGACAAGAAACGCGGCGCCGACGAGGACCGGCAATTCAAAGTCGGAATTGGCTGTTTTCCTGGGCAGGGTCTCATTTCGGGGAATGATCACACTGTAGCGCCTGAAACGAGGTGCCCCCTTCCGGTCGAGAATAGCAGGATTGAATGCTGACGCATCCGGATGATTGTCGGCCCCCTCTTGCAGAGCGTCTAACGCTCCGGGCAACAAATGAGAATCCGGGTTCAGAAACAAAAGCAGGTCCGAGGTTGCTTTGGCGGCACCAAGGTTGCAGGCGCGGCCAAATCCAATGTTTTCAGGGCTTTCGACCAGAGTTGCGTCGTGTGCCTTTGCCAATAACCGCACCGTTTCAATATCATCCGACCCATTGTCGACTAGAATCGTGGGCACGCCTTCGGGGATCGAACTCAGCATCTCAGGCAGGACCCCGGTGCTGTTGTAGCAAACGCTTATGATCGTAATCTGTGACAATCCTGCCTGCCGTATCTGTGGAATGGACCTGATTGTTACTTCCTCTCAAACACAGTTAGGGTCAACCCCGGTTCCAGTGTGACAGGTCTGGGCTGAAGAGTGCACTCTGTGGCCCTGTCCGCTCAGCGACAACAATCTGTGAAGTATTTGAAGCGGTTTGAACCGGTGAAGCCAGGACATAAAACCGATCAACGAGGGTGGCAGGTTGGCGAAAACACGTTGGGAAGTGCTGGGCTTTTTGCTCTGAGCAGTGCGATGTACGTCTTTGTGGTTTTCCGATTTCCGACAAATGAGGTGAGTGAGCAGATTGTTGCCTGTCGTCAGTTTGAAACCAAGAAGTAGCAGCACGCCTTGAAAGCGATATAGGAATCCCGGTGCAATCCATTTGCCAGAGTAATGCGCATGCGGTGCACCGTAAGTGTTGCAAATGGTTGCAGACGCAAGGGTGCGCGCTCTGTACCAAGCGCGCATCTGACAGACATCATACTGCCTAAACCGCAACCTTCCGCGATATCGGTAAGCTGCGGAAACTATGCAATTATTTCAAGCATGCCTCTGATGGAATGCGGCAGGAAACCACGAAATACGTCTCGACAGTCACGCGTATGTCGACTCTCCGAGGTGAACGGGTTTCGAACCACAATTCAGTCTAAAAGCGTTACTTTGGAAGTGGTTGCGGAGAATCTTCGTTGTCAATGGCCCCAGGCGAGGGGTCATTGCTGCCGGGGAAGTTTTGTGCAACAGTAACCGCCGAAACTGAGTATTATCTGGGTATAACATCTGAAGCCTCATGTATCGGTTTGGTATTGGGGATTGCAGAACCAGACCAAACTATATAGCAGCCGAATTGAAGCACGAAATAAGCATCACGGAAGAATTGCAGTGAGCGATAGACACACTTACGAATACGACATTGATATGAATAGTGATGTAGCACCTGCACGTGTGCTGCGCATGGTAAAGCCCGGGTCCAAGGTGCTTGAGATCGGGGCCGGGCCTGGTTCGATCACGCGCCATCTTTCCGGCACGTTGGAATGTGATGTTGTGGCGCTTGAGATCGACCCTTCGGCGATCGAGAAGCTAAAGCCGTTTGCCCGTTCGGTGTACCCGATGGATCTCAACGATGATTCATGGAGTGACATCGTTCGCGAAAAAGACGGGGTTTTCGATTACGTGATCGCAGCAGACGTTCTGGAACACGTTTACGACCCGTGGAGCGTTCTTTCAGGCATGAAATCGCTTTTGAACGACACGGGGTCGGTGATTCTTTCGCTGCCGCATGTTGGCCATGCAGCGATTGCTGGTTGTCTTGTCGATGAAGATTTCGAGTATCGTGACTGGGGCCTGTTGGATCGAACCCATGTCCGGTTTTTCGGCGTCAAAAATGTTCAGCACCTGCTGTCTTCGCAGGGTATGAGCATTGAACAAGCCGAGTTTGTGGTTCGTTCGCCAGAGATGACGGAGTTTTGCCACCGGTGGAGTCGTTTGCCTCAGGATGTTCAGGCTGCATTGCAACGCAATCGCTATTCTCATGTGTTCCAAGTCGTGAGCAGATCGGTCCCGAAAGAACGCGCGGTAAATGATATCTACCTGATGGGTTTACCCGTCGAACAACCCGATGAAGAAACCAGACAGCATTGGACCAACATGATGGCTGGTTTGCCTCTGTCCGAGGACGTTGACCTGCAATCAACGATCGGTCCCGTTAACTCAGGCACAGGTTCGCGCGTTGATCCGGGCCCACTGGCCAAGAAGAAAAAAAAATCGCTTGCGCGGATGTTGGGGTTGAAGAAGTAATGTCCACGAGCATCGCCAATCGTGAATTTGGCAGTATCAGGACTATTGCCTTCTACCTACCTCAGTTCCATCCGATCCCGGAAAACGATGAGTGGTGGGGCAAGGGCTTCACCGAGTGGACAAATGTCGCAAAAGCCAAGCCACTTTTCACCGGGCACTATCAAACTCATCTTCCTACAGATCTGGGGTTTTATGACTTGCGGGTCCGTGAAACGCGGCTTGAGCAGATTGAAATGGCCAAAGCCAGCGGAATTGATGGATTCTGCTACCATTACTATTGGTTTTCCGGAAAGCGACTGCTCGAACGTCCCGTCGACGAAATGCTTGCGGATCCTGAAAGCGATATGCCGTTTTGTCTTTGCTGGGCGAATGAGAACTGGACGCGCCGCTGGGATGCGGCTGAACACGAGATCCTCATTGAGCAGAAGTACAAGCCCGAAGACGATCTGGAATTCATTAAGTCGATCGAGCCTTTTTTTCGTGACCCTCGCTACATAACAGTAGATGGCGCTCCGTTCCTGATTGTGTATCGTCCACAACATCTGAAGAACTCGCGCAAAACCGTTCAGGTCTGGCGAGACTATTGCGCGTCTGTTGGCATCCCCAAAATACATCTGGCCTGTGCGCTTACGCACCGTAACTGGGACTACGCGTCATACGGGTTTGATTCCGGTGTGGAATTCCCGCCCCACAGCATCAACGTGCCCAACCTCTCGCCAGAGGTGGATTTGTTCGACGATTTCCAAGGCCATTGTGTCGACTTTTCCGCGATCGCAGAACAGTACCTGGGTCACAACTATGGACCGGAAAACAACGTTCATCGATCGGTTTTTCCGTCCTGGGACAACACTGCCCGGCGGAAAGAAAATGCCATGATTGTTTTGAACGGAACGCCGCAGAACTATGAATATTGGCTCTCGCAAGCCTTGCGCAAAACCGCTCAGGATTTTCCTGACCAGGAACGTTTCGTTTTCGTGAATGCATGGAATGAATGGGCGGAAGGATGTCATCTTGAACCGGATCGGGAGTATGGGCACGCGTTTTTACACGCGACTAAAGCCGCTCTACAGGGGTCAAAGCTGACCGACTGGACGCATGTGGGTGTGCCCGAGATCTCGCGCCGTCGCGAAGCCACCCAAGGTCACGCGCAACCCGTTCCATATGGTGCCAATAAATCATTGGCCAAACGGGCTTTCCGTCTTTTGCGCGATACGGTCAGCGGTCGGTTGCTGAAGCAATGGCTGTCCGCGGCCCGCACAAAATAGAAAACCACGCTGGATTGAGTTGCATGAAAGTTCCAAGTACTTGTCATGCAACTCTGTCTCGTGCTTTGCGTAGAAAAAAAGGTTTTCTTTGTCATAGTCGGCACGACGCGCCTTAGTACGAGAAACTGCATGTCCGTCAAAGATACCCTGCTTTACTATTTGCTGACCGCGGCGTCGAAACTCAGCCCACCTTTGTCGCCACGTACGGCAAGGCGGTTCAGAAATTCAGCCAAGAAAAGAGACCCCAAACGGGGTTGGGACAAACCTGGGCAATCAAACAGGCAGGGATTTGAAGCCGTTGGTCAGGCCGAAGAGTTCAAACCTTTCGACCCGCCTGCGAAAGCTGATCCCGCAGTACGGGCGATCGCGCATTACCTGCCGCAATTTCACCCATTTAAAGAGAATGATGAATGGTGGGGTAAAGGCTTTACTGAATGGACCAATGTCGGAAAGGCCGTTCCGAATTACCCGGGCCACTACCAGCCTCACTGTCCGATTCATCTGGGCTACTACGACTTGCGGTTGCAAGAGATCATGGTCGAACAGGCGCGGATCGCGAAATCTTACGGGATAGGAGGCTTCTCCTATTACTACTATTGGTTCGGCGGAAAGACCCTGATGGAACACCCGCTCGAACAAATGTTGGGCAATCCGGAGGTTGACATGCCTTTTTGCCTGACATGGGCAAATGAAAACTGGACGCGCCGATGGGACGGGCGGGCGCATGACGTTCTTATCGCGCAGAACCATTCGATCGAGGATTCCCTGAACCTTCTCCGCCATATACGTAAATACTTTGATGATCCGCGCTATATTCGGATAGATGGGAAGCCTGTTTTTATCGTTTACCGTGCGAACATCATACCGAATATCGAAGAAACAACCGCAGCATGGCGAAAAGAGGCGCAGAGCTGGGGCGAGTCGGACCTGTATCTCATCGCTGCCCAGACTTTCGATATTGGCGATCCCGAGAAATTGGGTTTCGACGCTGCTATGGAGTTCCCTCCGCATCAGGTAAAGCGCACCGACATCACGGATGAGATGGGGATCTACAATCCAGAGTTCACGGGAGCCGTTCTGAATTATCAAGCCGTGGTCGAGGCAGAGCTTCAAAAGCCGGAACCTGAATACAAGTTGTTTCGGTCCTCCACGCTTTCCTGGGACAATACCGCGCGCAATCAGGATGCTCCTCGGATTATGGGCCGGTTTTCAATCGATGCCTACAGGCGCTGGACGGAACATTTGTGTCGTCAGGTTCTCGCGCAGGAAAAATACAGCGCTGACGAAAAAATCGTTTTCATAAACGCATGGAACGAGTGGGCAGAGGGGACTCATCTGGAGCCTGACCGAAAATATGGCTTTGCCTATCTTCAGGCGACGTATGACGCGTTACCCAAGAAGTCTGAAAGTCAGATCAATACGTGATGTTTCCGACCTTGAGATTTCGAGGACCTGACGGTTGGCGCCTCTGATATCCTGATGTCACATGTTGCCCGGGGTTCCGTATCAATTCTGATCGACCCTATGATGCTGTTCCGTATCGTTCGCTCTGACGGTGCGACCTGCGATTTGGTCGAACATCCATTGTACGGCTTCGTCGCCGTCAGAACGGATATGCCGATACAGGCGAAGTTCGATCGGAGGCACTTCAACCGGCAACCTCAACATGCGCAGCCCCATTTCACGCGCGCTGCATTCGGTCAGCGTAGCAACCATATCTGTCTTGTGCAGAATGTCCCGGATGTTCAGATAGCTTTGCATCTGAAGCCCGAGTTTGCGCCGCGCACCCAGTTTGCGCAGGACGATGTCGACCGGACTTGCCCCCTGAGGTCGTGAGGAAACATGCAGATGTGTCAGCTGAAGATAACGCTCCAGCGTCAATGGGCCCGAACCCAGCGGGTGGTCGGGCCGCATGGCACAGACGTAACGGTCCTTCATGATGGTCCGGCTGATCAGATCCGAACTGTCCGGCATCGGAATGTCCGACGCGATGTCGATCGTGCCCTGCTGCAACGCCTTGCGCGTATCCCGGCGGGGAATGCGCACGAGGCTGAGTTCGACCTGCGGTGCCGTGCCTTGAAACCCGGACAAAAGCCCGGGCAGGATGATGAGGCTGTGAAGGTCGACCAAACTGACCCGGAACAGCCGTTTGCTGGTAAACGGGTCGAACCGTTCACCCTGTGCCGATGCGGCTTGCAACTGGTGGAGAGCGGCTGAGATCCTGTCCGAAATGCTCTCTGCCAGGGCCGTGGGTTGCATCCCCGTGCCGGTTTTCACGAAAAGCGGGTCGTTCAGTGTCTTGCGCAACCGGGTCAGGGCGTTGCTGACGGCCGGTTGTGTGATCGACAGGCGTTCGGCAACACGGGTCAGGTTTCGCTCGGTATAGATGGCGTCGAAAACAACAAAAAGATTCAGGTCGATCTTGTTGAGCTTGGTCGTCATGTCATTCACCAGATTTATGCTGACGATCATGCAAGTAAATTTCACAAATGTCATTGGTGGCGGTAAGCTGTAAGACATCCCGGCGGAAAACGGAGATTTGTGCATGACATCATCCGGCCTCGAACTCGATACCGAGCGGCTTTCGACATATTTGGGGCGCCACATCGAAGGTTTCGCCGGTCCGTTGTCCTATCGGAAGTTTTCAGGTGGGCAGTCGAACCCAACCTATCTGCTGAAGGCCGGTGGTTCGAAATACGTGCTGCGCCGCAAACCGCTGGGCGACCTGCTGCCTTCGGCCCATGCCGTGGATCGGGAATATCGTGTTCTCAAGGCACTTCATGGCACTGCGGTTTCGGTTGCCAAACCTTACGTGCTGTGTGAGGACACGGATGTCATCGGTTCCATGTTCTATGTCATGAGCTTCGAGGAGGGGCGGATCTTCTGGAACCCGACGCTCCCTGAATTGGACGTGGCGGACCATCGTCCGATTTTTGACGAAATGATCCGCGTTCTGGCTGCGCTGCATTCGGTTGACATAGGTGCCGTCGGTCTGTCTGAATTCGGGAAGCCAGGAAATTATTTCGAACGCCAGTACAGCCGCTGGACCAAACAGTATCGCGCTGCGGAAACCAACAACCTTCCCGAGATGGAGCGGCTTATGAGCTGGCTGGCCCGTAATCTGCCGGATGGTGACGGTTCGGTCAGTCTGATCCACGGCGATTTTCGCATAGACAATTTTGTCTTCGCTTCGGATACCCCGCAGATCGCTGCCGTTCTGGATTGGGAGCTGTCGACGCTGGGCCACCCGATGGCTGATCTGGGATATTTCTGTGTCTGTCTCCGGTTGCCGCCGACCGGTCTGATCCGGGGGTTGCAAGGGCTGGATCGGGCTGCTTTGAACATCCCTTCCGAAGCTGAGATGATCGAGCGGTATTGTTTGCTGCGTGACCTGCCGGAGATTGAGAACTGGACCTTCTATCTGGCGTTTTCCTTCTTCCGGATGGCTGCGATTGCACAGGGTGTTTACAGCCGTGCGCTGGCGGGAAATGCATCGAACGAGAACGCGATGGCGTTCAAGGATCTGGTGGCCCCTCTGGCGCAAATGGCGCTCGACGAAATCGCCGCTGCAACGCACTGAAGAGGATCACAATGGATTTTGCCCCATCGCCACGCGCCGAGGAAATGCACGACCGGCTAAAAGCCTTCATGCAGGCGCATATCTATCCGCGCATTCGCGACCACAAAGAGGAAATAGAAGCCGGCCATTTCCCGGTTTCGTTCATGGAAGACCTCAAGTCGCTGGCCCGCGCCGAGGGGCTTTGGAACATGTTCCTGCCCTCCTTGCGGGACGATGAGCCGGGTACGCGGCTCAGCAATCTTGATTACGCGCCCCTGGCCGAGTTGATGGGGCAGGTGAACTGGTCTTCGGAAGTGTTCAACTGCAACGCGCCGGATACCGGGAACATGGAATTGCTGCACATGTTCGCCACGCCCGAGCAGCGCGAAGAGTGGTTGGTGCCGCTGTTGAACGGCAAGATCCGCTCGGCCTTTGCCATGACCGAGCCGGATGTGGCGAGTTCAGACGCGACCAACATAACGACATCCATCCGGCGCGCGGGTGATGAATACGTCATCAATGGCCGCAAGTGGTTTATCACCAATGCTTGCCACCCCAACACCAGACTATTCATCGTCATGGGCAAAACCGACCCAAACGCCGATCGCCATAAACAGCAAAGCATGATCATCGTTCCAAAGAATACGCCCGGTTTGGAGATCGTGCGCAATCCGACGATCCTGAACATGCACGATCCCGAAGGTCATGCTGAACTGGTTTTCAAGGACGTGCGCGTCCCGGTCGGCAATCTGCTGGGCGAAGAGGGCAGCGGTTTTGCACTGGCTCAGGCCCGGCTTGGGCCGGGGCGTATTCATCATTGCATGCGCTCGATCGGGGCGGCGGAAATGGCACTGAACTTGATGGTGGAACGCGCCCAGGAACGTAAGACCTTTGGCAAGCAACTTTCGGAACAAGGCGTGATCCGCGAATGGATCGCGAAATCCCGGTTAGAGATCGAACAGGCCAGGCTGTTGACCCTGAAGGCGGCCTGGAAGATAGATCAGGTGGGCGCGAAAAAGGCGTTCCGCGAAATATCTCTGATCAAGGTGGTAGCGCCCCAGGTGCATGCAACGGTTACGGACCGTGCAATGCAGGTCTTTGGCGCAATGGGCATGACGCCTGACACGCCATTGGCCGACAGTTACACTTGGGCCCGGGCGTTGCGCTACGCCGATGGTCCTGATGAGGTTCATCTTCAAGCTATTGCCAAACAGGAGTTGAAGAATTCCAACTATGGGATGTCCGCGCTATGGCTGACGCCGCCTCCGCGGTAAGTCAGGGCAGGGATGGTATCATCCGAATATCCCGAAGATATGCAAGCCGAGTTGCCCGGATTGTCTGGGCATTTGGACGCGGAGCGCGCTGCGCTATGTTCCGGCGGCAAGTAAGTCACTCGCCTTTTCTCCGATCATGATCGCGGGGGCGTTTGTGTTGCCGCTGACGATTTCGGGCATGATCGAACAATCCGCGACCCGCAGGTTTTCGATACCGTGAACCTTTAGCACAGGATCTACGACTGCGGTTTCATTCGTACCCATCGCGCAGGTCCCCGTTGGGTGATAGATCGAAACGGAATTCGACCTGACCCAGTCCAGAGTGCCCTCGTAATCGTCGGCAGAGAGTTGAGATGTCGGGCGGAACTCTTCGGAAATCTTCGATGCCAGCGGATTATGCTGAGCGATTCTGCGGGCGATGTTCACGCCGTCGACGATGGTCTGGCAATCCGTTTCCGTCGACAGATAGTTCGGAATGATCTTTACATGCTGTGATGGGTCCGGGCCGTTCAGGTGCAGTTCACCTCTGCTTTCCGGCCGCAGCTGGCACACGGACATGGTAAAGGCGGAAAACGGATGTACGCCTTCGCCGGGGCTGTCGGCGGACCATGGTTGTACATGGAACTGAATGTCGGGCGTTTCCACGTCCGGGCGTGTTTTCATGAATCCAGTTGCAAGGCTGGCTGCCATGGTCATCGGACCTGCGCGGAACAACGCGTATTTTAGCGCAATGCGGGCCTGATTGATCAGGCTGCGCACCTCGTCATTCAATGTGGGCTCATTGCATTTGAAAACGAGACGGGCTTGCAAATGATCTTGCAGTCTTTTGCCGACACTGGGCAAGGCATGTACCGGATCGATCCCGTTTTTCTTCAGGTGGTCAGGGTCGCCGATACCCGACAACATCAGAATTTGAGGAGAGTTGATTGCGCCACCGGACAGGATGATTTCGCGCCGTACCTTGAGGGTTATCTCATTGCCTGCGCGATCCCTATAGACAAGTCCGGTCGCCCGTTTCCCATCCAGCGTTATGCGTGTCACCAGTGCTTTCGTGATGATATTCAGGTTTTGCCTATTTCGAATTGGTTTCAAATACGCCACGGCTGAACTGCACCTGCGGCCATTGCGGGTGGTCAGCTGAAAGTACCCTACGCCTTCCTGATCTGCGCCGTTGTAATCTGGATTGAAAGGGTATCCGGCGGCTTGTGCTGCCGCGACCCATGCGTCGCAGATCGGTCGCTGAATGCGCATGTTCGACACCGATAGCGGCCCGCCGACACCGTGATACGGGTCTTCGCCGCGCTCTTGATCTTCGCTGCGTTTAAACAGCGGCAGCACGTCGTCCCAACCCCAACCGACATTCCCCATCTGGCGCCAGCGGTCATAATCTTCCTTTTGGCCGCGCACATAGAGCAAACCGTTCAGTGAGGATGAGCCGCCCAGCACTTTCCCGCGCGGCCAGTCGATCGAGCGCCCGTTCAGACCGGGATCAGGCTCGGTCCTGTAACACCAGTCCACCGAAGGATTGTGCATGGTCTTGAAATAGCCAACCGGGATGTGGATCCAGGGGTTGGTGTCGCGGCCGCCGGCCTCCAACAGCGCGACGGTCGTGTTGGGGTCGGCGCTGAGCCGGTTGGCGATGACACAACCCGAAGACCCCGCGCCAACTACCGCATAATCCACTTCCATGACCGCCTCCTTCCAACGTCGTTGAAAAAAACTCTATGCAAGATGCAAGAATTATACTAGTCTTTTTTGATACAAAACGTCTCAATAATTGCGAACAGGGAGGTAAGCAATGGAGATTGGTCGAAAACTGAGTGGTATTTCGCGGCGGGATTTTTTCCGGGTGGCGGGTCGTTACGGCATGAGCTCGACGCTACTTGCGGCAGGAGGATTTGGTGGGGCGATGAGCCTGGCAAATCTGGCGCAAGCGGCAGAATCCACTTACGAAAAACGCTTTTCTAAAGAACCAAAGCACACGTTGAAATTCGGTGCTTCGGGCTTCAACACCCGCAACCTTCTGATTGAACGCGCCGGAGCCATCGAATTCGCGCGCGATCTGGAAGAGAGGACCGATGGTGAGATTCGGATCGAGTTCATCGGCGACAACCAGATCTGCGGACAACTCAGCTGCGTTGAGAAAACGCAGCAGGGAATCGTCGATATATACGCAGCCTCGACCCAAAACTCGGCCGGCGGTGCGCCTTATCTGAACGTTCTGGACTATGCCTACATGTTCCCGAGCCGTGCGGCGCAGTATCATTTCTTCTACAGCCCGGCCAGCCAGCGCATCCTGCGCGATCCGCTGGAAAAGCGGCACGGGTTGAAATTCCTGTTCACCCACTGCGAACTGCGCGGTCTGCAAATGGGCTCGACCTTTGCCGACAAGCCGACCGTGACCAAGCTTGAAGAGTTGTTTGGCACCAAGAACCGCGTGACGGGCACGCAGCTGGGTCGGATCGCAATGCAACTGCTGAATCTGAACCCTGTGCCGGTAGCATGGGAAGAAACGCTGGATGCGCTCAAAACCGGTCTAATCGACGGGGCGGAAACCTGGGCTTCGGCGGTGGCGTATGCGAACATGGCACCTGTGGTCTCGCAATCCGTGAACCTGAAGTTCTTCTGCGGCACAGAACATACCTCGATGTCTGCCAAAGTATTCGACGGGCTGGGCGGCGAGTTGCAGGATGCTGTGATGGAGTCGTCCTACTTCACGCAAGCCCTGATCCAGGGCGCGAACGAGGCGGCGCTGCTGAACACCGTTGGTTTCTCGGATCCGCAACTGCCGCATACCATATTTGCGGAAAACGGCGTACGCCCAGCCTTCCTTCCGGATGACCAAATCAAGCTGGCCGAAGAAATGTGTGCCCCGAACTTTAACCCAGAACCGTGGGCGCAGTGGCGCGAACGGCTGAACAAGTGGGCCGGTGGCATCGATACCTACCAGGAGATCTACGACATCGCGCGCGAGATCCCTGCGGACACGCTGCCAGAAAACGTCGAGCCGCGCCGCTGGTGGAAGGGCGAGGCCTGATTAGACTGCCAGAACCGGCCCAAACGGGCCGGTTCAAACAATACCGACTGGGAGGACGGGCTTCATGTCACTTTGGGCAGACATTGGCGCAATTTTCAGCGCTTTTCTCAGCCAGGATTCATTTGAGATACAAATTGCTCTGGAATCCGACGCCGCTTGGATCGTTGGTGCGGTCGTTGCCGCGATTGGGGGTTTGCTGGTCATGCTGATCTATCGAAAAGTCCCGTTGATCGAGCGTCATCTGGAACGTTCGGTCATGGTGTACTCTTATCTTGCTATTGCGCTGATCATTTTCTGGGGCGTGATCGACCGGTTTGTTTTCAACGATCAAGAACCCTGGTCCACTACCATTCCTCCGCTTCTGTTTATGGTAATGGCTTGGTTCGGTGCTTCCTACAACGTGCGACTGCGAACGCATCTGAGTTTCAGCGAATTCCGTACGGCCATGCCCCGTGGCGGGCAACTGGCCTGCCTGTTCCTGGACGCCGTGCTGTGGTTCATCTTTGCGGTGATTGTCATCGTGACCACCTCGCGGCTGGTGGCGCTTTCGGCCTCGAACTTTCAGATCGTTCTGGGCACAGACAATATCATGCAGTGGTGGTTCCTGCTGGCAGCACCATTGTCATTCTTTTTGATGGTCGGTCGCGTGTTTCAAAACCTCGCGGATGACTTGCACAACTGGAAAACAGGCGAGCCGCTGATCAAGCAGGCCGTGATCGGGGCAGACTGATGACAGACGGAACACTTGTTACACTAATCTCGCTGGGGGTCACCTTTCTCTTCATGCTGGGCGTGCCGGTGCTGCTGGTTATCGGCTACTGGGTCATCGGATGTTCCTTTGTCCTTGGTCTGACACTGGACAATATGGGGGCCGAACTGCTGAACGTCTTCAACAAGGGCTTCGCACTGTTGGCGATGCCGTTGTTCATCCTGACCGGAGACCTGATCAACAAATCCGGTATCGCGCGACGGCTCAGTGATTTTGCCTATGCCTGCCTGGGCTGGATACGTGGTGGACTGGCAATGGCATCGCTGGGTGCCTGCGGGCTTTTCGCGGCGATTTCCGGGTCGAACTCAGCCACAACGGCGACCATCGGGTCGATGCTTCACCCCGAGATGGTAAAAGGCGGCTATGACGAACGGTTCAGCGCAGCGACTGCTGCTGCGGGCGGCACGGTCGGTATCATCATCCCCCCTTCGATCATCTTCATCGTCTATGGCTTTCTGATGAACCTCCCGATTTCCGAATTGTTCGTCGCCGGTATTCTGCCGGGTGCGCTGATGGTCATCGGGATGCAGCTGGCGTGCTGGATCATCTGCCGCATGAACGGGTGGGGCTATCTGATCCCACTGCAATTGAATCGGGTGCTGAAGACCGCCTTTGGTGCCTGGCTCGGCTTTTTCGCCATCGGTCTTGTGCTCTGGGGCATTTATACTGGCAAGTTCTCTCCGACAGAGGCCGCGGGTGTGACCGTGGGCTTTTGTGTCATTGCGGGGCTGGTCAGCCACCCTATCAACCGGAACATGGGGGCCCGGAACGATATTCCGCCAACCGAAAAGAGTTTCGCCGAAATGTTTGTGGTCGAAGGGTTCACGATTCCTGAGATCCCCTCAATCGTTATCAGGTCTGCCCAGATTACGGGTATCCTGGCACCTTTGATCGCAATTTCGGTGGTGATGCAGCAAATCCTGTCGCTGCTTGGTGCTCAGGAAACAATCGGAAACTTCGTGACCTCCATGGGGGGGTACCATGCGGTTCTGTTCACATCGATGGTGATTGTCTTTTTCTCGGGCATGGTGCTGGAAAGCCTTCCGGTCACGATCATCCTGGCCCCGATCCTCGCGCCGATAGCGGCGTCGGTCGGAGTCGACCCGATTCACTTCTCGGTGATATTCCTTGTCGGGGCATCCATCGGATTTATTACGCCGCCATATGGGCTTAACCTTTATGTAGCTTCGGGCGTGACGGGTGTGCCGTACTTCCGGTTGCTGCGCTACACGGTGCCTTACTTGGTGGCCCTGATGTCAGTCTGGATATTGGTGTCGCTGGTCCCCGAACTGGCCTTGATCCTACTGCCAAATAACTAGAATGTGAAGGAATGGCCGAGACGGATACAAAAGACCGAGAACCTCAGATACCCACCAACCTGCGCCTGTTGCTGATCCTTGAAGAGGTGGCACGGCGCGGGGTGGCGGTCAAACCCTCGGACCTGATCGACGCATTGGGATTGGCCAAGCCCACAATCCATCGTTTGCTGCAAACGGCAGAGGCAGAGGGGTTTCTGCAACGTGATCTTGACGGACGGTCTTATGGTCCGGGCAGACGATTGCGGCTGTTGTCCGTGAATACCATGTCCGCCGAACATCTGCGGACCGCGCGTCTTGCCATCCTGCGCGGTGTGGCGGACGAAGTGGGCGAAACATGCAATCTGGCCATCCCGGATCGAGAAGGCATGATCTACCTCGACCGTGTGGAAACCAAATGGCCGTTACGGATCCAATTGCCAATCGGAACCCAGGTGCCGTTCCACTGCACGGCCAGTGGCAAGATGTACCTTTCCACCTTGCGCCCCAAAACTCTGAACGGGTTCTTGTCGGCGGGAAAACTGAAACAGCAGACCACCCGTTCGTTGACAGAGCCGGAGTCTTTGCTGAGCGAAATCAAGATGACGGCCGAGCGGGGATTCTCCACCGACGACGAAGAATTCATGGCAGGTATGGTGGCAATCGCGGTGCCAGTACAGGACGCGCAGGGCAGGCTTGTCGCCACGCTTTCAGTTCATGCCCCAACGCAACGGCATGATGTTGGCAGTCTGATGTCATTTCTCGACACCTTGCGCAGGGGTTCAGAACACCTGTCGCGTCTGTTGGGCGAGTAACTGCGCAGTGGGAAAACCTGCAATCGAATAATGTCAGGATTGAGAAGTTGAACCTGCACGGTGAAGGCTATTCAGCAGCTTTTTTTTGCAGAGATAAGCACCTCACGACATTGTCCACCCAAACCGGATCGTATCTGTTGAGGGTAAAGGTAGGACGACACCACCCATGCTTTACCGGCCTGATCGATCTGTTCCGCAATGTCTCGGATGATTGTGAAGAGATCACCATTGGCGCCAAGGGTTTGACAACGTCGGCGAATGAATTGGCTCAGCCTCCGCCGGCGAACTCGAACGATGGATTAAGTCCTCACAAACTGAGAAAATCACTGACCGGGCTGACAGTCCCTCATGGCGGTGATTTCCTGGCCGCCGCAAGCCGATTGTCAGCTTGGTTTGCTTTTTCAATCGATCACCGGGATGCTCCAACGGGCGTTGCACCTACGCGCCCAGCATCTCAAGTACAGCGTCGCGTTCTGATAGGACAAGCAACAAGGCAAGATCCCCGGGCTCGAGTTGATCCAGAATATTGGCGGCCGCCTGAGAAGGGGATCGGGCCCTTTGGATCTGATCAGCCCTGTATCCGTTCTGCAAAGCCGTCCCTTCGATCAGGTCCGGGATTTCGCCCAAGGCCCGGCCTCTCAGATAGCCTTCTAGTTCAGCGGCAACGATCACGTCGGGTTGGAACTTCAAAGCCGTCGCGGTGACGTCCCGAATGTCCTGATCCGATCTGTCACCTGCATGGCTGAGCATGATAAAGCGACGTTTTGCCGGAAGGCCTGACAGCGCATCGCACACGGCGGAAATCGAGTGCGGGTTATGTGCGAAGTCTACAAAAACACGCGCGTCATTATGATTGAACTCGTTGCAGCGCCCCGGATTGTCCTGTGCATCAGGTTTGAAACCCGCCAGCCCATCCCGCACCGCCTGAAAGGGTAGATCCAGCGCCAGAGCAAGGCACATGGCTGCCAATGCGTTCAGGATATTGTATTTCGCCACCCCGCCCATTGTCAGGGGCACACCTGACACGGCAATCACGTTCCTTTCGGAACTGCCATCAAAATAGATGATGTTGCCTTGGTGCAAATAGGCGCAGCGCCGGCCCGCTTCTCGGGCCTGACGTATCAGATCGTTCTGCCTGTCCAGCGAAAACCACCAGATATTCGCCAACGTGTTTTTTGCCTCGGCCCGAACATACGCGTCGTCAGCGTTCAGGGCCAGCACACCGCCTTCGACCAGCGTTCGGTGAACGGCAAACTTCGCCTGCGCCAGTTCCGGCACGGTATTGACGCCGTATTGGCCCAAATGGTCATTCGCGACGTTGGTGACAGCCGCCGCCGTGGCCGCACGCGTCGGCAGGCCGCGGCGCAGTATGCCCCCACGGGCCACTTCGAGGCAGGCGATCTCAAGCCGCTTGTCGCGCAGCAACATCCGGCCGCCCCCGGGGCCCGAGTAATCACCTCGGTCCAGAATATCGTCGCCCACGCGCACAAACTCGGTCGAGGTCAACCCAGCGACTTTGCCCGAGGCGCGCGCGATCGCTTCAAGCAATCGGGTCGTCGTGGTCTTGCCATTGGTTCCGGTGATGAACGCAACGGGAATGTTGTGAAGGCTGGACCAGTCCACGTCACCGGGGGCGGGCAGCGCATCGACCGGCCAGACCTGACTGCCTGTGCCGTGGCCGATTGAAATCTCATCATCGTCACACAGAATGTCCACGCCATGCGCCTCGGCCGCTGTGATCAGCTCGATCAGGCGGGGATTGGCTTCTTTGGCCATGACAGCTTTGACATCCGCCACCATTTGATCAAAGTCACCGGAAGTTGCGCCCAACAATTCGGCGGCACAGAAGTGCCATGCCGTCTGCGCCGCGAAGATCGCAGAATACAGCTGATCCATCGGTGCGGATATCACCAGATTGATGCCGCCGGTAAAGGTGCGATATGTCAGGTCCTGATCCTGCCATCCCAGCGCGTCCAGCACTCGCCGGGCATTTTTCTCCCACAGCGCAGAGACCCGAGATGGGTCAATCTCGGTGAAAAATACATCCATCACTGCCCCGGGTTTATTCCATAGCAGGCCGGGCCCAGTCAGACGCCGGGCGTCATCCACCTGAATATGATCAGCGGTCGCGCTTGCAATGGTCAGCGCGGTTTCAAGCTCTTCAATCCGGTCCATTCCGGCGCCTCCGCTCAGTCGGCGTCTTCGCTGATCTCACGAGCTAAACGCACGCCGCGCTCGTCTCGGATCAGGTTTTGATCGCTTTCGAACATGTCCTCGAACGAATTGTCGGCGGGACTGGTCCTCGGTGCATCCTCGGTGTCTGGGGCTTTACTGTCAGAGTTGAAATAGATGATTTGTTTCCAGCAGCGTGTCGTTTCGTCGCCGAAGATCACCAACAGATCCCCCGGCGCTGCTTGCTCCAGCCCGGCTTTTACGGCCTCAACCTCATCCGGGATGATTGTAATGGATGCGTCGTCGACCCCGTTGTCGATCAGTGCCTGACGCATCATTTGCGGCACTTCGTCGTGCCCCCGACCCCTGCGGCGGTCATCGGCCTTGCAGATGAAATGGTCAAAATGTCCGGCCAGCGCGGCTGCTCCGTCTACAATATCTTCATTGCGCCGGTCGCCAGGCATGGCAACCACGCAAAGTCTGCGACCCTTGATCTCCAATTGATCGGCCAGCGCAGCCATCGCTTTGAGTGCGGCGGGGTTATGGCCGTAGTCCAAGATCACCTTGAACGAATGCTCGTCATAGACGTTCATGCGCCCCGGAGCCTGGAAATAACTGGTATCGAAGGTGCGCAACCCGTGCCGGATGTTGTCCAGATCAACCCCAAAACTATACGCCATCGCTGCAGCGAACATGGCGTTTTGAACGTTGAAGATTGCCTTGCCTTCCAACGTGGCAGGGATCAGATGCGACCATAGTACCGGAATATGCAGCCCGTTGTCATAAATCGTCAGCATGTCGCCGCTCATGCCCTTTTCCAGCACGATAGCCTTTCCGCCCGCCTTGATATGTTCCTTGACAAGGCCGTGGCCGGGGTTGGTTGTGACATAGAAGATCTGATCTGCCCCGGCATAATCGGCCATTTTCAGACAATTGATGTCATCGGCATTCAGAACCGCTGTATCCGTGGCGCTTTCCACCACCACGCGTTTCACCACAGCCAGTTCCTCGACCGTGTTTATGCCGCCAAGGCCAAGGTGGTCGGCCGAGACGTTCAGGCATGCCGCCACGTTCGAACGCTGGTATCCCAGACCAGACCGCACAAGCCCTCCGCGCGCGGTTTCCATTACGGCGAAGTCAACCATCGGGTCGCGCAAGACGATCTGTGCGGATTTTGGCCCGGTCATGTCACCCTTGACGCTCAGTTTTCCGTCTACATAGACACCGTCGGTAGAGGTCATGCCAACGATCTTGCCGCTGGTCTTCATGATATGCCCGAGCATCCGTGACGTTGTCGTCTTGCCATTTGTGCCGGTGATCGCGGCGATCGGGATGCGGGTTTCCTCATTGGCCGGAAACAGCATGTCGATCACTTTGCCTGCCGCATCGCGTGGCTGTCCTTCGGACGGGGCCACATGCATTCGGAACCCGGGTGCCGCGTTCACTTCGACAATTGCACCACCAATGTCCTTGTAGGATTTGGTGATGTCGTCGATCAGGAAATCGACGCCGCCCACATCCAGCCCAACCGCCATGATGGCACGTTCCGCCATGTCGCGGTTGTCGGGGTGGACCACATCTGTCAGGTCGATTGCAGTGCCGCCCGTCGAAAGGTTCGCGGTCGAGCGCAGATAGAAAACCTCACCGTCTGGCAATACGGTTTCTTTGGTTACGCCCGCGGCTTCCATTAGACGTTTGGCCTGATTGTCGATCTCCAACATGGTCAGCACTTTTTCATGCCCGATGCCCCGGCGCGGGTCTTCGTTCACGATATCGACCAACTCGGCAATCGTGTGTGTGCCGTCACCGACCACATGGCCCGGAACCCGTTTGGCCACTGCAACCAGCTTGTTATTTACTACCAGCATCCTGTGATCGAACCCGGTGACAAAGCCTTCCACCAGAATGGCGCGGCTGCGGGAATGTTCCTTGGCCTCGGCGAAGCCAGCCTCGACCTCTTCATCGGAGTTCAGATTGATCGAAACCCCCCGCCCATGATTGGCATTCAAAGGTTTGACGACCACCGGATGGCCAATACGCCGTGCAGCGCGCACTGCTTCGCGCGCAGAGTAGACCATGCGCTGTTGCGGTACCGGAAGGCCAAGATCGTTCAGCAGGTTGTGGGTATCTTCCTTGTCGCAGGAAATCTCGACCGAGATATGTTTGGTCTCGGATGTAATCGTCGCCTGAATGCGTTTTTGATATTTGCCGTGCCCGAATTGCACCAGCGAGCCAGAGTTGAGCCTGATCCAAGGTATGTCGCGTTCTTGCGCCGCCTTGACCAGCGATCCGGTCGACGGGCCGAATTCCTTGCGCTGCGCGCGCAGAACAAAACTGCGCAGCTCATCGTCCCAGTTGAAGTCCGGGTCGAAATCGCAATCCGCCTGTTCTTTCAAAGATTGCGGCAACAGGTGCATTAGTAGTCGCATCGCAAGTTTACCTGCATCCAGACCAACGTCGCGCTGACGGTATTCGTACACCATGTTGTACTGGCCCAGTTCGCCTGTGCCGCGCGTCCGGCCAAAGGTCACATCGGAGCCGGCTACGTTCTGAACCTCGATGGCACAATGTTCCAGAACGTGACCCAGCCACGTGCCTTCGTCTTCGCGCAGGCGGCGGATGAAACCGCCGGGTTCGCGATAGGAACAGCCATGTTCGGCAAGGCCAGGAAGCGCCTCGATCAATGCATCGATAAACTCGGAACCAATTTTTGCCGAGGGCCACTCTTCCAGAACACCAAGATCGATGACGTGGCGAATAACCGGGAAACTTGCCCAGACATTCGGGCCGACAAATACATTGGTCGAGATTATTTTCATGAGGCTCCTCGTTGGTTAACTTTAATTTCCCCCGCTGGCGGCCTCTTAACCGGATTAATCCGGCAACGTGCAGAACGCCATATGCTCATCTGGCGGAAAAGCCTGGCGAGCCGTCAGATCATAACGGCACCCTTCGCCCAGAACGTCAAGCCGAAGTCCCAGCAGGCTCAGCGCTTCGCCCCGCCGGGCGTCCCACATTGATGAATGTGTCAACTGGCTGGCGTCGACCACGGTAACCGAACCGCTGCCGATGACTTCGAAGACGTTGTCGGGTCCGATGAAGGCGGCCGTGTCTTCGTCAATGCCAAGGCCGATCAGAAATGGGTTGAAAGATGAAGCTGTTAGCAGCCGACCCAAACGGTTCCGCTGCGTGAAATGCTGATCGATGATGACAGCATTGGTCAGGCCCATGCCCGGTGCAAGTGTGATATTGCCTTCGGCAGGTGCCGAGTTGCCGCTTCCACCGGCCACCATATGCTCGGACATGATCGAGGCGCCCGCCGAAGTTCCGGCAACCGGTACACCGGCTGCATTACGTCGGCGTATTTTTTGGGCGACCAGAGTTCCTCCAAGAATCGCAGACAGGCGCAACTGGTTTCCACCGGTCATGAAAACTCCGGTCGCCCGGTCAAGCATCTCGGCATACTCGGGGTTGTCACAATCCGCCCTGCGCGAGATAGGCAGGAACTCAACCTTGCCCGCGCCCAGCTCTGAAAAGATGCGGTTATAATCGGGTCCTGTTTCTTCCAGCATCGAGGCTGTCGGGATTACGACGATGTCAGCATCTTCGCCGCCAGAAAGCTCAACGAACTTGCGATGGATCTGCATTTCCTTGACGCGATCTTCGCCGCCTCCGATCGGGATAATGAACCCGCGTGGGGTCTCTGCATCAACGGGTGCAGGGCACATATCTTAACTACCTTCCGGTGCTGAAGCGGGCAATCACCGGGGACCGCTCGGACGCTTAAATCTGTTCATACATGCCGCGTCGGGCTACCTGGCCATCGCGGACATGCCATTCCCCCCGGGGCCATCTCATGCCGTACAGCAAGGTTTTCGTCAAGAACCACCGGATCGGCGCCCATTCCCGCTTTCCGGCGACCTGCGCGATGCGGCTTCAGCGCATGGGCCACTTATGAGGTGAACAGCGCCAGCGCATCGGACAGGACCATCCCCTGATCAATGAGGTCGCGCAAAGCCCCGGACAACCCCTCGCCGAAAGATGTTGGATTGCCGTCATGAAAAGAGGCGGGCAGTCAGCTGCTACCCCGGCGATAAACGCACGGCAATCAATCAGTCCCGGAATGACCGCCGCTGTGTCGGCATCCGAACCCCTGGCCTGAAACAGGTCTGGTTAGTCTGGTGCCGGATCTATGCTCCCCGGTGGATAACCGCGTAAACGAAGCTGACCTTGCCTGTGCTTTGGTTGCCGCCTTAACATGCTGGAATGAAATTTGAAAATCACCCGGGACTGGTTGTCCCGGATGATGTATTCGCAAGCTTTGCGAGGTTTTGCCCAACGGCTTTCCAGTGATACTCAGATGTCGAATTTGACGCCCTGAGCCAGTGGGAGTTCGGCAGAGTAATTCACGGTATTTGTCTGGCGACGCATATAAGCTTTCCATGCGTCCGAACCGCTTTCACGCCCGCCGCCGGTTTCTTTCTCTCCGCCGAAAGCACCACCGATCTCTGCTCCTGAAGGTCCGATATTGACGTTGGCAATGCCGCAATCGGATCCGGCCGCGGTCAGGAACTGCTCGGCCTCGCGCATGTTTAGGGTAAACACGCAGGATGAGAGGCCTTGCGGTACGTCGTTCTGAAGCTCTACCGCGTCGTCGAAATCATCATAGCCTATGACGTAGAGGATCGGCGCAAAGGTTTCGGTTTTTACTGTTGAAGTCTGATCGGGCATTTCGACAATCGCAGGTTCCATGTAGACGCCTGTCGGAACGCCTTCGGTAACGCGGTTGCCGCCGAACACCGAACCGCCTTCTGCTTCGGCTGCTTTCAAAGCTGCGGTCATCTCCGCGCCCGCCGCTTCGTCCACAAGCGGACCAACCAATGTGCCCTCTGTCAGAGGATTGCCAACGGGCAGACCCGAATAGGCTTTTTTTAGACGGCTCACCAGTTCTTCCCGGATAGAGTTGTGCACGATCAGCCGACGCAGCGTGGTGCAGCGCTGACCAGCGGTGCCTACTGCCGAAAAGACAATCGCGCGCACTGCCATCTCCAGATCAGCCGAAGGGCCGACGATCATTGCGTTGTTGCCCCCCAGTTCCAGAATGCACTTGCCAAAGCGCTGTGCGACGATGGGGGCGACAGCGCGGCCCATGCGGGTCGATCCCGTGGCCGAGATCACGGGAACATCTTCGCTAGCCACCAGCCTTTCCCCAAGATCGGCGCCACCGATAAGCGTTTGCAGCAGACCGTCCGGCGCATCGCCAAATCGGGTCAGGGCGCGTTCGAAAACCTTCTGGCAGGCTAGTGCCGTCAGCGGGGTTTTTTCGGACGGTTTCCAGATTACCGGATCACCGCAAACAATTGCCAGAGCGGCGTTCCACGACCAAACCGCGACCGGAAAGTTGAAGGCCGAGATCACGCCGACCGGTCCTGCAGGGTGCCAGGTTTCCATCATCCGGTGGCCAGGACGTTCGGATGCGATAGTCAGACCATAGAGCTGACGCGACAGACCGACGGCAAAGTCGCAGATGTCGATCATCTCTTGCACTTCGCCCAGACCTTCCGAGGTGATCTTGCCTGCTTCCCAACTGACCAAAGCGCCCAGGTCATCCTTGGCCGCGCGCAACTCCTCGCCCAACAGGCGGATCAGTTCACCCCGGCGCGGGGCAGGGACCACGCGCCATTCCTTGAACGCAACCTTGGCACGGGAAAAGATGGCGTCCATGTCAGAGATCGGCGTCTCATGCACTTCGGCCAGAAGGCTTCCGTCAATCGGTGACGTGACCTTTAGCGTGCCGCCTCTCAGTTGGGCCTCGGTCAGATCAAGATTTGCGAGCGTGGTTTGGGCTGTCATAACGATGTCTTTCATATCTCAGGCCGCCTTGTTCTGTTCGGTGACGTCACCAGCGCGATACAGCTGGCCGAATTCAGTGTTGAGGAAATCATCCAGCTTGACTTGTTCCTGCCGGACAAAGCCTTTCGAGGGCAGCGCTCCGATCCGCATCAGATCGACCACTCCCAGCACGCCTGCGGCGGTCGTGACCTGAATGGCGCTCCAGACCTGTCCGTTGATGCTGCGGGCAAAGGATTTGTTGATCAGGGACTTTTCGCGCAGCACACCGTCGATCTTGCCCTTTGCGGTACAATATACCAGCACCACATCCTGATCGGTGCGGGGCAGGGCCGCCTCGAATATCTCCTTCAGCAGGTCGCGGCGGCGTTCCAGTCCCAGATCGTTCAGAAGCAGTTTAAGGATATCGCAATGGCCCGGATAGCGGATCGAGCGATAGGACACAGCGCGCGCCTTGCCTTCCAGCGTTTCCGGCAAAGTGCCCAGACCGCCCGAGGTATTGAAGCATTCGTATTCCACACCGTCATGGCCCAGCACTTCGTAGTTCTCCAGCGGCGCGGTCTTGACCAGCTTGCCATTCACGATGGCATCGCATGGGTTGCAGTATTCGTTGATCAACCCGTCGGTGGACCAGGTCAGGTTGTATTTCAGCGCGTTGGTCGGATAAAGCGGCAATGCCCCCACCCGCATATGCAGGCTGTCAATCTCGTCAAACTCCGACGCCAGCGAAGCCCCGGCGATGCCGACAAAACCTGGTGCCAGACCGCACTGAGGCATAAATGCAGTCGCGCTGTCCCCGGCCAGTTCACGTACTGCGCTTGTGGCCGCGACATCTTCGGTCAGGTCAAAATAATGCGCGCCGGCCGTTTTCGATGCTTTTGCAATCGTAGGGGTCAAGAAAAACGGGGCCGCAGAGATGACTGCATCGAATCCGTTCAGTTGCCGGGCCAGACCGTCCGCGTCTTTGGCGTCAATCTGCTTGGTTCCAACGCCCATTTTTGCGATATCGCCAAGAGCTTTCAGATCATGATCTGCCACTGTCACAGAGTAATTCGGCGACCCTTTTAAAAGGGTTGCGATCATCTGCCCGATCTTTCCAGCGCCGACAACGCACACATTCCAGGACATAAAAATCTCCGCTTCTTCCTATCCTGTGCCAAGCGTGACAAGTAGCCGTGACATTTCATAGGTGTGAATTTGACGAATTGATGTGCGAAGATGGCATAAAGGCGGAAAAAGCGACACTATGACGAAATTGCGATTGCCGCTGGTGTGTCGCGCCGTAATCATATGTTTTGCGCCGTTTGGTACCTTGGAAGGTCCACTTTCATCGGCCGTTCAGCGAGCCCTCGTTCTGGTTTCTGGCCTCAATCTTCTGGTGGTCTCGTATAGCGACCGATCCGCTTCCATCCGGACCTCGGAACGCTTCTCAATATGCGACAAACGAGCAGTTTTGAGCTATGTTTCTCGTTTGCGACATCCCCTGGTCAAATCGGACAACTCCTTGGCTTTGCTCGGCTGCATGGTACGCCCAGCTGTCGCAGGAGGAGGCTTTGACTCTCAGTAGGGACAACTCTATCGCGCGGGATAAGGACAGGTGTTGCATTGATAAACTATGTTCCAAGCTTGGCAATTCAGCCTGCTCCGGGAAGGGCATGGCGAACACCTGCCAACAACCCACGCTGCAAAGTCAATCTATCATTCTGGATGAGTAGCAACGAATGACTGCAAGGCCGCTCGATCAAATTCGTGTCCTCGATTTTGGCCAATACCTGGCCGGTCCACTGGTTGGCATGATGCTTGCCGATTTGGGGGCAAAAGTAATCCGCATCGACCCGCCCGGTGGCCCGCGATTGAAAGAACCGGCCACTGATATGCTGTCACGTGGCAAAACCGCTGTGACGATCGACCTCAAATCGGACGCGGGTTTGAAGGTCGCACGCGAATTGGTGGCCCGGGCTGACGTGGTGATCGAGAACTTCCGGCCCGGCGTGATGCAGAGGCTGGGCCTGGGCCCGAAAGCTCTGCGCGACATAAATCCGCGCATCGTGTCATTGTCACTTCCGGGGTTCGCCTCAACCGATCCCGCGCTGGCACATCTTCCCGCGTGGGAAGCCGTGATCGCTGCCCGTACCGGGCAGTTCACGGATATGGGGCTGAACCGGCGCTTGATGGGCATCAACCCATCCTTTTCGCCTTTGACGCTGGCATCGGCCTATGGCGCTTCATTCGGCGCGATGGCCGTGCAGTTCGCTTTGGCTGCACGTGATCGGAACGGAGGCGATCACATCGAGGTGCCTCTGGCTTCGGCGTTGCTTGAAGGGTTGGTCTATAATTGTGAGCAGATTGAAGACTATCCCGAACGCTACAAGTCTCCTCGCGAAGTGGAACTTGACAGGCGCGCAGCCGAAGGCTTGCCAACGGATCTGAGCTTTGCGGAACTGGAAGAGTTCCTGGACCCTTTCTATCGAACTTATACCTGCGCCGACGGGCGCGGGTTCTATGTGGTCGCGGGCAGTGTGAAAACACATCCGCGGCGGGTGTTGGAGACGCTTGGCCTCAAAGATCTTGCCGATCAATTGCCGGACTTCGACGCCTATCTCGATGCTGCAGACTGGCCAGACGAATGGTCGCTGCGCAACTACCCCGTCGGAGCAAGGGATCGCGCGCGTGTGTCCAGCGCGATGAAGAAGGCCTTCCTGACAAGGCCCTCTCATGAGTGGGAAGCGCTTTTCGGGTCTGCCAAGGTGCCCGGAACGGCGCAACGGTTCAGCAAGGAATGGCTGGCCGATCCACATGCTTTGGCCTCAGGTTTGGTGTTGGAGGTAGAGGACCCGCGTCATGGGAACATGAAGCAGATGGGAAATGTTGCTTGGCTTGTGGATGATGGCGCTGCGCTGGTCAAAAAACCGGGCCCGGATCTCGATGACGCACCCGTTTCAACGATACTTGCTGAACCGCCGCGCAGCGGACCGCCAGCCGCAAGCGACCAAGGCTGGCTGGAGGGGTTAAAGGTGCTGGACCTGACCAACGTGATCGCCGGTCCGACGATTGGGTCCACGTTGGCGCGATTTGGCGCAAAGGTGACTTCCGTTCAGCCGGTGGAGCCTTCGGTCGATCCGTGGAATACCGTGGTTTTCGGTCTGCACGCACATCGTGGAAAACAAAGTGTTTTGCTGAACTTGAGCGCGGATGACGGGAAGCAGGCGTTGCGGCGACTCATCGAATCCTCGGATGTCATCACGATGAACGGCACGGATGAGCAGCGCGATGCCTTGGGGTTGAGCGAGGAAGAGCTGGCGGCGATCAACCCCCGCCTCATACTTGTGCAACTCGATGCCTTTGGCGGTCCTGCGCGCGGACCCAAGTCGGACCATCTGGGGTATGACGACCTGGCGCAGGCGGCGACAGGGGTCATGGTGCGTTTTGGCGGTGGCATGGCGACACCCGAAGAACACGCGCATTTCGGTACGATTGACGTGCTGACCGGTTATTGCGCATGTGTTGCGCTTGGCGCGGCCTTGCTGAGATTGCAGAAAACCGGCAAAGGCGGGATTGCGCGGGCTGCGTTGGCGGCGGCCGGGAACCTCATTCAGGCGCAGTTGATGTATGATTTCGAAGGCCGCGCGCCTTTTGACGAACCTTCCGGGCGCGAGGCAATGGGCTGGGGACCATTCTACCATTGCTATCGCGCGGCTGACGGGTGGATGTTCTTTGCCGCACCCGACGAACAGCGCGAAGCCCTGCGCCGTGTCTCAGACCTTGCCACCATGGCCGATGTGCCGGAAAAGGAATTGCAGGCCGCTCTTGCGGATCGTTTTGCCAGGCAACCTGTTGAATACTGGCAAAAGGCGTTTTCTGGTTCCGCCAGCACCGTCATGCCTCTGGGATCGCTGCATGACACGCGCGACGCCGTGTTGCAGCCGGAAAATGCCGGGAATATCGACCTGACGCGGGGAACGTTCAGTGTCATTCGGCATGACATGCATCCCATGGGCCGGTGGTGCGATCTGGTTGCCCCAAATGCCGTGCGACCCGAAAGCGCCCGGATCGTCATTCCGGGACCGATGCCGAAATACGGCGCGGATACTCGCAGCATTCTGCGAAGCGTCGGTTATGCAGATGAGGATATCGATGCGATGATCTCTGCTGGATCGGCCGCCGTAAGCTGGTCGGAAAAGTACTTGCCCGAGTAGCCGACCAGCCACAGACGGTTCGGAAATCAAGGAGATATGCCATCCGCCGCCGCAGGCCCGGAGTCTCGGCACCGGCGACGGGTGGTATCTGTCGTGACAAGCTTTGGTTTGGTGCCCGCGCGACTTGCACAGAATATTCAACCGCTTTGCCACAGTTTTTTTTGCATGCCTTGCGGCAGGAACCGTCCTAGGTTCGGCAAAGCACTGCTTTGCATACCCAACGAAACAAGAACCACTGACCATGAGCCAAATATCAGAGAGCCTGCTGAAACAAATCCGCAGCCGCTTTGCCCAGATCGATCATTGCCCCGAACAGGGTGAGCGGATCTTTTTCGAGAATGCCGGAGGCGCACTGACATTGAATTCAGTGTTGGATAGTTCGGTGCGCTATGCCGCCATCCCGGACAACCAAGGGCGCGACAATCCGGGATCTCATGCGCTGGTTGCCACGATCAACGCGGCCAAGGCGGATTTGCGGGATTTCATGAACGCACCCGGCGGGCAGTTCTTTGTGGGTGAAAGCGGTACAGAGCTGCTGTTCCGGCTGATCATGAACGCATGTCTGGGAACAGGTCCGGGCGTTGTGCTGGGATCCACATTGGAACACCCGGCCACGCGTTCGGCCTGTGATCGTTGGGCGCGCATTTCCGGGCAAACCCACGTTTTGCTGCACCATGTTGACGCCACCGGCACCGTCTCGGCCGAAGCCTATGCCGCGGCTGTGACACCGGATACCAAAGTGGCGACGATCCTGCATACCTCTCCGGTGACAGGAATGGGCGTTGATGTCGCTGCCGTTTCTCAGGCCATCCGAACCGTGGCTCCGGACTGTTTCATCATCGTCGATGGCATCCAGCACGCAGCGCATGGCCGGATCGATTTGACCGCCTATGACGTCGATGGTTATGTGATCTCACCCTACAAGGTATTTTCGCGCCATGGTTACGGTGTCGCCTGGATTTCGGAACGGCTGACCGCGCTGGACCACAACGCCTTGCTGGATGGCCCAGCGGGCAACTGGGAAATGGGCACGCGCGACACCGGAGCTTATGCCACTATGTCAGACGTCGTGTCCTATTTCGAATGGCTGGGCAGTCAGGTCAGCGATGCCGAAGATCGGCGCGGCAAGTTTCTGGCGGCGGGTGATGCGATCCATGCGCAGGAAAAGGCGCTGACCGACGCGATGATCCACGGCACCGGCAATCTGAGCGGCCTGGCCGAGATGGAGAAAGTCACCATTCTGGGCGGGGCCGACAATCCCGCGCGAGAAGGTCTGGTATCGCTGCGTGTCGAAGGCGTGGCCTCGTCCGAGGTCGTCAAAAGGCTGAACGAACAAGGTATTCGCACGCATCTGCGCAAGGCGGATCACTATTCCGGCAATATCCTGACGCCGCTTGGCTATGACGCCTGTGTGCGGGTCTCGATGTGTCACTACAACTCGATTGGCGAAGTCGCCAAATTCCTTGCTGTCATGAAAGAAATCACCGCCTGAGCCGCGCCATATCCAAGGACATATCTCATGAAAACCCATGCACAAGCTGTTGTCATCGGCGGCGGCCTTGCCGGTACGTCGATCCTGTATCACCTCGCCAAGCTTGGCTGGACGGACTCGATTCTGCTGGAACGCGACGAGTTGACGAGCGGCTCAACCTGGCATGCGGCGGCGAATATTCACGGTCTGCATGACAACAACAATATCACCCGTATCCAGCACTATACGATGAACCTGTATAAGGAGCTGGAGAAGGAAACCGGCCAAAGCTGCGGGGTGTTCCAGCCCGGATCGCTCTATCTGGCCCAGACCGAAGAGCGCGAGCAGCAGTTGCGCCTGCAAGAGGCGAAGGCCCGGTTCTATGGGCTGAATTTCCACGAGGTCAGCCGGGAAGAGGCCAAAGAGCTGCACCCGCTGGCGCAGTTTGATGACATCCGCTGCATCATGTACGAACCCGATGGCGGCAATGTGGACCCGTCGGGTGTTCCACATGCCTATGCCGCCGGGGCCCGTGCGATGGGGGCCACCATCGAACGGTTCTGCCCGGTGATCGCCACGGAACAGCAACCCGATGGCAGTTGGATGGTTCGTACGACCAAAGGTGACATTCATACCCAATGGGTGGTCAACGCGGCGGGTCTCTGGGGGCGCGAGGTCGGAGCGCTGGCAGGCTTGACCCTACCACTGCAACCGACGGAACATCAGTATTTCGTGACCGAGAGCATCGACGAAGTGGCGAGCCTGGGCCGCCGTCTGCCGTCTATCGCCGACCGGGACGGCGAGTATTATTTCCGACAAGAGGGCAACGGCTTGCTGATCGGTGCCTATGAAAAAGACATGAAGTTCTGGGCCGAAGACGGCACGCCGCTCGACTTCGCTCATGATCTGTTCCCCGACGATCTGGACCGGATCATGGAAAACGTGATCCGCGCCACCGAACGTGTACCGGTCGCTGCCACTGCCGGGGTGAAACGGGTGATAAACGGCCCGATGATCTGGTCGCCCGATGCCAACATGCTGTGGGGACCGGTGCCCGAGCTGAAGAACTATTTCCTCTGTGGCGGTCTGATCCCTGGCTTCTCGCAATCCGGCGGGCTGGGGCTGCTGGCGGCGCAATGGATGATCGAGGGTGAGCCGCAATATGACATGTTCGCCTGGGATCTCGCCCGCTTTGGCGATTGGGCCGACAAGAAGTTCACCAAGGCCCGGGTCGAAGACGCCTACACCCATCGCTTCAAAATCCACTTCCCGAATGAAGAACGCAGCGCAGGCCGCCCGGCCCGTGTGCGCCCCGCCTACGAGATGCAGAAACAGATGGGCTGTGTCTTTGGTCTCAACTGTGGTTGGGAACACCCACTGTGGTTTGCCGATGAACCCGGCACAGAAGAGACCGCCGGCTTTACCCGTCAGAACTGGTTTGATCCGGTCGGGCTCGAGGTGCAGATGCTGCGGGACAGCGTGGGTGTCATCGATATCTCGAACTTTGCCAACTACGTGATCAAAGGACCGGGCGCTTATGACTGGCTGGATCGTCTGGTGGCCAATCGCGTGCCCACCGATGTGGGCCGCAGTTGCCTGACGCCGCTGATCTCGGTTCGCGGTGGCATGGCGGGTGACTTTACCATCACCAAGCTTGCCGAAGACGAATACATGATGATTGGCTCCGGTATGGCTGAACGCTATCATCAGCGTTTCTTTCAAATGGTTGAGATGCCCGAGGGTACGACACTTGAAGTCGCAACAGACCGTGTTGCGGGGTTCAACATCGCCGGCCCGAAATCACGCGAGGCGCTGGCGCGCCTGACCAATACAGACCTTTCCAACGAAGGGTTCCGCTTCATGCGGTCCCGGAAGATCACCGTTGCAGGTGTTGAATGCGTGGCCATCCGGGTCAGTTTTACCGGCGATCTGGGTTGGGAACTGCACTGCGCCGAGTCCGATCAGGTCGCGCTTTACTCTGCGTTGCTCGAAGCCGCCAAAGACTGCGGCGGCGGCCCCGTGGGTGGACGAGCGCTTGGGTCGCTTCGCATCGAAAAGGGTTATGGGTCCTGGGGACGGGAGTATTCTCAGGAATACTGGCCGCAAGAGGTCGGGCTGACGGGTCTGATCAAGCTGGACAAGGACTTCCTGCACAAAGACGCCTATCTGTCCATAAAGGACAATGCACCCCGCGAGGTCCTGTCCGTCTTCGAATTGTACGTCACCGAGGATGCCGACGCCACCGGCAGTGAGCCGATCTTTACACCTGATGGTACGCCTGTCGGCCGCGTCACATCGGGGGCGTACGGTTATTCAGTCGGGAAATCTCTGGCATTGGGTTTCCGCAACCCCGAGGTGGCACAGCCCGGAGATGAAGTGGTGATCCAGGTGATTGGCAAACCACATAAAGCACGGGTGCTGACAGGGGCGCCGTTCGATCCTCAGGGTGGCAGGCTGCGCGGCTGAAGCAACCGGCCACGCCCGATCAAGGTCATCCCGTGGCCGCCGATCTCATCCGCGATCTGTGGCTATGGAATATGAAATTCGCTTTCGGACGGTTCGACAAGGTCCACCTCATTTTTGGGATGCCACTGTTTCGCCGCCGGGTCACAAACCTTCAGACAATCAACTGCGCGCGCTGCGATCTGATCTGCGATTTCGGTTATGTTGGCTGGTTTCAAATAGAAAGCAGGCACAGGGGGCAGGATGATGGCTCCCATTTCTGCGGCGGCTGTCATATTGCGCAAATGCGCCAGTGTCAGCGGCGCTTCTCGTGTCAGCAGAACCAGTGGGCGTCGTTCTTTGAGCTGAACTCCGGCCGCGCGTGTCAACAGGTTGTCGTCCAGGCCATGCGCGATCGCACCCAGTGATCGCATGGAACAGGGCGCGACGATCATCCCGGATACCGGCACCGAACCGGACGCTATACTGGCCCCAACATTCGCGGACGCGTGATGACGGGTTGCCGACTGCCGCAATTCCTTCAGAGCATCCGGGCCGCATTCCTGCGCAAGCGTCAGACGGGCAGCTGGACTGACGACCAGATCGATTTCGATATCCGCCGATTTCAGGTGTCGTGCCACCGAAAGGCTCAGAACCGCACCGGAAGCGCCTGATAGGCCTAAGACTACACGGGTTTTCGTCATGTTCTCAGCTCCGGCATCAATCTGCTTATCAGGTCTTCCGCAAATGCGTGATCAACCTTGTCGGTACGCATGACCGTCCCCCATTCCCGCAGTGTTTCACTGCTTGTTTTTGTCGTGGCGTCGATTCCTATCTTTCCGGCCAGACCGGGTTCGGGTGAGGCGAAATCCAGATAATCCATAGGCGTCCTGTCCAGGGTCATCACATCACGGCTTGGATCCATGCGCGTGGCAAGCGCCCAAGCGATATCGTCCCAGTTTCGGGGGTCGATATCAGCGTCGACCGCAACGATCATCTTTGTATAGCTGAATTGCGGCAGCATTCCCCAAAGCGCCATCATCACACGTCGGGCCTGGCCCGGATATCGCTTGTCGATGGCGACGATGGCGATGCGATAGGAACAGGCGGCAGGCGGCAGCCAGAGGTCGTGGATTTCGGGAATTTGAGCGCGAATGGTCGGCAAGGCAAGGCGATTGAACACTTCGCCAATGATGGCAGGCTCGTCCGGCGGGCGTCCGGTATAGGTTGACAGGTACAAAGGTGCTTCGCGATGGGTCACGGCCGTGACATGCATCACCGGAAAAGGCTCGGCGGGATTGTAATACCCGGTATGATCTCCGAACGGCCCTTCGGGCGCTGTCTCGCTTGGCGAAACCCAGCCTTCAAGAACGATCTCGGCATCTGCTGGAACCAGCAGTGGGACGGATTTGGCTGGAACCAACCGTGGCCGGTTCTGGTTCAGGGCCCCGGCAAATGTCAGTTCAGACATCATTTCGGGCAGGGGCAGAGCCGCTGACAACAAAGTCGCGGGGTTTGCGCCCAGAACAATTGCGACCGGCGTCTTTTCGCCTTGCTGCGCCCAACTGCGATGATGAGCGGCCCCGCCGCGATGTGGCAACCAGCGCATGATCAGACGGTTCCGGTCCAGCACCTGAACGCGATAGACGCCGGCATTGTAGGTCTGTGCCGCGTCGGGGTCGCTGCCACGGGGCCGGGTGATGACAACAGGCCAGGTGATCAGAGGCCCCACGTCCTGGGGCCAGTGCGTCTGGATCGGCAGCGAAGAGAGATCAACATCGGCCCCGCGGTGGCAAACCTGCTGAACAACGGCGGTTTTGACCTGCTTCGGTCGCGTGGACAATGCGGCCTTCAGCATCGGCCACCGGGACAGCGCATCCCGCAACCCGTCCGGGGGCGTCGGGGCCCGAAGCGTGGCCAGAAATGCGCCCAAATCGTCAAGCCCTTCGGAAGAAACGCCCAGTCCGGCGGCGACGCGTTCCGAAGTTCCGAACAGGTTGACCACAATCGGTATGTCGCACTGCCCCGAGGGTACACCTGTCGGTGTGTCAAACTGCAACACCGGCCCATTGGCCTCTAACACGGCGCGGTGGACGGCGGTCATTTGATGGCACACGGAAACCGGGTCAGGGATGCGCCTGAACTGTCCTGTTTCCTGACACCATTTCAGAAAATGCCGAAGGCTGGGATATGGCGGCAGAGTTCGAATGGGTTTGCTCCGGCGGTGGTACTCACCCTCTAGCAGCGAAAGAGGCAGGTCGAATTGACAACCGTCAAGTCCCGGGCGCCGGGGCGGCTTTAGGAAGGCCGCACCGGTTCACTTTGTTGAGACAGCAGGAGGTCTGTTTGTCCGATCCCCAAAACCAGATACCGCGATGCCCTGCCGCTCTGGCAGCGACCCTGCGGTTTGTTCCGCTTGCACCTTTGTCGCTGTCACTGACGGCGTTTTCCCGAAAGATAACCGGGAAACACCCGGACCTGCTCAACCGGCTCGGTGATTTCAGCCGGGTCGCGTTTGTGCTCGATCCAACGGATCTGCCGGTTGTCCTTCTCCTCGAACCGAATGGTGGCACGCCAAGGATAAGGTTGAGTCGGGGGCGCGTGGTTGGGGCTGCGCGAATTTCCGGCCCACTGGCCGCGCTGCTGGGGCTGGTGCACGGCGCGTTTGACGGTGATGCCCTGTTCTTTTCACGCGATCTGGTGATCGAGGGCGACACAGCCGCGGCACTGGCGTTGCGCAACGCAATCGACGACGCAGAGCTGGATCTTGCGCACGAGGCCGCAACCCTTTCCGGCCCGCTTGCACGCCCACTGAAGCAGATCATCGCATTTGCAGAGCGTCGGACCGGTCTTTACCTGACTCGACCCGAGGACGCTGTTTTATGGTAATGGAGATCGTTTGTCCGGCGGGAACGCCCACCGCCCTGCGTGCAGCTGTCAATGCCGGGGCCCACACTGTTTACTGTGGCTTCAATGATGAAACCAATGCGCGCAACTTTCCGGGTCTCAACTTCGATCGCGCTGAAATGCGGGCAGGAATTTCCTATGCCCACGATCACGGATCGAAGGTGTTGGTTGCAATCAATACCTTCCCGCAGGCGGGCAGCGAAGAGATCTGGAAACGGGCAGTGGCGGATGCCGAAGCCTGTGATGCGGATGCTGTAATTCTCGCCGATCTGGGTTTGCTGGACTACGCCGCGCGACACCACCCCGGATTACGCAGGCACCTGTCCGTGCAGGCCGCGGCGGCCAATGCTGACGTGATCAATTTCTATGCCGAAACATTTGGTGTGAAACGGGTGGTCTTGCCACGCGTTTTGTCCGTGCCGGAAATTGCCGCGATCAACTCTGAAACCGACGTCGAAACCGAAGTCTTCGTGTTCGGCGGTCTTTGTGTCATGGCCGAGGGGCGATGCTCGCTGTCCTCTTATGCCACCGGGTTGTCTCCCAATATGAATGGTGTCTGCTCTCCTGCCAGCCATGTGCAGTATCAAGAAGAACAGGGCGCGTTGAACGCGCGCCTTGGCGGTTACCTGATCCACCGCGTCGAACGGGATGAGCCCGCTCCTTACCCGACATTGTGCAAAGGGTGTTTTTCCGCCGGTGAAAAAACCGGGCACCTGTTCGAGGATCCCGTCAGCCTGAACGCAGAACGGTTGATCCCGCAATTGCAAAAGGCAGGTGTGACAGCCTTGAAGATCGAAGGGCGCCAACGGTCCAAATCCTATGTCGCACAGGTCGTTCGGAATTTTCGCGTCGCGGTCGATGCGCTGGAGTCAGGCCAGCCGATGCCGGAAGGAATGCTTGCGCGATTGTCCGAAGGGCAGGCCATGACGACCGGCGCGTACAAGAAGACGTGGAGATAATCCGATGGAACTGACAGTAGGCCCGAACCAGTTCTTCTGGCCCGCCGAAACCTGGGCTGCGTTTTACGATGATCTGGCCCGATCGCCCGTCGACCGCGTCGTGCTCGGAGAACTGGTCTGTTCCAAGCGATTGCCATTTTATCAGGATCGTATCCCCGAGGCGATTTCCCGATTGGTCGAAGCGGGCAAAGAGGTTGCGCTGACAAGCCTGGCCCTGGTGACTCTGAAACGCGAGCGCAAACTCACGGCTGAGCTTAAAGAAATGGGCGTCATGGTCGAGATCAACGATCTGACCGCGTTGGCACATTTGCCCGGCACCTGCACGTTCACCGTTGGCCCGTTGGTGAATGTCTACAACGAAGGCACTTTGAAATGGTTGGCCGCTCGGGGTGCGCGCCGGGTTTGTCTTCCGCCGGAACTGCCCGTCGCTTCGGTCAAAACGCTTGCGCAAGCTGCCTCGGACTTGGGTGTCGCGATCGAAATATGGGGGCATGGCAGGTTGCCGCTGGCCATTTCCGGGCGCTGTTACCACGCGCGATTGCATGGGCGCAGCAAGGACAATTGCCAGTTTGCCTGCGAAGACGATCCGGATGGGTTGGACGTTCTTACGGGTGACGGCAAGCCGTTCATGGCAATGAACGGGGTGCAGACCCTGTCAGACAGCTATGCCTGTACGGACCATCAGATCGACCTGCTGAAACAGGTTGGCATCTCGGCATTGCGTCTGTCACCGCAATCTGGCGGCTTCCATCAACTGTGCGAACTGTATCGAAAGCGTATCGACGGCGATCTTCCCCAGGGCGAACTGGAGCGCGCCCTGCGTGGTGCTGATCCTGATATTCGGTTGAGCGACGGATTTCTGACGGGGTCCTGTGGTGCAGAATGGTCCGGTGCTTCAAAGGCGGCTTCGATCTCCGTTTGACCGCCACATTGGCACGACTTCCGTCGCGCTTGACGCGAATGAAACAGCCTATGCTTTGAACCCGTGGGATGAGTCCGGGTCTGCCCTGGTTTCTTCTTCCTGAACCCAGGTTTCGGCCTGCAAAACCCCGGGTTGCCCGGTGCCGATAATCCCCACGACCTGCACATCGCCGGTGTCGGTGGGCGCGGCCACCTGAACACGCCGGATCAATGCGAAAAGGGCGACCGCAATACCGATAGCCGCCAGAAGAAACTGAAGACCGCGCCCGCCGAACAAAGAGATAGAGTTCGGTCCCAGCATGGTTCCCACCAGCAGGCCGACATTCAGTAGCAGCACCATCGTGCCACTGGCCGGAACGATCTGAGACAGCTTGAGTTGATCATTGGCATGCGCCGTCAGGATCGAATACGCAGGGTACAGCCCGATTGCGATCAGTACAAAACCATAGACGATATGAGACGGTGATGTATCGATGGTCATCCAAAGACTGGACAGGGTCGTTATAACGCCCAGCCCAATGACCACATAGCGTCTGTCCGTGTGATCAGACAGCCAGCCGATCGGGTATTGTACCACCGCACCGGCGATCAACGCCGCCACCAGCGCCCCTGACGCCTGCGCCGTCGTAAAGCCGTTTTGCAACGCATAAAGCGGCAACGAGATGTAGGACGCCGCGACACCGATGCTGACCAGAACGATGCCGATGACTGCGATGGGCGAAACCTTGTAAAGCACGGGAACCGACATGCGTTCCGGTGCGGCATATTCCGGCGCCCTGTTGCCCGACAGAAGAAGCGGCACGATCGACAGCGAAATCAGGATGGAAACAAGGCCGAACAGCAGGTTTCCGGTGGGGTCGGGGAAACCGACCATGGCCGTTCCGAGGGCTGGGCCGGCAAGCTGAATAATGAAATACAGCGACAGAACCTGAGCACGCATGCTGTTTTCGCTTTTTGCGTTCAGCCAGCTTTCGGTGATGACGTAAAGCCCTGGATAGCAAAACCCTCCCAGCAAGCGCATCACGCTCCAGCTGATCGCGTCGCTAGTCAGCAGATGCACAATGGCCGCAATTGAAACCAGCGAGGCGAGGGCCGAAAATGCCCGAATATGCCCGACATTTTCGACCAGCCTTGGGGCAAGCGCCGTCCCCGCAAGCGCGCCCAAGGGATAGCTAGCCTGCATGACGGAAATCGTGAAGTCACTAAAGCCCAGGCTGGCCCCCCGGATCGTCAGCAACGTCGCCAACAGACCGTTGGCAACCATCAGCATGAACATCCCCAGGAACAGCGCCCAGTTTTCATTTAACGCGCGTATCATAGCCAACGGCTACTCATGCGGGGCAGGCCTGTATACAACTCCTACGACATCGAAATGTCGTTTGATGGAACTTCTCCGTTGCAGGCCAATATGTCGGATTCATCCGTCTTGGGACCCATTGCAACTGGGTTTTGGACTAAGCTGATTGGCATCTGCGACCGCAAGAAACGCGCTGAGCTACACGTCGCCTTTCATGATCAGGGCATAGATATCGGGATCCGTCACACCTTCGGATCCGATCGTCAAAACACGAGACTGCGCCGTCAAACCAAGCTTCCGGAAAAGCTTTTGGTTGTTTGCCACTTCATTCAATGCAGCCAATCCGGCAACGCCGCTCTCTCCGGCTTCGATCACCGGATCTGCGCCTTGCGGACGCGCCAGGCGGCGGACGGTTGGCGGTATCAGCTCATCGCCGATTGTCAGAAAGTCCGAGGCTTCACTGCGCAAAATCTCCCATGCCATCGGAGACGGTACACCGCAGGACAAACCCGCCATAATGGTCTCTTCATCGATTTCTACAGACGCGGCTTGCCCCTGCCTTGCGCTTTCGAACAAACACGCGGCCAGATGCGGTTCCACAACCACGACGCGCGGAGAGACATCACCCCAGGCCTGACGCAATGCTGCCGCAACTGCCGCGGCAAGCCCTCCGACTCCTCCTTGCAGAAAGACATGCGTCGGTGCCGTGTCCATTGCATTCACGACTTCTTTGACCATGACGCCGTAGCCCGACATCACGTCGCGCGGCGGGTCGGTGTAACCTGGCCATGATGTGTCCGAAACCACGAACCAGCCATTCTCGTCCGCTTCCCGTCGACATTGATCGACCGAGGCGTCATAGTCACCATCGATGCGCATGACGTCAGCCCCCAGATCACGCATGGCCTGCGCGCGGCCTTCACTGACTTCGGCGTGAATGTAGATCCGGCAAGGCGCGCCGAACCGTTTGCACCCCCACGCGAGGGATCGACCGTGGTTGCCATCGGTCGCCGAAACAAGCGTGATCCCTGCAACTTCATCAGCGCAGCGGCCAGTGCGGATATCTTCCAAAGACACATCCTGGCCCGTCCGGCGTGATATTTCACGTTGCAGAACACGCAACGCGGCAAATGCACCCCCCAATGCCTTGAAACTGCCAAGCCCAAACCGGGGACCTTCATCCTTGTAGTGGACCTCCGCGACGCCAATCTCGGCTGCCAACGCGGGCAAAGAATGCAGAGGCGTGGGCGCATACCCCTCCCATTGGGTGATTTCCTTTGCCGCGCGATCGAAATCCTGTTTTGTCAATACGGTTTCGGCAGCGGCGCCAAAACCCGGCCTGCCTGCCTGATGAGCGATGATTTCTGTCATGGTCATGTGTCCTGTCAGGGGTTCAGCGGCAGGCGCTGCCGCACCAGCTCTGCCCAGAATTTTGCGCCCAGCGGGAGCAGTTCGTCGTTGAAATCGTAATCAGCCGAGTGCAGCGGACGACCATTTGATCCTTCGGTCCCGTTGCCAATAAGCAGGAAACACCCGGGCACGACGGCAGCAAACTCAGCGAAATCTTCCGAAAAAGACATGGCAGAGCGGTCTCCGTCCACTTCAAGGCCCGTGGCTGCTGCCGCTGAAATGACGTGCGATGCGGCATCGTCATCGTTGTTTGCCTCGATAAACTCGGTGCGGAAATCCACAGTCACTTCGACGCCATGGCTTTCGGCCACACCGGCTGCGATCTGGCGCATATTGCGCTCTATCAACGTACGGTCTTCCGGTGACATGGCCCGCGCGTCACCTTTCAGAACCGTGTACCCCGGAAGCACATTTCGCTGCCCGTCGGTGATGAACTCGGTTACTGACACAACCGCGCCGGATGAAGGTGCAAGCTTGCGTGAAACTATGGTTTGCAGGGCCAATACCAGTTCCGCCGCAGGCGTGATCGTTTCGCGCCCGACATGGGGCATCGAGGCATGACCGCCCTGACCGGTAATCGTGATCTCGAACAGGCTTTCACTGCAACAGATCACTCCGGCACGGGTTGAAACCCGGCCAACAGGCTCACCGGGCAGATTGTGTGCGCCGTAAACCTCTTGAATCGGGAAGGTCCGCAAAACGCCCTCATCGATCATCGCCCTTGCCCCAAGCCCATGCTCTTCATTGGGCTGAAACAGGAAGACAACCGTGCCTTCAAACGCCGGATCTTTGGCCAGCAATTCGGCGGCCCCAAGCAGCATCACCGTGTGGCCATCATGTCCACAGGCATGCATGACACCTTCGTTCTGCGACTTGTGGGCAAACGTATTGACCTCGGTGATCGGCAGCGCGTCGAAATCCGCGCGCAGCCCGATGGCATGGTTGCCGTTGCCCGACTTCAAGACACCCACAACGCCGACACCTTCGTATACCTCGATGCCCAAGCTTCGCAGTTGCCCGGCAATCCGTGCTTTGGTCCAGTTTTCCTGAAATCCAAGCTCGGGGTTGCGATGAAACTCATGGCGCAACGCAGGCAGGCTTTCTGTCAATGCGGTCACGGCGACTCTTTCCCTTCGATGCATTGTGAACGTGGTCGAAACAATTTTATTGCAACTGACCTGAAAAAAGGGCTCTAGTTTGATGCATATCATGCAAGTTTCTTTCACATGACACAATTAGACGAGTTCGACCGCGCGATCCTGCGGATCCTGCAGAAAGACAACAAAACCACGCAGCACAAGATTGGCGAGGCCGTAAACCTGTCTGCACCCTCTGTGCAGCGCCGTATCCGCCGGATGGAGGCCGAGGGCGTGATCCGCGCCAATGTCGCCATTGTTGATCCGGCAGCCGTTGGTCTTCAGCTTACCATCTTTGTCGAACTTGAACTGGTCAGCGAAACCCCTGACGAGATTGATGCCGTCAAGAAAACCTTGCTGAATGCTCCGGAAGTCCAGCAATGCTATTATGTGACCGGAGAGGTGGATTTCATGGTTGTCGTGGTCGTCGAAAGCATGGCGGTTTACGAAGATTTCACCCGCCGGATGTTCTTTGAAAACGGAAATATTCGAAAGTTCAAAACCTTCGTTTCAATGGATACCATCAAATCCGGCAGCGCTTTGGGTTTCTGACCGGCACATGGTGCAACGACAGACCCGTCCAGACATTCCCGCGCAGGCTTGAACCATTCGGTTGGATTGACAGGACTGCAAAGGCAAGTCCCGTCAAAGGGTTTCAACGCAATTGTTCTACAGTGTTTTCAACTACATTCCGTTGCGCGGAATGACATGCGAATTCTCTTCTTCAAAGATCAGCTCCTCCCCCGACCATGCCTTCAAGCGCGAGATCAAATGAAACTCGGTGGCCGTTGCTCGTTGTTCGGAATAGGTCCAGATCCTGGCTGACCAGCCTTCACGGTCGAAACAGGCGGTCTGCTCCATCGTGGCAACACCCGAAAGCGGGTCGCCCGGACGGATTGTATATCTCCGATCTGACACGTCGCTGAGCACCGTCCCTATATCGTCGAGACGGAAATCACCCACCGGCCCGAAGACGCCTCCGTCAAGGAAAAACCTGTGAGTTACCTCGCCATTCGTCAGGTCCGTGTGGACCGAGCGCTCCATCGAGCCCGATCTCACTTTGGTCTTTCTGGGCCGGGCACCAGACGCTATCGGTTCGGGCAGCGGGCGTGGTTCTGTTGTTTCAATGCCCTGGTTGCGGATGGGAAGAGACAGGTACGAGCGACCCGGCCTTATCGAAAGCGTTACAGGTTCGGGGGTGGGCCAAAGAACAGGCCAATAAGCCGAAGCAATCTGCAAAACGATGCGATGACCTGACAGAACCCGATATCCTGTTCCATACATCGGGACGGTTACTGCCATCTCCTCTCCGGGTGTGATCGGTGTGGGTTCTGTATCGCTGAGCCGGTGGTTGAGGTTGCAGAATCCCCGTGCAATCAGCGTCTGCGCACCGTTCGGGGCTTCGTCCACCAGCAATGCAACGACAAAGCCCTGAGCCTGATCTGCTGAAACCTTCAGATCGACGGACGGTTGCCCCAAAATATCAAGTGCGTCTTCAAGTGGTGCCGCTTTGAACTGCAATGCGCCTGCGGCGTCGATCCGGCAGTCTGCCGCCATGTCGCCGGGTATGGCGAAAGAGCACATATCACCTGCGGCTGCCCCAAAGCTTTGCGGCGAGCAAATCGCAAGCTCTGCTCCGGAAACGGGGTCTGCCTCAAGCGTCAGCTCATTCAGCCAAAGGGACGTATTGGTGATATTCGGTGACGGCCAGCTCGGCTCTTCGACCCAGCGCCCCGTGCGTTCCAGATGCGTTCCGGTCGGCGCTGTGCTGTCTTGAAGGAAAAACCGCAAGGGCGGTTCGTCCATCAACCCTGTGTCTTTTCCCTTCAGCCAGTGATCCCAGAACCGGATGACCTCTCCGACGAAATCAGCCTTGGGGCCGGGCACCCCTTCATGCGGGTAAAGATGCGCCCATGGCCCCATCAGGATCTTGACCGGTCCGCTTAGGTGTTCGGCGATGCGGAATGGCGTATCCCGGTACAGATCCATCCAACCGCCGAAAAAGTAGACCGGCACATCCACGTCGGCATAATTCTCGCAGATCGAACCGCGCCGCCACATCTCGTCATGGGTCTGGTGCTCCAGCCACATGGCCGGCCAGAACTCAGCGCCTTCCAACCGCTCGCGCCACATGTCAAGCCAGCGGTCCGCGCCGACAATCTCTGGGTCTGGTGGCATGGCGTTGTACAGCTGCATGATCGAGCCCCACCAGAAATTGTCGTTGGCCAGACATCCGCCGTAAAAGTGAATGTCCTCGCGCCACCGGTCGTCTGTGCCCATAACCGGGGCTATCGCCTTCAACGCCGGAGGACGTGTCGCCGCCACCTGAAACGCGTTATATGCCCCCCAGCTTTTGCCGAACATTCCGACATTTCCATCGCACCAGTCCTGATCGGCAATCCACTGGATGACGTCGTGACCGTCCTGAATTTCCTGATGCGAATACTCGTCTTCGGAGACGCCGTCACTGTCACCGTAACCCCGGATATCAACGCGGATTGATGCATAGCCGGCGTCCGCAAAATGCGGGTGCATGCTTTCATCCCGCATCCGTGTTCTGTCCCGACGACGATAGGGGATGTATTCCAGGATGCAGGGCACAGGGACGATTTTCGTGTTTTCCGGCAGCCACAGGCGCGCCGCGAGTTTCGTGCCGTCAGGTAGCGGTATCCAAACAGTCTCGATGACCTCAATATTGCTCATGTCCGGTCCTTTTCGTTCGGGCGCAAAAGTGGTTTCATGTCGTACAGGTAATCGGTGGTACGTGTTCAAAGCGCATTCTCTGATGGTGTCACCACCGAAGGCCAAGCCGCAGCGCATCATAGACTGCTGCGTGTATGTTGCGCGAGGAAACGGCGTCTCCGATCCGATACAGATCAAAGTCAGCCTTCGGGTTCACCAGCGGAAACATGTCACCCGAATTCGCGACAAGAGCGTCGTGATCCACAGCGCCAAGATTTCGCGAAAGCGGCTTGAGTTCGAAATAGAGATCGTCCAGAGGCAAGGTACCCTGATTGACGATCACCTGATCATACATGCGCTTTTCAACAAGATCCGAGTAATCCGTTCCAATGGCGGCTTCCAGTTGATTGCCTGAGCGTACCAACGATTTCAGCGTCCGGGTTACGGTGAACAGCGCTCCCGTTTTTTGCAGCGCACGCATATATGGCACCAGATTCATGCCCATGATCTCAGGCGCAAAGCTGCGGTCGCGGGTCATGATCTCAACCCGCGAACCGGACTCGGCGATGATTTCGGCCGCCATAAGGGCCGGGTGGCCGCCCGCATCATCGTAGATCAGCACGTTTTCGCCCGGGTGCACGTCTCCGGACAGGATGTCCCACGCCGAAACCGCCAGATCGTTGCCGGTTTCCAATATCGTCGTCTCGGGCAACCCTCCGGTCGCGATAACCACAATATCGGGCGAAAATGCTTTTAGGTCACCCGCGTCTGCAAACGTGTTGAATTGGAACCTGACATCGCGTGCAGCGCATTGCGCCATGCGCCAGTCGATGATCCCGATCATCTCGGCCCGGCGTCGGGACTGCGCGGCCAGACGAACCTGACCGCCGGGTTCAGAGGCCGCTTCCAGAACGGTAACGTCATGACCGCGTTCTGCCGCAACCCGTGCCGCTTCGAGCCCTCCGGGCCCTGCGCCGACGATGACCGCCCGGCGGCGGGACTTGGCCGCGGTGATCACGTGCGGCATCGACAATTCGCGCCCGGTAGCAGGGTTATGAATGCAAAGGGCTTCACCGGCCTGATAAATCCGGTCCAGGCAGTAGGTTGCGCCGACGCAGGGGCGGATGTCATCTTCCCGACCGGCCTGAATTTTGGACACGATCATCGGGTCGGCCATGTGTGCGCGGGTCATGCCGACCATATCCAGCAACCCGGACGCCACTGAATGTCGTGCGGTTGCCACATCGGGAATGCGTGACGCATGGAAGGTAGGCATCCCGATTTCGGCTCGTACGCGCCCGGCAAAATCCAGATGTGGTGCGCTTTTCATGCCCTGCACCGGGATCACATCCGTCATGGCAGGGTCTGTATGAATACGGCCGCGAATGACGTTCAGGAAATCGACCTGACCGCTGTCGCGCAGCCTTCGGGCGATTTCCAGTCCGTCTTCTTCGGTGATGCCGCCTTTTTCAACCTCATCTGCTGTGTAGCGGACGCCAAGGATGAAATCCGTCCCGACACGGTCGCGGATCGCATCCAGAACCATGAAGCCGAACCGCAACCGATTGTCGAGACTGCCGCCATAGGGTGCGTCCATCGTATTGGTGAGCGGTGACCAGAACTGATCGATCAGGTGGCCATAGGCTTGCAATTCGATTCCGTCGAGACCTGCGGCCTTCATACGTTCGGCTGCATCGGCATAATCGCTCACGATCCGCTCAATATCATGGTCTTCCATCTTCTTCGCAAAAGCCCGGTGGGCCGGTTCACGATAATGCGACGAAGAGACGGAGGGCAGCCAATCGCCCTTGTTCCAACCCGTGCGTCGCCCCAGATGGGTCAATTGGATCATCACTGCGCAACCATGAGCATGGCAGGCATCCGTCAAATCAGCCATCCAGCGTACGACCTCGTCCTTGTAGGCAAGGATGTTGTTGAACACCGGCGGGCTGTCGCGGCTGACGGTGGCAGACCCAGCTGTCATGGTCATGGCAACACCAGCTTTCGCACGTATCTCATGATAGGCGCGATAACGCTCCTTGGGCATGCCGTCTTCGGGGTAGGCAGGTTCATGACTGGTCGTCATGATCCTGTTTTTCAGCGTCAGATGTTTCAGCTGATACGGTTGCAGCAACACATCGCGGATCATGACCACCCGTCCTTTTTCAAAACCAATGACATCAGTTGACCAACCTCGCTGTCCCGTAGCGGCAATGCAAAAAATACTGTGGTGGCAGTGTCGGGTGGCATATGGCGCTCCGAGTTTAAGGCGAGCGGTGGAACTCTGTGCCGATTGAAAACAGACTGGGATTTCTCCGTCAAACTCCTTGTCACCCAACACCGGGATGTTTCACCCAGATCGTTGGCGGATGACCGCAAGACAGGACAGAAAGAACAGCGGTGAAAACGACCTGTCTGCAGGTCGCTGACCGACTGGCTCACTACGCACTACACCACCTTGGGAAGAAGAGCGACAAAGAGGTTAGGTCACTTGTCGAACCTCCAAACCGAACGAAATATTAGATCACCCAACATAAGTGCGCTGTCGGGTTGAATGATCCTGCACGGCAGGTTGGCGATTATTCGATGGTTGAATGTCCGGGGTGGCAGTTGGCATCGTTTCACTCTATCGCCCAGCTGGAAGATACCTTTCGTGACAGGAGACAGCAGTCGTGACCAGCACTCGCATCGAAACCGGCCAGCGCATGAGCCGCATCGTCAAACATAACGGAACCGCCTATCTGTGCGGACAGGTTTCGGATGCCGCAACGGTTGCGGATCAAACCCGTGACATCCTTGCCAAGGTCGAGGACCTTCTGGCCAAGGCCGGCAGTGACAAGACGCGCATCCTGCAATGTGTGATCTGGTTGTCGGACATGGCCGATATTGCCGAAATGAACGCGGTCTGGGATGCCTGGGTGCCGGAGGGCCACGCCCCGGCCCGTGCCTGTGGCGAGGCGAAACTGGCCCGTGATGTTCTGAAGGTCGAAATGATCGTTACCGCAGCCTGCGATTGATCCGCCCGGCCTCGCGTCGTGCGCTGCTTCCAGGCGGGCGGGTTTGGGTTTGGAAAACAAGACGCCCTGAGCACGTTCTTACTGCACCTGAGAATGCACCTTTTCCAGTGTTTCCAGAAACAACTTGGCCACGCGTGTTGGCGCAGGTTGTTTCCTGGCTACGGCCGCGAAACGGGTTCTGTATTTGATTTCCCGCGGTAAAACCTGCTTCATAATCCCCTGTTCGACAAATTCCTGCGCCAGATGGTCCGGAAGAAACCCAAGGTAGCGGCCTGAAAGTATCAGGATAACCAGTGCCTGCTCGTTTTGCACCTTGGCGGCACGTCGAAACCCCAGTTGTTGACCAACGATGAGGTTCGGAGAGTTTACGTTCAAGCCGGCGTAGTTGAACTTGCGAAGATCACTCAAATGCAACTCCGGATCTGGGCGATCAAACAGGGGGTGTTCCTGCCCACAGTACAAGAACATGTTTTCCCCGTAGAGCGGTGTGTAGTCCAGGCTTGCCGATGGTCTGTGCAACGCGATGATGCCGACATCCAGATGCCCGCTGATGACCATTGTTTCGATCACGTTGGGAGGTTCCAGCGACAGTTCAATGTGAACCGCCGGTGCGGCCTCATTGAACTTGTGAATGGTGCGGGCAAGTCGGGCCTCAGGGTTGGTCGTACATTGATCGAACAGAGCCACGCGGATACTGCCGGCCAATTGCTGTTTGACTTCGTTGACTTCGGTTCTGAACTGCGCCACGGAAATAAGCAGGTCTTCTGCCGCCGTCAGCACCTTCTCGCCGTCTTCCGTCAGTGAAAATCCTGACGGTCCCCGGTTGCACAGCTTCAGGCCAAGCCTCAGTTCCAGGTCAGACAAGTGTTTCGAGATCGTCGATTTTCCGATGTTCAGCTCGATCTCGGCGGCAGTAATTCCACCACTTTCCGCGACGGTTTTAAAAACGCGCAGAAGACGGATGTCGGTGTCCCCGATCCGGGTATCAAGTTTGTTCTGTTTCATATCGTATGTTTGATATTTGTGAAACCTTTCGCGCAAATATTAACAACGACGAAACCATGTTGGCAAGTTAGCTTCGTGTCGCCGAGGTAGAATCGGACTGGCCTATCTCTCCCCGGGTCAGCGCGCACCTCGAAACACGACAAATGGGAGGAAATCCATGTCATTTATCAAGAAGCTAGGCACCATCAGTGCAGCCGTATCCGTTGCCGCACTGATGGTCGCAGGCGCGGCTGACGCGAAGAACTTCAAAATCGCAGTTGGCGACAGCGGGGGTTCCAGCCAAGAAGCAACGGGACTGGGCTTCAAAGCTGCCCTTGAAGAGCTATCGGGTGGCAATCATACGGCAACTCTTTTCCTGAACGGTCAGCTCGGATCCGAGCAGGATACCGTCAACGATGCGGCCATTGGCACGCTCGATATGTCGCTGCTGGCTATCAACAACATTACCCCGTTCTCGCCGACTGTTGGCGTGTTCACCCTGCCTTACGTGATCCTCAGCCTTGAGGACGCCGAAAAGCTGACCCAGGGCCCAATCGGTCAGGAACTGACTGAGAACACAATCAACGACGCCGGTGTTCGCATCATCGCTTGGACTTACACAGGTTTCCGCGTTCTCACCAACTCAAAAAAGCCGGTCAAGTCGGTTGCCGATCTGGAAGGCCTCGTGATCCGCGTTCCCAAGAACGAGATCATGATCGACACGTATAAGTCTTGGGGTATCAGCCCGACGCCGATGGCATGGTCGGAAACTTTCGCCGGACTGCAGACCAAAGTTGTTGACGGTCAGGACAACCCTTACACCACCATCAACGCGATGAAGTTCTACGAAGTTCAGAAGTATGTGACAAACATCCGATACATCTTCTCGATCGAACCGCTCATCATTTCCGAGCAGGTATTCCAGGAACTGTCCGCCGAAGATCAGGCGATCATTCTTGAAGCCGGTAAAGCCGCGACACAGGCGTCTGCCGACTTCTTGCGCGAGAAGGAAGCTGAGATCAAAGAGATCCTGATCGAAAAAGGCATGGAAATCGTCGACCCTGAGAACGACGAGGCCGAATTCATCGAACTGGCAACCACCGCCGTGTGGCCGAAGTTTTATGAAAGCATCGGTGGCGTCGAAAAGCTCAACGCTGTGCTGGCTGAAATCGGCCGCGAGCCGGTTTCGCAATAAGCAAGGACCAAAAGGTCAATGAAATGGGGGGTGCCTGACGGTGCCCCCTACAAAAAGGGAGGGTCAGATGTCGAAATTTTGGGGATTTGTAGACAACATCGAAAGCTATATCTGTCGCACGTTGTTGGCGATATTCGTTTGTCTGTTGTTTCTTCAGGTTATCGTGAGAACGCTATTTGCGTTCTCGTTTTCCTGGGTCGAAGAACTGTCGATCTACATGTTCGTCTGGTTTGTCTTCTTTGGCGCCAGCTACGCGGCAAAGATGGGCGCCCATAATCGGGTGACGTTTCAGTTCAAGTTCCTGTCGCCCCGCGCGATCAAATACATCGAGGCATTCGCGGATCTCTTCTGGATCTTCTTCAATGTCGTTTTCGTCTATCTGGCGATTGATTTCATCTTCAACAAGATGAATCGATTTCAGTCGTCGCAGACCCTCGGATTCCACCTGAGCTGGGTCTATATCGTCTTGCCTATCGCATTCACCCTTATGACCATCCGCGTGATCCAGGTGAATTACCGAAAACTCGTGCTGGATGAAGAGATAGTCGATCCGGATTCGATTGATCTAGATGCTGTCAAAGCCGAGGCCGAAAGCCATAGCCACACCACTTCCAGCTCTGAGGGAGAAAAGTAATGGGCGCTGAAATTATCCCACTGCTGTTCGGCGGATTTCTCTTTCTGCTGTTCATTGGTGCTCCGATCACCGTGGCGCTTGGCGTCTCAACCTTGATCACCTTTCTTTACTTGGGTGAAAACCCGATCAAATTCGTACAGATCGCCTTTACCTCGGTTGGGTCCTTCCCGCTGATGGCGTTACCCGCTTTCATTCTGGCTGGTGCTTTGATGGAGGCCTCGGGGCTGTCGCGACGGCTTATCAATGTCGCCGAAAGCTTCGCGGGTCCGTTCACAGGCGGCATGTCGGCTGCAACCGTCATGGCTTGCCTGTTCTTCGGTGCTATCTCTGGTTCTGGCCCGGCAACGACTGCCGCCGTTGGCATGCTGATGATCCCGGCCATGATCGATCGCGGTTATTCGAAGGGTTTTGCATCGGCCATAACTGCCTCGTCAGGTGGTCTGGGCATCGTTATCCCACCGTCGATCCCGCTGATCATTTTTGGCATCGCTGCATTGGGTATGCCGCCCCCACCTGAAGCTGTAGAAGAATTCGGCCAGTTCCAGACCGTTTCGATTCCGAAGCTCTTTATCGCTGGATTTATGCCCGCCTTCCTGATCGCAGGCAGCCTGCTGCTGATGAACTACATTCTAGCGAAAAAGAACAACTACACCGGCAGTACGGATGGCTGGTCTGCACGCCTTATGTGGTGCGAGATGTATCGCGGCTTCTGGGCGCTGATGGCACCGGTGGTGATCCTTGGTGGCATCTATTCAGGCTACTTCACGCCGACAGAAGCGGCCATTGTTGCGATCTTCTACACGCTGATCGTGGGCGCGTTCATCTATCGCGAGCTGTCGTGGAGCAGTCTGTTCGGTGCATTGGAAACCACCACTTGGCTGACCGGTCGGGTTCTTCTGATCATGTTCACGGCAACAGTATTCGGGCGTCTATTGGTTGAAAACCAGGTGCCGGCTGTGATCGCGCAAGGTATGTTGTCTTTTACTGACAACATCTATGTGATCTGGACACTTGTGATCCTGTTCCTGCTGTTCGTCGGCATGTTCATGGAGACACTTGCAACCATCCTGATCCTGGTTCCGGTGATGCTGCCCGTAGCTTATAGCGTGGGCATAGATCCGATCCACTTTGGTGTGGTTATGGTCTGTACGCTGGGCATCGGGTTCCAGACACCACCGTTGGGTGAAAACCTGTTCATCGCGTCGGGGATATCGAAGATCTCGATTGAAGAGATTTCGTTACGCGCCCTGCCGTTCGCCTTCATCAACACGATCGCGATCTTCATCATTGCGTTCTTCCCCGAGATATCGCTCTGGCTGCCGCGCGTGTTCGGTTACTAGGCGCGAATGAACGGAAAAGGGAACTGAAACCATGAAACAAACAATTACGCAGATCCTTTTCGCGACAGATCTGTCGCGAAATTCCACCTATGCCCTAAAGCACGCGGCCAGCCTGGCCGCGTCAACAGGGGCAAAATTACATGTTCTGCACGTCTCCGAGCCCCTCAGCGACGACGCGCTGATAACTCTTCGCATGTTCATGCAAGATACAGGCTCGCGCAATGAAGCTCTGAAAGCGCGTCATGACCACGTCAAGGCGGTGCTGACCGAGCGGCAAAAGGCATTCTGGGCTGCATTACCCGAAGCTGATCGCGGTATCCAGGATCAGATCGAAACGATCGAAATCATCGACGGACACCCCGCCGAAGTGATTCTGCGACGCGCACATCAGCTCAATTGCGACCTGATCGTTTTGGGCGCCCACGATCACGGATTCTCGCATACGTTCCTTGGCACAGTCGCCAAGCGTGTGCTTCGCCGTGCAGATATCCCCACGCTCGTCGTTCCATACCGGGACGACGAAACATCCAATTGAAAAACCACGAAAGACAAGACCATGAGCAATACCCTCACTGCGCAGGACCTGGCAGACACGTTCGACGCGTTCAACCGTCACGACATCGAAGGTGTGATGACCCATTTCGCCAATGACTGCGTGTTCTACACCGTGGCTGGTGACGAGAAATACGGCAACAAAGTCGAAGGTTCTGAAGCTATCGCCGCTGCCTTCTCAGGCGTCTGGGCAGGCATGAAGGACGCACACTGGGATCACCACAGTCATTTTGTCCACGGCGATCGCGCCGTGTCCGAGTGGACCTTTTCGGGAACCGATGCCGACGGTATGCGGGTCGAAGCTGAAGGCGCAGACCTGTTTACCGTGCGTGACGGGAAGATCGTCGTAAAACAGGCGCTTCGCAAGACACGCCCAATGTTCAAAGCCTGATCCGCCGCCTTGCGCGCAGCCTCGGAGAAAAACAAGAATGGTGGACCACAGCATCCCGCGTCACTGGCCCAAAGCCAGCTATGATCCAAAGTATGACCCCATCATGGATGCGGGTCCGGGTCACAATCGCGACCATGCGCCAACATATTGGGTAGGAACAGCCGGAACACCTCCGGCTGATGACGGACCGATCTCCAGTGATCTGGATGCGGATGTCGTGGTGATCGGGTCGGGATATACCGGCCTGTCCACTGCCATTCACCTTGCCAAGGAACACGGTATCCAAGCGGTTGTTCTTGAAGCAAATACCGTGGCTTGGGGATGCTCGACCCGCAATGGCGGGCAGGCCCAGATCTCATCCGGGCGGCTGAAACGGTCGCAATGGATTCAGCGCTGGGGCACAGATGTGGCCAAAGGCATGCATGCCGAAGTCACTGAAGCTTTCGAGTTGTTCAACGATCTGATCTCGTCGGATGAAATCGATTGTGATCCGCAGCCGGGCGGCCATTACTACATCGCGCATCGTGAAAAAGTCATGTCGTCGCTCAAGAAAGAGAGCAAGTTGCTGAACGATGTGTTCGGCTATGGTTCGCGTATCCTGTCCCGAGATGAGCTGCATGAAAAACATGTGCGGGACATGGAGGCCGCAGGCGCGATGTGGGAACCAGACGGAACCTGCATCCACGCCGGCAAGCTGGCCTTCGGTTATGTCAACATGGCGCGCAGGCTGGGCGTGAAAATCCACACTGGCAGCCCGGTCATGGGATGGCAAACCAAAGGCGGAGTACATCACTTGCGTACACCGGGTGGCATTGTGCGCGCGAAATCCGTTGCCTTGGCAACGGCGGGCTATACTCCGCCGGGTCTCAACAACCGAACCAGGCACCGCCTGATGCCAATCCTGTCAAACTCGATGGTGACACGACCTCTGACACAGGCCGAGCTGGATGAATGCGGTATCCAGACCAAATCCCCCCTGACGGACACCCGAACGCTGCGCCACTATTACCGCCTTTTGCCGGACAATCGGATGCAGATCGGCAGCCGCAGCGCGGTGACAGGGCGTGATGCCGAGAACGGCAAACATCTGGACATGCTGAAGAAGGGACTTGCCCGCAAGTTCCCGGCGCTGGCGGATATCAACCTCGACTACTCCTGGTGGGGCTGGGTTGATGTCAGCCACGATATGATGCCGCGCATTTTCCGGCCGGATCCTGAGCAGAGCGTGTTCTACGCCATGGGTTACGGTGGCAATGGCGTGATGTACTCGGCCCAGGCCGGACGACGCATGGCGCAGCTGGTTGCAGGCAAGAAGGACAAGGCATTTGAGCTGCCGATCTTCACGTCCCCGTTGCCGAGCCACGGCATCCTGACGCCGTTTCGCCGTCTGGGACAGCGCATGGCGTATGTCGGCTACTACCTCAAAGACGAAATACTGTAACTCACAGGGGCTTCAGCGTCCTGAAAAGATAAGGAAACACCCACATGAAGATGACGACGGAAGAGGCGTTTGTTAAGGTTCTGCAGATGCACGGGATTGAGCATGCGTTTGGGATCATTGGATCTGCGATGATGCCGATCTCTGATTTGTTCCCGAAGGCCGGGATCATGTTCTGGGACTGTGCTCATGAAGGCAGTGCGGGGATGATGGCGGATGGCTATACCCGAGCGACCGGCAAGATGTCGATGATGATTGCGCAGAACGGCCCCGGCATCACCAATTTCGTGACCGCCGTGAAGACGGCTTACTGGAACCACACCCCGCTGCTGCTGGTGACGCCGCAGGCGGCGAACAAGACCATCGGTCAGGGCGGCTTCCAGGAAGTCGAGCAGATGAAGCTGTTCGAGGACATGGTCGCCTATCAGGAAGAGGTCCGCGACCCGACCCGCGTCTGCGAGGTTCTGAACCGTGTGATCATGCAGGCCAAGCGCGCCAGCGCGCCGGCTCAGCTGAACATCCCGCGTGATATGTGGACTCAGGTGATCGATGTTGATCTGCCCGCCATCGTCGATTTCGAACGCCCCTCGGGCGGCGAAACCGCCGTGGCACAGGCGGCCGAGCTGCTGTCGAACGCCAAGAACCCCGTTATCCTGAACGGTGCGGGCGTTGTCCTGTCCAAGGGCGGGATCGAGGCGTCGAAGGCACTGGCCGAGCGTCTGAATGCGCCGGTCTGCGTCGGCTATCAGCACAACGACGCCTTCCCCGGCAACCACCCGCTGTTTGCCGGCCCTCTGGGCTATAACGGTTCGAAGGCCGGGATGGAGCTGATCAGCGAGGCTGATGTTGTTCTGTGTCTTGGCACCCGTCTGAACCCGTTCTCGACCCTGCCGGGCTATGGCATGGAATACTGGCCGGCGAATGCCAAGATCATCCAGGTCGACATCAACCCCGACCGCATCGGCCTGACCAAAACTGTCACCGTCGGTATCGTCGGTGATGCGGCCAAGGTGGCCCAAGGCATTCTGGCCCAGCTGAGCGACACCGCCGGTGACGAAGGCCGCAAGGAGCGCAAGGAACGCATTGCGCAGAAAAAATCCGCCTGGGCGCAGGAGCTGACCTCGATGACCCACGAGGATGACGATCCGGGCACCACCTGGAACCAGCGCGCCCGTGACGCCAAGCCGGACTGGATGAGCCCGCGCATGGCGTGGCGCGCGATTCAGGCGGCGCTGCCGAAAGAGGCGATCATCTCGTCCGATATCGGCAACAACTGCGCCATCGGCAACGCCTATCCGTCGTTTGAAGAGGGCCGCAAGTACCTGGCGCCGGGCCTGTTCGGCCCCTGCGGCTATGGGCTGCCCGCCATCGTCGGCGCCAAGATCGGCTGCCCGGACGTTCCGGTTGTGGGCTTTGCCGGTGATGGTGCATTCGGCATCGCGGTGAACGAACTGACCGCGATCGGCCGCGAGGAATGGCCTGCCGTGACCCAGATCGTCTTCCGCAACTATCAGTGGGGCGCGGAAAAGCGCAACTCGACCCTGTGGTTTGACGACAACTTCGTGGGCACCGAGCTGGACACCAAAGTGTCTTACGCCGGTATTGCGCAGGCCTGTGGTCTGAAGGGCGTCGTTGCCCGCACCCAGGACGAGCTGACCGCGGCGCTGAACCAAGCGATCGAGGACCAGAAGAACGGCATCACCACGCTGATCGAGGCCCTGATCAACCAGGAACTCGGCGAACCCTTCCGCCGCGACGCAATGAAAAAACCCGTCGCAGTCGCCGGAATCTCAGCCGACGAAATGAAAGATCAGGTCGAGCTGTAATCTGATCATGCCCCCACCCGAACCGAATACGGTTCGGGTGGGGGCAGGCTTTGCCCATAAGGCAGCTCAAATATTGCAAAGGAAGTAAGATGCAGGCGTTAAGTGCATCCAACTCGCCGTGGCTTCGGGCACGGTCTTTCGTTCGTTTGAACGGTCGCGGATTCTTAGTTTCCGTGGTTGTTGCCGTTGCGGCGAAATTCTTGTCCGAGCACTATGGCGCTCCGGCAATGCTGATGGCCTTGTTGCTGGGCATTGCGTTCCATTTTCTGGCCGAAGACGACGCAGGCGACTGCAAAGCCGGGATCGAGTTTACGGCACGAACCGTTCTTCGTTTTGGCGTGGCTCTGCTTGGGGCCCGGATTTCGGTTGAACTGATGATGAGCCTTGGCGCGGATCTGATTGCGGTCGTTATTGCGGGTGTGATCCTCACGATTCTGTTCGGCCTTCTGGGCGCGCGCCTGCTGGGTCGTGGCTGGCGCTTCGGTGTGTTGACGGGCGGTTCGGTCGCGATTTGCGGCGCGTCGGCCGCGATGGCCCTGTCTGCCATTCTGCCCAAAAACGAGCATTCGGAACGCAACCTGATTTTCACGGTATTGTCCGTCACTGTTCTGTCGACAATCGCGATGATCGCCTATCCCATCCTCACTGAGGCATTTGAGTTCAACGACGAGCTTTCCGGGGTCTTCCTCGGCGGGACGATCCACGATGTCGCGCAGGTTGTCGGGGCAGGGTTCTCGGTCTCGGATCAAACCGGAGAGGTCGCGACACTGGTCAAGCTGATCCGTGTCGCCATGCTGGCCCCGGTGGTTCTGGTCATCTCGATTCTTGTCCGACGCCACGCGGAACTCGGCGAAGCAGACGGCAAGCGCCCACCCATTTTGCCGATGTTTGTCGTTGGTTTTCTGATCTTTGCCGTCCTGAATTCAATGGGTCTGATCCCGGACGTGGTCTCGTCGGTAATGGCCGATCTCAGTCGATGGGCGCTGCTGGTGTCGATTGCGGCAGTGGGCATGAAAACGTCACTCAAGCGCATTCTGGATGTGGGCGGGCAGGCCATCGTCCTGATCGTGGCCGAGACAATCTTCATCGCTGCTCTCGTATTGGCGGGTGTCTACCTGTTTCATTAGAGGATGGCGAAAATCCAAGTCCAGCACGTGACCGATCATTGGCCGGTCACGTCATCTCGCAATACACGACCAGCAGGAGGGTATGACCTCATGACGACACAGGTACTCAATCTTTTCGATGAGCCCGCAACGCGCAGCCAAAGGCGTTTGGCTGACCTTCCCGATCGCGTTGTCGAGGGCGATCCGCATCACAAGATTGGAATGCACTTCACCAGCCCGGATGGACAACTGTCCGCTGGGACCTGGACGTCTACGAAGGGCAAATGGCACGCGTTTACGGACAAGGACGAATATTGCTATATCGTCAAAGGCCATTGTGCCCTGATCCACGAAGACGGGACCCGTCAGGATTTTCGAACCGGGGCCAGCTTTCTGATCCCCAACGGTTTTCGTGGCTATTGGGAAGTTGTGGAAGAAACAACCAAGCACTTCGTAATCCGAGAATGTGCGCCGGACGCATGATTTGATCCGCAACTGGGCCTGAGGCGGCATGAAACAACCCGCCTCAGACTCACCTACCGTTCTTCAGCGACGGGTCTACTCAAAGCTGATCGCCAGTTTTTCCGCCGTGGGTATTGACTGGCAGGCCAGGATTTCTCCGGCTTTGATGTCTTCATCCTCCAGCGCCATGCGCGCCCGCATATGAACTGTGCCGTTGGTCAGTTTGGCCCGGCACGCGCCGCAGACCCCCGATTGGCAGGAATAGGGTGGCTTCAGACCTGCGGACTGCGCTGCATGAAGAAGGGTCTGTCCCTTGGAGATCGAAATGAGATGTCGGGCGCCTTCCAGCGTCAGTTCAGCGGTTGCTTCCACCCCTTCAAAACCAGTGTCCAGATCCGGTGAAGCACCATAGCTTTCCACGTGGATGCGGTTCGCGGGCACATCAATGGACATCAAGGCCGATTTGACGGTCTGGTTCATGTCGCCGGGACCACAGACATAGTATTGAGCGTCCTGAGCGTAAGGAGGATACTCGGTGATCAACGCTTCAATTGCAGGCAGGTCGATTGTACCCTGCCGCCAATACTCGGCACTGGACCACCAGCCGGGTTTCGAAAAAACGTGGTTGATTGTAAGACGCTCAGGATGTGTTTCCTTCAGCACGCTCAGTTCTTCCTGAAAAAGGATGCTTTGGGCGTTTGAGTTGCCATATGCCAGATGCGCGACTGAATAGGGCTCAGCTGTCAAAACGGAATTCAGCATCGCAAAGAGCGGAGTGATGCCAGAGCCCGCGCCAAAAAAGTAATGAGTGCGTCGTGCCGTTTCATCGGGTTCCAGGCAGAAACTGCCAAATGGCGGCATGACGTCGATGGTTTGTCCTTCCTGAATAGTGTCGTTGATGAAGTTGCTGACACTGCCACCCTTGACCCGTTTGACGGTGATCCGAAGCGGGCCCCCGGAGTAAGGTGAATTTGAGACCGAATAGCTTCGACGGTGCTCTTCGCCATCAATAGTGAAACGAATGGACACGTGCTGGCCCGGTCTCCAGGCGAACGTGTCCATCAAGCGATCAGGAATCTCGAACATAACGGTCTTTGCCAAGCCACCCAATTCAACTCTGGTCCCGCAAACGCGCAATGGAAAAAAGTCACGCGGGCTCATTTACCGTCCCCCAACCATTGCAGAACAACTTTCTGGTGCTCGATAACGGGGCTTTCACCGTTTGCTGCTGGACCTGCTTCAAAATACGGTGAATGCAGGGATTTCTGCTGTTGCTCGCACGCGTAGATATCTTCGCCGGTAAAGTCGCCGGCAACCATCGGGTCATCTTCGCCCATCGCGTCATTGGCTTCGTATTTTCCGCCTATTCCAAACTTGGACCAGAAAGAGGACGACTTCATCGACTGTTTGGTGAATTCCCATTCCGAGCTGTTGGACACCCGCCCACGATTGTGAACTCGTGTCAGTTCCGGGCCAAGGGGTTCGATAATGAAGATATTCCAGCCGTCTTCCGAAGCGGCCAGGCCAATACCCGGGAACAGCATTGGCACCCAGGCTCCATTCATGTCTTTGGGTATGACGCGTGGGGCGGTCAGTTTGCTTTCCTGATCTTCCAGAAACTCTGCCACCGGCGGCTCCCAAAACAAGTAATGGGGTCCTTCCCAGTGGTACTTTGCGGCTTTATGGTCATACATCTGCAGCGTACTCGAGTGCAGATGACTCAGGTGGTAAACGTCGATGTAGTTCTCAACGACAACCTTCCAGTTAGCCTTTATCTCGTAGCTGTTGTTCAGGTCTGCATACTCGATCAGCTCTTCCGGGACGTGGGGGCCGATATGGGGTTCGACCGGGCCGAGCCATTCGGCGATGGAAGGTGCGTCGGGGTCTGGATGGACGAAAATCATCGATTTCCAGATATCGACCTTGGCGGGTTTCAGGCCAAGGCAGGACTTGTCGACCTTGCCATATTCCTCTTGCTCATCTGGCACCGAAATCAGATTGCCTTCAAGGTCGTACGTCCAGTCGTGATAAGGGCAGGTCAAGGCCTTTTGCGTTTTGCCAACCGCCCTGATCAGTTGGGTGCCGCGGTGGCGGCAGATGTTATGGAACGCGCGCAGGCGGCGATCGCGCCCCATGATCACGAAAATATTGTTGAAGCCGGCCTGCACGGCGATGAATTGGCCAGGTTCGCTGACATCCTCCATAAAACCGGCGTAACGCCAGGTTTTGGAGAAGATTTCGCGCATTTCCCGGTTGAACCAATCCTGGCTCGTGTAAGCCTCGACTGGCAAAAGGTGCAGCATGGGTTTCATTTGAGCCTCTTGTGAAGGTTTCTTCAAAACGTTGAAGGTAGAATGTCGATGGCAATCATCGACAGGCCAAGTGCGATCCAGGCGAGTTGGATCAGCCAAAACAGGACGGGGTCTTCATCCCGGGTTACGTCGGTCAAAAGCAATGCGTGACCGGAATAGAAATTCGGGATTGTCCAGAACATGAAAAGAAGACCCCACAACGACTGATAGCCAAGTACTGTCGTGACCATCAGCGCAGCAAAGGTGATGTAGTTCAGCTGCCGCCTGCGTGTCATGATGCGTGCTCCAGGCCATTGAACAGTGCACGCGCGGCCTGTTCGGCCTGTGTTTTCCAGACACTCGGCATTTCCAGGGGGGCCAAAGACGTCGCGTTGAAATAAAGGGCCACTATACCATGAGCGGTGGTATTGACCTTTGCGGCATCCACTTTCGGGAAATCCGCGCGCAATATCGCGGCAATCGCAGTTTCAAAGGAAAGCAGAGCCTCACGACAAGCCTGGCGAAGCGAAACATCCTCGACAGCCCGCGCGGTGAGTGCTGCAAAGGCAAGTACCATATCCGGTGACGTCTGGTTCATGTCCGAGAACAGAAGATCGATCAGATGTTCTGATTTGCCCGAGGCCGGCAAGACCCCAACAAGCGCGTCAAACTGTTTCGAAAAGCATTTCAGAACATAGTCTTGCAGGGTCGTGATCAATTCATCCCGATTGCCCAGATGATGCCGGATCAGAGGACGCGTCAGGCCTGCCTCCTTGGCTATTTGTGAAAGCGATGCACCATCGAGGCCATATCTCGCAACACATCTGACCAGAGCCTGCATAACCTGATCATAACGTTCATCACGATTTGAGGGGCGCCCGCTCATGTTATTTCCAGTATTTCAACTTCAGGTTTCCAGTTGCGCCGGTGCCGACGGCGACCGCGGCATCCGCGAATTCTGGTGGCAGGCCGCTTCGCCCCATACCGCCAAAGCCGTACCCTTCGGTTGGAACATCTTTGTCGGTATCCAGGTTGCTGTTTCTGTTCTCGTCGTGAATCGCGGCAATCGCGTATTTGCCAAGCGGGAGATTGTGAAAGGTAACCGAAACCTGGCCTTCGACAGCAGGAACCGCAGCCAAAGCCGCAGCGTTCGTCATGTCCATAGCCTCAAATGGTTTAGCTTCGTCAAACACCGCAATGATCAGATCGCCCTTTGCGTTGCGTACGTCCTTCACCGTTGCAGTGAGAGTCTGCGCGGACGCCCCAAGGGACGAGGCCAGCGTCAATACGGATGCGATCGTCAATTTTCTGGGCGGCATGATAAATCCTTAGCTGTCAGTGTTGACAGTAAATAGGAATAGCACAATTAACTGTCAATAGTGACAACATATTCCAGGTGCCGCCAAACAAGTTTTTGGCACTGAACTGGAGGTGTGGAGTCTGCCCAAAGTCGGTATGGGACGGGGAAAAGGTATCTTGAGGAAGTGCTACCAGCTACTCGGGTGGACGTTGTCTCCTATAGAGATGACGCATGACCACTGGTGTCAGGTACATCGGAATCTGATACGCCCCGATAAAGGCCATGATCGGCGCGGTGACCTCAGGCGGCAAAGCCACGAAGAAAATTGCGATGTTTCTATTTCCTGCGATCAGGGAGACAGCGGTAGAACTGGCTGCTGGTAACCTGTCTCGGGTCAAACGGAACGTAACAATTTGAGTGCCGAAATTGGCCAAACAGGCGAGCACGATCCAGAAGACCGCGATAGTCGGGCTCTCCAATGCTGTGGCGCTGACTGAAGGCATCAGGCCGATGACAAATACGGCCAAAGTAATTGTGCCCAACCCTTCCAGATTCAACAAGGTGGAATGGGATGGTGAACGCAACCAAACACGCCGTACAAAGATGGCGGCGCCGGTTGCGCAGAGTATCGTCAACAACAGTTGCAGTCCGGCCAACAGCACGGATTGAATGTCGCCCAATTCGGGCATGAGCAGGAACAGGGGAAACGCTGTCAATGGCAACAGGGCAGTGCCAACAACCAGCATTCGCATCGCGTGTTCAGGCGGATAACCCATCATCAGACACATGTTGGGACTGCCTGAAATCGAAGGTGCTGCTGCCATAATCAGCAGGGACAGAAGCACCGGCGTTCCCGTCCAACCACCCGCAAAGCCGATGGCCAGAATGATCAGCGGTATTACGAATTGAAACCCGACAACAGTAAACGCGACCTGGTGCAGATCGCTCAGCGACCCAAGAATGGTTTCTGGGTCCAATCTCAGGACGGTGACGAACAGCAACAGCACGACTAAGGGCGGCAGCAGGTCTCGCATGGGCTCGGCCAAACCCGGCAAAAGCAGACCCGCCGCCAATCCGGCGATCAGAACACGGGGCCCGTGACGGGCCGCCAGATGGAGCGGGTTCAAGGCCGTTTTATCCGCCCGGGCTCTGGCGCAAATTCTCGGGCAGCCAGGTGGCGAGGTCGGGGAACCAGATGAGGATGAAGACCATCAGTACCATGATCAGGAACATCGGTATCGCGGCGCGTGCGATATAGCTCATCTCATGGTTGGTCATACCCTGCATCACGAACAGGTTGAACCCGATCGGGGGTGTGATCTGTGCCATCTCGACGACAACCACAATAAAGATCCCGAACCAGATCAGATCAATCCCGGCGTCGCGGATCATCGGTTCCACCACGGCCATGGTCAACACAACCGAGGAAATCCCGTCAAGAAAACAACCCAGAATGATGTAGAACACCAGCAGAACCATCAGCAGTTCGAAACGGGTCAGTTCCCATCCGGCGATCAGATCGGCCAGCCCACGCGGCAGACCGGTGAACCCCATGGACAGCGACAGGAACGCAGCGCCAGCAAGGATCAGGGCGATCATCGCGCTGGTTCGCGTAGCACCCATCAGGCTTTCAGTGAATGTCTTCCAGTTCAATGACCCCTGGCCGGCCGCCAGCAACAGACTGCCGATCACCCCGAACGCCGCAGCCTCTGTCGCGGTGGCATAGCCCAGATACATAGAGCCGATGACGACCGTGATCAGCAGGATCACGGGCAACAGAAAGCGGGAGTTCCGGACTTTTTCGGCAAAGCTCAGCTTGCCTTCGTCATTCGGGTTCCAGTCTTTGCCTAATTTGGAATAGATCGCGACATAGCCCATGAACATAGCGGCGAGAACAAGGCCGGGAAGGATACCGGCGAAGAACAGTTTGGTGATCGATTCATTGATCGTCACCCCGTACACGATCAGGGTCAGTGACGGAGGGATCATCAGCCCCAGCGTCGCAGCGCCAGTCAACGTGCCGATGATCATCTGTTCGGGGTAATTTCGCTTGCGCAGTTCGGGGATCGACATCTTGCCGACTGTGGTCAGCGTTGCTGCCGACGAACCTGAGACTGCTGCGAAGACAGTACAGCCCACGATATTCGTATGCACCAAGCCGCCGGGCAGGGGGGCCATCCACGGGGAGAGGCCTTTGAACATGTCTTCGGATAATCGCGTGCGGTACAGGATTTCGCCCATCCAGATGAACATGGGCAGGGCGGTCAGGGTCCACGAAGACGATGCTGACCATATGGTGGTGATCATCACATCGCCCACGGGGCGCGTCGTGAAAAGTTCCATACCGACCCAGGCAACCCCCATCAGGGCCAGTCCGACCCAGACACCGGTGCCGAGCAAGGTGAACAGAACAAAGAGGAAAAGGATGATGACAGACAGGTTTTCCATGCTCTTACTCTCCGTGGCTCTGGTCGGCCAGATCGCGGACAATGCGATGGTCACCTTTGAACAGGACATGAATTAGGTGATCCGTCAGCGCGATGGCCAGGATCACGGCACCGATCAGCATCGCCGACTGGGGAATCCAGAGCGCGGTTCTGTCCTGTCCCTGGCTGATGTCGTTGAACTTCCAGCTCCAATAGACGAAGCGATAGGCATACCAGCAGAAATACCACATGACGGCAGTGCCGATGGTGAAGCACCAGATTTCAAGGATACGCCGCACACCGTCCGGCACCGCGTTCAGGAGGATTGAAACCCGAATGTGGCTGCCCCGGTTCAACGCATTGGCAAAGGCCAGGAAAGATGCCGCCGCCATTGCGTACCCGGCATAGTCAGGCGCTCCGGGAAATACCTCACCTGTCCAGCGGGCCAGCATCTGCACGACGATCAGCAAAAGAATGGCAATCAGGCTGAGCGCCGCCATTACCCCTGCTGCCTGATAGATGAAGTCCAGAACGGACCGAAGCCCTCGCAAAACCGCCATGGTGTCCCCGCTGTGTTATGATTGGGTGGAAAGCGGGCGACACAGTGTAACGCCGCCCGCTCCGAACGGTTACTGAGACGCGTTGAACGCATCGACGATGGCTTTGCCTTCGTCACCGGCGGCTTCCAGCCATTCATTGGTCATGGTTACACCAATCTCCTTCAGCTCATTCGTCATCTGCTCAGATGCCGGACCGACGGTCATTCCGCCATCACGCAGACCTTGCAGAGTAAAACCAGTGTATTCCTTGGCCCGCCAGTTACCTGCGTATTCCGCCAGCTCCGCGCAGGCCTTGATGATGTTCTTGTTGGCGTCGGACACGCCCGACCAGACATCCGAATTCACCATCACATAATTGCGCGGCAACCAGGCGTCGACTTCGTAGAAATAGTTCAGGCTTTCCCAGACCTTGCGGTCATACCCGGTTGATCCCGAAGACACCATCGACTCGGCAACACCCGTCGCAAAAGCCTGACTGATTTCCGCCGCTTCGATCGTTACCGGCAACATCCCTGTCAACTCGGCCAGTCGCGAAGTCGCGTTGTTGTAAGAGCGGAACTTGATGCCCTTCATATCGGCGACCGAGTTCACCTCATTCTTGAAATACAGTCCCTGAGGCGGCCATGGCACCGCGTAAAGCAACGTCAGGTTCTGTTCCGCCAGCACCTTTTCAATTGACGGTTTTGCCGCATCCCAAAGCTTGGCGCTGTCATCGAACGAGGTTGCAAGGAACGGTATCGAATCGAAACCGAACAACGCGTTCTCATTCTGGTGGCCGGACAGAAGACGCTCACCAATCGGGGCTTGCCCGGTCTGGATAGCGCGTTTGATATCGGCACCTTTGAACAGCGAGCCGGATGGATGCGTAACGATTTCGATCTCACCGCCGGTTCCGGTCGTTACACATTTGGCGAATTCCGAACCGGTGGCCGAATGGAAGTTCGACGCCGAATAGGCCATCGGCATGTCCCATTTTTCGGCCACGGCTGGTGCTGCCGCGGCGGCAGTCAAAGCGGATGCTGCCAGAAGGTTTGTCAGTTTTTTCATCGTTTTCTCCCTATCGAGTTTTGAAATACCGATATTTTTCATCGGTCTGTTCTTATGTTGCAAAGCGTGACGGCGCGTAGACGCTTACGTCCGTGTTCGGGGTTCTGCCCGCGATCATCTGCGCCAGAAGCCGTCCGGTCTTTGGCCCACCTGTCAGGCCAATGTGATGATGACCAAAGCCCATATAGGCCCCTTTGATTCCGGGCACGTCACCGATGATCGGGATCGAGTCAGCCGGGGCCGGCCTGTGCCCCATCCATTCCACTTCCTCCTTCCATGTTATGCCCGGAAAAGCGGTCCGGGCATTTCTTCGCATCAATTCAAACGGTGCGCGCGAGGGCGGTGCGTCCAGCCCTCCGAACTCCACAATACCCGCCAAGCGTATGCGCCCATCCATGGGCGTGGCAACAAACTTGCCCGAAGCCACCATGACCGGGCTACGGGGCATGGCAGAAGGTGCCACCAATTCAAGATGATAACCGCGCTCGCTTTCAAGAGGAACAGAAACCCCCAGTCGCTTCGCAAGTGGTCCGGACCAGACGCCAGCCGTAACAATGGCGATGTCGCAAGCAATGGTCTCACCACCCGCGCGCACACCGGTAACACGGCCGTTGTCGCGCGTGACGTCTTCGACGTTGGCGCGGATGATCCGGCCTCCGCCAGCCACAACATGGGCGGCCAGGTCTTTCACGTACCGCCCGGGATCGGTGATATGACCGTGGTTGGACAGCTTGGCAGCGAAACCGATATCCAGGCTGAACACGGGGTCATAGTCGTGAAACGCCTTGCCCTCCAGTTCTTCCCAATCAAAGCCGTTCTTCCGTCGGATTCCCCAGCCCAACGCATCTTGTTCAAAATGAGCCCGGTTTTCGTAGAGAAACAGATAGTCGCTGGGCACAATCCACTTTTCAGCACATGTGCCTGCTGACAAGGCCTTGTGATCATTCAGGCTGTCGCCGACGATCGGTGTCAGGGCGGCTGCAATCCGTTCAACGTCGGCTACGTTCGCGTGGCTTAGATATTGCCGGAGCCATGGAAGCAGATTAGGCAAATACCCCCATTTCAAAAACAGCGGCTGCGAGGAGCTCAGCAACATTTTCGGCGCTTTGCCGAGCAACCCGGGAACCGTCACAGGTATGATGGAACAGGACGCCAATACACCGCCATTGCCATGAGACGTGCCTTCACCCGGTCCGGCCTTGTCGAACAGGATCACGTCGTGTCCGTCCCTTTGCAGCCAGACCGCGGCCGAAACGCCGACTATACCGGCGCCGATGATGGCTATGGTTTTCTTTTCACTCATTCTGAAACCGCCTTGGCCACTGTATAATGGTTCAGCTTTGCCAGCTCGGGCTTGCCGCCAAGCCCCGGGCTTTCGGGCACGCAGACCTGTCCGTCCCTGATCCGGAAGGGTTCTTCCAGAATGTCCTCTTTCAGGAAATAGGACGCCTGATAAAACTCGCAGCCCAATATGATCTCGGGTGTCGCGGTAATCATATGGGTACCCGCAAGATGGGCCAAACCAGCCTCGAACATGTCCCCGCCATACGCCGTCAGACCATGCGCAGCCGCGATGCGGGCGACCGTTTGCCCTCGTGTCAGACCGCCAGACTTCATTATTTTCACGGACACGCCATCGCAAATGCTTTCACGCGCGGCGCGTTCCATATCTTCGGGACCAAAGACGCTCTCATCAGCGAGAAGGGGAACATCGGACATTTGGCGCAGCTTTGCCATCATGCCGAAGTGATGGGCGCGAACTGGCTGTTCGATGAAATCAGGATTGAACTGGGCCACGTCCCGCACCCGTGCCGGAGCCTCCCCGATGCTCAGCCCCTGATTATAGTCCACGCGGACCGAGAACTCAGGACAGTTCTGCGCAAGGTACTCCAACCGCATGATGTCAAAGGCGTGATCCTTGAACCCGGTCTTGAGTTTGACAATCCGCACGCCATCCTCTCGCAACCGCGCCAACAGGTCTATGTCCTGAGAAAAGTCCGGGTTGGCGATGGAACAGCTGAGCGGAATGGCGCTGCGGCAACGACCGCCCAACAAAGACCAGACCGGGGTGTCGCTGATACGGCCGGCCAAATCCAGCAGAGCGGTTTCCAGCGCGGCCTTCGCCTCGGTGCAATGTGCCACGGCATAGGTGGCGCGTGCCATGATAGCCGATCGGTCACTTACGCTGGCTCCAAGAACAAGGGGGCGCAGGTAACGATCCAGCGCCGCGAAAGTCGCCTCCGGGGAGCCGGTGAACACCGACCATGGTGACGCTTCGCCGAATCCCTGTGTGCCATCCTCGGATGTCAGTCGCAGGATAACAACTTCGCAAACGCCTTCAACGGACCCTATACCGTGATCCCGGCGGGACGTGACCGGAAGCTTCAGGTGCCAGAGGTCGTAACCGATGATTTTTTGTGCCAGATCGCTCATTCCGCCCCCTGTCGTTGAGCGGAAGCCTGCCTTGACGGGCATATCATTTCAAATACTATATCTTCGACAGTTCATTAGAAAAAATGATGTGGTAATCCATGTCCCTGCGCTTTCGCCAGCTTCAAGCGTTTCATGCCATCATGGAAACCGGAACCGTAACCGGCGCGGCCTCGGTGCTTGGGATATCCCAGCCTGGAATAAGCAATCTGTTGGCTCAGTTGGAACGTGAAGCGCGACTGCCTCTGTTCGAGCGCAACAAGGGTCGTTTGTTGCCCACTCCGGAAGCCGAGTTGCTGTTCCGCGAAGTCGACACGGTCGTGCGCGGGCTGGATCACGTGGCGCAGGCCGTGACGGATCTGCAGAACAAGCATCCCGGTCAATTGCAGGTTGCGGCACCGCATCTTCTGTCATTTGGTTTCATGCCGCGCGAGATCGCCCGTTTTGCCAAAAGCCGCCCCAACCTATCCGTCAGTTTTCAGTCGCAGTATTCTTCCAAGATTCAGGAATGGGTGATTTCCGGCCTGTTTGAAATCGGCATTGTCGAGATGCCGATCCTACATGACACGCTGAACTATCAGGTATTTCAGTTCGAAACGCTGGCGACTTTTCCAGAACACAGCCCCTTGGCCGAGTACGACGTACTGACACCGGAAATATTGGAAAACGAGCCCTTCATCGTGATGGGGCCGGAACACCAAACCCACCGTCGAACCCGTGACATCTTTCAGGCATCCGGGTGCACGTGGCGTACAAAGATCCACACGCACCTGTCCGAGAACCTGCTGAGTTTTGTGAAACAGGGCATGGGGGTCGCGATGATCGACCCCTTTACCGTGACGTTCGACGGTGAGAGCGGGTACCAGACCCGTCCGTTCAGGCCATCCGTCATGCTGGATCTTGCAATCATCACCGCAAAGGGGCGCCCCCTGTCCACGATTGCGCAGGAGTTTCTGGCCCAGCTGACCCCGTCGATTGCCTCTTACGCGACCCACTCTGACACAGGTGCAGCGGCGTCGTGAAGCTGCTGCGAATGGATGTCGACCAATGTGGGGCCATCATGTTCGACGGCCTGTTTCAGCACCTTCGGCAAGTCCTCAGGGTCCTTGACCGTCCATGATTTCACTCCAAAGGCGGCTGCGACGGCGGCGTGGTCGGTCCGGTTGAAATCAACGTTGTAATACCGTTGATCAAACCCAGCATCCTGACCCGCCTTGATCCATCCGAAGACCGAGTTCGAGAAAACGATCGAGGTGATCGGCATATTGTGCCGGACCATGGTTTCAAACTCACCGCAGGCGAACCCAAACGAACCATCGCCCATGACGGCAAGCGTCTTGACCGAGGGCCGCCCGACATGTGCACCCATGGCCGCCCCCAGAGAATACCCCAGTGCTCCATGCGCGCGATTTGTGATGAAATGCCGCCCGGGTTGCCGCCAACGGTAATGCGCGCTGAAATAGGGGCAGGGGGTGCCGGGATCAGCGACCACAATTGCATCGTCGTCCAGAATGTCCATCAGGGACGCCATGACAGCCTCGGGCCGTATTGGGGTTTCCCGACTTGCAGCCAAGGGGGCAAACGCCGCCGCCTTGGCCTCCCACGCGGCGCGGGCCTTGGCTGTTCCGCCTTGACTGGTCAGGTCCTGCCGTTGCTCCAATGCGTGGGCCAGTGCCTCCAACGCCAAACTAGCATCGGCGCAAATCGCCACTTCTGTCTGATAGTTTGCGCCGATCACCATGGGGTCGCTGTCGATGTGAATGATCGTGGTGTTGCGCCCGGGGCTTCTCCACCGTTCGGTCGTGACCGAACCGGCGCGGCACCCGATGAACAGGACGACATCAGCCTGATCTACCACGGCACGGGTCGCGGGGACACCGCCGTTCGATCCGACAACACCCAGGGCCAAAGGGTCGGTTTCGGCGATGGACCCTTGGCCTGAAACGGTTGTGGCGACGGGCATATCCAACAGACCGGCGACGCGGCGCAATGCATCGGTCGCGCCGGACAGAATGGGGCCGCCGCCACATACCGCGACAGCGGATTTGGCCTGGGCAAGAATGGCTGCGGCTGCTTCGATGGCATCAGGATCGGGGGCAGCCCGCTCTGCGGGATAGCTGCGATGCCGCTCGTCGGCCCAGATTTCCGCTTCGTCCACCTGTGCCTTCTGAGTATCAAACGGCAGTGCCAGGTGGGTCGCACCGGGTGTTCCCGTTGTCATCGCCCGGAACGCCGCACGAACCATGGCCGGAAGCCGGGTGGCGTCGTCCAGAGACGCGTTCCACTTTGTCAGCGGCCGGAACAACGCTGGCTGATCCAGTTCTGTCAAAGGGTATTTTCCGCGACTGGTCGTTGCCACATCGGACGTGATCGCCAGGATTGGAACCGAACTTTCATTGGCCTCGACCACACCTGGCAGAATGTAGGTTGCGCCACCGCCGGAAGGGCCTTCGCAAACGCCGGGCTTGTCCGTCACGCGGGCATAGCCATCCGCCATGTAGGCGGCGTGCCGTTCGTCGCGGGTCAGAATGTGTTGAATGCCGTGATCCATTCGGGCGAGCGCATCATAAAATGGCAAGGTGGTATCGCCGCACAGACCGAACATGTGGGTGACGCCATGCGCCTCAAGCATGCGCACCATTGCCTCGGCTCCGTTCAGGTAATTCGTTCCTGTCATCGTTCGCGACTCCTTCGATTCACAACTGCACACAGTGCTGTATACAGTTTTGTATATTGATTTCAAGAAGTGTGTGTGGCACCTGTGAATCAACGAAAGAAAGGCGGGGTTTATGGCGGGTCCACGCGTCGATGATATCTATGATCAGGTCAAAGCCATGGCGGTGTCCTTCCGCCTGCGCCCCGGTGACCGCCTAAACGAGGTCGCTCTCTCCAGAGACCTGGGCGTCAGCCGTACGCCGTTGCGTGAAGCGTTGAATCGTCTGGTCGCCGAACGGCTGTTCGATTTCCGCCCAGGGCAAGGGTTCTTTTGTCGTCCCTTGGATGCGCAAAGCGTGTTCGACCTTTTCGAGCTGCGGCAGATCATCGAATCCGCGGCGGCCCGATCAGCCTGCGCCAAGGCGACGGATGCAGACCTGCAAATACTGCGTGATGAACTTTATGAAACGGGCATCGACATCACCGGCCTGACGATCGAAGAGGCAGTGACCCGGGACGAAGCGTTCCATCTGGGGATTGCAAAACTGTCGGGGAACATGGAGTTGTTGCAAACTCTGACACGGATCAACGAGCGTATCCGCTATATCCGCTGGATTTCCATGAGCATGGACCGGGTGCAGAAGTCCAAGGACGAACATAAACACGTCATGCAAGCCCTGCTGGATCGGGATGCAGATGAGGCTGCACGGGTTCTGGCGGCTCATATCACAAAACGAATGGATCAGGTGCAGGACGCTGTGCGTCACGGGATTACCAGCATCTACATGGAGGGGGCCGAAGACATTTCGACCCGCATTATCGAGGAGGCGCAGAATTGATCGTCCAGGGCGGCAAATCCATTTATGGCGCATCGGTGGGAATCCTCATGCTGGACGCGCAATTCCCAAGAATTCCCGGCGACATGGGCAATGCTCAGACCTGGCCGTTTCCGGTGCTGTACCGCGTCGTCCGGGATGCCTCGCCGGACCGGGTTGTTCGGCATCGGGCCGAAGGTATGCTCGAGGTCTTCATCGACGCCGCGCAAGAGCTGGTCAAAGACGGCGCGGATGGCATAACAACCAATTGCGGGTTCTTGTCCCTGTTTCAAAAGGAACTGGCCGAGGCTGTTCCGGTTCCCGTCGTCACCTCGTCCTTGATGCAGGTCGAATTGGTGAACCGCATTCTTCCTGCGGGAAAACGGGCCGGTGTACTGACCATTTCGGCGTCTACGTTGACCGAAGACCACTTGCGTGCCGCCGATGTCCCCTTGGATACGCCAATAGGCACAACCGAGGGTGGGCGAGAGTTCACCCGTGCAATTCTTGGCAATGAATCGCGTCTGAATGTTCAGAAGGCCCGGGAAGACAATGTTGAGGCCGCAATCGCGTTGGCCTCGGAACACCCCGATCTTGGGGCGATAGTTCTGGAGTGCACGAATATGTGCCCCTATGCGCCGGATATTCAGCGGGCGACCGGGCTGCCGGTGTTTTCAATCGTGTCTTTCGTGACTTGGTTCCAGGCCGGTCTTGTTCCGCCGGTATACCGGATCTGACCTCTGGCCTTCCATCAAGACGGATTTTGTTGGCCGCAGGGAAAACTCAAGTCAGGGCCAGATCGCCGGATACCGAATTTTGGATCACACGTTCCGCATTCGGCAGATCGTTGGACTGCGCACGGTCCATGGCGGCTTTTTTGTTCAAACCGTGGCCGATCCATCTGTTGGTCAGGCGGGTTTCAAGTGTTTTCAAATCGGTGTCCAAGAATACCTTGAATGTCCACAGTTGGTGCAGTTCCGACCAACCCGGTTCATTCAAGAGAAGGTAATTGCCTTCAACCAGAACAACGCGCTGATCCGCTGTGATCATAGACCGCGCAGCAATAGCCAGATCGAGATTTCGGACAAACTCGGGTACTGCGACTTCTCCTTCCGTACGCAATCGACCAAGCAATGCATGAAAGCCGGCAAGGTCAAAGGTTTCGGGGGATCCTTTGCAGTTCAGTAAGCCGCGACCCTTCAAGATCACGTTGTCATAATGGAAGCCGTCCATGGAAACCAGGCCGGTTGCGACGCCGCGTAGATTGAGCTCTGTGGTCGCAAGGCTGGCCGCAGTCGTTTTCCCCGATCCCGGCGGCCCGGCTATCGCGACAAGATGCCGGTCTTGCAGCGGCGGCAAAGCTTGAACGGCATCCGCGATTCTGCTTGCTAGCGCCTTGGGGGTGGCAAGTTTGCCAGTCACGCGGCCTGATCCTCGGCGGGCGGTTCCTTGGCACCGGTCATGAACGCCACTGCGTCGGACATCGTGTAATCCTTGGGATCAACGACGCACAGGCGTTTGCCAAGCCGATGCACGTGAATTCGATCGGCGACCTCAAAAACATGTGGCATATTGTGGCTGATCAGGATGATCGGAATGCCACGCGATTTCACGTCCAGGATCAGTTCAAGAACGCGACGGCTTTCCTTCACACCCAGTGCGGCCGTTGGCTCGTCCAAGATGATGACCTTCGAGCCGAACGCCGCGGCCCGCGCCACGGCAACACCCTGACGCTGACCCCCGGACAGAGTTTCAACGGCTTGATTGATATTCTGGATTGTCATCAGGCCCAGTTCGCTCAATTTGTCGCGGGCGAATTTCTCCATCGCCGGACGGTCGAGCATTCGGAACCATGATCCCAACGGCCCTTTGCGCCGGATTTCGCGCCCCATGAAGATGTTGTCCGCAATCGACAGGGCGGGGGACATAGCAAGCGTCTGGTAGACCGTTTCGATACCGGCTTCGCGCGCGTCAATCGGGGAATGAAAGTTCACTTTCTGGCCTTCCAGCCAAACCTCACCTTCATCCGGCACCACCGCGCCTGATACCGCCTTGATCAGTGTTGATTTGCCTGCGCCGTTGTCGCCGATCACGGCCAGAATTTCGCCCGGCATCAGGTCGAAATCGCACTGATCCAGCGCCGTTACCTTGCCGTAGCGCTTCACAAGGTTCCGTCCTTTGAGAATAGGTTCCATCAGGCTGCCACCTTTCTGATCCACTGGTCGACCGCGACCGCTGCGATGATAAGGATGCCGATCAACAGGAACGTCCATTGCGCATCAGCGCCCAGCAATCGAAGCCCAAGTGTGAAGACGCCGACGATCAACGCTCCGAACAGCGACCCAAGAATGGACCCGCGACCACCGAACAAGGATATACCCCCGATCACGACCGCCGTTATGCTTTCAATGTTTGCCAACTGTCCTGACGTCGGAGACACGGACCCAATGCGACCAATCAGGGCCCAGCCCGCGAAAGCGCAGATCAGCCCGGACAGCATGTAAACTGACATCAGCGTGCGATGCACATTGACACCGGACAGCTCGGCGGCTTCCGGATCATCACCGACCGCATAGACATGCCTTCCCCAGGCGGTATGACGAAGCGCGTAGGAAAGTACGAGGATAAGCACCAGCATGAAGATCACGCCGACGGTGAATACAGCCCCGCCGACGTTAAACTTGGCACCGAACAGTTGCAGGATGCTGGCATGTTCCTCGATCTCCTGTGACCGGATGGTTTCGTTCTGAGAATAGAGGAAATTTGCCGCGAGAACGATTTGCCACATTCCAAGCGTCACGATGAACGGCGGCAGTTTGATGCGGCTGACAAGATAACCGTTCACCGCGCCGATTGCTGTGCCAACGAAAAGGCCGCAAATGATCGAGACCGATGGCGGCAGCCCATACCGGAAGGTGAACTGACCCATCACAACCGACGACATTACCATGATTGCCCCGACGCTAAGATCGATACCTGCCGTCAGGATGACAAGGCTTTGCGCCGCAGCCACGATCCCGACAATCTGAACCTGCTGCAGGATCAGGGTCAGCGCAAATGGCGAGAAAAACTTGGAGCCCAACAATACACCGAAAATGACGATGGCAGCCACAAGAACGATCAACGGCACCAGAGAGGGGTTCACATGCAGAAAATGCTGAACCGTTCCGACAAACCCGCGGTGGTGATCGTCAAATTCGGCAATCTGTTCCGGGCTGCCTTGTGCAGCGGCTTCGAAGTCGTCTGATCGTCGTGAAGTATCGGACATAAAGGTTCCCCCAAAGCGTCAGGTCACTGACGACTCTAGCAAGTTTTCGGGCGAATGGGTGGCTTGAAAAGCGGAAGGCCGCCCTCTGCGGCCCTCCGGGTGATCAGGTCAACCCCAGCAGAGGTCCATGCCTTCTTTGACCGAGATTGACTCGACGCCATCAGCGGCCTTGTCCGTTACAAGCGCCACGCCGGTGTCAAAGAAATCCTTACCGGGTGTGTTTTCAGGTTTTACACCTTCGTCCGCCCATTTCTTGACGGCCTCAACCCCCAGTGATGCCATCAACAGCGGGTATTGCTGCGACGTTGCGCCGATAACACCATCAGCAACGTTTTGGACGCCCGGGCAGCCTCCGTCCACGGAAACGATGAGTACGTCATTTTCACGTCCGATGGCTTTGAGCGCTTCATAAGCGCCTGCCGCCGCAGGTTCGTTGATGGTGTGAACAACGTTGATCGTCGGATCCTTGGCCAGTAGGTTTTCCATCGCGCGGCGACCTCCTTCTTCGTTGCCGGCAGTGACATCACTCCCGACCAGACGGGGGTCATCTTCATCGCCGATCACGTTCGGGTCTGCCAGATCAACACCGAAGCCCTGAAGGAAGCCCTGATTGCGCAGCACATCCACTGTCGGCTGGCTGACGGCAAGATCCAGTGTCGCGATTTTGGCGTCGTTGGCGGCGTCGCCCAGCGTGGCTTTGGCCCATTGTCCAATCAACAGCCCGGCAAGGAAATTGTCCGTGGCGAACGTCGCGTCAGCCGAGTCAATGGGTTCCAGCGGCGTATCCAGAGCGATTACCAGAACCCCTGCATCCCGCGCCTGCTTCACAGCCGGAACGATGGATGATGTGTCCGAGGCCGTCAGCAGAATGCCTTTGGCGCCGTCCAGAATGCAGGTCTCAATGGCTTGCACCTGCGTTTCATGGTCACCGTCGACCTTGCCCGCAAAGGCTTTCAACGTCATTCCCAGCTCTTCCGCCTTCGCTGTCGCGCCCTCCTTCATTTTGACAAAGAACGGGTTGGTGTCCGTCTTGGTGATCAGGCAAACAGTTTCACCTTCCGCCATTGCACTGCCAGCCATTGCAGCAGCTGCCAGCGCTGTCGCGCCCGCAAGTCTTGCAAGTTTCATCGATAATCCTCCCAGTTTTTCTAATGCCCATGAGGGCACGAGTGCGATCAGGCAAAAATAACCTGATCCCATGAGAAACCATCACAAGAATCAAATATCGAGTCAATAAATAACTCACTCTTATTTATTATTGACAGGGCGGGTCGGCTTTCTCATTCTCAAGCAAGAAAGGGGTGGTCGTGCCTGAATATTCATCTCAGACAAACTCGATTGGCTCGCACGGGTCAGAGGTGCGCGGAACGAACCAAAGCGGCATGCGGGCCCGAAACGAACGCCTTGTGTTATCTCTTGTCCGGCGCCATCAGGCCCTTGCGAAGTCCGAAATCGCGCGCATGACGGGACTGTCGGCACAAACGGTTTCCGTCATTATGCGTCTATTGGAAAAGGATGGGTTGCTTCTGCGCGGTGAACCGGTTCGCGGGAAAGTCGGGCAGCCTTCTGTTCCTATGCGCCTCAATCCGGATGGTGCGTTCTTCTTTGGGCTTAAAGTCGGGCGCCGCAGTACCGAACTGGTTTTGACTGACTTTGTCGGAAACGTGCGGCAACGAGAGAGGCGAACCTATGACTATCCAACGCCGAATGCCACTTTGGATTTTTCCAGAGAGAGTCTTGGGAAAGTGATGTCGTCCATGTCACCTGAGTCCAAAAGCCGGATCGCGGGGCTCGGAATAGCTATGCCCTTTTACCTGTGGGACTGGGCGAAGACTTTGCAGGTTCCTCAGGAAAAAATGGACCCGTGGCGCGCGTCGGACTTAAAAGCGGACCTGGCTCTCAGCTGCAATATGCCAGTTTTCCTTCAAAATGACGCGACAGCGGCCTGTGGTGCGGAATTGGTTTTTGGCCCGGCTGACGGGCCAAGAGATTTTTTGTATTTCTACGTCGGCTTCTTCATTGGCGGCGGGGTGGTCCTTAATGGCTCGATCTTTTCTGGTCGGGGAAATGCAGGCGCGCTCGGTCCTTTGCCTGTTCCTGATGACGCAGGCGGTGTGAAGCCGCTGATTGACGTGGCTAGCCTTTATGTGCTCGAGCGTGCAATCACGACAGCAGGGGCAACCTCGCATTCTTTATGGGAATCGACCGAGCATTGGGATGTGCCAAAAGCTCAACTGGAGAACTGGTTGAATAAGACCGCGAGCGGGATTGCATATGCGATTGTATCATCATGCAGTTTAATCGACTTTGAATGCGTAAAGATTGACGGCTGGATGCCGCCGGACATCAAGGCGCATTTGGTTGAATTGGTCGAAAACAAACTGTCCGAGGTTAACCTGACCGGTCTTGAGCGCCCTTTGGTGCTGGCGGGGGCCGTGGGCCCGGATGCGCGCTCGCTGGGCGCAGCAAGCTTGCCGTTGTCGGAAAGGTATCTTTCAGAAGCCTAGAAGTGTATTTCCCCTTCTTCCACTGATGCTTACCAAAGCACGTCAAACCACACCAGACTTCCCAGGCTCATAACTTTTTTGACCGCCATCACAATTGATCGTTGACGGAGACTGGGATTGTCTGGCAAGCCGCTGGACATGTCCGGTTCCGGGGCGCGCTCTGGAATCAATAGGGAATGCGGTGCGGGCTCAGGCCCAATTCCGCAACTGCACCCGCAACTGTAAGCGGCGAGCAGGGCTGAAACGCCACTGGGGTTTTCCCGGGAAGGCCAGTCCGACGCTTTGACCCGCAAGTCAGGATACCTGCCGGGCATGTGCCCCCATAAGGGGCGCTCCTCATCGGCGACGGGATGTGCGTCGGACCAGGATGCCTGAAAGGGCAATTTGGCGTTGGATGTCCCGCAGTCAAAGTGAATTTCGCACCGGGATTGGCGCGACGGGACAAGGACGACTGTTCATGAAAAAGCTGCTCAGTGCAGCCGCTGCAGCGATGGCACTTCCTGCCATGGCAAATGCGCATTTCCTTTTGGAATACACCACCGACACCATGATCGAGAAACCCGGCGATGTGCCGGTCAAGCTGATCTTCTGGCATCCGTTCGAGAACGGTCATGTCATGGATATGGAAAAGCCGCAGGAATTCTATGTGATCCACAACGGCAAAAAAACTGATTTACTTGATACGCTGGAACCTGTCCGCTTCACCGGTGGAGAAAACGAGGGGGCGGCGTTCAAAGGCAGTGTTCCTGTCAAACGTTCGGGCGATTACGTGCTGGTGACGGTTCCTCAACCTTATTATGAGGAAGCCGAAGACATCTATATCCAGCAGTTCACCAAAGCGTTCCTGAACCGCAACGCATTGCCGACCGACTGGATGAACCCTGTGGGTCTGCTGACCGAGATCATACCGCTTAACAAGCCGACCAACATCATCGCGGGTTCGACCTTCACGGGCCGTGTGATGGCTGATGGTCAGCCGGTTGCAGGTGCTGAGATCGAGATCGAGTACATGGCCGCCGAACCTGGCATGGAGAGCTCGGCCGCTTCGACACCGAAGGTGTCACCAATGCCGGGTGGTGCCGTGGTCGCCATATCGGACGACAACGGGTACTTTTCGTTTGGCGTTCCAAAAGCCGGTTACTGGGGTTTCGCAGCACTAGGTTCAGGTCCAGTGACCGAACATGAGGGTAAAGAACTTAGTCAGGATGCGGTCATCTGGATCCGCGCCTGGGATCTGGAGTAAACCCAAATGCACATCGTCGACGGAGCCCTTTCCAACCCGGTCGTGGTCGGCGGTGCCGTCGCCGCTGCGGGTGGGATTGCCATGGGCCTCAGGTCACTTGATCTTGACCGCATCCCCACTGCCGGAGTGTTGTCAGCCAGTTTCTTCGTGGCATCGTTGATCCACGTACCCATTGGTCCGTCATCGGTACATTTGATCCTCAATGGCATGGCTGGACTGCTGCTTGGCTGGGCCGCATTCCCGGCTTTGTTCGTCGGGCTTTTGCTGCAGGCGGTCTTTTTCGGCTTTGGCGGATTGACGGTGTTGGGGATCAACACCGTCAATATCGCTTTGCCCGCGGTGGTGGCCGGATTGTTGTTTGGTCGTCTGATCGCGCGTGGGACGCCTTTGCAGGGTGCGATCTGGGGTGGCTTGGGCGGCGCATTTGCCATTGCGGCGACGACCGGCATGGTCGCGACTTCACTGGCACTGTCGGGGGATGAGTTCCTGCCCGCTGCCAAGCTTGTTTTCTTTGCACATATACCTGTCATGGCCATCGAAGCGATTTTGACCGGGTTCGCCGTTTTGCTGGCGCGCAAAGTCAAGCCCGAGCTGTTTGTCAGAGGAGCGACCACATGAAGCATCTGGTTATCACACTGGCTTTGTGCTGTGCGCCTTTGTCTGCGCAGGCGCATAAAGTCATAGCCGGTGTTTTTGTGTCCGGTGATGCCATAGAGGGTGAGATCGGTTTTTCCAGCGGCGATATGGCAAGCGATACCGAAGTCATTGTTACTGGCCCGGATGGGGCAGAGCTGGGTCGCACGGTGACGGATGCAGACGGGTTTTTTATCTATACTCCGAACTCAGCCGTGGCGCATACATTCTTTGCTGACCTGGGCGCCGGGCACGTGGCCCAGGTTACTATGCCTGCAGAGGACGTCGCGCAGATTATGGGTGTTGTCGCAGAAAAAGCGGACAGCGCAACTTCGGCGACCATGGCCCAGACTGTCGGTTCCGCGACTTCACTAGGCCAAGAGGAACGACAGGTTATCGCAAAGGCCGTTCGTGACGAGTTGCGCCCGCTCAGGCGCGAGATCGCGGCCTATCGCGAACAGAATGACCTGCAAACCATCCTTGGCGGGATCGGGTACATCGTTGGTCTGTTCGGTCTGGGCTTTTACATGGCGGCGCGCCGCAAGCTGGCGGCCTGATGGCACACGTCCTGGGGCACCAAGAGAAAACACTGGCCGAAGCCGGTGACGGGCCTGAAGGTCTGATCAACCTGCTGGATCCCCGGATGCGGATCGTCATGGCAGTTGCTTTTGCAGTCGTGACCGTGGCGCTGTCAGCCCTCATTGCGCTTTGCGCGGCGTTGACCGTTTCTCTTTCGCTTTTGATGATTTCACGCTTGCCGTGGCGAAAGACGTTGAAGCGAATGGCCATGATGGATGGATTCATCCTGTTTATGCTGATCCTGCTGCCCTTTTCCATGCCCGGAGACCTGATGTTCACGCTTTGGGGGTACCCGGCAAGCTGGCAAGGTTTCTGGAAAGCGGTCCAGATTTCTTTGACCGCCAATGCCGTGATCCTGTCCCTGCTGGTGTTGGTTGGCACGATGGAGCCGGTCACTCTGGGTCACGCCTTGCATCGTCTGCGTTGCCCTGAAAAGCTGGTTTACCTTCTGATGTTTACAATTCGGTATATCGAGGTGTTGCGGGAAGAGTATCTGCGCTTGCGCGCCGCCATGAAGGTGCGCGGTTTTCGGCCAGCGACCAACTGGCACACATATCGCAGCTTTGGTTACCTGGTGGGCATGATGCTGGTGCGCGCGATCGAAAGATCGGAACGCATTCTGGCCGCGATGAAGTGCCGGGGGTTTTCCGGGCGTATGCCGTTGCTTCAGGAATTTGACCTGACCCGCAGAGACATTGTGTTTGCTGCTGGATTCAGCGGTCTCTGCCTGGGTCTGATCATTCTGGAATTCGTATGACACTGATCGCGCTAGAAGACATCTGTTTTTCCTACCCCGGCCAGCCACCCGTCCTCGACGGGGCAAGCCTGAGCCTGAATGCCGGGCAGCGCCTGTCTCTGACTGGTCCGAACGGTGCGGGAAAATCGACGCTCCTGCGCATCATACTTGGGTTGCAGCGCCCGAGTTCTGGCACCGTCACCGTTTTTGGTCAGCAACGCGTGGAGGAGGCGGATTTCCACGAAGTGCGCCGCCGGGTGGGGCTTGTATTTCAGGATGCGGACGATCAACTGTTCTGCCCGACCGTCGCCGAAGACATCGCCTTTGGGCCGCTCAATCTGGGCAAGACACGCGACGAAGCGATTGCCATTGTCGATGAAGTGCTGGGCGATCTGGACTTGATGCACTTAAAGAACCGCATCACACACAAATTGTCAGGCGGTGAAAAACGGCTGGTGACACTGGCGACAGTTCTGGCGATGGATCCCGAAGCTCTGTTGCTGGACGAACCGACGAATGCGCTGGATACGAAAAACGAAGCGCGCTTGCTGGAAATCCTGCGAGCGTTGCCACAGGCGATTCTGCTGGTCAGTCATTCGCCGGCGTTCCGCACGGAACTGGCACCGGATGAACTGGACCTTCGCGACGGGAAGCTGGTGCCGGCCTGACCTGTTCTCGTGGCAACCAGATACAGTGGTTTCAGAAATGCTATCAAGCCGCCTGAGCAAAGCCATGAAGCCGAAAGCGAACCCTGTGCGTCGTCAGGCCTGGATTATGTCCGCTTTCGGCTCATCAGCCCATATCTGACAGCCCATGCCCGAAAGGATCCGCGTCTGCGCCTGTCCTGTTTCACAGGTTGTTTGGATTGCGCACCGCCTTTGCGATTGAATTCGAACACGTCGATTACCCGCTCGGCGCAGCCACAGGCTTCGCCCATGCCGACTTTGGCGAAATAGAACTTCTCGAAACGCTCCGGGTTTTGCATGGCTGACCTCCTGATTGCATTAAACCCCTTGAAGGGAGTCTTGCCAAATCACTTTCATGCGTTTCAAGCAGCCGCGCTATGGTGCGGCAAATTCGTTTCCTGTCCAGACATTGTCCAGTTGATTGAAGATCGGTGAGGTAATGAGCATTTCAGCGGAATAAAGCAGTTGCAGCTCGTCCGCAAACCGCGTGACGCCCGGCACAAGCCCGGTGATATTGCGCCATTCTGCCCAGGTTCCGGGATTCGACAGGCTGGTCGGATTGCCGGGATCAGCTGTCTGGTGCCACCCGGCGGCGTTCAGTAGTGGCGTGAGCGCAAAGCGCGCATCATTGCTGTCGACCTCGGAACAGACTGCGGCATCGCATTCCCAACTCGTCCAGTCCGCCGCCGCGATGGTTCCGGCGATCGGAGCGGCGGCGTCGATGACCCGAACCAAAACCTCGAAACCGCCACCAGCAGTCGGGCGGCTTAGCGACAGGGGATCGGTTGCCACGGCGTGTAAAGCCGCAGTTGGCGCCAGGCTGAGTGTTCGGCCGATCAGAGCCAACTGTGCAGAGCCGTCTGTTGCGGGCGCAGACCCCGCGGAAGGCAGAATCCTGACGGGTGTCAAAATCGGAACCGCGCCACCACGGATCGTGATTTCCTGCACAGCATTGTCAAAGGCCGGAACAAAGTCGCTGCGGATCGTATAGGTCAACGGGAAGCTGGGTTGTTGTGGCCCCGCAGGTCGGGCGCCGTCACGTGTGACAAAGGACAACGCAGGAACGGCACCGGGCTGTGGCAGCGAAATCTGCGGCCCTGCTATGCCCAGAGCGGCCGCGATCATGCGCGAGCGCTGTTCGGCCTCTCCATATTCGCTCAGCAGATTTAAGTAGCCGCCGATCTCGGTGATATTGCGCGGCGCTGGGATGCGGGATGGGGCAACGTCGCCTGCGATGGCCAGTCTGTGGGCTATCACCTCTCGGGCGCGCTGTATCGCCGGAGAGTTGGTGGTTTCGAGAATATTGATGATGGCCTCGGCAAGGCTTTCATCAATACCGGGTTCGGGGGTTGCATTTGTGCTGGTGTCACTCATCGTCGTCCTCCGCAGGGGCGCTCAGGCCATTGAGGAAATCCAGAACGGACTGGCTGCCGGCCTTGGTTGCGCTGCCGTCATCCGCATCTGTATTCGCTTTGGTAAAGGCCCCAAAGAGCTTGGCCAGAAGCAACGTGTTGGAGGGATTCGCCAGAGCGGCAGCACCGCCGGGGAAATCCTTGAACAGGTTTTGCGTAAAGGCCGCTTGGTTGCCGCCCGGTTGTCCGCCGATCAGCGCAGAAACACCGGAGGCGTTCTTGGCGATATCTTCAAACCCCTTGATCTTTACGGCATTGTCGGCAGCTGACTTTTTCTTTTCGGCAGCTTGTTTCTTGGCTTCTTCCTCTTTGCGGGCCGCAGCGATCTCCTGGCCCTTGCCTGCAAGCTCAGTGGCCTTGCCGACAAGCTCTTTGGTCAGATCCGTCGCTGTGTCTATGGCCTTGTCCCGACCGGCGGCGACTGATTGTGTTTCCAGTGCCAGTTGCGCCTGCAGCTCCTTCAGACCTGTCAGATCGGTTCCCGCCCGCGCGAGATCGGGCGCGGCCTTGAGGATTTCGGCCAGTTGCGAAGTGGGCACGGCCTGGCCTGTGCCAATGTCCCCACCTGCGATGGTGAGCGTGTTCGAAGGTTGATTGGCCGGCAGGTCTGATGGCGCACGGGTGCCAAAGATTGCATCGCTGTCCACGGGTAAGACCGGCGTGTCACCAACCGGAGGTGGCGTCGGGCTGTCCTGCCAGTTCCAGAAGCGGCGATGGTCGATCATCTCGCAGGAATTGCAGCGGCCCAGTACGGCCTCGCCCAACAGGCCTCTGGTCGGCAGTGAGATCGTGCGGCGCGGTGGTCGGAAGTCTTCCCGATGGAAGGCCAGCAGACTGTCCTGAATGTCGCCGGTCCGCATCTCCATTCTGTCGGCCAGATCGGGCGGGATCGAGAATGGCATGATCATCGCATTGCCGTAGAAGCCCAACACCTTGTTTTGGACCGTGCTGAGCAGTGATATCTCGCTTGAAGCGTCATCCAACCCGCCATCCGGCACGCCAATCGTGAAACGTTCCAGCAGGATGGCGCGTTCTTCATCCGTCATACTGGCCCAGATCACGCGGGAATAGCGAACGGTGTCGGCCACGATATGTTGATACATTTCTTCGATCCGCCGTAGATCACGACGCGACAGCACGTCCGGCACTTCCTGTACGGAATAGGGCAGGGTTGCAGGCAATGCCTGGAATGTGTTGTCGTCAACGATGGTCTGTGCGTCTTCGTTCATGCGCGCCTCAAACTCGCTGATCATTGGCGCGCCGATCAGATCGTCGAAATCCGAACCCGAAATCGTCGTGTGAAGGCTCCGGTTGATGTTGCGCGTGGCGCGATCCAGATCATCGGCATCTTCTAGGTTTGAGATATGCTCCCAAATGTTGAAGATGTTGATCGGGTCGGGGCCGGTATAGAATGAGTAGGCAAAAGAGCCCGTCCGCCTGCGCAACTCGACGCGGGCGATGTCGGAACGTTCGACCGAGCGGGGCAAAGCCACGGATCCGGTATAAGTCCGCCGATTCGTTGGATCGCGGCGCGCGTCAGCCAGCCGAACCAGCAAGTTTTCGCGTGTCTCGGCAGGCAAGTCATGCAGGTTGTCGATGTCAATCGGCGATCCGGTCAGAGGCACCGGTCCGACGCGGTCGCCATCCTGAGTGAAGATCACGGCGGAAATGTCATCGTTGGGCATAAAAGTGCCCTGAGCCTCAAAACTGACGATGTCCTGCGCGACACCCGGAGCATTTTGCGGAGATGCGTCCTTGTCGGCATAAAACTCTTCCAGCAGTTTGAGCGCGGTGCGGAATCTGCGACGGTTTCGGAACACGCGACGGAAAACGTCTGCGTGGCGCAGGATCACTTTGTACCGGTGCAGCAACCCGGACCGGTTGACATTGCCCGGCAATTGATCGCCTTGCCCCAGGCGGCGAAAGCGGATGAGTTGCATTGGAACGAAGACCACCAATTGCACCCCTTCGATCCGCGTTTCCAGGGAAAAGTCGCGCAGAACTTCGAACCATTGCATCGTCATTGCATGACAATGGTTGCGGTTGGCCACGAACTTTGTTGTCGCCGTCCGCCGATCACTTGCCGTTGCGGTTCGCACACTTGTTCGGGCAGAGTTTCTTTTGACAGAAGCGGCCCGTTCCAGCGCGGCCGAGAACGTCTCATGCGTATCTGACAGAAAATCGCGTGATGTGTTCTGCGTGTTGGACGAACTGCCTGACGAGTTGGAACTGGAGCGCGCTCCGCTGAAGCCGACCCCGCCAACTATGGCCCCGATGCCGCCAAACAGACCGCCACCAATGCCACCCGCACCACCAAAACTCTTTGTAGACGCCTTGGTCGAGAAGGAGGACGTACCGCGGATCACTTCATCGAGCGCGGTTTCAAACGTATTGTTGAAGGAAGTGTCGCGCGCTTCTTCGAATTCCTGTTGTTCCTCGAACGTCAGGCTTTCACGTTCGCGCACGGTCAGGGTTTCACGTTGTTCCGAAACGACGATCCGCTGTTCCTCGCCCGGGGCAAGCGGCAGGGAATAGACCAGACGGCCCAACGACATACCGGCGTGAACGGCGGTCGAGCGCATCTTGGCAATGTAGCCGAGCGCAAGGCTGGAGGCCTTTGGCACATCTTGCGGGCGCTGCTCAAGATCTTCGAAGAAATCTTCTACATCAATGGGTTCGTCAATTGGTATCCGGTCGCGAAAATCCCAGTCTCCGCCGTCATTGTTGAAAGCGTTCAAAAGGGTTTCGGCAGAAAGGTTGGCCTGCGCAAAAGTGCTGCCCGGGATTGTCGTGACAAAGCGATTGCCGCCAACAGGGCGGGTTCGGACGATATTTTTCGGCCCGACCAGCGGATCAATCAACCGGTAGAGAACCGAATAGCGCCGTCGTGAAACTGTGCCACCTTCGGTCCGGTATTCCGAGGCGCAGTCACCTTCGCCCAGCACGATGGGCGCCTGCGTGCCGGTGAAATCGGATATGTTCTCTTCCGCATCCTCGGGATCCACCGGTAGAATATCAGCAAGCTCGCCCAGGACCGAGCGCTGCAAAGGGAGGACAGTGCGATCCAGCACCACAAGTCCCAGTTCGCCATCCAATGCATCAATGCGCGGCACCGCTTCAGTCAGAGTGGTGTTCTGCCCGCGAATTCGCAACCTCAGGCCATTTTGCGGCAGCCGCAAGTTGGGCAGATCAAGGGAAAACAGGCCCCGCGCATCCGTAACGGCGGCTTTTACAGCCCAGGAAAAATCCGCGTTGTCGATACCTTCATTGGCGGTAAAGGTGGGGCGCAGCGCTTCAACGATTACCCGCTCGGCGGGGGCCCCGTCGGGATTGATCAGTTCTCCGCGCAGTTTCGGGGCAAGGGTAGGGACGACAGCGCCCAGAAATCCCTCGGCCAGATCTTTGCGAATGGTTTCGAGCTGTCGAAAGACTGCACCAGTGGCCTGCACGCGCTGATCGACCAGATCGTTGATTACTTCGGCGGACAGGTCGATACCGACACCACGGCGCAACGCCTTGAGTTTCTCGGCTTCGACGCGTCTGAGATCGTCAACACTGTCAGCTGTAAAGCTGGCCGATCCTGAGATTTCCGCCGAGATCGTGGGATTTGGTCGGGAGGTCGGAAGGGACAGCGTAATACGCGGGGGCTCACTGCTGGAGTCGGACATGAAGTCACCTCGTTGGAAAGCGCGGCAAGAAACTGAGTGCGGGGAAAATCAAATCTTGAAAGTTGACCTAACGTAACACGTTTCAGGGATTCGCAAAAGAAACGCTCGGGCCTGCCTTTTCCGCGACGCGTTTCGAGCGCAGGTTCCAAAATGCTTTCCAGCAATGGATCTGGCGATTATTTCGTGAAACCGGTTTCCTTCAGCTTCTGCGCCAGCGAACTCATTTGCCTGTAAATTTCACCTGCATCGCGGTGCCACGCCGCTACATCCGTACCCTGCCGGGCAACGACCTCTTCGTCCCCTCTTGCCGCTGGACCGGTCAGGGCAGCTTGCGGCCCAAGAAGGTCGACGTTTTCGACTGTGCTGCTCAACAAACCAGCGTTGAGCTTGCGGGCAGTTTCGTCCGGCACGCCCGCCTCGGCCCACGCCTCGCGGGCGATGGCCTGCAAGACAACGGCGAAGTTGTTCGATATCACAGCGGCTGCATGATACAGGCTTTTGCTTTCAGACCGGATGGGAAAACAGGTGGCCCCCAATCCTTCCAGAAGCGGTTGAATGAACGCTGTGGCTTCTTCGTCGCCTTCCAACCCGCACAGCGCCTCTTTGAATTGCGCGGCAGCGGCCTGTGTATCGGCGAAAGACAGGACGGGGTGAACGCTGGCCAGAGACCACGAGAAGCTGCGCAACGACGCCAGTTGCTCGGCGGGATAATAGCCGCTGCAATGGAACGCCACTGAAGGCTTCCCGGTTATTTCTTGGTTCTCGAACGCCTCTTTCAATTCGTGGGCCACCGAAGAAATTTGCGTGTCGGGCACTGATATGATCCACAGATCAGCGGGTCGCAAATCGGCATAGCTTCCTGCAACGCGCCCGGTTTTGGACAATTGGGCGGCTTCATTTGCCGAGTGAAAGGATGTGCTCAGAACATCCTGAATACGGCAGCCATCAGTGCCATCCAGAAGGCTGATCAGCGTTTTGCCGACCCGCCCGGCACCGACAACGTTTATTTTGATTTCAGTCATCCGGACTCTCTGTTCTCGTCGTCTAGTCGGCGCCACGGTGGGACGAATAGAAAAACGCAATGGCTTGTGTTCTGTTTTTGACGTTCAGCTTCTCATAGATATTTGACAGGTGAAACTTGACCGTGTTGGTGGATATCTGAAGTTCCTTGGACAGTTCCCGGTTCGACATCCCCTGTGCCAAGGCCTCCAGAATGGCGCGTTCCTTGCGTGAAAGGCTTTGAATCGGATCCTGTTTCATCTTCCGGACGTCGATGAACGGAAACACCATCTTGCCTGCTGCCACTTCGGCACAGGTCTCAAGAAGCACGTCAACCTCGCCCGAGCGGGCAGCAAATCCAGCGGCACCCGCCTGCATGGCCAATCGCGGGACATCTCCGGAGGCATCGCCGTAGATCACAAAGCGCGGAGCACCGGCCTGATCGCGCAACACCTCGATCAATTTGGCAGCGCCCAGGGCCGGAAGCGTCCAGTCCACAACGCCGACCTGAACAGGTATCCGCATCACCGTTCCCAGAAAACCTTCTGCCGTCGCCGACGTGGCAACCAGAGAGAATCGCGGATCACGTTCGAATATTTCCGACATGGCAGACAGAACCAGCGGATTGCTGTCGGCAAGCATGATGTCGATGGGTTTGCCCGATGTTTCAACCATATGATTTTGCCCTGACTTTCTAAAAAACTACCCAAAAGAATGGGGAAATTTTCGGTATACCTTGGTATTTTTACCAATATAGGTGGGTAAAACCCCATACTTTTAGACATCCAAAAGCAGTAGTAAGTTACGTTGTGCCCTTGGGCAAGCTCGCGTTTTCTGGTCGACACCTTAACACATCAGGCCGCAATGCCCGGCCAACAGCCGAGGATGTCAGACCATGACTTTTCAGATTTTCCCTCCGCTCGAAATTCCCGAGACCCTTGCCGCGGGGCCAGGGCCGGGCAACACGGATGAACGTGTTCTGAAAGCCTTCGCCGACGCAGGTGTTGCCGATCACATGCAGGGCGATGTCCTCAGGGGCATGATCGAATGCAAGCATATGCTGCGGAAAATCTGGGGCACTGGAAACGCTTATACGTTCGCTGTCGCGGGTACCGGCTGGAGCGCTCTGGACACCATGTTCTCGGCCGTCATGCCGGGCGACAAGGTTGTTGCGTTCACCAACGGCACATTCTCGGGGATCGACGCGCTGACGCTGCGGATCAAGGCGGCCACGGCCGCCGAGCACGCGGCCAGCCCACTTGACCCACAGGCGGCGAGTGTCACAGTAGTCGAAGTTCCACATGGCCAACCGGTGGCGGCTGAGATGGTTGAAGCCGCTCTGGCTGGACACAAACCGAAATGGGCCTTCATGGCGCATTGGGAAACCGGATCCGGCAGGGTGAACGACCTGCGCGGTTTCTCGGACGCGTGTGAACGTCATGGGGCGATGGGGCTGATCGATGCGGTTTCGTCTCTGGGTGTCGAAGACTTTTCGATCGATGACTATCCGGGTGTCGCAGGTTGGGCATCCTGTCCACAGAAAGGCCTGTGCTGCCTGCCGCTGACCTATGCCCCTGTCAGCTTTACCGATGCCTATATCGAGACGTTGAAATCCACAGGTGCCTATACCTATGTGCACAATCCGATTTTTGAGGCCCGTCACTGGGGCATCGTCGATGGGCAGGACGTGGAAAAGGGCACCTACCACCGAACCCATTCGGGGTACGCGGTGGCTGCGTTCCACGAGTCATTGCGCCTGACCTTGCTGGAAGGTCTGGCCAAGCGGTCGATGTCTTACCGGACGCATGAAAAAGTTCTTCGAGACGCGGTGACCGAGATGGGATGCGAGGTCACCTCGGACATGCCTAGCCTGGTCGTGCTCAACCTGCCTTCCGAACTTTCTGGCCGCGAGATGGAACTGGTGCAGAACTGCCGTGCACGCGGGTTTGGCATCTGGCCCACTTTGAGCGAACCGGTGCAGGTGCGCATCGGCATCCTCAATCAATTGAATCGCGAGGCCGTCAGCCGGATCGTACGCCTGTTCGCCGAAGCCATTCGCGAGCTGGGCGGTAAGGTCGATCAAGACGCGATCGAAGCTCTGCTGGAAAGCCGTTACGGCACTTCAATAGCTGCGTAAACAGGAGCGCATCAGATGGATATCCACGAATACCAGGCGAAAGAAGTTCTTTCGAAATTTGGCGTCGATGTGCCCGCGGGTGCGCTTGCCTACAGTCCTGAACAAGCGGCCTACCGGGCGCGTGAACTGGGTGGCGACAAATGGATTGTCAAGGCGCAGGTCCATGCGGGCGGTCGCGGCAAGGCCGGAGGGGTCAAGCTCTGCAACAGCGAAAACGAAATCTACAAGGCTTGTGATGATCTGTTCGGTCGCAAGCTGGTCACGCATCAGACAGGTCCTGAAGGCAAAGGCATCTATCGTGTTTATGTCGAAGCCGCAGTACCGATTGACCGCGAAATTTACCTTGGCTTTGTTCTGGACCGCTCCAGCCAGCGGGTGATGATCGTTGCCTCGTCCGAAGGCGGAATGGAGATCGAGGATATCTCGGCCGACCGCCCCGACAGCATAGTAAGGTCCATCGTGGAACCGGCCGTCGGGCTTCAGGAATTTCAGGCCCGTGAAATCGCCTTCAATCTTGGGGTTGAAGCCAAACTGATCCAGCAAATGGTGCGGACGTTTCAGGGCTGTTATGCCGCCTTCAGCAATCTCGACGCCACGATGGTTGAAATCAACCCGCTGGTCATCACCGGTGATGATCGGGTGCTGGCGCTGGATGCCAAGATGAGCTTTGACGACAACGCCCTGTTCCGCCACCCCCAGATCGCCGAATTGCGCGACAAGAGCCAGGAAGACCCGCGCGAAAGCCGCGCCGCGGATCGTGGGCTGTCTTATGTCGGACTTGACGGCAATATCGGCTGCATCGTCAACGGGGCCGGTCTAGCGATGGCCACCATGGACACGATCAAGCTGGCAGGCGGCGAGCCTGCAAATTTCCTCGACATCGGGGGAGGCGCGTCACCTGAACGGGTGGCCAAGGCGTTCCGGCTGGTTCTGTCGGATGACAATGTTCAGGCCATTCTGGTCAACATCTTCGCTGGTATCAACCGCTGCGACTGGGTGGCTGAAGGTGTCGTGCAGGCGTTGAAGGAACTTGATCTCGATCTTCCGGTCGTTGTGCGGCTGGCCGGAACGAATGTCGAAGAAGGCCAGAAAATCCTTGCCAAATCCGGACTGCCGATCATTCGCGCCACGACGCTGATGGAGGCGGCAGAACGCGCTGTGGGCGCGTGGAAAAACGACCTTACTCAAGGCACCAAGATGAGGGCTGTTTAATGAGCATTCTTCTCGATCGTGACACGCGCGTCATCGTACAGGGCATCACCGGTCGTATGGCCCGGTTCCATACCAAGGACATGCTGAACTATGGCACAAACGTGGTGGGTGGCGTGGTGCCCGGCAAGGGTGGCGAAACCGTCGAAGGCGTTCCGGTTTTTGACACCGTCAAGCAGGCCGTCGAAGTCACCGGCGCGGATGCCAGCCTGGTCTTCGTGCCGCCCCCGTTCGCTGCGGATTCGATCATGGAGGCCGCAGATGCCGGTATCCGCTATTGCGTCTGCATCACCGACGGCATTCCGGCACAGGATATGATCCGGGTAAAACGGTATATGTATCGCTACCCCAAAGAGAAGCGCATGGTGCTGACCGGTCCGAACTGCGCCGGCACCATCTCGCCCGGAAAGGCGTTGTTGGGCATCATGCCAGGACATATCTATCTTCCCGGACATGTAGGGATCATCGGTCGCTCGGGGACATTGGGTTATGAGGCGGCAGCCCAGCTGAAAGAGCGTGGGATCGGCGTTTCGACCAGCGTCGGGATCGGAGGCGACCCGATAAACGGGTCATCCTTCAAAGACATCCTTCAGCGGTTTGAAGATGACGAAGACACGCATGTCATTGCGATGATAGGTGAAATCGGAGGCCCGCAGGAGGCGGAAGCCGCCGAATATATTCGCGACCACATCTCCAAACCTGTGATCGCCTATGTCGCCGGCCTGACAGCTCCGAAAGGCCGTACCATGGGGCACGCAGGTGCGATCATCTCGGCCTTCGGCGAAAGCGCCAGCGAAAAGGTCGAGATTCTTTCCGCCGCAGGTGTCACCGTGGCCGAAAACCCTGCCGTGATCGGTGAGACAATCGCCCGAGTGATGGAGGCTGCGTGATGGTCAAACCTTCGGTTCTGGTAACCCGTCGCTGGCCCGCTGCCGTTGAGGCACAGCTGGCCGAGAACTACAACACCGTACTGAACATCGGGGACAAACCCATGTCCCCGGCTGAAATCCGGCAAGCGTTGAAATCTTATGACGCCGTTCTGCCCACTGTAACGGACACGCTGAGCGCCGAGGCACTGGATGTGCCAGGTGTACAGACGAAGATTCTTGCCAATTATGGTGTTGGGTACAGCCATATCTGCGAGCCATCGGCACGCGAATTGGGTATGACCGTGACCAACACGCCCGATGTTTTGTCCGAATGCACCGCCGATATCGCCATGACCCTTCTGCTGATGGTTGCGCGTCGGGCAGGTGAGGGCGAACGCGAGCTGCGTTCAGGTAAGTGGACAGGATGGCGACCGACGCATCTGGTGGGAACCAAGGTCAGCGGTAAGACACTGGGCATCATCGGATATGGCCGTATCGGACAGGAGATGGCACGCCGTGCTCATCACGGGTTCGGTATGGACGTGCTGGTCTGCAACCGAAGCGCCGTATCGCCCGATGTTCTCGCCGAATGCAATGCGAGACAGGTGGACACCATAGACGACCTGCTGCCGCAATGTGACTTTGTCTCATTGCATTGTCCGGGCGGCGCAGCCAACCGTCATCTGATCAATTCGCGCAGACTTGGCCTGATGAGGCCCCACGCATTCCTGATAAATACCGCACGGGGCGAAGTGATCGACGAATGGGCGCTGATCCAGGCTTTGATGTTTGACATGATCGGCGGCGCTGCATTGGACGTTTTCGATGATGAACCGCGTGTCAGCCCGGACCTGTTGCAATGCGACAACCTCGTCATGCTGCCTCATCTGGGCAGTGCAACACGCGAAGCACGCGAGGCGATGGGGTTTCGGGTTCTCGACAACCTGAGCGATTTTTTCGAAGGCCGTGAACCTCGGGACCGTGTGATCTGAGGGCACCATCAAACACCACGCAATGGCTTCCAACGCAGCCCTGGCTGTATTGCGTTCCCCTATAAGGAGATATGACCCGTGAATGCACCGCATCGTTCAGACGGATTTTTTACCCAGTCCCTTGCTGATCGTGATCCTGAGCTTTTTGGCTCGATCACGTCGGAACTGGGTCGTCAGCGCGACGAGATCGAGCTGATCGCGTCCGAGAACATCGTCTCTGCCGCCGTGATGGAGGCGCAGGGCTCGGTGATGACCAACAAATATGCCGAAGGCTATCCCGGGCGCCGCTACTATGGCGGCTGCCAGTTTGTTGATATTGCCGAAAACCTGGCCATCGACCGCGCCAAACAGCTGTTCGGATGCGAGTTTGCCAATGTGCAGCCCAATTCCGGCTCTCAGGCCAACCAGGGCGTGTTTCAGGCCCTGATCAAGCCGGGCGACACCATTCTGGGCATGAGCCTGGATGCCGGTGGCCACCTGACCCACGGCGCGCGGCCGAACCAGTCGGGCAAGTGGTTCAACGCGGTGCAATACGGCGTGCGCCAGCAGGACAACATGCTGGATTACGATCAGGTCGAGGCGCTGGCGAAAGAGCACCAGCCCAAGCTGATCATCGCGGGTGGCTCGGCGATCCCACGCCAGATCGACTTTGCCCGCATGCGTCAGATCGCCGATATGGTCGGCGCTTATCTGCACGTGGACATGGCGCATTTTGCCGGTCTGGTGGCAGCGGGCGAACACCCCAGCCCCTTCCCCCATGCGCATGTGGCCACGACCACGACGCACAAGACCCTGCGTGGCCCGCGTGGCGGCATGATCCTGACCAATGATGAAGATATCGCCAAGAAAGTGAATTCAGCGATTTTCCCTGGCATTCAGGGCGGCCCGCTGATGCATGTGATCGCAGCCAAGGCCGTGGCCTTTGGCGAGGCCCTGCGGCCTGAGTTCAAGAACTATGTCAAGCAGGTGATCACCAACGCGCAGGCGCTGTCGGATCAGCTGATCAAGGGTGGGCTGGACACGGTGACCCACGGGACCGACACCCATGTGGTGCTGGTCGACCTGCGCCCCAAAGGGGTGAAAGGCAACGCCACCGAGAAGGCTCTGGGCCGGGCGCATATCACCTGCAACAAGAACGGCGTGCCGTTTGATCCCGAAAAGCCGACCATCACATCGGGCATCCGTCTGGGCAGCCCGGCAGGCACCACCCGCGGCTTCGGCGAGGTCGAATTCCGCCAGATCGCCGACTGGATCATCGAAGTGGTCGACGGCCTGGCCGCCAATGGCGAAGACGGCAACAGCGCTGTCGAAGCCAAGGTCAAGGCCGAAGTCGCAGACCTCTGCGCCAAATTCCCGATCTATCCGAATCTTTAAGACGAAGGACCCGACCCCATGAGCTTTCATTCCATTGACCAAGCCCCAGCCCGTCTAAACCGAAGTGAATTGGCCGTGCCCGGCAGCCAACCCGGAATGTTCGAAAAGGCAGCCAAATCCGATGTCGACGTCATTTTCCTTGATTTGGAAGACGCCGTAGCACCGGACGAAAAGGAGCAGGCGCGCAGGAACATCATTCAGGCCTTGAACGACATCGACTGGGGCAACAAGACCATGTCGGTGCGGATCAATGGTCTGGACACCCACTATATGTACCGTGACGTTGTGGATGTGGTCGAACAGGCTGGTGAACGCCTTGATCTGATCATGGTCCCCAAGGTCGGAACTGCTGCTGACGTTTACGCGGTCGATATGCTTGTCACCCAGATCGAAGATGCCAGAGGCTATAAGAAACGGATTGGATTCGAGCACATCATCGAAACCGCGCTTGGCATGCAGAATGTCAGTGAGATTGCGGCAGCATCAAAGCGCAATGAAAGCCTGCACTTCGGCGTGGCCGACTATGCGGCTTCGACCCGCGCGCGAACCACGATCATCGGCGGTGTGAACCCGGACTACTCTGTCTTGACCGATGCGGATTCGGATGGTGGGCGCCAGATCCATTGGGGTGACATGTGGCATTATGCACTGACCCGTATGGTGGTTGCGGCGCGCGCGAACGGACTGCGCCCGATTGACGGACCTTTTGGTGATTTTCAGGACCCTGACGGATACAAGGCTGCCGCAAAACGCGCTGCTGTTCTGGGTTGCGAGGGCAAATGGGCCATTCATCCAAGCCAGATCGCACTTGCCAATGAGGTGATGTCGCCGTCCGACGCTGAAGTTACCAAGGCACAGCGAATTCTCGTCGCCATGGCCGAGGCCGAAGCCGATGGAAAAGGCGCTGTTTCGCTGGATGGTCGACTAATTGACTACGCATCAATCCGTCAGGCCGAAGTGCTGGTGGAAAAGGCAAGCCAGATAGCGGCGGCCTGAACCAAGCCAGAGTTGCGTGGGCATCCTGTCCGCGCGATATCATCGACAGTTACGGAAACCGAATAATGGCTAGCCGTTCCCCGATGCTATCGTCCCCATGAACCGACTGTTGCGAACATCGTCGGGGCTGGTTCTGTAGCTGCGTTGAAACGCACGTTTCAAAGCGACGGTTGATGAAAAACCAGTGGCTGCCGAGATTTCGATCTGCGACATGTTGGTGAACTGCAACAGGCTTTGCGCGCGTTCCAGCCGAAGTTCTTTGTATGTCGAAAGCAGCTTTGCCCCGGTTTTGCTCAGGAACCGGCGCTGCAGCTGCCGTGTTGAGGTTTTGAGCACGCGGGAGAGATCGGAAATCGTCAGAGGATCTTCGATGTTTTCCTGCATCGCATTCAGGGTGCGTACGACCAAAAGATCACCTTTTGCCCTATGCACCAACCGTGCGGCTAGTCTGCTTTCGTGTTTTTGCACGGGTTCGGCCAGACCAATATAGCTGCGTAGTGAGTCCGCGATATGCTCTCCGTGATCCATGGACACAAATTCAGACAACAATCTCAACGCGCTCAATCTGCTGGTCGCGCTGTGCGGACGCCCGTCGGCGGCCAGATGAGTCCCCGTGCCGCAGCTTTCCAATCCGCTTTCCAGCGCGGCCGCGGCGAAGTTCGGATGCACCGCAACGACATTTCGACCCGCTCTGCCCAACTGCACAAGAAGAAGGACAGCTCCACCGACCAGAACAGCCCTTGAAGACAGGTTAAGAACTTGCGAGATCCAGCTTCTGCGCGAACCGGCAACGTCCCAGTTGTTTTCCAGGTCGCCCCAGAAAATCGCGGTACGACCCGCCCAATAGAGAGGTCCGCCGACGGTGTCATTTCCGGACACCCGGAGATTGACCACGTAAGAGAAATCTTCGACCAGGCTGTTCAATGCGTGATAGAACTCAACAACGATTTCAGCCGATGCCAGCGCCCGCTCGTCGCTTAGGATAACATCGATGTATTTTAGTCTTTCGGGCACCTCCGGCCCTGTCTTTGCCAGGTTGGCGCGATCATTTGCGAGGACATAGTGTTTCATTGTTCCTCCATCGATTTGGCAAGAAGCAGCGCCTCGCAGGACGCTGCCCTCTTTCTTGGATTTCAATCCGTCAGGGCAAGAAGCGGATTGCTACGCCTAGCTACCTATTCCGCTGCTTCTTCGTATGCGTCCATTGGGGGGCATGTGCAGACGAGGTTTCTGTCGCCGTATGCGTTGTCGACGCGGTTGACGGGTGACCAGTATTTGTCGACGCCCATGGAGCCCGGCGGGAAGCAAGCCTGTTCGCGGGTGTAGGGGCGGTCCCAGTCGCCGACCAGATCGCGCACCGTGTGGGGGGCGTTTTTCAGCGGGTTGTTGTCCGCGTCGATCTTGCCGTCGATGATGTCCTGGGCTTCCGCGCGGATGGACAGCATGGCGTCGCAGAAGCGGTCCAGTTCGGCCATGGGTTCCGATTCCGTGGGTTCGACCATCAGGGTTCCGGCCACCGGCCAGGACATGGTCGGCGCGTGGAAGCCTGAATCGACCAGGCGCTTGGCGATGTCATCCACGGAGACATGCGCCTCGGCGTCCAGCGGACGGGTGTCGAGGATGCATTCATGCGCCACCCGGCCCGTTTCCGAGGTATAGAGGATCGGATAGGCGTCCTGCAGACGCGCGGCGATGTAGTTGGCGTTCAGGATCGCCACTTTCGTCGCCTGGGTCAGACCGGCGCCACCCATCAGCAGCACATAGGCCCACGAGACGGGAAGGATCGAGGGCGAGCCGAAGGGCGCCGCCGAGACCGGCCCCACGGCGGTGCCGTATTCCGGGTGGCCGGGCAGGTGCTCGGTCAGATGCGCCTTGACGCCGATCGGGCCCATGCCAGGGCCGCCGCCGCCATGCGGGATGCAGAAGGTCTTGTGCAGGTTCAGGTGGCTGACGTCTCCGCCGATGTCACCGGGGCGCGACAGGCCCACCATCGCGTTCATGTTGGCGCCGTCGATATAGACCTGACCGCCGTGATCATGGGTGATCTGGCAGACCTCCTGCACGGTGGTCTCGAACACGCCATGGGTGGACGGGTAGGTGATCATGCAGGCGGCCAGATGATCGGAGTGCTTTTCCGCCTTGGCGCGGAAGTCGGCGACGTCGATATTGCCGTTCTCATCCGCCTGCACCGGCACGACCTGCCAGCCCACCATCTGGGCCGAGGCCGGGTTGGTGCCATGCGCCGAGGTCGGGATCAGGCAGACATTGCGCTGACCCTGCCCGCGGGCGAAGTGATAGTTGCGGATGGTCAGGAGACCCGCATATTCGCCCTGCGCGCCCGAGTTGGGTTGCTGGCTGATCGCGTCATAACCGGTGATCTGGCACAGCTTGTCGTTCAGGTCGGCAATCATCTCGTGATAGCCCTGCGCCTGATCTTCGGGGCAGAACGGATGCAGATTGCCGAACTCGGGCCAGGTGACCGGGATCATCTCGATCGTGGCGTTCAGCTTCATGGTGCAGGACCCCAGCGGGATCATCGCCCGGTCCAGCGCCAGGTCACGGTCGGCCAGGCGGCGCATATAGCGGGTGATCTCGGCCTCGGCCCGGTTCTTGTGGAAGATCGGGTGGGTCAGATATTCGCTTTCACGCAGCGCATAATCGGGCAGGCGGTATTGCTTGTTCGAGCTGTCATCCTTGCGGTCGATGCCGAAGGCACCCCAGACCGCCTCGATGGTCTCGGGGCGGGTCTGCTCGTCCAGGCTGATGCCGACCCGGGTCTCGCCCACCTTGCGCAGGTTGACGCCGCGGGCCACGGCGGCCTCCATCACCACATTCTGCAGATGGCCGACCTCAACCGTGATGGTGTCGAAGAACACTTCCGGTTCGACGGCAAAGCCAGCCTCTTCCAGACCGGCAGCCAGACGCGAGGTCTTGCGGTGCACCGATTGCGCGATGGCCTTGATGCCGTCGGGGCCGTGATAGACGGCATACATCGAGGCAATCACCGCCAGCAGCGCCTGCGCGGTGCAGACATTCGAGTTCGCCTTCTCGCGGCGGATATGCTGCTCGCGGGTCTGCAGCGACAGGCGGTAGGCCTTGTTGCCCCGGCTGTCGATGCTGACACCGATGATCCGGCCCGGCATGGACCGCTTCAGCTTGTCGGTGGTCGCCATATAGGCAGCATGGGGCCCGCCATAGCCCATCGGCACGCCAAAGCGCTGGGTCGAGCCGATGGCGATATCCGCGCCCATCTCGCCGGGCGATTTCAGCAGCGCCAGCGACAGGATGTCGGCGGCGACAATCGCGATGGCTTTATGTTCGTGCAGCGCCGCGATCTCGTTGGTGAAGTCGCGCACATGGCCATGGGTGCCGGGATACTGGAAGATCGCGCCAAAGACGGAACCTGCATCCAGCGTGTCCGGATCGGCCACCTGAACGTCGATGCCCAAAGGCTCGGCGCGCGTTTTGATCACCGCGATGGTCTGCGGGTGGCAGTTCTTGTCGACGAAGAAGGCCGCGTTGTTGGCCTTGGACCGGCCGCCGCGCTTGGCCATCGCCATCGCCTCGGCCGCAGCTGTCGCTTCGTCCAGCAAGGACGCGTTGGCCACGTCCAGCCCGGTCAGATCGCTGACCATGGTCTGGAAGTTCAGCAGCGCCTCAAGACGGCCCTGGCTGATCTCGGGCTGATAGGGCGTGTAGGCGGTGTACCAGGCCGGGTTTTCCAGGATGTTGCGCAGGATCGGCGCCGGGGTGGTGGTGCCGTAATAGCCCTGACCGATCAGCGAGGTCAGAACCTTGTTCTTGCTCGCCACCTCTTTCATATGGAACAGCGCATCGCGTTCCGTCATCGCCGGACCCCAGTCCAGCGGCTCTTTCTGCCGGATCGCAGGCGGGACGGTGGCGTCGATCAGCTCGTCCAGCGTCTTGAAGCCGATCACCTTGAGCATGTCGCGCATCTCGGTCGGGCTGGGCCCGATATGGCGGCGATTGGCAAAGTCATAGGCTTCGTAGTCGGTCAGTTTGAAGGCCATGTGTAGCGCTCCTCAAGGAATGTCTCGCCCGGCCGCTCTGGCAGGAGCCTCCGGCGGGGAGTAAGGGCCGTCCCGGAAACTGTCCGGTGGACAGTTTCAGGCCCGAACGGGCGGAGCCCAAATTCGGCGGCATAAGTTAAAACGATGGAGCCCCGTGCCGGGACTCCGTTTGGGTTTACCCGATCAGGGCCTTGTAGCCGTCCAGATCCATCAGCTCTTCCAGCTGGGATGCATCGCTGATCTTGATCTTGTAGATCCAGGCCTCGCCCTCGGGATCTTCGTTCAGCGCACCGGGATTGTCGGCCAGCGCCTCGTTCACTTCCGTGATCTCGCCATCGACCGGAGCATACAACTCGGACGCCGCCTTGACGGATTCGATCACGCCGATCTCGCCGCCTTTTTCGAACTCGTCGCCCGCTTCCTGCTGTTCCACGAACACCACTTCACCCAGCTGCTCGGCGGCATGTTTGGTGATGCCCAGAGTGGCCGTGTCGTCTTCAACGCTCAGCCATTCATGCTCTTCGGAATAATAGGTTGCCATCTTGTCTCTCTCCTGACTTCAACGCTTGTAATTCTGTTTGACGAAGGGCATGGCCACGATCTGCGCCGGTTGCGCCTTGCCCCGGATGATCAGGTTCACCTTCTCGCCCGGCTCGCCATGGCCCGCGGACACATAGCCCATCGCGATCGGGCCTCCGACCGTCGGGCCAAAGCTGCCCGAGGTGATCTGGCCGATCGTGTTGCCCTCAGTGCACTGGATTTCCACACCCTGGCGCGCCGGAGCACGGCCGTCGGGCTTGATCCCCACCAGCTTGCGGGATGCCCCCTCGGCCAGTTCGCGCTGGATACGCTCCGCACCCGGAAAGCCGCCTTCTTCCTTGCGGCGCTTCTGCATCGCCCAGCCCAAAGACGCCTCGACCGGCGAGGTGCTCTGATCGATGTCATTGCCATACAGGCACAGCCCCGCCTCAAGCCGCAGGCTGTCGCGCGCGCCCAGACCCGCCGCTTCGCAATCCTCATGCCCCAGGAAGGCTTTCGAAACTTCGATCGCCTTGTCCTCGGGGATCGAGATCTCATAGCCGTCCTCGCCGGTATAACCCAGCCGCGAGATGCGGCACTCGACACCGTTGATATCAGCAAGGGTGGTTTCCATGAACTTCAGGTCACGGGCAACAGGGCACAACGCGCCGACAACATCCTCGGCCTTGGGCCCCTGAACCGCCACCAGCGCGCGGTCGAAGATCTCGGTCACTTCGACACCTTCGAGATTGTCACGCATATGCGGAATGTCCTGATGCCGCAGCGCCGCGTTCACCACCACAAAATAGTGATCCCCCGCATTCGACACGATCAAATCGTCCATGATCCCGCCGTCAGCGTTGGTGAAAAACCCGTACCGCGCCTTGCCTTCCTTCAGCGTCGCATAAGCCTGCGGGCACAAAGCTTCCAGCTTCTCACCCACATTCTCGCCGCGCAGAATAACCTGACCCATGTGAGACACATCAAACAACGCCGCCTTCTCTCGGCACTGCTTATGCTCACCCATAATCCCCAAAGGATACTGAACAGGCATCTCCCACCCAGCAAAATCAACCATCTTACCACCCAAAGCAACGTGAAGGTCATACAAGGGCGTGCGTTTCAAATCGGTCATTTCTTCAACCTTTCAATCAGCGGGACTGGTCGCGAACGACCATGACAGTGCAATGCGCATTGCGCACGACACGGGCCAGGTTCGGGCCAATCTCGTAGTTCGGGAAATCGCCCTTGGTCGATGCCATGACGATCAGATCAAAGCCTTCCTTGTAGGCAAGCTTCAGGATTTCGCGGTAAACACTGCCTTCTTCCACATGAACCGGCACGTCGGAAGCATTGGCATGATCCAGAATCACCTGAACCGCACCCCGCACGTGGTCTTTGGCGCCGGCGCCATAGTTGGCGGGCAGGTTCGGCAGCTGGATGATCTCGGGGATGACAGCAACTGCATGCAGTTCAGCACCGTAGAACTTGGCCTGTTCCAGCGCGAGCGGCAGGGCGTTCTTCCACGAGCGGTCGTCGGTGTGATCAATGGGCAGCAGGATTTTCGTGGCCATCACGTCTCTCCTCGAGATATTAAATTCTGTTTCAAAGGCGGGGGGCCGGGATGGCCCCCCGTTTTGGTCGGGCCGAGCTTATTCGGCAGGTGTGCCGCCCGGCTCTTCGGACTTGCCGCCCGAGGCGAAGAACTCTTTCGTCAGTTTGAAGACGATCGGGCTCAGCAGCGCCAGGGCGATCAGGTTCGGGATGGCCATCATGGCGTTCAGCGTATCGGCCAGCAGCCAGATGAAGCCCAGATCCGCGGTTGCGCCGAAGTAGATCATCACGATCCACAGAACGCGGTAGGGCATCAGGGATTTCACGCCCAGCAGGAACTCGACACATTTTTCGCCGTAGAACGACCAACCAAGGATGGTGGTGAAGGCAAAGATCGACAGAGCGATGGCGATCAGGTACCCACCGATACCCGGCAGCGACAGTTCGAACGCGTGGCTGGTCAGCGCCGCACCGGATTCACCCGATGTCCATGCCCCCGAAGCGATGATGGCCAGACCGGTGATCGAGCAGACGATGATGGTATCGATGAACGTACCCAGCATCGCGATCAGGCCCTGGTTGACTGGACCCTTGGTTTCGGCAGCGGCGTGCGCGATCGGGGCCGAACCCAGACCGGCCTCGTTCGAAAACACACCACGTGCCACACCGAAGCGGATGGCGGCCCAGACGGCTGCACCCGCGAATCCACCTTCTGCGGCGGACGGGGTGAACGCATGGGTAAAGACCAGTGACAGGGCGTTGCCGATCTCTCCGATGTTGATCAGCAGGACCAGCAGACCGGCGACAATGTAAGCAATCGCCATGAAGGGAACCAGTTTACCGGCAACCGCACCGATGCGGGTGATGCCACCCAGGATCACGGCTGCGGTCAGAACCATCAGGATAACGCCGGTGACCGAAGTGTTCAGGCCAAAGTTGGCCTCAAGCACCTGTGCCACACCGTTGGCCTGCACGCCGTTGCCGATGCCGAAGGCAGCAACCGCGCCGAACAGAGCAAATGCAACACCCAGCCAGGCCCATTTCGCGCCCAGACCGTTCTTGATGTAGTACATCGGACCACCGACATAGTTGCCCAGCTCGTCTTTCTCACGGTATTTCACCGCGCAGACAGCCTCGGCGTATTTGGTGGCCATGCCCACCAGGGCGGTCATCCACATCCAGAACAAGGCGCCTGGACCGCCCAGGAAGACAGCAGTGGCCACACCGGCGATGTTGCCTGTACCGATGGTCGCCGACAGCGAGGTCATCAGCGCGTTGAACGGGCTGATTTGCCCTTCGCCTTGACCTTCACGGCCTTTGAACAACAGGCTGAAGCCCGTGCCGATGCGCAGGATCGGCATGAATTTCAGCCCCACCTGCAGGAAGAAGCCGACGCCAAGAATGAGGACCAGCATCAACGGCCCCCACACGACGCCATTGATGGCCCCTACGATTGAATTTAACGCTTCCATGGTTTCCCTCCCATTTGCGTTTGGTTTATGCCCCGGTCGCGATGGCCCGCTGGCGGGCCTGCTTGAGGGCAGTGAAATCTTCGTCTGCATGGAACGACGAACGGGTCAGCGGTGTGGCTGACACGTGCAAAAAGCCCTTGGAACGTGCGATCTGTTCCAGTTGGGCGAATTCCTCGGGCGACCAGAACCGGTCAATCGGATGGTGTTTCGGGGTCGGTTGCAGATACTGCCCGACCGTCAGAAAATCGACATGTGCCGCGCGCAGATCATCCATGACCTGACGCACGTCGTTCAGGGTTTCACCCAGCCCGACCATCAGGCCCGACTTGGTGAAAATCTCGGGATTTGCACGTTTGGCATCGTCCAGCAGCCGCAGCGAGGCATAATAGCGCGCGCCGGGGCGAACTGTCGGATACAGGTGAGGGACGGTTTCCAGGTTGTGGTTGAAGACGTCCGGCGCTGCCTCGAAGACGATGTTGGCGGCGTCGCCCTTGCCTAGGAAGTCCGGCGTCAGGACCTCGACCGTGGTGCCGGGGTTCTGATGACGCACGGCCCGGATTGTCTGGGCGATGTGCTGTGCCCCACCATCATCCAAGTCATCCCGATCAACCGAAGTGATCACTACGTGGCGCAGGCCCAGTTTCATGACTGCCGATGCAACGCGACCGGGTTCGAATGCATCAAGCGCATCGGGACGACCGGTGGCCACATTGCAGAAGGAACAACCGCGGGTACAGACCTCACCCATGATCATCATGGTCGCATGACGCTTGGACCAGCATTCGCCGATATTGGGGCAGGCAGCTTCTTCGCAGACCGTTGCCAGATTGTGATCCCGCATCAGCCGTCGCGTTTCGTAATACGCGGCGCTGTCGCCCTTTTTCTTGCGTATCCATCTGGGTTTGCGCGGAATGACGCTGTCGGCCTTCTTGGCCTTTTCCGGGTGGCGTGCTCTGAGCTGGATCGTCATCTGGCTGTCCCTCGTTATGCGTGGATTGCACGGCCCATGGCGTCGAGACATGCTTCTTTGACCGCCTCACCCATGGCGGGATGTGCATGGCACGAGGCTGCAACATCAGCGACCGTGGCGCCTTTGGACATGGCCAGCACCAACTCGGCGATCAGATCGCCGCCATGGGCACCACAGATATGGGCTCCGAGAATCTTGCCGTCGGAACCGGCCAGAACCTTGACTGCGCCATCTGTTTCACCCGTCGTTCGCGCCCGCGAGTTGGCCATGAAGGCGAATTTGCCGACAACGTATTCGACGCCCGCGTCTTTCAGCGCTTCTTCGGTCTGACCAACCGAAGCCACTTCGGGATCCGTGTAGACCACACCCGGCACGGTGTTGTAATCGATGTGCCCCGCTTCGCCGGTCAGCATCTCGACACAGGCAACGCCGTCTTCTTCTGCCTTGTGCGCGAGCATCGGACCGGGCACACAGTCGCCAATAGCGTAGATGCCGGGCACAGACGTTTGGAATGCTTCATCGACTTCGATGAAACCACGTGGGTTCACGGACACGCCTAATTTTTCCAGTCCAAGCCCACGCGTGACGGGGCGGCGTCCGACGGCGATCAGAACCTTGTCTGCCTCGATCACCTCCTCCTTGTCCTTGCCGACGCGATCCACGGTCAGGGTCAGGCCAGCCGCGGTTTTCTCAACCGATTTGAGGGCACGACCCAGCTGGAATTTCAACCCACGCTTGGACAACGCGCGCTGCGCCAGCTTGGCGATTTCGCCATCAATGCCGGGCAGAACGCGATCCAGATATTCAACAACGGTGACTTTGGCGCCGAGACGCGCCCAGACCTGACCAAGTTCCAGACCAATCACACCCGCTCCGATGACCACCAGATGATCCGGAACGTTCTCCAACGCAATTGCGCCGGTCGAGCTGAGGACAACCTGCTCATCAATTTCAATCCCCGGCAGTGAGGTCGGCTCGGATCCGGTCGCGATCAGGATGGTCTTTGTTTCATAAACGTTATCGGCGACCTTGACCTGACCGGGTGCCGGAATGCTGGCCCATCCTTCAATCAGGTCGACACCGTTCTTCTTGAACAGAAACGCGATACCCTTCGTCAGATCACCGACGATCTTGTCCTTGCGCCCCATCATCGCACTGACGTCGATGCTGGCCCCCTCGACCGCAATGCCATGGGAGGAGAGATGTGCAATTTCGGCATATTTGGCCGAGGAGGTCAGCAACGCTTTGGAGGGGATGCATCCGACGTTCAGGCATGTGCCGCCAAGTGCTCCGCGTCCTTCGACACATGCAACTTTCAGGCCCAACTGAGCCGCGCGGATCGCGGCAACATAGCCGCCCGGTCCGCCCCCGATAACGATGAGGTCGTAGGTATTCATTTCGCGTACTTTCAGTAGATCGGGTGGTTTGCACAGAGCGCGCGAACCTGTTCGCGAGTTTTCATTTCGACGGTTTCGTTCCCATCAGGGGACTGCGCGAGTGCGTCCAGAACATCCCCGATCAGATGGCCGATCTGCTTGAATTCCTCTGGGCCAAAGCCACGGCTGCACCCGGCGGCGGTGCCCAGACGAATGCCGCTGGTGATGGTGGGTTTCTCGGGATCACTAGGAACGCTGTTCTTGTTGCAGGTGAAGCCGGCCCGCTCGAGTGCCGCTTCGGCGTCTTTGCCTGTCACGCCAATCGGGCGCAGGTCGACCAGCATCAGATGGTTCTCGGTGCCGCCGGAAACGATGTCACATCCGCGCGCCATCATGACGTTTGCCAAGGCCGATGCGCTGTCTACGACGCGCTGCATATATTCCTTGAATTCAGGCTTGAGTGCCTCGCCAAAGGCAACCGCCTTGCCCGCGATCACATGCATCAGTGGGCCGCCCTGCAAGCCGGGGAATACGGCCGAGTTGATTTTTTTCGCCAGCGCTTCGTCATTGGTCAGGATAATGCCACCACGAGGCCCGCGCAGGGTCTTGTGCGTGGTCGAGGTCACGACATGTGCGTGTCCTACAGGCGAGGGGTGCAGGCCGGTCGCCACCAACCCGGCGATATGAGCCATGTCGGCCAGCAACCAGGCGCCAACGTCGTCCGCGATTTCACGGAATCTGGCAAAGTCGATCTTTTGCGAGTAAGCCGACGCACCTGCGATGATCAGCTTGGGCTTTTCCGCCCGCGCCAAATCGGCAACCTGATCATAATCGATCAATCCTGCATCGGTCAGGCCGTACTGTACGGGCCGGAACCATTTACCTGACTGAGCTGGTTTCGCGCCGTGGGTCAGATGGCCTCCTGCATCCAACGACATTCCCAGGATGGTATCGCCCGGGCTCAGCAGCGCCAGCTTGACTGCTCCGTTGGCCTGTGCGCCAGAATGGGGCTGAACGTTGGCATATACACAGCCAAACAGTTTCTTGAGACGTTCGATGGCCTCGACCTCGACTTCATCGACATATTCACAGCCGCCATAATAGCGTCGGCCCGGATAGCCTTCGGCGTATTTGTTGGTCAATACCGAGCCCTGCGCGTCGATCACGGCCTTCGAGACAATGTTCTCCGAGGCGATCAACTCGATCTGATCCGCCTGACGCTCTTCCTCACGTGAGATGGACGCGGCAATGACGGGATCTGCCTCAATCAGCGACGTTTTGAACATAGTCTCCTCCTTTTGCCCCGAATCCTCAGTACGAAACTTTGTTTCCTATAGGGGAAAGAATGCGCATTAGGCAACAAAAATCTCTTATTCAAGAAGTTGCGTGTATACTGGGAAACATGTAACCTTTGATAAAACAGGGGGAATTCAATGGGCGACGAAAGCCGAAATGATGTTTCCAGACAGGAAGATCTGAGTGAAGGTGAGGCTCTGGGCCGCTCCATCCGCGATGCACGGCGCGCAAAAGGGTGGACTCTGGAAGAAGCCGGCCGCGCTGCGGGTATCGGGCGGTCGACGCTGTCCAAGATCGAAAACAATCAGACGAAGCCAAGTTTTGACATTGTAAGGCGCCTGACACAGGCCCTTGATATGAGCACCCCGCAGTTGTTTCTTCAGTCGGGTCAGTCCGGCATTTCAGGCCGCCGTGATTTCACTCCGAAAGGCGAGGGGGAAATCAAGAATACGCCCACTTACATGCATGAACTGCTTTGCCCCGAACTGACCAGCAAGCGGATGCTGCCCTATATCGCGACAATCAAGGCGCGCGACCTGTCGGAATTCGAGACGTGGATCCGACATTCCGGAGAAGAATTCATGTATGTGCTCAGCGGCGAACTCATCTTCGTGTCTGAACATTACCGCCCTTTGCCAATGAAGGCCGGCGACTCACTCTACTATGACAGTGGAATGGGGCATGGGTGTATTTCGACCAGCGAAGAAGACGCTCAGGTGCTGTGGGTCTCGCTGGAATAACTTCCTTGGTTCTTGAGGAAAGCGGGCATCGCCATGCGCACCCCTTTCAGCCGTCAGACAGGCTTCGGTGGCGAAACGCAGTCGGTGTCTGGCCGAATTCTGCCTTGAATGCCCGCGTCATGGCGCTGGCGTTTTCATATCCGCAACGACTGGCGATTTCGGCGATGGATTGCTCGGTATCTTCTGCCAGATTGCGTGCCAGGTTCAGCCGCAGCCGACGATACAGTGCTTGCGGCGTGGTTTTAAGCTCCGCCTGAACGCGCATTTCGATCCGCTTTTGCGAACACCCGATCTTGCGGGCCAATTCCCTGATCGAAAGAGGTGTTTCAAGGTTCGCCTGCATGAAACCCAGTGCGCGATTGACCAATATGTCTTCGGACTTCAGAGGCAAAGGGTAATGATCCTGCCCATTTCGGCTCATCAGAAGATACCCGACTTCCATGGACAAAAGAGGCCCGTGATCCCGGCGGATAAGGGCCGAGGCCAGATCGAACGCGGCCATGGCCCCGGAACAGGTCAACCTGTTGCCATCGATGACAAAACGTTCCTGCACCGCATCCACAGCCGGAAAACTCTCTTCGAACCGGGAAAGCTCATCCCAGTGTATGGTCGCCCGGTGCTCATCCAGCAAACCGGCGCGGGCCAGCAGCCAGCTTCCGGTATCCAATCCGGCCACTTGGCGGTGTTTTTTGGCTGCAGCCAGCACGGTGCGTGTGGTCGATCGTGTGTCCAGCTTGCGATACCCGTAAGACGGCATGACGACCAGAACATCGCCTTGCTGATCAGAGATTGCACCATTCGGTGTAACGACAAGACCGCTGGAACTTTGAACGGGATCTCCGTCAATGGTACAGAAACACCACGAATACAAAACCTGCCTCGACAGGTTGTTCGCAGCCCTGAACGGTTCGACCATGTTTGCAAGGCAATGGTTCGAAAACCCGTTGAAGAGCAGAATGTTGTATTGTCGCGTTAAAATTTTCGAATTTGGCATGATCTTGCATCAATTCTGCATGTCGTGACCATGAGTGATGGCGTTTGGTTGGTCAACCACCGATCCAGGGAACACGCGCCATGCAGTTTGGTCTGACAGAAGAACAGGAAATGATCGTCTCGACGGTCCGCAGCTTTGTTGAAAACGAAATCTACCCGCATGAAGACGCGGTCGAGCGCTCGGGAACCGTACCTCCCGAGCTGGGCGAGCAGATTAAGCAGAAATGTATCGATCTGGGCTTTTATGCCTGCAACTTTCCCGAAGAAGTCGGTGGTGCGGGCCTGTCTCATCTGGATTTCACCTTGGTTGAGCGCGAGCTTGGCCGTGGGTCAATGGCACTGACGCATTTCTTTGGTCGCCCGCAGAACATCCTGATGGCCTGCAACGACGAACAGCGTGAACGTTATCTTCTGCCTGCCGTACGTGGCGACAAGATGGACGCCCTGGCGATGACCGAACCGGATGCGGGTTCGGATGTGCGTGGTATGAAATGCCAGGCGGTGCGCGATGGCGGCGATTGGGTTGTCAACGGATCGAAACATTTCATCTCGGGCGCGGAACACGCGGATTTCTTCATCGTCTTCATCGCGACCGGCGTAGACGAAACCCCCAAAGGCCCGAAAAAACGCATCACCACTTTTTTGGTGGATCGCGGCACTCCGGGGTTTGAAGTGCGCGAGGGCTATAACTCGGTCAGCCACAAGGGCTACAAGAACTACATCCTGTATTTCGACAATTGCCGATTGCCCGACGCGCAGGTCCTGGGCGAGGTTGATGGCGGTTTTGCCGTGATGAACGAATGGCTATACGCAACCCGTCTGACGGTCGCGGCGTTCTCGGTCGGTCGCGCACGGCGCTGCTTTGACTATGCGCTGAACTATGCGGCCGAGCGTAAGCAGTTCGGCCAGCCCATCGGCAAGTTTCAGGGCGTCGGCTTCCAGATCGCCGACATGATCACCGAGATCGACGCCGCCGATTGGCTGACACTCGCCGCCGCGTGGCGTCTGGATCAAAACCTGCCATCGAACCGCGAGATTGCCTCGGCCAAGCTCTATGCCTCGGAAACGCTGGCGCGGGTTACGGATACCACGCTGCAAATCTTCGGCGGGATGGGCTTGATGGACGATTTCCCGATCGAACGGTTCTGGCGCGATGCCCGGGTCGAGCGCATCTGGGACGGCACCAGCGAAATTCAGCGCCACATCATCAGCCGCGATCTTCTACGCCCCTTGGGCGCCTGACCATGAACAAAGACCTGACCCGGCTGCTGCGCCCGAAAACCATCGCCGTCATCGGCGGCGGCGCGTGGTGTCAGCAGGTTATTCTGCAATCCGAACGCATGGGCTATGCCGGTCCAATCTGGCCGGTGCATCCCAAAGCGTCGGAAATTGCGGGCCACAGGGTTTTTGGCCACATCGAGGACCTGCCCGAAGCCCCGGATGCGGTTTTCATCGGTATCAACCGCCACGCCACCATCGAGGCCGTTCGTGTACTGTCCAGTATGGGTGCAGGCGGGGCGGTGTGCTTTGCCTCGGGCTTTTCCGAGGCCGTTGCCGAAGATGACACCGGCGGGGACTTGCAGGATCAACTGGTCGGTGCAGCCGGTGACATGCCCATTCTTGGCCCGAACTGCTATGGCTTCATCAACGCGCTGGACGGGGCCCTGTTGTGGCCGGACCAGCACGGGGCGACCCCGGTTGACAAGGGCGTAGCGATCCTGACGCAAAGTTCGAACATCTCGATCAACCTGACCATGCAGAAACGCGGGTTGCCGATTGCCTATATGTTGGCCTGTGGAAACATGGCCCAGACCAGCCAGGCCGAAACTGCCTCGGCCTTGATCGACGATCCGCGCGTAACCGCCGTGGGTTTGCATATCGAAGGGTTCAAGGACATCCGGGAATGGGAGGCGTTGGCCGCCAAGGCCTATTCGAAGGGCATCCCGCTGGTCGCCCTCAAAGTGGGCGCATCGGAACAGGCGCAGGCGGCCACCATTTCGCATACCGCGTCTCTTGCGGGCAGCGATGCGGGCGCACAGGCCCTTCTGGACCGGCTCGGAATCCCGCGGCTGTCCGCGTTGCCCGACTTTCTTGAAACGCTGAAACTGTTGCACTGCTATGGACCGCTGCCGGGTGGCTGCATCGCTTCGATCAGTTGTTCAGGGGGTGAGGCCAGCCTGATCGCAGATATGGCCGTCGGTACGGGCCTGCGTTTCCCGAAGTTGAGCGATGACAAAAGGGCCCGTCTGCGTGACGCTCTCGGCCCCATGGTCGCTCTGAATAACCCGCTGGATTATCACACCTATATCTGGCGTGACGAAGAGGCGATGGCACAGGCATGGTCGGGTATGACGGGTGAAGACATCGACCTGACGTTCTCGATCGTTGACTATCCGACGACGGATCCGACTGACTGGAGTTGTGCGACCCGAGCTGCGTTGAGAGTGCGCGCTGAAACCGGTGCTCGGTTTGCAATCGTCGCGACGTTGCCCGAAAATCTGCCTGAAGACGTCGCGCAGGACCTGATGGCCGGTGGTGTAATTCCGTTCATGGGTCTGCGCGAGGCACTGGCGGCAACCCGGGCGGCGGGTCAGGTCTCGGCCCCTGCCACGCATCCCGTCTGGTTGCCGGGAACGGCTGAGGCGACCCAAACCCTGACCGAAGGCGAGTCGAAGCAGGCGCTGGCTGAATGCGGCCTGCATATCCCCCGAACCTGCACGGTTTCCGGGCCAGCGGCAGCCCTCGCAGCAGCGCAGGACATGGAAGCCCCCTTTGCCGTGAAAGGTGTTGGGCTTGCGCATAAATCCGAACACGCCGCTGTTCGGCTGGGCATTCAAACCAAAGACGTGGCCAGTGTGGCCGCTGACATCGGCACCGAAGATATCCTGATCGAAGAGATGATCACCGGAACCGTCGCCGAACTTCTGGTCGGCATCGTCCGTGACCCCGCGCATGGGTTTGTCCTGACATTGGGGGCGGGGGGGGTACTGACCGAAGTCCTGCGCGACACGGTGTCAATGCTGGTACCCAGCGCGTCCGAAGACATCCGCGCCGCGCTCGGCAAATTGAAAATCGTCCCGTTGCTGGCGGGCTATCGCGGCCAACGGGCTGCTGATATGGATGCAATCATTGCCGCAGTCGAGGCTGTTCAGGCCTATGTCATGCAAAACGCCGACACGCTTGGCGAGGTCGAGATTAACCCGCTCCTGTGCACGCCGGACAAGGCCGTTGCCGTGGATGCTCTGATAAGAAAGGCCTGAGATATGGACCCGATCAAAACCCGCCGCGACGGAACGATCCTTGAGGTGACACTGGACCGGCCCAAGGCCAATGCCATCGATCTTGTCACCAGTCGCAGAATGGGTGAGGTGTTCGCCGAGTTTCGCGACGATCCGGAGCTGCGCGTGGCCATTCTGACGGGCGGAGGAGAGAAATTCTTTTGTCCGGGCTGGGACCTGAAAGCAGCGGCCGACGGTGATGCTGTGGACGGGGACTACGGCGTCGGAGGGTTCGGCGGCTTGCAAGAGCTGCGGGACCTGAACAAACCCGTGATCGCAGCCGTCAACGGCATCGCCTGTGGCGGCGGGCTGGAGCTGGCCCTGTCAGCGGACGTGATCCTTGCCGCAGATCATGCCACATTCGCCCTGCCGGAAATCCGCTCGGGGACTGTCGCGGATGCGGCCAGCGTCAAACTGCCCAAGCGTATCCCTTATCACATCGCGATGGAGCTGCTGCTTACCGGCCGGTGGTTCGACGCCGAAGAAGCCAATCGCTGGGGTCTGGTGAACGAGATCATCGCGGCAGATCAACTGATGGACCGCGCCTGGGAGCTGGCCCGGCTGTTGGCCTCGGGGCCACCTCTGGTTTACGCGGCGATCAAGGAAATCGTACGTGATGCCGAAGATGCCAAGTTTCAGGATGCCATGAACCGCATAACTAAGCGTCAGCTAAGTACTGTGGACGTTCTCTATGCCAGTGAAGATCAGCTGGAAGGCGCGCGCGCTTTCGCCGAAAAAAGGGATCCGGTCTGGAAAGGGAAGTGAAGTCTGATCGCAGAACGTGAATTTGCCATTTACTGATCCGCACCACACGTGCACAGTTAGGCATGCCGTATTTCGAACGAAAACCATATGTTAGTGTATCTCGTGCGGTCAGCCCGATTGCGCCGCAGCCCGACAATCAACCGATTTCCGATATAGCACGCCGTGTGCTTGACAGGGAACGGGGCCCGCAGCAGCATCTGGACGGTCCCTTCATGTGCCGCAAAACCTGCCATCCCGGCAGTACCGCCACCATTCTGCTGTCCTTTGAGGCACCGGAAGGTGCGGCCCCTGTTCAGATGCAGTTCGAACCTGGCGATCTGACCAATTCGAACGGCGACATTCTGCCGGCGAACCGCATCAGTGTGATCCCGCCACAAATCCTGCTTGACCCTGGGGAAGCAACTGATGTTGCTGTTGCCGTCACCATACCCGATCTCACCGAACCCGGTGAATATCATGGCCGGATCGCCTGTACAGGAACGGACCAGACCTCGCTTGTGGTGATTTTCGAGGTGGTGGGCGCTCAGACCTGACGGTTCACGAGATAGTCCATGAACTGTCCAAGAAACGCGCGCGGCCCGTCTTTGGTCCCCGCGAATACCTGCGCGAACTCACTCCGGGCTGAAGCCAGCAGGTCATTCGCCGCGTCCTGTGCATAGCGGATACTGCCATAGTGGTTCATGCGTTCCAGCACCCAGGTGACATCTTGCGTCGACCGGGTATCGCGCGGGTTTGACAACATCTCGGCCAACCGTGCCTGTTCAGGTTCATCCGCCTTCAGTCCAAGCTGGCCCAGCATCAGCGTGCGTTTGCCTTCATAGATGTCGCCGCCAATTTCCTTGCCGTAACTGTCCTGAGAGCCGACGAGATTCAAAACGTCATCCTGAATCTGAAACGCTGCACCCAGGAAAAAGCCAAAGGCATTGAAATCATCCAGATTAAGCGCGCCGGACTCGACATCATGTGGCCGCGCAATCAGGGCCCCGATACGCATCGGGTGAATGAAACTGTACCAGCAGGTCTTTTTCAGACACATCCTCAGATAGTCGGATGCATCGACATTCAGTCGATTGTCTCGTATCCAGCCAAGCTCCAACGCCTGACCTTCGATGGATTGCTGCAACAGATGGTCGAACTCATCAACCACGCGCATACCGGTTTCCGGGCCCAACGGTCCCAGGTTCTGACGCAGCAGGCGCAGGGCCAGCGATTGCATCCCGTCGCCGGTATTGATCGCCAGTGGAACCCCAAGCCGCTTGTGCATACATTCGCGCCCGCGCCGGAAATCGCTTTGATCTTCGATGTCGTCATGGATCAGAAAGGCATTGTGCAGCAACTCAAGAACTGCGGCCGAGACCCTCGCATTCTCGCTGTTTCCACCGAAGGCTTCGCATGTAGCCAGTAACAGCGCAGGCCTCAGACCCTTGCCTGAGGTTTCGATATAATCGCGCATCGGACCATACAGATAGGCCTGAGGCTCACCCGTCGGCAACAAGCCCAACAGCGTTTCGCGCGCCTGATCCCCGTATGAGGTCAGCGTTTCAAGAAAATCCTGTTTCGCCGCAGGATCCAAATGCGCGGTTCCGGATTTCACAGGCTCAGCCCTTCTGGGTGATGATCACGCGACTTTTGTTTTCCGGCGTGCCGGATCGTTCCGGACCGGCGCCAAAAGCAGAGAGCGGTGCATCCGAAATTGGTATCGCCCTGGACAAGGCATCTGATTGACCGCTGTCCCGACCCAGATCATACGCGACATCTTCGGCAAGCTCATCCCCCGGGATTGGAAGATCCGTGGTGGGTTCGTAATTCGCGATGAGGTCGTACAGCTCTTTCGGCGGGCAAATCATTCTAAGCGCTTCGGCAATGGCTGGGTCCTCGGTGACGCCGCCGGGTTTTGAATATTCCGTTGCCGGTTCTCCTATGGCGGCAAGGGGGCCATCACCGCCACGATCAACTCCTGCCGTGTCCTGACCCATTTTCAGCGCGGCTTCGACCGCAACAGCGAACCGGTTGTCCCACGGAAGGCCAGCCTGATACCGGGCGTAATCATAGGCACGCAGCGGTTTGAGGATATCGGGCTCGTGCAGATCCCAGATCTGGCAGGGTTGTGCATCCGATCCACTGCGCTGAAGGATGGCGTTGACGGCACGGCGCGCGGCCTCGTTCGCCCCTTCCATCGTGGCAAGGTCGGTGAAAGTGCGGACATAGTCCGATGCCAGGAAGAAATTCGGGATGAGCGTGGCCGCATCCGGGCGCAAGCGCCAGCTGTTGATACGGTTGACCAGCAAGGGTTCGACATTGCTTTGACGCTTGGGGTCGTTCGGGTCTTGAACGATATCGGGATCGAGGAACCAGTAATGCATATCCTCGTCCCGCAAAACGGTTTGGCCATCCACGTTGATGCCCCGCTTGACCTGTTCCCAAACCTCGCTTGCAATCTCTTCCCGGCTGCAATTACGCGCTGTCTTCCCGTTCAGACCGGGTTTGTCCCATTCGGAAATGTCGATCGACAGCAGGCCTTTGGTCTTTCCTTCAGCCCAGTTGTCGAAATCAATCTGGTGCCAGAACTGTTTTTGCGACACAGCGGTCAAAGCCCATGGGCTGTCAATGAAGATGACGTGGCCGTGGGTCAGTTCAACTTCCTTGGTCAGATAGAACTGAATGCCGTTCATCCACTGTACGTCCTCGGCCAGCAGAGACAACTTGGCGAGGGCCGGGTCGAGCGCCATCATTTCCGGGGTCACAAGTGGAGCAATGCGTTCAATCGGGATCGCGCTGATAAACCAGTCCCCGGTGACTTGTTTTTCTTCTCCGTCCTGTTCGACTGTCGCGCCGATAATCCGCCCGTTCCGGCACTCGATGCCCGTAACTTTGGAGTCAAACTTGTAAACGACCCCCTTGCTTTTCAGGTAATCCAGCCACGGTTGAATCCAGACGAGATTGGTGGGCCCGTTCAGCAGCCTGTTGCAGTGTGGCTCGGGCGTGGCAATGCCCAGCTGAAGCTGAATCGCAATGTCCCCCACTGTCTTCGTGCTGGCTGTCGTGGCCTTGGCGGCCACCAATGAACGGGTCAGGCCGATGGCAAGGAACTTTTGATAGGCTTCGGAACGGTCTTGCGCGCCGATGAAATCCCACCAGCCGATCCGTTCATATTCGTCGAACCGGCGTTCCTTGCAGGAGCTCGCGATCCGCCACATGCAGGCGACAAAATGCTCGACATCCTCATACGCAATCTGGTCCCTCGGCGAGAGCGCGAAGGCAATCGTCTTGAAGGCATCCGAGACATCCTTGAGCGTGCGGGGAAACCGTTCTGGGACAATGATGCCGGGTTTATCGAACTGGCTGACCAGAACCTGAGTGGTCGGGACCAGATTGTCAAAGCATGTCCCCTTGTCGTAATACGGCGTACGGGCCATCGTGTCCGTGATATGCCGATAAAAGTTCGGAAAGAACCGAAATCCATGTTCGCCGGGCAGCCAGGGGCGTTTCACGCCGGGCGGATAACTGGCCCCATCCATCTCAGCCCATCTTTCAAGCGCCTTGATGTGATTTGCTTTCGAACCATGGTCCCCTTCACCCTTCATCACTGGGATGCTGCGGGCCTTGCCACCCGGGATCAACTGGCGTTCGTGGACTTCTACCTCGAACCCGCGTTCAATCAGTTCGTGCGCGGCGCTCATTCCGGCCACGCCGCCTCCAAGAATGACAACCTTTTCAGGCATCGGAAGTTCCTTTCGCGGAATAAACGTCAAAGCGCAGGGTAATGTCTGACAGGCTGGCTTCGCCAATGCCAAAACCCTGCAACCGATTCATCCAGCTGTAATGCGGGTTTGAGGTCAGGTAACGCGGAGCAAGCCGTACCGGGGCCGAAGCGGGCAGGTTGCCCTTGGCCAAGGCCGCATAACCGTCCGGGCCGAAGTCACACACACCCGTATCTTCGAACAGGATCGGAGCATTCCCCGCGGACGGTTTGATAAGCGCCTTTGCATGAAGCAGTCCCACACCATCGGAACGCACGCGCATCCAATCTCCGCCAATCGGTTCGATCGTTCCTTTCAAATGTGGGCCTTCGACGGTACCCCCCTCTTTGATCGCGAAGTGTAGCCAGATTCCGTCCGGTGTTTCGCCCGAAGGGGAAAAATTGCTGGTGAACGGCACGACGAATTTGGCGACATGCTCCAGAACGGGTGACTGTGCCGAAGGTTTCGCGGGTGTTGGTGGGGGGGGTGCTTCAGGCGCTTCTTCGGGTCCAGGGTCGTACTCGCGACCACCCGAGGTCAGCACCGGACGCCAGGACAAGGATTTTTCCTGTATCACCGACGGCAAAATGGCTGCGAATTGTTGAAACCCGGTTTGCGGGTCTCGTAACACGGGCCACCCGCGAATGGCGCGTTCGGGGCCTCCGTTTTCCGAACAGATCAGACGTACCGTGTCATGCGACGACACTGCGGGACCTGCTTCCACCAGTACCCGATTGAGACCGTCTGCGTTGATCGCCTCGGACCAACGCAGCGTTACGCCCCGATCTGTAAACTCGCGCACGGCCCGATCTCCGGTCAGCACGTGATGGTGCAGATGGCCTCAGCTTCCTTGATCCTGAGATGGAATTTCTGCTGCACGCGGAAGATATGCTCTCCTTCGGCAGAGGTTTGCAGATACTTCACGGCGATATCCGAGGGCACGACGATTTCAACTGGTGCACCCAGCAGGGACACAAGCACTGCCTTGTTCGGGGGCAGGGTGCTGGAACGCAGCAAGGGCCCGTCCAGGAACGGGAGGATGCTGTCACGAGGCAGTACCATCGAGTTCGGCAGCGGAGTGGTAGCTGCCCGAAACAGACCATTGCCCATCACACAGGCATAGGGGCCCAGATAGCCATGCGTTTCCAGCGTGCTGATGCCCGCGACGACGGCCTCGAAAACATCGGTTCCGGTATAGCCCTTTTTGGTCGCGGTATTGGTTTTGCTTTCGCCCGCTTCAAGCAATCCCGGATATTTGCCACCGCCGCTGATCGTATAGATCTGCGGCAGTGAGGTGCCCGCGCCGCCAGCGTGTTTGGGGGCTTGTCCGGTACCGGGTTGACCGTTGAAAATGATGTCGTCCTCTACCCGGGCCACAACAGCGGCTGCTCGGCGGAACATGATCTGAGCTGCGGCCAGTTCCGGATCAGCCACCTGTGCACCTTTCAGGTACACGTTCACCGATACGGTTGTAAGGCGCAAGGTGTCATAATCGTTCACGTCAAGACGTTCTTTGGATGCACCAGATGAGTTGTCGACCAGACTGAGCTTGTTCAGCGGAACAGATTGCGTGTCTGCGGGCAGCGGTCCGTATAGGGGTAGGAAACTGGCTGCCACCCGGGCGCGCAGTGCCTCGTCATGGACGGCCTTGTTCACGGCGCTCCACTGATCTTCATTCCAATCCAATGCATTGGTCATTTCAAATCCCTCTCGCTGCTGCTGCCCAATTCGGCGGGGCAGTCAATATTGTTCTCATTTTGTTTCACTCAATCTGTCCAGCTGATTGCGCGCCCGCTGCTCCTGAACGACACCGCGGCAATCTTGGGCAAGCAAAAGCGCTTGTTTCGCCTCGCCAATTGCAGCGTCCAAATCCCCCTTTGCGGCAAAAGCCTTTGCTCGCACACGGTGATATTCAGGTTTGTTCAGCATCTCGCCACGTTCCCAACCGGGAATGCAAACGGTTTCGAGCCGGTCCAAAGCCTGATCAATATCTCCGTGATCTATCATTAACTCAGACAGAACAATCTGATTCTGAGGAAAAGTAAAGTTTCCACCAGATTTGGAGATCAGGTTCATGCATGCCTCGATGCGTTCCGGAACACCTGCGATATCGCCTTTCCCGGCTTGCGCGAGACCCATGTAGATGTCCTGCATCGCGTGAAGGTAAAGAAACCCTTCCTCATCCGCGACTTTTCTGGCTTCCTTCATCGTCACATCAAGCCGGTCCCATTCACCCGCATAGGGCAGGAACATGCTGCAAGCGCCCATGACGTAGACAAGGTTGGGTGCATGATTCAGCGCCCTGCTGACCTCGATGGCTTCCAGACGCGCGGCTTCGGCCTTTTCGAATTTCCCCTGCTGCCACAGCAGGCATCCCTGAATGGCCAGCAAAGAGGCGGTCGTGGAAGACTGGGTCATGGGCATCATGGCCATATCCAGCTCGGGTGTGATCAGGGCGAAAGCGCGCTCAAGCTGTTGTTCGCATTCAGCAAATTCCCCACGGAAGTAATGAGTAAAGCTCAGGGCCCGCGCCGCAAGAACGTTGGCGACGGGGTCAGCGGACATGCCTGCCATCATATCCAGTGCTTGTCCCATTTCCATCGCTCGGTTCATCTGACCGCCAACAAAGAAGTTGGTCCAGCGGCAGAAGGTAGCGGCGAACAGGGTTTCACCGTCGCCCAAAGACTGGGCCAGTTCCATTGCCCTGGCAGCAGTTTCTCCGACCTGGTCGGCCGACCACCCGTAGATCGCCATATAGGCGGGCAGAATATTCATCTGAACCCGAAGCTCGAATCCATCGCGATCTGCGTTGGCCGCCATGGTTCCGATGTTGCGCAGGGCGGCCCGGAAAGCGGAAATCGCAGGCAGGTTCGCCAGCCGGGACAATGCCAGTTCACCTGCAGTGACCCAATTCGCAACGGCTTCATCCTTCAATCCGCCAAGATCGCAATGATGCGCGACGGTATCGGGGGCCGGACTGCCGAATGCTTGGTGACCGTCCAGCAAGGCCCGGGCAATTTTCAGATGCACCTTCTGCCGGTCTTCCCGAAGCAACGAATTATAGGCTGTATCCTGAACCAGCGCGTGGTTGAACGTGTATGTGGCCGACCCTGAATCGCTGGTAATCAGCACGACGCCAGCCGCCATAAGCTGCATGAGGGCGCTTTCTACATCCATATCTGCATGCGCGACCGCGTGTATCGTCTGAGCGGTGAAACTGCGTCCGATAACCGATCCGAGCTGGGCGACCGGCTTGGCATTTTCCATCCGGTCAAGACGCGACATCAGCGAGTCCTGAAGGGTGGCCGGGACGCTCAGCGCATCCAGAACCTCGGCATTGATCGGGGCGTCCTGGGGAAGCTGGTCCAAAACCGCCTTTGTCATTTCTTCGATGTACAGCGGCACGCCATCCGCCTTCTCGATAATCTGCCTGATCAGGATGACAGGCAAACTGTATGGCTCAGCCACGCGTCGAACCAGTTCGGATGCTTCGGTGTTGCCAAGCGGAGACAGATTAATGCGTGCGGCTCGGCTCTCGAAATGTTCCGGAGGTTCGTATTCAGGTCGATGGGACAGAACCACCAGTACCGGAAAGTTGCTCAAAGCTGACGCAAGCGCATCCAGGACGTCCAATGTGGTAGCATCGGCCCAATGAACGTCTTCAACCACCAACAACAAAGTACCGCGCCTGTCGCACAGGCTGCCCAGACTGCGCAGCATCACGTCAAGTGACTTGCGCGCTTTCTTCAACGGGTCCGACTCTGTCGGGGCGCCGGTCTCCACACCCGCCAGATCAAGAAGAACGGGCAAATCGGCTTCACTCAGACGAGAGGCCGTTTGCACGAAGTCGGAAATCGAAGACCTGATGCTGTCATTTGATTTATCACCTGAAACGCGCCTCAACTCTCCTACAATAGGATGCAGGGGAAGACTGGTCAGGTGAGGGATGCACTGCAACGTAAAGGGCTTGACCCCGATCGTTTCAGACAGCGATTTGATCAGCCTTGATTTGCCGATACCTGCCGCACCCCCGACAAGCGCCAGCCTGCCTGAGCCTTCCTGCGCCTCGCTCCAAAGTTGGGTCAGAGTCGAAAGATCGTCCTGCCGGGCCACAAGATCGACCGCAGATTGACCCACCCGCGCGTCGAACCGGCTGGAGGAAATGATTTCCGACACCACGCGGTACACGTTGCGCTGATTGTCAAAGCCTTTCAGCTCATGGCTGCCACGTGGTTCGAATTCAAAGGCACCTTGGGTCAGCCGCCAGGTCTCGGAAGAAATGATCACTTCACCCGGTTCGGCCAACCCCTGAAGACGGGACGCAAGATTCGCCGTTTCACCTACCAGAAAGTCCTGAGATCCCAGGCTTTTCGAGGAAACGACTCCCACAACAACCATACCGGTCGCAATACCCGCCCGCAGGTCGAGCTTTTCTCCAAACTCGTTTTCAAGATTCTGAACGGCTTCAATGGTTTCCAATACCGCCCGCACAGCACGCTCGGCGTCATCTTCCATGGCCTTCGGGTATCCGAAATACACCATGATGCCGTCGCCCTGCCGATAGGCCAGGTGGCAGCCGTGTTGTTTCAAGGTGCCGATCGCCGTATCCAGATACAGGTTCATGATCTGCATCAGGTCTTCCGGGTCATATCGCTGAGCCAGCCGTGTCGACCCCACAAGATCGCAGAAAACCAAAGTGAGATGCCGGCGCTCGGCATTCGACTGAACTTCGGGCCGCGTCGAAGCTTCCTGTGATTTCAGCCTGGCCTGCGCCTTCCGAAACCGCTTCCTTTCACCAACCGTCAACCCGAGATCACGCAGTTCCGGATCAGTCAACTCGTCCAGAATGTCGTCATCCACGCCCTCTCTCTGAAACAGAGTGGCATAGTCATTCAGATCTGCCAGATAAAGGACTTTTGAAATGCGTGGTGATGCCTCAAGGACTCGCGTCATTGTCTTGCGACTCCGTCCATATCTATCCCCCTGATTTTCCCCTTAATACATAATGTATATGTATAATCCAAAAGTAGAGAGGATTTTGTGCTGAATCCATGTTTGGCGTAGGCCGCACAGTTAACTTGTTACATTGATTGACCGATATACGTCAGAATTATCACACCGTCACGTGTTTTTCCTGCCAAATCATCGGGTTCCAGCTTCCAATTGATCATACCCGCAAGGGCTCGGAACGACCGGACTATCAAGATTGTCGTCATAAGCCTGACGTCACGTCAAGGTTGTCGTATTTGCGCAAGCGCTGTTGCCGACATTAAATATCTGGCAGAACCGCCTCGTTTCGCAGCGTTTTCTGCCTCGTTCCAACGGCAAATCGGACACTCACGATTGCATGTCATAAAACTCAAATGGCGTTGCGTTCGTGTCTGCTCATCAAAACGCCCTGCATCAGGTTCGCATCACATCCAGCGCGCTCAGGTCAAGGACACAGCCACCCGACATGCGCCTTTCCAAGCGGCTTCTTAATGGTTTGCAGGAAGATATTCCGAAGCCGTGCATAAGGAAGCTGCGAACCCGGAACCAATCCACTTCGCAAGAAAAAATCCACGTCCCGTCGTCACCCTGAATTGAACTCAGACCGACCTTTGCCGGCATTAAAGCGTCGGCGGATGCGATCCAAAGCTAGGAGACAGGCAAAGTCACAACCGGTTTCCAAGTTTGATGTGCCAGCGGGCAACCTTCTATTCTTGCGCCACGGCTCTCGCATGGGCCGCAAAGGACGGAGCCAGCATCAGGGCCTTGCACCGTTCGAACCGACTTGTGGCATAGGCCCAGAAATCTTCGGCCGGGTTTTCATCCGCGTGCTGGATCAATCCCCACAGCGTCCACAGCAGATCACACATGGCTTTGTAGATCACCATACGCCCGATCTGCGCATCGCTGGGCGGGTTTCCGAAATAGGCCGTCAACATCTCGAGTTCCTGCTCGTCGCTCAACCCGGCTTCGACGGACAGATCACCCAGATCCCATAGGGCGTCGTTCATGCCTGAATACTCATAATCGACGATCCACATGCGCTGGCCGTCATCCAGAAAGTTTTCGCACAGCGGGTCGCAATGACTGGGGACCAATGTCCCTGGTTTGTCACGCAGCAACGCGCGGATCGGAGCCGCTTCTGCCACGACGTCCGCGTAACCTTCTGGCAGGGTGGCGTTTTTGTCCGCAAGCACCTTCATGTATTCGCTGATCATCGAAAACAGCTCAAACCGAAACTTGAACGGCTCAGGGGCGCCATGAAGCTGCTTCAGGGCCTTTCCCGCGCGGGCAGCAGACCCCGGGCGCGTCGCAAAAATCTCGGGTGTCATTGTGACGATGTCGGTCACGCAATCGCTGATCATCACGCCAGATGACGCGTCTGCCCACAGAACTTCGGGGCCGACCCCGGCCTTTGCTGCCACCCGTGCGTTGTGGATTTCGACCGCGCGGTCGATATAGGCTTCGGTGCCTTCACCGGGGATACGCACAACCACCGTCCTTGGCCCGCCTTCGACGCGATAGACCAGATTGGTTAACCCACCCAGCCGCTGGGTGTGAATGTCCGCCTCAACAAGGGTTTCGAACCCCGCCACGTTGCGAAGGACCTGAATAATCTCATTTTTTGGTTCATTCTGCATCGTTCATTCCCTCAGGCTTTCAACCGGCCGTTTGCTGGATCATAAAGCGGCCCGTCCACGCGGCGGATGGCGTGGCGTTCCCCGAACACCTCCACTTCGAAATCTGACCCACCAGCCAGTCCCGCAGGCAGATAACCGTAGAGGATGGTCTTGCCGACGGTAAACCCATATCCACCGCTGCATGCCAGCGAGACTGTCTTGCCGGACTGCAGTATGGTTTCCCCTCCGGTGATCGGCAGCCGTTCTTCAGTGATGAATGTACAGAGCTGCCGGTCAGGACCGTTCACTTTCTGCGCCTCCAACGCCGACCGTCCGATGAAGTCCTCTTTGGACTTCAAATGTACCCGCGAGCCAAGGCCTGCTTCGATTGGTGAATAGTCTGGGGTGATGTCAGCGCTCCAGTAAAGATAGCCTTTTTCCAGCCGCAAGGACTCGATCGTGCGGTAGCCGATGTCGCGGATGCCATGGTTCTGACCGGCATACCACAATAGGTCGTAGACATGCAGGGCGAACTCGGTTGGAATATGCAGCTCCCATCCCAGCTCTCCCACATAGCCTATACGGATCGCGCGGACCTTTGCCGTTCCCAGAGTGATCTCTCGGGCCGTTGCAAAGGGAAACGCAAGGTTCGAGACGTCTTCTTCCGCAACGGTCTGCATCACATCCCGCGCTTTGGGGCCGCAGATGTTGATGACGGCGCGTGCCGATGTCATTTCGATCAGCTGCGCGCACCCGTCGCGGGGCAGGTGACGTCGGATCCAGTCCGCGTCATGCACGCCGAATCCGGACCCGGTCACGATATAAAAGTGTTCCCGCCCCAATCGGGTGACGGTGATATCGGCTTCAACGCCGCCGCGATCATTGCACAATTGGGTGTAGATCACCGTGCCATCCGGCTTGTCCATGTTTGAAACGGCGAGGTTTTGAAGGGCTTCCAGCGCGCCAGGACCGATCAGTTCGAACTTTGAGAAACTGGTTTGATCGATCAGAACTACACCGTCGCGCGCGGCCTTGTGTTCCTGCTCGGCATAGGCTTTCCAACCCGGCGACAGGAAATCCAACTGATCCACAGGCTCTACACCGACAGGAGCGAACCAGAGCGGCCGCTCCCATCCATTCTTTGACCCGAACACCGCCCCATGTTGCTTCAGCCGCTCATGCAGTGGCGACAGGCGCAGGTTTCTGGCCGTTTCCGCCTCCTGTACCGGATATCGCATCTTGTAATGATGCGCGTAATGTTCGACCGCGCGGGGATACATGAAGGCGCGTGTGGCGTGATGCGGACTGAACCGGCGAACGTCCAGAGGCCACAGATCAAGGCTCGGGCGGCCTTCAACAATCCACTCCGCGATCATCTCTCCCGCGCCACCACCTGCCGCGATGCCGTACAGAAATCCGGTCGCCAGCATCAGGTTTCCCAGCTCGGGCGCCCATCCCATGACAAAATCGCCATCTGCGGAATAAGGGATCGGGCCGTTGATGACCTGCCGGATTCCAACGGTGTTGACGACCGGCGTAACCCGACCTGCCAGTTCGGCAAGGGGCGCAAACCGCTCCAGGTTGTCGGGCAACAACTGCCGGACAAACGCGCCCGGAATGCCCCTGTCGCCGAACGGCAGTGTGTTGTCCTCATACCCGCCGATCACTAGTCGTCCGCCCGCGTCAGGCTTGTAATACACCAGCCGCTCGGGATCCCGCAGGGTTGGCAGGCGTTTTACAAGATCGGGGTCGGGCAGGGGTTCCGTTACGATGTATTGATGCTCGACGGCGCAGGCCGGGACAACGACCCCGAGTTTCGCGGCCAGCTCGCGGCTCCACATTCCGGCGGCCAGAACGACGGTTTCCGCTTCATAGTCCCCTTCTGATGTCATCACTTTGGCGATGCGATTGTTGCGGATTTCAAAATCGGTAACCTGCACGGATTGGCGGATCTGGGCACCGTGCATCCGGGCACCGGACGCGATTGCCTGACATAAGCCTGCGGGATCGACATGACCGTCCGAGGCGATAAAGGCCGCGCCTTCCAATCCCTTCGCGTCGATATAGGGAAACAGCGTTTTGGCCTCGGCCGCCGAGATTATCTCCATCTCCAGATCAAAGCTGCGGGCCATTGTCGCTAGACGCTTGGCTTCCAGAAGCCGCTCTTTGGTTGCCGCCAGGCGCAGGCTTCCAACCTTCTTCCAGTCGAACTCCATCCCGGTTTCTTCGGCCAGACGATCATACAGCGCCACGGACCGTTTCAGCATCCGCGTCGTGTTGCGTGATGACCTCAACTGCCCGACAAGCCCCGCCGCATGCCAGGTGGCCCCCTCGGTCAGGGACGCCCTTTCCAGAAGAACAACATCTGTCTCACCGGACCGTGCGAGATGATACGCGATTGAGCATCCGATGATGCCCCCGCCAATGATGAGATGTCTGACCGAATGCGTTGTCATACGCCAACTCACTTCAATTGATATGCTTTCATCAAAAATCCAAAAACAACATAAATCAACAAAATAGTTTGAATAGTGTTGAAGTAAGTCGCTTGAACAGCGTCAACCTTACAAGTAACCTGATGAAATCAACAAATAACGCGGCGCTTTATGTCGAAATACGAGCAAGAGATTCTCAGCACGGTAAACCTGCATGGGCGAATTTCGGTCATGGAACTGGCGCGCATTCTCCAGGTGTCGGACCAGACCGTAAGGCGAATCGTGAAGCCGATGGTCGCCAAAGGCAGCCTGTCCAAGGTGCATGGTGCATTGGTCAGCACTCAAAATGTGCTGGATCCACCGTTTCTGGCCCGCATGACGAAGAACCGCGCCGCCAAAGTCGCGATAGCCGATGCCGTTGCAGGGCGGATACCGGACGGTTCGGCCATCGCCATCGACACGGGTTCGACCTCGGGCTTCATCGCGCTGGCACTTCGCGCGCGCAAAAACCTCACGGTGGTGACAAATTCGGCCTTCATCGCGGCCACGTTATCGATGGAAGAGGGCAACAGGGTCTTCATGGCGGGAACACAGTTGCGCAACCACGACGGGGCCGCCTTTGACCGCGCCGCATATGACGTCATTGCAGGATTCTCGGCCCGGACGGCCATATTGTCGGCATCGCTGGTGCATCCAAGCAAAGGCTTCATGGTCTATGACCAATGCGAGGCTGACATGGCCCGTGCGATGTCTGATATCGCTGACCAGACCTTCATGGCTGTTGATTCTACAAAATTCAACGAGGCCCAGACCAGCCCGGCATTACGCCTGCCTGGGCTGACCGAGAAGGACGTGCTTATCACCGATCGCAAATTGCCCGCATCCTTCCGCTCCTTACCCGGAGATGCGGAATTGGTGATAGCGGGCGTGAAAGCACAAGCAGGCAGTCCTTGATTTTGTGACAATTCTGCCCCGGCCCGACGGGACAAGCCGGTTCCACCGAAGTGGTGAAACCGGCTGAGTTTCAGGCCGTTGCGCCTTTGATGCGAATGGCAGTGCCCAGGCTTCCTGCACAGATGCCGACCACAATCGAGATGATCAGTTCCAGTGGCTCTACATGCGCAAACTGGAAGCCTGCAAAAACCAGCGTTTCAAGTATGCCAACTGCACCGCCCAATGTCGCGCCCAGCCACAACTTGCGGGTCATCATGCCGAGGGCCAGACCGAGTATGCCGGGCAAACCAAGGATGTTGCTGCCAATGGTTCCAAGTAACTCTAACATCTCTGCCCCCACATCAATTTGAGCTGTTGTTCAGGAAATCGCGGATGTCGTCACCCGCGGCAGTCGCGTGCTCCTGCACAACTTCACCGTCCAGTGCAGCAGTCACCTTCTCGTATGTTTCCAGGTAGTTGGGTGGCAGGTTGTGCGCGATGCCCTGGTGGCAATCGATACAGGTCATACCGCTGTCTATGGCGCGTTGGTGTTCCGACGCGGCGCGTGTTTCCTGAATGGTGAAGTCCATGTAGTCAAAGTTGTGACAGTTGCGGCACTCGCGGCTGTCAGACGCTTTCATCTTTTTCCACACGGCCGACGCCATCGCCAGACGGTGTTCCTCATATTTTTCGGGTGTGCTGATCGTGCCCGCCAGTTCATGATAGACGTCTTTCACGGCCATGATCTTGGCTTTGATCTTGTGGCTCCACTCATCCGGAACATGGCAATCCGAGCAGATCGCACGTACACCGGAGTGGTTGTTGTAGTGGATCGTCTCCCGGTACTCGCCCAGGTTCGTTTCCATCGTGTGGCAGGACACACAGAACTCTTCGGTGTTGGTCAGTTCCAGCGTCCAGTGAAATCCACCCCAGAACAGAATACCGACCAGAAAGCCGGCAAGGATCAGAAAGCCCGAGCTGAACATCACTGCCGGTGTCCAGATCGCGTTCCAGAGGCGACCAAGCAAGCCGCGTTTTTCAGGGGAGTCTGCCATGTCGGTGCTCCTTTCAGTCTTGCGTTGGATCAGTTGCTGGCGGAGGGCTGGAACACGTTGTCGACCAGTGGCGGTGCGTCTGCCTGTGGAACGTGGCACTGATTGCAGAAGTACCGGGTTCCGGCAATCTGATCCAGCTCGTTGCCATCGCGATCTAGATAGTGGGTCATCGACAGGGTCGGTGCGTTGCGCTCGCCCGCCTTGGTCCAGTCATGACAGGACAGACATTGGTTGGTGCGAATGTCGATCTGGTATTGTTCGACCGAATGCGGGATCAACGGCGGCTGCTGGCGATAATTGCGCTGCTGCCGCCCTTCGACGTTGCGGTGGATCTGATCCAGTGGCACCGGTTCGTCAATCTCGGCCCCGCGCAGGGATTCTACCTGTGCGGATTGCGCAAGGGCCCATCCGCTCAGCAACAATACGGGTAGAAGGGCAATTCCGCCTGTAACGATTGTTCTTTTCATCTTGGCACTCCCCTAGATAGGTCTGGCAGCGCGCGGCTCAGGCGCGGCAACTGGATCGGAAGGTTGAACGACATGGTCGTCGAACCGGTGAGTAAAGTTAAAGACGTCGACTGCGCAGACATCGATGCAGCGTCCGCAGTTTGTGCAGTCGGATGACAGGATCAGGGGCGAGCTTCCCGGCTTGCCTTTCAGCGCGGGCGAGATCACCTGATTTTCAGGACAGACCGCATAGCAATCCATACAGTCGTCGCAGGCCGTGCGATTGGCTGCACTGACCCGCAGCAGGTTTTTCGACCCGATCAGCCCGTAGAACGCGCCCACGGGGCATAGATGGCCGCACCAGCCATGGCGTGAGACGAAAACGTCAAAGACGAAGATGGCCGCGATCATGGCCCAGACAAAGCCCATGCCGAATACCAGCCCGCGATGCAGCATGATGATCGGGTTGACCAACTCCCACGCGATCACGCCGTTCAGGCCCGAGACCAGCAGGACGGTTGCCAGAATCCACAACCGAGTGCCGCGCTTGGGTTGCCAGCCTTTCGGCAGGTCCAGTTTGCGGTGCACCCAGTTGGCCGCGTCCGTCACCGGGTTTATGGGGCAGACCCAGGAACAATAGGCACGCCCACCGATCAGGGCATAGATCACCAGAACGATCAGCCCACCGATCAGCGCAGTCATCGCGGGCCAATGGCCTGCGACGAAGCTTTGCAACAAGATGAACGGATCGGTCAACGGCAACACGCCAAGCGTCAGTGACCCCGCCAAAGTGCCCTCCACGATCCAGATGCCGAACCATGGGCCCAGCAGAAACAGAACCAGAAAGAACAGCTGACTTGCACGACGCATCAGCAAAAAACGATGCGCCCCGATCCACCCTTTGCCTTCAACGGCCTCCTGACCTACGGGCATATTTGTGCGAGCACTCATTGTCCCACCCCATGCAGATCATATTCCGGCGCAAATCCGCCGGGCGCGGCAAGATTGTCGGTTCCCGGTCCGGGCAAACGGTCGGGCAGATCGATGATCCCCTCGACCACTGGTGCACCTTTGGCGGCTTTTTCCTCCCACCCCTTTCGGTAATGCTCTGCCGAACTGCCGCGCGCCAGCCGGGCAGGCAGAACCTTGATGGCGGCCTCGGGCAGAACACAGCTTTTTTCGCACATGCCGCAACCTGTACAGTGGTCGGCATGGACGGTGGGAATGAATAACGCATGATGGCCCGACCGGGTATTATGCGCCGTCTCCAAAGTGATCGCCTCGTCAATAACGGGGCAGACGCGATAACAGACGTCGCAACGCAGACCGAGGAAATTCAGGCAGTTTTCCTGATCGACCAGTACGGCAACCCCCATCTCGGCGTCGTCGATATTGTCCAGCCCGGGGTCCAGTGCCCCGGTCGGACATGCGGCGACACACGGAATGTCGTCGCACATTTCACAGGGAACATCCCGGGCGGTGAAGAATGGTGTTCCCGTTGCCACCGCATCCGAGCCAAGTTCGGCCAGTTTCAGGGTGTCGTATGGGCAGTCCCGCACGCATAAACCGCAACGGATGCAGGCCGACAGGAACTCCTTCTCCGGCAATGCGCCGGGTGGGCGCAAGGCATCGGCAGGCAGGGCGCGGGCGTCGCGGGCCAGATAGGCCAGCAGCGATCCTGCGACCACGCAGCCGCCCGCCGCCCGCGCCGAGTCCTGAAGGAACCGGCGCCGCTGCGGCGAAAGGGGTTTATCGACAAGAGACATGGGAACGACCCGTACGATCCTTTCTGGTTACGCGCGCTCGACTTTACAGGCGCACTTCTTGAAATCGGTCTCTTTCGACAGTGGGCAGGTCGCGTCCAGCGTCAGCTTGTTGGTCAACTGGCTTTCGTCGAACCAGGGCATGAAGACCAGACCGCGTGGCACCTTGTTCCGACCCCGGGTTTCAACCCGGCTGGTGACCTCGCCGCGACGGGTTGACAGAACAATCTCCTGGCCCCGGCGCAATCCGCGATCCTTGGCGTCCTGCGGATGCATGTAGACGACAGCGGATGGATAAGCGCGGTGCAGCTCAGGAACCCGGCGTGTCATCGAGCCCGAGTGCCAATGCTCCAGCACGCGACCGGTGCACAACCACAGATCAAATTCCGCGTCGGGCTCTTCCGGAGCAGGTTCATACGGCGCAAAAATGATCTTGGCCTTGCCGTCTTTGTGGCCATAGAACTCCACACCGGTGCCCGCCGATACATATGGGTCATAGCCTTCGCGGAAGCGGTAAAGCGTTTCCTTGCCGTCGACGACCGGCCAGCGCAGACCACGGGCTTGGTGATAGGTTTCAAACGGTGCCAGATCGTGCGCGTGCCCGCGTCCGAAGTCGGCATATTCCTCGAACAGACCCTTCTGAACGTAAAAGCCGAAATGTTCGGATTCATCGTTATCAAAGCCCTCGGCGGTCTCCGACAGCGGGAACTTGTCGACGCTGCCATTGGCAAACAGGACGTCATACATGGTCTTGCCACGGTGTTCCGGCATGGTGGCCAGCAATTCTTCGCCCCAGACCTCTTCGACGGTGAAGCGCTTCGAGAACTCCATCACCTGCCACAGGTCCGATTTGGCCTCGCCCGGGGCCTTGACCTGTTGTCGCCAGAACTGGGTGCGGCGCTCGGCGTTGCCATAGGCGCCTTCCTTCTCGACCCACATGGCGGTGGGCAGGATCAGGTCAGCGGAAACCGCAGTGACCGTCGGGTAGGGGTCTGAAACAGTGATGAAGTTTTCCGGGTTGCGATAGCCGGGATAGCCTTCCTCGTTGATGTTCGGCGCAGCCTGCATGTTGTTGGTGCACTGAACCCAATAGGCGTTCAGATCGCCATCCTTCAGCTTGCGGTGTTGCAGCACGGCGTGAAAGCCGGGCTTGGGCGGAATGGTGCCCGCAGGCACATTCCAGGAGGTTTCGCAGATCTCGCGGTGCTTGTCATTCATGACGACCATGTCGGCGGGCAGACGGTGAGCAAAAGTACCGACCTCTCGCGCTGTGCCGCAGGCCGACGGCTGACCGGTCAGCGAGAAGGGCGAGTTGCCAGGTTCCGAAATCTTGCCCACCAGCAGGTGCACGTTGTACATTAGAGAGTTTACCCAGGACCCACGGGTGTGCTGGTTGAAACCCATAGTCCACAGACTCATGACCTTGCGGTCCGGGTCGGCATATTGTTTGGCAAGACGCTCCAGTTTTTCAGCCGGGACACCGGACAGTTCCGAAGTGTATTCCAGCGTGTATTCCGAAACGGCCTCGGCATATTCTTCGAAGCTTATTGGTTCCATCTTGCCCGAGTTCGGGTTTTCGGCTTCTTGCTGCAATGGGTTGTTGTCGCGCAGACCATAGCCGATATCGGTTGCTGTTTTGGTGATGTTGACATGGTTCTTGACGAACTCTTCGTTCACTGCACCATTCTGGATGATGTAATTGGCGATATAGTTCAGGATCGCCAGATCAGTTTGCGGTTTGAACACCATGCCATTGTCGGCAAGCTCGAACGAGCGGTGCTCGAAAGTCGACAGCACATGCACTTCGCAACCCGACTTGGTCAGGCGGGTGTCGGTCAGGCGCGACCACAGGATCGGGTGCATCTCGGCCATGTTCGAGCCCCACAGCACAAACGTATCGGCGTGCTCGAAGTCGTCATAGCACCCCATCGGTTCATCGATGCCGAAGGTGCGCATGAAACCAACCACAGCCGAAGCCATGCAATGACGCGCATTTGGATCAATGTTGTTCGACCGGAACCCGGCCTTCATCATCTTGGCAGCGGCATAGCCTTCCCAGACCGTCCACTGACCCGAACCAAACATCCCCACGCTGGTCGGGCCTTTCTTGGCAAGGGCCTCTTTCCATTTGGCGGCCATCACATCAAAAGCTTCATCCCAGCTGACCGGCTCGAACTCGCCATTCTTATCATAGGCGCCGTTGGTCTTGCGCAAAAGCGGCGTGGTCAGGCGGTCTTTGCCATACATGATCTTGGACAGGAAATAGCCCTTGATACAGTTCAGTCCCCGGTTCACTGGTGCGTCTGGGTCACCTTGCGTGGCCACCACACGACCGTCTTTAGTGCCCACCAGAACGGAACAGCCTGTGCCGCAGAACCGGCAGGCAGCCTTGTCCCAGCGAATATCGGGCGCGCCGACCTGGGCGTTGGCCTGACCTGCGGCCATGGGAATGCCCGCAGCCGAGGCAGTGGCTGCCGCTGCGGTCGCTTTCAGGAATGTACGACGGGATTCAGAGATGGTCATTGCATGGGCCTCCTGCTGGACGGTTGGCTTGGAGCATCAGGACGCGGAGCCGTCTCCGCGAGATCTTCGAAATGGTGATAAGTCAGTGACAGTGAGATCACGCCGGGGATCTGGTGCAGATCCATGATGGTGTCCGAGGCCAGCCGGTCGGCCGTATCCTCGACAACAACAACAAACCGGCCATCCTCGGCTTCGGCATGAAGCTCGACGCCTTGGGTTCCGGTCATCGCCGCGCGAGCGGCGTCGGTGTAATCGGGGGCGATGTGGACTAGACAGCCACAGATATTCATTGGGTCACCTCCGGGTGTTGAGGGGCGGGGCGATGCATCGCGATGGCCCCGGCGGGACAGGCGGCGGAACAACTGCCGCAACCGATGCAGGTTTCAGTTTCAAGCGCCGGTTCAGCGCGTCCGCCCAGTTGCAGGCGAAAGCGGATGGCATCCTGTTCGCAATTGTCCTGACATAAGCGGCAACTCACCCCGTTCATCGACAGGCAGCTTGCGGCGTCGATCCGTGCGCGCCATGGCCATTCGGAAACACGCTCGGGCAGCAACGCAGGGGTCGGGCAAATGTCAGCGCAGTCACCACACATGGTGCAACCGCCTGCGGAAAGGTCCAGAACGGGAAAGCCGCTGTCGTCGAAACTGATGATGTCTTCGGGACAAGCCCCGGCGCAATCTTCGCAACGCGTGCACAAATCTCCGAAGCCAGTTGCGACTGCCCCCGGCGGACGGATCGCATCGCGGTCCTCCCGCAGGACACGCGCGCTTAGAAAAGCGCGTCTGCTCGTCATCTGGCTCATAGCTGGCGACTCGTATTTGGATAGATAGGTTCGCGTCTTTACTTCCTAGCTGCCTGAAGCAGCGTACGAATTGACCTATATCATACTTTTCGCGAATTTTTCTTGATCTGCCTGAGAAACGTAATCCTTCGTCATACGTTCAGTTCGATACGGGCGTCGGGGAAACGTACTACGATCTCACTCGCTTTGTCGGCTGATGCCGCGCAAAGTGCAGTGGACAGCCCATCCGCAATTGCCGCTTCCGGGGCAGAAACCGAAACCGTTCTTTCACGGTTTGCTGGCCCGTCCGGGGTGATGATGTGCCCAAGACCGGGGCTCAGTTGAGTGGCCAGCGAAGACGATGTCGCCACGGCACGGTCGCGCAGCGCGATCCGCTTCAGAACCGTGTGATCCGGTGTTGCCAGCCCAACTTTCCAGGACGCACCGTCGCCACGCGCGCCCAGAGCAGCAATTTCCCCCATATCCACCAGAACATCACTCAGACCAAAGCCACGCAGCAGTGCGGCGATCCGATCAGTGATCGCGCCCTGCGCAATACCGTTCAGCGTCAGCGCGGATCTTCCGGGCATGGGCAGGCGAATGGTCGAGGCATCGAAAATTACCTTTTCCCAGCCTATTGCCCGCTGAACATCAACCAGATCGTCAGCGCGCGCGCCCGCAGCCAATGCCCTCCACACGGGTTGAATGCTCGGATCAAATGCGCCACCCGATGCCTGATGCAGCGCTGTGCTGAGACTCAGCACGTTCAACAATTCAGGAGCAGGCGCCGTCAGAACACCATCGTGGTTCAACCGGCTGAGCTGCGATTGCGGGCGATTCAGGCTGAAGATATCTTCCAGCCGGGCAATCTCGGTCTCAACGGCCGCTATGATGGGTGCAGCTTCAACATCCGTCATCCCGACCAAACGCAGACTTGCAGCGGCACCCAGCGCGGTGCCGTGCCAACGCGCGTCAGAGGCCGTGGCCGGTGTGGCCGCAGCACAAGCGGCTGAAATGATCAGAAATCGGCGGCGCGACAGGGCGGTCATACGGGGGTCTCCAACGGCAGTTCCAGATCGACGGGGCCAAGCACTTCGGTATCCGGGATGTCCGGCAGGCCCAGTGCGGTCCCGCCGTAAATTTCAATGAATGCCTTTGCATCAGCAGGATCGGCAAATGGCACCACTTCACGCGCACCCATGCCGCCCGCCACATTGGCGCCAACAACAAAGGTCGCGCCATCCGCGGCGATCCAGTTCGAGATACCCGGCTGTCGCCAGCTTGGCGCAATGCCCATGTTGCTGACATAGACGGCTGTGATGTCAGCATCTCGTTCAGGGCTTTTGAGATATGCCACCATGTCTCGCACCTGCGCAAAGAACAGCGGTGCGGGGTATCCCTTCAGATGGATCTGCCCCTTGGGGCCGCCATGTTCGGCTATGTTCATCTGGCAGAAATAACTCAGCGCATCAGGGGTCAGGTCGACCGGGTCGGGGGCTTCGGCCAGTTCTTCCTTGCAGGCCGCCAGCGCGATCAACGCAATCAGGACGAGGGGTTTCATGGCTCGACCCTCCGGAATGCCAGTCGCGCGAGGGCAAAGCCAATCACTGGCCAGATCAACAAAGATGCCGGCGCGGCCCACACAGGCAGGGCCTGCGCGGCCCCGGTCATGCCCGAAGCCATCGCGACTCCTTCGGTCGCAGCGATGTTCCACAGACGGAATGCGTCGGCCGGGTTGGCCACCATCACCCATGGAAAGACGGATTGGGTAAAGGTGCCGCCCTTGTCCATGACGACAGCCCCCAACAGGCCCAGATCATAGAGGACAACAAAAACCAGCCAGAGCCCGGCCGACAGACCCGCCGCCGCCGTAGCCCCCTTAGCCATGGAAGACAGCAGGTATCCCAGCGCCAGAAACACGGCGCCCAGAAGGATGGACGTGAGAATTAGACGGACCAAAGCCATAAGGCTTTCCGGCCCGGCACCGCCAAAGAAGGCAGCCACTGCGCCAGCGATCCCGAAACCAACCGTCATGGCGAACGCCAGCGCAGACAGATGTGCGGTGAACTTGCCCAACAGGATTTCTCCGCGCCCTGCCGGATAGGACAACAACAGAGACAGGCTGCCCCGGTCCACGTCTCCGGCGATGGCGTCGAACGAGATCATCAACGCCAGAAGGGGCGCGAGGTAGACCGACAGCGTGGTCATCGACGCAACCGAAACGGTCAGCATGTCAACGCCCAGCGTGCCAGTTGGCGCGCTGCCCGCAAAGGTCAACGCCAATGCGAACAGCACCATGATAAGCGTAGCGACCAGCAACCAGAGGTTGCGGCGCAGGATCAGCATTTCGGTGCGGGTGATGGCGAGAAAGCGGGTCATTGCAGTCCCTCCTGCGCGTAGTGACGATAGAGATCTTCAAGCTTGGGCGGGGTCATTTCCACATCCGCTACCGCGTCGCCCATTCCGGCGATGCGGCGCAGAGCCTCCATCTTGTCAGCGGGGGTGCAGAGCAGTTCCACCAACGCACCGTTGATCCGGTTGCCACCCAGTTCAGCAGCCAAGGCATCGGCGTTGGCGCTAGCACGCACTTTCAGACGGATCGGAAGACCGGCCAGCGCCGACAGATTGTTCAGCGTGTCATCGGCCACCATCCGACCCTTTCGCATGATGGCGATACGGTCGGTGCGGGCCTCGACCTCGGTCAGTGCGTGGCTGGCAATCAGGACGGCGGTGCCTTGGGCGGCCAACTCGTCGATGATGGCATAAAGATCTTGCCGTGAAATCGGGTCCAGCCCGCTTGTCGGCTCATCCAGCAAAGCCACTTTCGGTTGGCCCAACAGCACCTGCGCCAGACCCAGACGTTGCCGCATTCCTTTGGAATAGGTTCCGATCCGACGGTCCAAAGCGTCGCTCAGGCCGACACGATCCAGTAAGCTGGGCACATCGGCCTTGGTCCCGGACAGTTTTGCGAAAAGGGTCAATTGCTCGCGCCCGGTCAATGCGGGATGAAACGACACCGCTTCGGGCAGATAAGCCGTCTCGCGCCGTGCCTGAGCGCTACCGGGGGTGGCGTTCCCGATCCGAATGGCTCCGCGATGGATCGGCGTCAGGCCAAGGATGGATTTGATCAGGGTCGACTTGCCTGCGCCGTTATGGCCCAGCAGCGCAACGCGCTGGCCGGGGGCAAGAGACAGGGTGATATCGTCAAGAACGCGGGTTTGCCCTCGGTCCTTGCTGACATGGTCAATAGTCAGGGCCTTATCCGTCATGAGGCACCTTTTTCATAGCTGGGGGTTCAGGGGGTTGCATCAATGGATTGCTGTCCATCACGCCACCGGGCAACAGTGCCGGAAAAGCGGATTGCGACCAGCGCACCAGCTGCACGGCAGGAGAGCCGAGCAGCAGTTTGGCTGCGGGTTGGGTCCACAGCACATGGTCCATCGAGTCATTTGGGCGATAGGGGGCATCGGCGATGCCGTTGCCATCCACATCATAGGCGGCAAAATCGGACCAGTAATTGCCGCGGCCGTCTTCCGACCACTCGACCCATTTGGTCGAGACGTATTTTACCTGTGTCCGGTTGCCGACAAAGGCGTTGCCGACGATCCGGTTGCGTTCGCTGCCGGCGGTGAAATGGATTCCGATGCCGCATCCCTGGAACCAGTTGTCGGTGAACTCGTTCTTGTTGGAGTTGTAAAGGAAAGTGCACTTTTCCTTGGCACCGATCACCACGTTTCCGGTGATCTCACTCTTGTTGGCGTAGTTCAGCATCACGCCGTGTTCACGGTCACCGATCGAAACGTTGTCTGCGACCTTCACATTTGTCGTGAACATGACCGCATAGCCCAGATCGTTACCGATCGAGACATTGTCGCTGACCACTGAATTGTCGGCATACATGTAGTGCACTGCGAACCGGAGGTCGCGGAACAGGTTGCCTGTAAAGGTGTTCTTCTTGGACGAGTTCACGAAGATTCCGTCGCGCCCATAGCGGATGTCATTGCCCTCGACCACCGCGCCCGGCGCATTCCAGACATAGACGCCATTGCCGCGGTCGTTCATCCGCTGGTCCAAACGTCCTTCGATCCGGTTGCCACGCACGATACTGTCTTTGGCACCATGAATGTCGACGCCATAAAGATTGCCCAGCAGAACATTATTCTCGACCAGCGGCGCGCGGGCCGTCTTGGTCAGTTGGATTCCGCTGTCGATCCCGTCATGGCTTGAGCCCGAGCCGATCACAGTCAGACCGCGCACGGTCACGCCCGGGCCGGTCACGGTGATGACGCTGCCGGTGCCTTGCCCGTCAATGGTGGCCTGGCCCTGCCCGTCGATGATGACGGGCCGGTCCAGGACGAGATGCTCGGCATAGACACCGGGGCTCAGGCGGAGGGTGTCTCCATCCGCCGCCTGCGCCAGTATTTCATTGATGGCCCCCGCCCGGTTGGGCACATCCCAATCCGCCGCCCAAAGGGGCGAGCCGAGCAGGAGCGGTATGAACAGGGACCAGCGCATGGGTCAGGCTCCTTGCGGTTCGACCAGCATCCGACCGCGCATTTCCATGTGCAGCGCATGGCAGAACCACTGGCAGTAGAACCAGTGCACGCCCGGACGGTCGGCAGTGAAGGTGACCGAGGCGGTGGCCAGCGGCGCCACTTCCATAGCGATACCGTAGTTGCCCAGGCAGAAGCCGTGGGTCACGTCGTCCACGTCATCGAGGTTGGTGATGTAAACCGTCACCTCGTCACCTTGTTTGACGGTGAACTTCTCGAGACTGAAAGTCGGCGCCTGCGAGGTCATGTAGACCCGCACCTTGTTGCCGTCCCGGATCGGTTCTTCAGCGCCTTCTTCCAGATCGATGCCATCGGCCTCGGCCTGTTTGCGGGCGTCTTCCCACGTGGCGTCGTTGCGATCCCAGACGTTGACCGGGTTTACGATGTCGCTGCGTACAATGATCGAATCGTGCGGTTCGGCAAAGGTCGGGCCGTCATGCACCACTTTCATCTCATCCGACGAAATGTCGATCAGCTGTTCGTTCTCGGGCTTAAGAGGACCAACGTTCAGGAAGCGGTCTTTCGAGAACTTGTTCATCGAAATCAGCCACTTGCCGTCGGCATCCTTGGTTTCACCCATCGAGGTGGAGTTGTGACCCGGCTGATAATGCACGTCGACCTTCGAGATGATTGGGTCCACGTCCTCGCCATTGTAGGCGCGGATGGCCTTGTCGATGTTCCACTTCACGATCTGGCTGTCCAGGAACAGCGTGGTGAAGGCGTTGCCCTGACCATCATAGGCGGTGTGAAGTGGGCCAAGACCCAACTGCGGTTCACCAACGATGCAGGACCGCGGGTCGGCATCGCTTTCGAACAGCGCGTCCAGCTTGGCGACGTCCATGATCGACACGGTCGGCGACAGTTTACCGTTGATGCAGACGTGCTTGCCGTCTGGCGCGGTGTTGATGCCATGTGGCGAATTCGGAATCGGGATGTAGCGGGTGTATTTCTTGTTCTGACCCTTACGTCCGTCCAAAACCTTGACGCCCTTCAGCTCCTGATAATCGCCGGCTTCGATGCCTTTTTCGATTTCCGCAAGGTTGAAGACAACGACGTGGTCCAATTCGTTCTCGGTCATCTCGGCCAGGTTCATGCCCATTTCTGAGTTGTACGAGGTCGAATAGGCGTATTTACCCTGATAGTCGCAGTCGGTGTTGTCGAGGTTGCCGGATACGATCACCTGCCAGGCGACTTCCATGGTGTCGCCGTCCAACGCGGTAAAGATGTTCACGTATTGCGACGGATCGTCCAGCACGCTGCCATCGTTGACCAGCGGCGTTTCATCTTCACCATTGGCAAAGACATAGCCGGTGCGCGGGAATTTCTGCGGACGCAGACCGTGGATCGCCTTGGCGTTCGGGATCTCGGTGATCTTGTCGCATTTCATCACGTCACAGCGCACACGGGCGACGCGGGTGTTGGCCTTGTCGTTCATGAACAGGTAACGGCCGTCATAGGTGCCGTCGGTGAACGACATATGCGGGTGGTGAAGGTCGCCGTTGTCATAAGTTTTCATGCCACGCTTGGCGAGAAACTCCTTGGTTTCAGGCAGCAACCCTTCGGTCATGATTTTCAGTGACTCGTTGGTCTGACCCCAGCCCGTGGCCGAGCAGCGGTTGAACACCGGCACCCGCATCAGTTCGCGCATGGACGGGAAGCCCAGGATGCGCAACTCACCGGTCTGACCCGAAGACCAGAAACCGTAATACTCGTCCAGCTCGCCGGGTTCGAGATTGGCATTGGCCGCAGCGCTCGCCTGTTTTGCGGTCATCAGGGTCGAGCCCAGACCAGTCCCGGCCAGCACGGCGCCGGTTGCAGTTGCACCCAGCATCCCGCGGCGTGTGACGGTTAGTTTGTTGTCATGTTCCGACATGTTCGTTCCTCCTTTTAGGAAACGGATTGCGGTTTGGCGTTCGGATGGTTCGCCGGTGGTTGTCCGAGGGGGGCTTTTGGTTGGACCGACCCTGTCTTGGCCCGCCGTTTCAGTTGGCGGATAACGACGGGACATTTGTCCTCGGACTGGTAGAGCACCTGACAATGCAGGCAGGTGACGCACTCGTTCGGATTGATCTCACCGGTGGGATGGATCGCCTGAACGGGGCATTCATTGGCGCAGGTTTGACAGGGCGTGCCACAATCCTTGTAGCGGCGCAGCCAGTCGAACATGCGGATACGGGCAGGGATCGCCAGTGCTCCGCCCAGCGGGCAGAGATAGCGGCAATAGAACCGTTCGATGAACAGCCCGATTCCCAGCAGGGCCAGCGCAAAGACCACGAAAGGCCAGTCGCGCATGAATTTCAGAATGATCGCCGTTTTGAACGGCTCGACCTCGGCGTATTTCTCGGCCAACGGGATCGAGACAAAGCTGAGGCCGAAGAGACCGAGGAAGATCATGTATTTTGCAGGCCACAGGCGCTCGTTCAGTCCCCAGGGCAGAGTCCATTGCGGTACTTTCAGCGCGCGGGCGATCTTGTTGGTCAGCTCCTGCAACGCACCAAACGGGCACAACCAGCCGCAATAGGCGCCACGCCCCCAGAACAGCAGCGCGGCAGCGACCGCGAACCACTGGATAAAGACCAGCGGGTCCAGCAGGAACGCATCCCAGGAGAACCCGGTGCGCAAGCTGCCCGCCAGCGCCATCAGGTTCACCACGCTCAGCTGCGCGTTGGCGTACCAGCCGATGAAGAACAGAGTCATGGTCAGATAACCGATGCGGAACCAGTAGAAGACCCGTGCATTCATCGTCGCGTGGAATTGGAAGAAGAACGTCGCAGTCAGCACCAGAAGCATGACGCCAAGAACGCCAATTTCGACAGTGCGATCCTTCCAGATGCGCTGCCACAGGGCAGCTTTGGCGGCGGCTTCGCCGGTTGCATCCTCTACAACCGTTGGGGCTGCAACGGGCAGCAGGTAATGGTCAGGCAGTTTGTAGCCCAGATCGAATGTCAGAAAGGTTTTCTCAACTGCACCCACGGCACGCTGTACCAGCAGTTGCAGGCGGAACGGCTCTGTCGGGTCGAACTCGGCATCGGCGGGAATCTTGAAGATATCCAGCTCAGTGAAACTGGGTGCATCAGGGGCTGCAACCTTGCCAAGGCGTACTTGCTGTTTGTCGAAGAACCGGACCGAGTTGTCGCCCTGGATCAACTGAATTCGATCGAAAATCCCGCCGCGCACATAGCCCGACCCCTTGAAGCTGTAAGTACCGCGACCTAGCACCAGAATGGCCTGTTCGCCCTCGTCCAACCAGTTCACAAGGTTCTGGTATTCGGCGTCGCCTAGCAGTGATTTGCCGATCGACGGAACCGAGACAAGCGCCATATGCATGTCGATGAAGGTGTCATCCGGTTCGCCCGGCTCGGGGCGTTTGATCGCGCGCTGGTCGCCGGTGGCCTCGAAGGCGGCATTGACCTGCCCGACATCCAGCGTCAACCGCCGGATCGAGCCGTCACCCGACAGGGTCGACCAGTCATGGACCGCATTCTGCGCCATATCGACTTCGCGCTTTGGCCCATCGGCCTGCAACGGCGACAAGCCGCCCAGACCCAACGCACGTGCCACCTTGATGCCGCCACGCACAAGGCTGTCGTCGATCACCATGATCGTGACGGTCGCGCCCGAGATGATGTCGAGGTCGTGCCCCTCACCCCCGGTTTCAGCTTCAACCTTCAGGTCAAGGCCTGCATAGCCTTCGGTCAATTCAACCATGCGGGAATTGGGGATGCCGATCAGCACGATGGGTTCCGAGTGCTTGACCAATTGCACTCCGGTCAACACAGCATCGTTATCGATGGCGGCAACGACGTGGATCGGCTTGCCGGAATAACCCGTCGTGCCAACAAAGTCCGAGGTCAGGAATGCCCAGGCAACGGTCTCGCCGCCCTTCAGGACGGGGGCGACCTTGACGTCATCGCGTACCGGGCCAAAGGCATCGGCACCGGGGGCCAGATCGGCAGGATCGATATCGGGCAGGAAACTGGCCAGGCTGTCGGCATGGGCGCTGATCGCCATCAGGCAGGACAGGGTGAAAGCCAGCAGGAAATGGATTGCGCGTCTTACGACCACGGCGCACCTCCGATTGCTAGGGTGGACGCCACGGACGCGCGCAGGGCGCGTTCAGATTCTTCTTGGGTCGCAAACGGGGGCCCTCGGGTTTCGGGCCACAGTCGCCTTGAGTTGTACAAAATGCACAGATCCCCGATTGCAGCGGGTACGATCCGTACATTTCCCGATTGCGTCAGCGATGGCAGGTCAGGCAGCGGCGCTGCCGTTGTCACCGCGCACAGCGCGCAATCGGCGCATTTCGGGCAAGGTGCGGTCGGGTCATCAGTGCCTTCCTCAAGGTCCACTTCAACCCAGACCGCCCCTGCCTCCGAGCAGATCTCGATCCACATGCTGTCCCCGGGACTCGCCAGCACCGGGCCAAGCATCTGCAAAAGCAAAAGGAAAATACCCACCAAACCGCACACCGCGCGGGACACGCGATCAAACAGGCTATGCGGGGGGCGGAAGGTAGGCATTGAGAATCCAGCTCGGCGTTCTTTTCTGAACCGTAGGGGATTCTCTCAGGCGGAGACTTGACTTAGGTCAGGTGCCTTACAAATTGCGCCTACCCGTCGGCCTCGTCCATCAATCCGCGCACCCACCGACCGGCCAACCATGCCGCAGGAATGCCCAGCGGAATCGACCAGAGGATTGCCGGAACCGGTTCGATTGCACCGAACCCTACGCTGTGCAGGATAAGGCCGAGCAAAAACAGGTTGATGGCCACGGTTAACGCCGTGGCCGGATACAGCAGAATGGCTAGTTTCCAAACCGGCCACTTCCCCTCAGTGGCTGGTTCCTTCCGAGAAGGTGATCTTGTTCCAGACATTGTATTTTCCCGAAGGTTTGAGCATCGGCAGGCGGCGGACCTCTTCCAACGTCTGCGCGTCATAGACGATTACGGCGCCGTCATCTTCCCAGATCGAAACCAGTGCGTGGCTGCCATCCCTGGTAAACTCGACATGGGCCACGGTTTTTCCGGGAGCGGGGCGCAGGGTCTTTACGATTTCAAGGCTTTGCTTGTCGATGACATGCATTGCGTCCTTGTTGGGGCCAAAGAAAACGTCGGCCCAGACATAAGGCGAATTCTCATGGCTGCGCATGAAGAACCCGGGGCCCTCGGTCTTGATCCGTTTGACGGTTTCCCAGCTTTCCATGTCGATCACCGACACGGCGCCGTCTGTCAGGTGCGGCGTGGCCATCACGGTCGTATCGCCGTGTTTCCATGTGATCCCCGAGCCCAGATGCGGCATTCCGGGCAAATCCAGATCGGCCACCTTGTGCCCGATCACCAGATCAATCACTTGTCCGCCCTTGCCATCGCGGGACGCTCCCATGACATATTCATAACTCTGGTCGAAGAAGAAATCGTCAAGGTAGTCAGGCGTAGTGATCTTGCGCACCGGGAAGGGGTCGGGGTTCTTGAACTGGCCTTCGATGCGGAAGTCATGACCAAGCCCGGATTGCGGGGGATTGGCGCCGTAGAACACTTCCCAAATCTCGGGCACATCCTTCAGCGCAAGAACAAAGCTTTCCCGCGGAGGGGCCTGGTAGACAGCGGAAACGCGGCTGGGCAGGCCCTTCTTGCTTTTGACCTCGATGACCTTTGCGACTGAAAGGTCTTCAGTGGACAACACTGTCAAGCTGTTGGGCAGGTAGTTCGCCACAGCCACCCATTTGCCATCGCCGGACATGGCGATATTGCGGCTGTTCAGGCCGGCACGTACACGGCCCACCTGTTTCAGTGCCCAAATGTCGTACTTCTGAACCCACCCGTCGCGGGACATGATAAAGACGTAACGCCCATCCGGGCTGAATTTCGGTCCGCCATGAACGGCGAAAGGAGTTTCGAACCGGTCCAGCACTTCGAACGTATCCCCGTCCAGAACGCTGACATGGTGATCCCCGGTCTCGACGACCAGCGTGATGTTCATCGGGTCGCTGTTCCAGACGGGTGTATCCACCGGCACATATTCCTCGTCCAGCGTCCGGCTGGCCATAATATCAGCCTCGTCCCATTCCGGATCGGATTCCAACGGCGATTTCAACCAGCCTGCCAGTTCCTCGATCTGCAGAGCATCCAGGTCGTGCGAGAATGCGGGCATTTGTGTCGCCGTGCGACCTTCGGCAATCACGGCAGCTACCCGCGGACCCCGCATGCGCTTGAGTGTTTCCGGGATCAGCGCGGGGCCAACTCCGCCCAGACGGTTTTCGCCGTGGCATGAAGCACAATGTTCAGCGTAGTCCGACGGGGCATCCGCCCATGCGGTTCCTGCCAGAAGTACGGACCATAATGTGCTGACCGTGAGTGTCTTAAAAGAACTGATGCGCCGGATCATGGCTTTTCCCCCGGAACGGTGTGACCTGAAGGCGCTCACCTGCGGTATCCACACCGATTTCCTGGTTGGTCAGGTAACAGGCTGGATCCTCGGCCCATGGATCACCGGTCAATTGCAAGGCGCGGATGCGGGTATTGCCGCCGCACACGTCCTTGAGTTCGCAGGCTCCACAGCGCCCCTTCAGCGGGCGTGGGCGGGTGCGGAGCATGGCAAGCATCGGATCATCGCTGGTCCAGAGTTCGGAAAACGATTTGGTCTTTACGTTGCCGACTGTGTAATCGGACCAATAGGTGTCCGGGTGGACCCGGCCAAGATTGTCGATATTGGCGACACCCAAACCACTCGAGTTTCCGCCCCACGCGGCCAGGTGCTCGCGCACATGTGCCGCTTTTTCGGCGTCGAAATGCGCGCGAATCCAGTTCAGAAAATATCCCGCGTCGGCGTCATTGTTCCCCGTCACGATATCCAACGGACGACCGCCCGATGCGGCTTCCCAGGCGCGTTCCAGCAACAGGTCCTGACCCTTGCGGGTGCGCTGATGTTCAGCGTCTTCACCCCGGTTCTTGTCGCCGCGCCCCGCATAAACAAGGTGAGACAGGTAGAACTTGTCGACACCTTCATCGTCACACAATGCCAGCAAGTCAGGCAAGTGATGTCGTGTGCCTTCGGTCAGGCAGAACCGCAGGCCGACCTTGATACCGCGCTTTTTGCATTCGCGCACGCCGCGCAGGGCGTCAGCAAAAGCGCCCTCGACGCCACGGAACCAGTCATTCGTCGCTCCAATCCCGTCCAGCGAGATGCCGACGTAGTTGAATCCGACATCCGCTATCATATCGGCCGTTTCGTCGTAGATCCGGGTGCCGTTGGTCGACAAGGCCAGCATTGGCACCAGATCACGGGCCCGTTTTGCGATGTCGAAGAAATCGAACCGATCCAGCGGTTCCCCACCCGAGAGGATCAGGGCCGGGACGCGAAATTGGCCCAGATCCTCAAGGGTTACCATGGCTTGCTCATGGCTGAGCTCACCCGGGAACGCGACATCCGCCGAGACGGTGTAGCAATGGCGGCACTTCAGGTTACAGCGCCGCGTCAAATTCCAGATCACAACCGGCTTTACCGCGCCGGGGCGACGTTTGCGCACCGGAGTCGGTTTGACCAGCTGATGCATGTATTCGGTCAGGCGGAACATGTATCAACCTTTCTGTCTCAGGCGCAGCCCGGTCTTTTTCAGGATGCGCGTGGAATAGAGGATGTCGCTGCCCCGGCAGGCCGATCCCAGAATCGCGGCGATCTGGCCGCGTTTGTCTTCGACCTCGTCGCGCGACTGGCCGTGGACCATGGCGAACAGGTTGTAGGGCCAGTCGGGCAGAGCGCGAGGCCGTTCATAACAATGGGTGACGAAGGGCAGGGCCCCGATATGAGCGCCCAGTTCGCCGATCAGGTCATCCTGTACATCCCAGACGGTCATGCCGTTCGATGTCATGCCCAGCTTATAGTGGTTGGGGGCTGCGGCGATCCGTCGGATCACCCCGCGCGCTTTGAGGGATGACAGTCTCTCAAGCAAATCATCTTCCTGCAGCCCCAGCTCGTGGGCAACCTGAACATACGGGGCCGGGGTCAGGGGTAAGCCCCCCTGCAGCGCCTCGATAATCTGTCTGTCTGTTGCGTCGATCATGCCGCTACCCGAAAGCCGATAAAGAATTCCTGAAGTTTGGGGAAACGTAGAACGCAGATCCCCGTTTCCCGTTCGATGGCATCGGCAGCGGCCTCGATCCCCTCGGGTGTTTCGGTGGCCAGCACGAACCACATGTTCAGCCGGTGCGTGCGTTCATAATTATGGGCCACCTCGGGATGTGCATTGACTTTGGTCAGGACGGTTTTGAAATCTTTGGCTCGAACGGCCATTGCACAAAGGCAGAAAGCCCCACCCATGGCCGCGGCGTCGAAAAATGGACCGAAGCGCGTGATGACGCGGTCTTCTTTCATGCGGCTCAGACGCGTCAGCAATTCCGCCTCGGACAGGCCCAGCTCTGCGGCCACGGTTGCGTAAGGATGCGAGGTCAGTGGCAGATCATCTTGCACGAGATTCAGGATCGCCCGATCCGTTTGGTCCAGCGTCATGCGGCAGCCTCCTTGGCCTGAATCAGCGCTCCGGTCTGCTTGAAACAGCGGGTTGAGAAGAGAACCTTGTGCCGTGCTCCGGCCAGTTCGGTCAGTGCAATCGCACCCGCCAATGTTTCCAAGGCCTCGCTTCGGGTTCTGGCATGGATCATGGAATACAGGCGATATGGCCAGACATCGGGCACCGGATTACGCTCATAGCACAAAGTCACCCCTGGGTAGGCGGCCAAAGCGGGACCAGCGGTGTCGATCCGCTCTGCCGGCAGATCCCAGACCACCATCGCATTGGCCGACCAGCCAAGCGCCCGGTGACGCACGATGACGCCGAGCCGCGAGATTATTCCGGCGGCATGCAAGGCTTCGACCCGCTCCATCACGTCGATGACATCCCGTTTCAGCGAACGAGCCAGAGCGGCGTAGGGTTCTGAGACCAAAGATAGCCCGGAACTCAGAGACTGTAGCAGGCAACGATCGCCCTCGCGCATGACAGATGCATCGACCTTTCGCGCTGTGGGCACGTTTTTGGTGCCTCCAGTCATGCGAAACCCAAGATCCACGTTGAAAGGACGCACCAGCCGCAAGTCCAGCACTTGCAATCCGGTGGATCGACTGATCCGCGCAAGGGTATTGTTGACATGCGCGCGATCCGGCCCGGTCGCGACAAACCACAGGTTCCACGCGTCTTCACGTTGATAATTGTGGTTCACACCGGGTTCAGCATCGATCTGGGCGGCGACCTCCTCCAATCGATCTTCCGGAGCCGACACGGCAGCCAGGGTGCTGGCCGTCACCGCGCCGGGCGTGATGGTTGCACCAACCCGTGTAATGCGGCCTGTGGCGCGCATCCGAGACAGGCGATGGATGACTTCGGCCTCGTCCAGCCCGAGAGCGTTACCCAACACCTGAAACGGTCTCTCAGCAACTGGAAAATCGCGTTGAAACTCGTCCAGCAGACGGCGGTCGATCGGGTCCGTAATATGTCGCATCGGTTACAGCCCTGTTCTGTGGGCGCGAGCAGTGAAGAAAATGCCGGACGGGCTGTCTGCATCGATCTCGCGCAGTTTTTCAAAGCTATGCGTGTCGTAGACCATGACCTTGTTGGCGTCGCGCACGCTGATCCAGACCTCATGCCCGCGCGGCGTGAACTCCATGTGCAATACGGCCGGGCCGGGTTTGAATTCGTGGATGATCTCTTTGCTGACGCTGTCGATCACCTGAATCGTATCGTTCAACGGGTGGGCGAAATTCACCCAAACCTGCCGCCCGTCGGGACGTGCCATGGCGAAAACCGGCTGGCCATGGGTTTTGGTGCGCCCGGTTTCGGTCAAGGTTTCCGCGTCGATCCAGAGAACCTCGTGATGGCCAACGGCGGGCAGAACAAACTCGCTCCCGGTCAACGCCCAGCCTTCCAGATGGGGCATCTTGTAGACCGGCATTTCTTCCTGCCCACGCCCGTAATCGGGCAGAACGCGGATCGGTTCGGGGGATTCGGACCACAGATCAAGCGCGGTCAGGCCATCCTCGCCAAACAGGCCGGTGATATAGGTGCGGCCATTGGCGGTAATCAGCGCGTCATAGGGGTTCTTGCCCATGTCCGGGATTTTGGTGATCTCTGGTGCGCCCTGTGCGAAATCGACTATCCAGGTTTCCCCAGTGTCCCACATCGTGAAAACGAACCGCCGACCCGGTGCATCGACCAGGCCGATGGTTTTGCTATCGGTCGGGATGTCAGCGACTATCTCCAGAGTGTCCGCATCAAAGACGCGCACGCCACCGGGTTCATAGTTCGAAACAGCCACAAGCTTACCATCGTCCGAAATCGCTCCTCCAATGGCGTTTCCGGCCTGCACGACGCGGTTCACGACCTGACGGGTCACGATGTCGATCTTGGTCAGTCCTCCGTCGCGGCCAAACACATAGGCAAACCGTTCATCGGGCGAATAGACTAGAGATGCATGAGACAGATCGCCCAACCCCTCAATCCGGGCCAGAGCTGCACGGTCGGATTGATCCACCAGCAGAACCGAGCCCTTGGCGCGTTCGATGACGAGGCCAAGATCGCCTGTCGCGGTTGGTTCAGCCTGAGCTGTGGACATCATCAATGTGGCTGCAAGGCCAAGGATGAAGTGTTTCATTGTGACTCCTGTTCCAGCAGGTAACGGGCGATCCACTCGGCTTCTTCTTCACTGATCAGAGGCCGCCATGGGGGCATCGCGGTGTCAGGGATGCCGTCAAGGATGACGCTGGTCAAAACATCCGCGTCGTAGTGGCCCAGTGTTTCACTGCGCAGGTCAGGACCAAGGCCGCCCTTCAGGGACAAGCCGTGACAGGAACCGCAATCCTGATGCACAAGTCTTTTCAGGGTGTCGGGGTCGATGACATCAGCCGCGAAGGCGGAGGTCGCGGCCAGAACCGCAATGGTCAGGCAGGTTCGCCCAGCCCACCCCGACCGCCCCGGCGATCCGCCGGCACGTGTTGGGTCAATCCCTCGGTCTCTTCTGCCCAGCTTAGCCATGGGCCTGTTCCAGAAGCTCGGTCAAAGGCCGTTCGGCATAGAGCGAAACCACCTTGCCAATGATAAACAGCGTCGGCGCCTTCAGCTCGGCTGTGCGCACATCCGTGGCCAGTTGGTCAAGCCGTGACACAAGACGACGCTCATCAGGTGTTGTGGTCTTGCCCACTGCCAGAACCGGTGTCGAGCCCGGCAGGTTTTCGGTCATCAGTCCCATGGCGATCTGACCGATATTGGCAACGCCCATATAAACCACCAATGTCGAGTCCGGATCGGCAAGACGTTTCCAGTCCAGATCCAGCACTTTGTCGGCCTGCCTGTGCCCGGTGACATATTGAACCGAGGTTGCCAGCCCGCGATGGGTCAGCGGCACACCCGTCGAACAAGACGCCCCCTGGGCTGCCGTAATGCCCGGTGCGTACTCGACAGCAACACTGCGGGCAATCAGGTAAGCAGCCTCTTCCGAGCCGCGACCAAAGATCATGGGGTCGCCGCCCTTCAGCCGTGCAACCGTGTGACCAGCGCTGGCCTCTTCGAGCAGTATTTCGTTGATGCGGTCCTGCGGAACGGTGTGGCATTTGGGGGCTTTGCCGACAGGGATCAGCCGTGCGCCTTCCGCGTGTAAATTCAGAATGTCGGCTGACACCAGCCTGTCATAAACCACTACGTCCGCTTCTTGCAGCATCCGCAGTGCGCGCAGGGTCATCAGTTCGGGATCGCCGGGGCCTGCGCCAATCAGAAATACCTTACCGCTCATGTGCAAACTCGCTTGGTCTGAAAGTCTTCGTAACCCGGTGTCCCATGCAGATCCGTTGCGTTTGCAAGACGTTGCTGGGTGAGCCGGGCGGGTCTTGAGGGAAGACTGGCCCATTCGATAACCAACCTCCTTGACATAAGTTAAGGAGCGCGGGATTTGCCTCCGCGCTCCTTCATCTTGCCTGTATTGTGCCTTGCTTCAGGGTTCGACGGTGATCATTCCGATCATGTTCTGTGTCTCCCAGTGCGGGCCGCACAGATAGTCCTGTGGGCCTGGCGTGAGGAAGGTCAGCTCAACTGATTCCTCCGGGAACAGGCGATCACTTTCAGGTTTGCTTCCGTCCTTCAACAGAACTGAGTGGCTGGTGCGTTTGTCGACATTCACCCACCGGACAGTTGTGCCTGCCTTAACCGTCAATTCGGACGGGCAAAAATTGTATTTATACATAAGTACCACTTCAGCGTCCTCGACAGCGGACGAGGGTTCTCCGAACAGCTCGACGTAGCGCTCTTCAGCCTCGGCACAGATTTCGGCGGTCTCGTCCGCCCAGGCGGGCGCGGCCAGAAGCAGTAGCGCGGGAAGAAGGCGTTGGGGTTTCATGGTCCATGTCTCCTTTCCAAAGGTGGCCGGGGCCGGATGATCCGGCCCCGATCCGTTATTGTTTGACCACGTTGATGAACGCGCTGTCGTCATCCAGTGCCAGGCTGGTGTTCAGCGTCACGTGGTGGAACCTTGCAGCAGCGAAGTCGTCGTGGATGGCAAAGCCGACGGTATAGGTCTGGCCTGCTTCCAGCGGCACATCACCGGGCGCCCCTGAGTTCAGTGGGCGGGTAAAGACCACGGTCCACATGCCGCCGGACAGTTCAGCCGACGCGGCGATTTCACCATCATTGACCACGCGCTGCTCTAGCAGATAGCCGTTGGTGGCGCTGCCGTCAGCGTAGACACGCATCAGATCAAGATAGGTGCCGTCGGCCAGATACTGCTCGATCTGTTCTGCGGCCTGCAACTTGTCCCAGCCACCTAGAGCTTTGCCACGGCGGCCTTTGACCTCAACATCCGTGCGACTTTCGCTGATGTATTTGGTTACGCTGTCCTGTGTGCTGAGGCGACCGGCAACTTCTGCGTTTGCAGCAATCCCATCCGCTTCGGGCGCAAAAGGCATATACGTGTTGTCAGCGTGGCACGAGGCCCAGCAACCCACCTGATCGCCCAGCTCGATACCAGTGCCGGTAATCATCATGGCAACCTTGATCTGGTTGTCCGGATCCATCTTGCCGCCATCGACGAACGGGGCAGGGTTGTGACCTGCGTCCGGCCATTGCAGACGAATGTACAGGTTTTCGTCGTCATGTGCCGCTTGAACGGTTGCGTCGATGACACCGCGTTTGCCCGGAATCGGAGTCGGTTCAAGATCGCCACCTGCAACGATCTTGTTGCCGATGGTGTCCAGTTCCTTGGCGTGGCAGGTGGTGCATTGATCTCCGCCTTTGGTCAGGGGGCGCGCTCCGCCATGGAACTTGCCGTTCTGAACCCATTCAAACGAGGCCTGACCGGGATAGAACAGTTTCAGATCCGAACCGGTCACGGCGTTCCAGTCTATGTTGGACGCAACGTCGCTTGCTCCACCCGAAGGTGCTGCGGCCTCTTCACCGGAATCCTTTGTGCGTTCTTCCGCCAAAGCAGCGTCAACGGCCGCTGCGATCTGGGCCTGCACGGCCTCTTGCTGAGCCTTCTTGGCGGCTTTTTCTGCTTCAGCTTCGGCGGCCTCCTTGGCTTCGATCTTTTCAAGACTGGCCAGGTATTCTGGTGGGATCGGCCGGATGAAGTCCGGGTTTGGTGCTTCAAGCTTTTCCAGATACTCTTCGTCCGCCCGGTCGCGTGCATCCGAGTGTGCAATCCCCTTGTGGCAGTCGATACAGGTCTGTCCGACGCTCATCGCATTGAGGTGCTGCTGACGGGCACGGGGTTTCTGGAACTCGGGCATCATCGATTCAAAATCGTGACAGTTACGGCATTCGCGCGAGTCGGTGGACTTCATCCGCTCCCATTCATTCATGGCCAGATGCACACGCTTGGCTTCGAACTTTTCGCGGGTGTTGATGGTTCCGACCATCTTGCCATACAGCTCTTTGGACGCCTTGATCTTGCGGATCATCTTGTGGGTCCAGTCTTTGGGTACGTGACAATCGGAACAGACCGCACCCACACCCGAACGGTTCACGTCGTGAATCGTGCCGGTATATTCTTCGTAAACAAAATCACGCATCTCGTGACATGAGATACAGAATTCCTTGGTGTTGGTGGCTTCCATGGCGGTGTTGAACCCGCCCCAGAAGATGATGCCGGCGGCAAAGGCTCCGGCGATACCGGCCACAGGCATTCCCCATAGGAAATACCGGCGCCAGATCGGTTTTTTCTTATCCGGTTCGGAGGTCATATCCGGGCTCCGTTTTGGCTGTATTGTCTGGCCCTTAGTGGCAGGCCGGTGAGTTTGGCTGATGCCTCGAACAAGGAAAGGGCGGGCGAGGGGCCCGCCCTTTCCTGTAATGGTCTCACCCTCGTCAGGTGACGTGGTTCGACCGGTTGTAGACGTTGAACTTGCCGGTCGGGGCGTAAAGCCCATCGATGCGGCCGATCTCTTCCAGCGTCTTCGCGTCGAAGATCACGATCTGACCATTTGGTTCTTTCGAGTCCGACAGGTTCCACTTGGAAACCCAAACCTCTGTGCCGTCGGCGTTGAATTCGAAGTGAACAGCGGCGCTGCCTTCGTCTTCAGTGATCTGGATCGTTTTCACGATCTCGCCGGTTTCTTTCGAAATGACCTGCACGGATTGCTGCACTTCCGGTTCCGGATGCTTGGTCTGGTCAGCCCAGATGTAATCCGAGTTCGGGTGGGTGCGGACGAACAGGCCGGGGCCGTCGGTTTCCACTTCGTAGCAGACTTTCCAGGCGTCATCCGGACGGTTTTCAGGATCGTTACCCCATACGGTCACAGTACCGACACCAAGGTGGGTTGTGCCGGCCACAGGCCCACAGTTCGGGTCGACCCAGTTGGCGCCCGGACCCGGGTGCGGCAATGCGGCTGTGTCGATCATCGCCTCAAGCTTGTGGGTCTCGGTATCAACGACCACCATTTTGTTCGACGCGTTTGCGGCGATCTGGAAATACCGGCCGGTCGGGTCAAAGAACCCGTCATGCAGGAATTTGGCGCTGTCGATTTTGTCGATCCGAAGGTTGTCCAGATCGGTGTAGTCGACCTGCCACAACTGTCCCAGCTCTTTAACGGCAACGATCCAGGTGGGTTCGTTCGGCGTGGTGTAGATGGCGGCCACACGGGCTTCTTCCACATACTCGCCGTCAACGTTCACGCCACGGGTCGATACGACCTTGAGCGGTTCCATGGTCTGGGCATCAACGATTGCAAAGTGCGGCGGCCAGTAGCCACCACCGATGACGTATTTGCCATCGCCGGACACGGCGACATCGCGGGCGTCATAGGCAATCTTGACCTCGGATACCAACATCTTGTCCGGCGTCTGCCAGAGGTCGATCTTGGTCATCTTGCCGTCGCGGCCCATGGTGTACCAGAAGCGCCCGGGCTGTTCCGGCTCTTCCAGCGCGTGGTGCTCGGATGCTTTGAGAACATGCACCGCATAGCCGGTCGGGATGTGGGTCAGGACCTCTTTGGTGTCACCGTCAATCACGGCCACCTTGCCTACGTCACGTTCGATGACGACAAAGAAGTTTTCCCAGTTACGACCGTGCAGCGGCTCGGTCGGATAGTCCTCTTCTTCGACGTAAACCTTGCGGGTCGCCATCATCTGTTCCAGCGACATTTCAGGTGGCTTTGGCGGCTCCATCATGATGTAGGTCGCCATGTCCTTGATTTCCTGCTCGGTCATGATGTCCGAGAAGTTGTTCATTCCGCCTTCGGTACCCCAGGCGATAATCTTTTCAAGGCGTTCCTGCCCCAGTTGCAGGGTGCCGCCTTCGGTTACCGTGCCGTCGGCTGCGGTCTTTTTCCAGTGGGGTTCCAGGTTTTTACCTGTGGCACCCTTGCGCAGCACACCGTGGCAGCCTGCGCATTGTTCGAAATAGAGCTGCTTAGACGATTCAAAGACTTCTTCGCTCAAAGTTGGCTCTTCGGCGAAAGTCGGAGCAGCGACGCTGCCCAACAACATTGCCAATCCGACCCCAAAGGCGCGGCCGGGTTTGTTGTAGCTGATTCCAAGTGACATGATCACTCTCCATATGCGTGGTGAGGCGCTGCTGAGAGTGAAGCATCACGAGGATGTCATCCTTGACCAAAGTCAACGGGAAAGGTGCAGACTGAGCGCTTTGGACAGAAAACTCAGGTCAAAACCCCTCAATAAATCTTGTGTTTTTACCGCATCTTTAAGCCTTGTCTTGATTTCGGTTAAGGGCGCCGCGTCGTGAAGGAACTACACATTGCTCAACGGCGGGAAAAGCTATGGAGAGCAGGCATGACAGCTGTAATCGCACGTGTTTTCAGTGAAGGGTTCCGGGTCTTTTTCCTCTCGGCGGGTCTTTATGGTGTGTTTGCAGGGGTCGCGTGGGGCGTGTGGTTGGCGTCGCTGGACGGGCTGATGCCTTACATGGAACAAAGTTACGCCATGCCCCCGGTCATGTGGCACGCTCATGAGATGATTTTTGGATATGCAACGGCCGCTCTGGGCGGCTTCTTTCTGACCGCCGTGCCGAACTGGACTGGTGCGCCCGAGGCGCGGGCCCGTTTTATCACGCTAGTCGCATTGATCTGGATGGCCGGGCGCCTGACGGTCTGGTTTTCCGGAGGGTTGTCACCCATGGTCGTCGCGATCGTGGACCTGAGTTTTGTTCCCATTCTGGCGCTGAAGATTGCCAGTCAACTGGTCCGTCGGCCCAAGCCTCAGAATGTGGTGTTTCTGTATCTTCTGGTTCTGGTTCTGGCCTCGAATGTAATGGTTCACTTGGAATGGATGGGGGTCACGGTGGATACACTGAACACCGGCATCCGGGCCGGGCTTTTGACCTTGTGTTCGATGATTGCGATCCTGGGCGGCCGGATTACGCCAGCTTTTACCCGCAATGCAATGAAGAGAGCTGGTCAACCCGAAGCATCGTGGCCGGTATCTGTGGCCTGGTTGGACAGGGCGACGATGATTCTGGCATTGCTGCTGCCCCTGCTTGTGCTTGCACTTGATGTCGGGCCTCTTGCGGGAAGCGTTGCGCTGGCGATGGGTGGTGTTCAAATGATGCGCATGGCGCGTTGGAGAACCGGATGGGCTTTGCGTCAACCGATCCTGATCGCCCTGCATCTGGGCCTCGGGATGCTGGCCTTGGGTCTGATTCTTTGGGGGTTGGCAGCCATTGGAATGGGAAATGAGATCGGCGCGCTCCATGTTCTGGGCATCGGTTGCGTTGGCGGCATGACCCTTGCCGTCATGAGCCGCGCCGCCTTGGGCCACAGCGGTCGTCCCCTTGTCGCGCCAAAGCCCATGGCGATTGCCTATGGCTTGATGGCGGTTGCTGCGCTTGTGCGTTGGCTGGGGTCCGGACTGGCGGGAGGTTACATGACAGCGATGCTGACCGCAGACGGGTTTTGGATCGCCGCAACAGGACTGTACCTGTTTGCCATGTGGCCTGCCCTGACGGGCCCCCGTGCCGTGAAACAAACCTGAAGCTTATTCAGACTGAACTTATCTTCCAGCGATCAGAGGCCGCTCGTTTTTGATATGGCGACGGATCAGCGCACGGGCACGTTTCCCTTTATCCGGTATCCGTCGTGCGGCCGGCGGAACGTAATTGCGCTGACCCAATTCAGGGAACAGTTCAAGAATTTCTGACCTTGCGTCAGGGTGAACACTGGACAGGGCCTGCGCGCCGGTGAGCAGGCTTTCGGAAGGTGCGCCTTCTGCATAGATGACTTCATGACGGTCGAACAAAAGATGGACATAGGTCACCGCACAAGTGTCCTCGGCGACCGAAATGCCAGGGACGCCCACAAGAATGTGAGCAGGAACAAGAACTTCTTCGGCGTCGAACATTCTGACGGCAATCGGGGACCGGACCAGCATACGGTGTTGCGGTGACACGAACAGATCGCGCTGGGGCAACTGATCGCCCAGTGAACCGGCCTCGATCCGGATGGGCTTCAGCCTCAGACGGGTGCGAAGCGTCGCTTGGTCCAGATGTCGCGTGCCAATCCAACGTATGTGTTGCGGCCCATTGTCTGCGGTCAAAACGACATCGCCAACTTTCAGATCCTCGACTGGTGTTGGACCGGTCGGGGCCATGATCCGTGTTCCCGCCACAAAGCACGGTACATCGACAATCGCGGAGGGATCCGTAGTGTCAGGGGCGTTGGTCGGAGTAACGTTCGAAGCCTGGAATGTATAGGTCAGACCCGGAACCAGAGGCTCGGACGTGATGTAGCCAACCAATGTGCCTTCAACTTCGACCCGAAACACGTCAATCGTCCCGCCCGCTGGATTGGTCAGGGAGTAGGATTCTTCAAGGTAGATGTCTCCGTTGGCAAAAGTAGTCGATCCGTTCAGGTTGGTCACCACACCAGTTTGCGTGGCGTCGTCACCGTTTTCGTTATTGAAGCGGTCACCATTGAACACAGTGCCAGTATCGGGCAGAGGGTTCGCCCCGTTCAGGATCGTTCCGCCAGCTGCATCGGTGACATCAAATACACGACGGTCTGTTGCGGGATCGAAATTGGGGTCAAGCGTAATGAAGTCGGGGCCAAAATTAAAATCGACCGTAATGACTCCGGGGGCGTAACCAATATAGGAATAGTTTGCCATACTCGTACCTTTTAACCATTGGCGCTACCGAGGCACCGGAAATCTTACCCACAGTAAGGAAAGTGCGATGACTCTCCTTCCTTTCATACTGCTTGGCAAAAACTTGCGTCAATTTAAAGGCCATACAATGGAGAGAACACTCAAAAAGAAATGCTGTTCGCAAATTGATTGGCAGGTCTTTTTCTCCTGACGATCAGCGGGTCCAAATCGCTCAATTCTGAACCGTCCGGTTGATCTCGTGACAGGCCTTGACTTTCGTTAAGGCATCGCCGGCTCCCGCCCGGCATGTTGCTCTCACTAGCTAATCTGCGCAAAGGAGAGCGCGATGCGAGACGTCATGACAAAGAGCATGGCCCGCAATATTTTTTATGGCGGGTCACTGTTCTTCATTCTCATCTTTTTGGCCCTTTCGGCCCACTCCCACTGGTATATCGTCAATTCCGAAAATGCCGCGAAACTCGATGATAGTGTGGTTCGGGGTAAACATGTCTGGGAAAAACACGCCTGTGTGAACTGTCATTCGATTCTGGGTGAAGGGGCCTACTTTGCCCCCGAAGTCGGCAACGTGATGACACGCTGGGGCGTGCTGGACGACCCGGAATCAGCCTTTGAATCCCTTAAAGGCTGGATGGAAGCACAACCGACCGGCATTCCCGGTCGTCGACAAATGCCCAATTTCAACCTCAGCGACGAAGAAATCCGTGACCTGACCAACTTCCTGATCTGGACGGACAATATCGACGCACAGGGCTGGCCGCCCAACGAGGCAGGCTGAGAAAGGGAACGGAGCAATGAAATACGAATCCCAAAAAATCGCCTATGCCTACTTTGCGGTAGCCATGGCGTTGTTCGCGATACAGGTGATTGGCGGCCTTCTGGCCGGTTTCATCTATGTATTCCCCAATTTCCTGAGTGAGCTTCTGCCGTTCAACATCGTGCGGATGCTGCACACCAACTCTCTGATCGTCTGGCTTATTCTGGGCTTTTTCGGGGCCGCCTATTTCCTGATCCCGGAAGAGGCCGAGCGCGAGATACATTCGCCCAAGCTGGCTTATCTGCAGCTGATGATCCTTGTGGTCGGGACGTTGGGCGTGGTTGTGACCTACGTCTTCAACCTGTTCGAAGGCAACTGGCTGCTGGGCAAGGAGGGGCGCGAGTTCCTTGAGCAGCCCAAATGGGTCAAGGCCGGCATCGTCGTGGCCGCGCTGATCTTCCTTTACAACGTGTCGATGACAGTGCTGAAAGGTAAGAAAACCGCGATCACAAATATCCTGCTGCTGGGCCTTTGGGGGCTGGCGCTGCTATTCCTGTTTGCCTTCTACAACCCGGGCAACCTGTCGCTGGACAAGCAATACTGGTGGTATGTCGTCCACCTGTGGGTCGAAGGTGTGTGGGAGCTGATCATGGCCTCGATCCTGGCCTACTTGATGCTGAAGCTGACCGGAGTTGACCGTGAGGTGGTCGAAAAATGGCTCTATGTCATCGTCGCTGCCGCGCTGTTCTCGGGCATCCTCGGCACCGGCCACCACTACTACTGGATCGGTACGCCTGCATACTGGCAGTGGATCGGGTCGATCTTCTCCAGCCTCGAGGTGATCCCGTTCTTCGCGATGATGGCCTTTGCCTTCGTCATGGTCTGGAAGGGTCGTCGGGACCACCCCAACAAGGCCGCGCTTTTGTGGTCGCTTGGCTGTGCTACGCTTGCCTTCTTTGGTGCTGGGGTATGGGGCTTCCTGCACACGCTGCACGGGGTGAACTACTATACCCACGGCACGCAGATCACCGCCGCGCACGGTCACCTGGCCTTCTACGGTGCCTATGTCTGCCTCAACCTGGCGATCTTCAGCTATGCGATGCCGATCCTCAAGAACCGTGATCCCTATAATCAGGTTCTGAATATGGGTTCGTTCTGGCTGATGACCAGCGGCATGGTCTTCATGACCTTCGTCCTGACCTTCGGTGGAACCGTGCAGACGCACATGCAGCGCGTGGTCGGTGACTACTTCATGGACGTGCAAGACCAAATTGCGATCTTCTACTGGATGCGTCTTGGCTCCGGTGTGGTCGTGGTTCTTGGAGCGTTGCTGTTCATCTACTCGATCTGGGTACCCCGGAAAGAGGTCATTGAACCCGGCGCAGCCGAAACCCCTGCGGAGTGATGGATATGGATGGCTCCATGAACCTGAAAGAGGGGGCGGCAAACGCCCCCTTCTACCTCGCCCAAGGTGATGAATGCGATGTGTTCACCGCTGCCTACAACAACGACCTGCCGGTCTTGCTGAAAGGACCGACGGGCTGCGGCAAGACCCGGTTTGTAGCCCATATGGCTGCGAAACTTGGCCGCCCGCTCTATACCGTGGCGTGCCACGACGATCTCGCCGCCGCCGACCTGATCGGACGCTATCTACTGAAGGGCGGAGAAACCGTTTGGGTCGATGGCCCCCTGACCCGCGCGGTGCGCGAAGGCGCGATCTGCTATCTTGACGAGGTTGTCGAAGCCCGCAAGGACGTCACTGTCGTTCTGCACCCACTGACCGACGACCGGCGCATCTTGCCGATCGACCGAACCGGCGAAGAACTTGAGGCCGCGCCCGGTTTCATGCTGGTGGCTTCGTACAACCCCGGCTACCAGAACATCCTGAAAACCCTCAAACCCTCGACCCGGCAACGGTTCATCTCGTTGGAATTCGACTTTCCCTCGCCCGAGTTGGAGGCCGAGGTGGTCGCGGAGGAAAGCGGCCTGCCGCTGGAACGCTGCAAGCCGCTGGTGCGGCTGGCGGGCAAGTTGCGCGGGCTCAAGGGTCAGGACCTCGAGGAAGGTGTATCCACCCGGCTGGTCGTCTATGCTGCGACGCTGATCGCGCAGGGCATGTCCACCGACCGCGCAATCCTTGCCGCCATGATCGAACCTCTCACCGATGACGAGGATATCAAACGCGGGCTCCTCGATCTTGTCACCGCCGTCTTTGGGTGAGGCCGGCGATGGTCAGGATCGACTTTGAGCCATGGGAACCCGAAGAAACGATCGGGAAACTGTGGCACACCCTTGCCAGCCGCCTCGATGCACCCCAGGTGCATGTTGGAGCCGCGGTCGACCTTTCTGAGGTCGCGGGGCGGCTGGCAGTCCTCTTTCGGGGGCTCGGGGGTAGTCCGGGCGTTGAATTGCGCCCGGTCTCACCCGAGGTTTCGCGTCACCGCCTGAGTTGGCGCCGCAAACTTGCAACCGAAGTGGAATTGATGTCGCGCGCCTCGTTTGATGGAGAGGTTTTGCGCCTGCCCGACCGTCTGGCCGTATTCCCGGCGCGCGAAGCTAATGGCGCGCTCTATGTCTGGTTGGCCGCCGCCGCTGCCCATGCCGGAACCCGAATTGATGAAGACGATCCATTGCTTGCCGACCTGCGTGCCTTGATTGCCGCCCGGCACATGGTCGAGGCGACTTTGGACGACGCGCCTGGCTTGCGTCCGCTTTATACTGAGCTTTGCAAGGGCGTGCTGTATCAGCGCGACATCCCCAGCCTGCCGCCTGCCGAGGCTGCGGTCGAAGAACTGATCCGTCATATGCTGGGCGATCCCAAACCCTTGTCGGATCAGGCCGAGCAACTTCTGGCACTTGACGACGACCTGATCGCTCCGCGCGGCTATCAGCCGATGCGCCCGGTTCCCCTGTGGCCGGAATTGCGGGCAGTTGGGTTCTCGGAACACAACGAGGTTGAAAACCCCGATACTGAAGGCCCGCCAGAGGAATCCGGCGAAAAGACACACCGCGCCCGGCGCCGCAAATCAGATCAGGCCGAGCGCAGCGACAGTTTCATTCTGCACAAGTTCGAAGCCATCCTTAGCTGGGCCGAATTCCTGAATATCAACCGTCGCATCGATGACGACGATCCCGACAACGCCAAGAAGGCGGCTGACGATCAGGAAGAGATCGGTCTTGGCCAGATTTCAAAAGCGCCACCTACCAAGTTGAAGCTTCACCTTGATTTGGCGCCCGAGGACGTCAACCGCGAACGTCTGTCAGGTCGCATTCTATATCCCGAATGGGATGTGCGGACGGGTCAGTATCTGCCGGATCATGTGAACGTTCTGCTTTCGGATGCCGATATCCGCGACGATGCCGCCGAGTTTGGCAAGGATCCGGCAACTGCACGCCGCATTCGTGCCGTCAAGCGCCAATTCGAGGCGCTGCGCCCGGGGCGTGTGATGACTCGGGGCCATCTGGACGGAGACCAGCTGGATGTGGAAGCCGCTGTTCGGGCGCAGGTTGACCGCTGCGCAAATGGTGAAGGGACGGAACGCGTCTGGATGCAATCCCGTCCCGAGGCCCGTGATCTGGCGGTCTCGATCCTGCTGGACGTCAGCCGCTCGACTGAAAGCGCCGTCACTGGTCGCGCCGTGATCGATATCGAACGCGAGGCGCTGGCCGCATTGGCCTGGGGCCTGAACGCGTGTGGTGACGATTTCGCCATTCATGCGTTTAGTTCCCTCAAGCGTCAGCGCGTCTATGTGCAGTGTTGCAAACGGTTTGACGAGCAGATGGGAACCAAAGTTGAACAGCGCATCGCGTCGCTGCGCCCCGGACATTACACAAGGTTGGGCGCGGCAATCCGGCACTGTTCAGCAGACCTGGCAAGCCAGTCCCGCAAGCGCCGATTGCTGCTGGTCATAACGGACGGTAAACCAAACGATCTGGATCACTACGAGGGGCGCCACGGCATCGAAGACACCTGCATGGCCGTCCGTGAGGCGCGTCGGGCCGGACAGTCAGTGTTCGGCGTCACCATCGATAGAACAGGCAAAAGCTGGTTTCCGCGGATGTTCGGGCAGGGTGGTTTCGCGGTCATTCCTGATCCGCATCGCCTGACCATGGCGCTGCCGCAAATCTACCGCCAGTTGGTCGGCGCATGAGTGATGCCTCTCTGATCGACGAACTACCGGGCGAGTTCCTGATGTGGGTTCTCATCATTTCGGAGCTGCTGGTTTTTGGCGCGGGGATGATCGCCTTCATGGGCGTGCGCCTGACCGATCCGGCTGGTTTTGCAGAGGCGCAGTCGCATCTGCATCGCACCGGCGCGGCATTGAACACAGCGGTTTTGGTGACATCTGGCTATCTGGCTGCACAGGCGTTGCAATGGCGGCGAAACATGCAGCGTTCGCTGGCCCGTTTGGCGTTGATCCTTGCCGCGCTTCTGGGTGTCGTGTTCCTGATCATCAAGGGTACGGAGTATGCCGACAAGGCGTCCCAGGGGATTGGTTACGAAACGCACCCATTCTTTCTGTTTTATTACTTGCTGACCGGCTTTCATGCTGCGCACGTACTAGCCGGGGTTGGAATTCTGTTGCTGGTGGCGTGGCGTGATGACCCTGGCAACATAGAAGCTGGCGCGCAATTCTGGCACATGGTCGACCTGATCTGGATCATGCTGTTCCCAGTGATCTATCTGCTGGGATAAAACAGATGGTCCAACCTTCATCTTTGGCCAAAAATTCCCGCCAGAGGTCGCTGAGCCCCCTGACCCAAGCGTGGCTTGGGCTGTTGGCCCTCAGCGCCGGATCTGCGCTGCTTACTCTGATTGGCGCGCCAACCGCAGTCATTGCTGGCGGTATCGTGTTGTTGGCGTTGATCAAAGCTCGCGTGATCCTGAAACACTACTTGGATTTGGAGAACAGCCAAAGCTGGCTGCGCGGGTTCACTATGGTACTGGTGGGTTTCTCCGCAGTGATTTTTGCGCTCTATCTGGTCTGAGACAAAAAAATGCCGCCCCGAGAGGCGGCAGTATTCAAGCAAAGGGGGCCTTGGTTACTGAGCGGCCTGTGGTATCCGCGCAATCTGACAGCGTTGCCACAGCGTCGACAAGGCACCAACCAGATGATCAATATCCTCATCCGTGTGAACCGGGGACGGCGTGATCCGTAAGCGTTCGGTTCCTTTAGGAACAGTGGGATAGTTGATCGGCTGGATGTAGATGCCGAATTCTTCAAGAAGCGTATCCGAGATAAACTTGCACTTCACCGGGTCTCCTACCATCACCGGGATGATATGGCTGGGGTTCGGCAGATGCGGAATTCCTTCCGCATCCAGACGGGCGCGCACCTGATCCACACGGGCTTTTTGCAGATCACGCTCTGCGCTTGACTGCTTCAGATGCCGGATAGATGCTGCAGCACCAGCTGCGATCGAAGGCGGCAAGGCAGTGGTGAAGATGAAGCCGCTGGCAAAGCTGCGAACGAAATCACACAGAGCTGCCGACGCTGCGATGTACCCACCAACCACGCCAAAGGCCTTGCCCAACGTACCTTCAATCACGGTCAGGCGATCCATCAGGCCCTCGCGCTCGGCAATGCCACCGCCGCGTGGGCCATAGAGGCCGACGGCGTGAACTTCGTCCAGATAGGTCATCGCGCCGTATTTGTCGGCCAGGTCGCAGATTTCCTTGATCGGCGCGATATCACCATCCATGGAATACACGGATTCAAAGGCGATCATCTTGGGCGCGTTCGGGTCTGCGGCGGCCAGCTTGGCCTCCAGGTCTTCAAGGTCGTTATGTTTCCAGATTACCTTCTGCGCCCGTGAGTGGCGGATGCCTTCGATCATCGAGGCATGGTTCAGCGCATCAGAGAAAACAATCAGACCGGGGATCTTCGCAGCCAGCGTCCCCAGAGCGGCCCAGTTTGACACGTAGCCCGAGGTGAACAGCAAAGCGGACTCTTTGTCGTGGAGGTCTGCCAATTCTGTCTCAAGCAAGACGTGGTCGTGCGTAGTGCCCGAAATATTCCGCGTCCCGCCTGCACCGGCACCACAACGCTCCAGCGCATCGTGCATGGCGTTGATGACCGATGCGTGTTGCCCCATACCCAAGTAGTCATTCGAGCACCAGATGCGTACATCCCGCTGGATTGCTCCATCGGTCTGGCGTGCATTCGGGAAAGCTCCGCGGCGTCGCTGCAAGTCGATGAAAACCCGATAGTTCCCTTCATCTTTCAAAGCGTCGAGGCTCTGGCTGAAAAATCGCTCGAAATCCATCTGACATGCTCCCCGGATAACTGGCTGTGAACCGACCCTAGGGCAGCGATGGGCGCCACGACATGACAATTGTCAAGTTGATCTTCAAGAAAAAGGCTGGCCCTGGCACGCCGGCTTTGGCATAGCAGGGCATTGGGGATGATTACCCGGGCCATCGCCCGGACTGGATGAAGAAGGGAGTGCCTTCATGCCACACGAGGCACAAAAGGCGATTGCGCGGCAGTCTCTGCTTCTGCGCAGCCTGCCGGATCAGCATGTGGATACTTTGCTGAGGCAGGCGATTTGGCGGCAGTATGACCGTGGCGAGACGATCTTTCTGCAAGAGGAAGAAGCCAAGGCTGTACACGTCGTGCTGGCCGGATGGGTCAAGCTGTTCCGTATCTCTCCGACCGGGGCGGAGGCGGTGGTGAGCGTTTTCACCCGTGGAGAAAGCTTTGGTGAGGCCGTTGCGCTGCGCAATGTGCCATATCCCGTTTCAGCCGAAGCCGTTTCAGCCTGTGAAGTGATGCACATCCCCAGCCCGGTGCTGTTGTCACTGATGAAGGAAGACCCGGAAATCGGGGTGTCAATTCTGGCTGCCACGTTCACGCATCTGCATGCTCTGGTGTCCCAGCTGGAGCAATTGAAGGCGCAGACCGGGGCGCAACGTGTTGCAGAGTTTCTGTTGAACCTGTGCGATCGGGATTCCGGTCAGTGCGAGGTGGAACTGCCTTACGACAAGATGCTGATCGCCGGACGTCTGGGAATGAAGCCTGAAAGCCTGAGCCGCGCGTTTTCGCGATTGAAACCTGTTGGCGTCAAGATCGACAGGAACCACGCGGATATCGCTGACATGGATGACTTGCGGAACTACGCTGAAAGCGATCCGAGTGAGAAGTGAATTTCCACCGGCGGCCAAGTCCATCGAAATTGTAGTTTCGCGGAATACATAGAATCCAAAGCTGGCACCGTTCAAATGGGGGCTTCTCAGTCAAGCGCTTTTGCGCGCGATCAGCCTTTTGGCTTGATCAGTTGTCTTCCGCGCTGGCAGTGTCCTCTTTATCTTTGTCAGCAGTGCCAACCATCGGCACGAGTCGCTTGCATGAATGTGAAGGGGCACAGGGTTTATGATTGACGAGGCGCTTTCAAGCTTTCCCCGCGCGAAGTTGATGACATCGGTCACCCCGGTAGAACGGCTTGAGCGTCTTTCTGACCAACTGGGGCTGGATCTGTGGATCAAACGAGACGACCTGACCGGGCTCAGCTTCGGTGGCAACAAGACCCGTCAGCTGGAATTTTATTTGGGTGAGGCACTTCAGCAGAGGGCCGACACCATCCTGATCACGGGCGCGGTTCAATCCAATTTTGTACGCACGGCAGCCGCAGCCTCAGCAAAACTGGGAATATCGTCCATCCTTCAACTGGAAGAACGTGTGGCGAATATGGGAGAATGCTACCATCGATCCGGAAATGTTCTTCTGGCCCAGCTTCTGGGAGCCGAACATATGAGCTACCCCAGGGGTGAGGACGAGGCAGGTGCCGACAACGCTCTTCACGAACGCGCCGACCAACTGGTTGCTGAGGGGCGAAAACCGTATGTGATCCATCTGGGCGTCGATCACCCTCCGTTGGGGGCGTTGGGTTATGTGGCAGGGGCAGCCGAGTTGCATGCGCAGATCAGCGATTTCGACGCAGCGGTGGTGCCGTCTGGCAGCGGGTCTACCCATGGGGGGTTCCTGGCCGGATTGCGTTTGGTCGGGCAGTCTGCACCTGTTTACGGCATATGCGTTCGCCGCGATCAGAACCAGCAGAAAGCGCGTCTGCAAAAGGTCTTGGGGCGATTGGCAACCATGATGGGTTTCGACCCTGTTTTGGTTACGGGAGACATCTATACTTGGGACGGCGCCCTGGCACCTGGATATGGGCGGATTGGTCGGGCAGCCCGCGAAGCACTGACCCTCATGGCGCGCGCTGAGGGCATCCTTCTGGATCCCGTTTATTCTGCCAAAACCTTTGCAGGGCTTTTAGGGTTGCTTGAACAAGGCGTCATCCGCAAAGGCCAGAAAGTAGTTCTGCTGCACACAGGCGGCCAACCGGCGTTGTTTGGATATCAGGATGAGTTGCAATCGAGTTGATGCAACTACCTGTTGAGCACCCTTACTTTCAGGGCGATGGGATGGACGGAAGGTTATTGCCCGCCGAAAAGGCCAATAAAGGTTATCTACGATAGTTTCACTTGATCGAGCAAAGACATGGCCTGCGCAACATCGCGGGTCTGTGCGCCACCGACAATCTTTCCCAGTATCTCTCGAAGATCAGGGGGCGAGGCCGGTGTGCAGTCAAAGTGGCCGCAAGTTTGCACGTAATCCACGGCTGTTCGCAGTTCGAACATCCTTGCCTGCTGTTCGCGTGCGGTTTTCAGAGCGTCCATGAACAGATCGTCAGCCGTATTGTCCGTGGACCGCACCAACGCCTGTATCCGATCTGTTTCCGCTTGAGCCCACCCTTCATGGGTCAGTACCTGCTGTTCACGTGCTTCATCCAGCAGGCGCTGCGCTGCCATCGGTTCGCCCGCTGTCAATGACGCTTCGGCAAGGGCCGTCAGGAACACCGGCTTGTAGTTTCCAGCCCCGCTGGCCCACCAGGCTTCGGACGCCTCACGCATTGCACGGATCGTTTCTGGGCCAGGCGTGATCTGCGCATCTGCCCAGCAACGCCAGACATTCGCCGTCAATTTCATGAAGGGGAAGGTGTGTTTGGTTGCCAGTTCTTCAAGGCGAGCGGCAACGTCGTAAACTTGTTCCGGTTCACGCCGCAACAGGTGCAGCATACACAGATACGTCAGGGTCTGGGCCAGACTATGCGCGTGATCCAGTTCCTGTGCGGTTGCGACTGCCTGATGCTGGATCTCAAGTGCGCGATCAGGTTCCCCGCGCAACCAAACTGTTATGCTTAAAAAGCACGATGTAATGGCAGCATGATCCGTTCCATAGACATAGGCAAGGCGGCTGTGCTGCTGAGGATCATACAAATGCAATGCCTGCCATAGGTGATCATAGGCGGTGTCCTGGTGCCCGATATGCAACAAGACGGCACCCATGGCCCGGTGGGCAATCATCGTGTGGTGCGTTTCTTCGGTCAGATTGGCCAGTTCCAGCAACTGCGCCGCGACGTCCTTGGCAAGGTCGTATTCACCGCGGACCAGATGATACGCATAGAGTCCGTTGAGCACGGGAAACAATTGTTCGGTTTCGCCCAGCCGATTACACAAGTCGCGGATCCGGGCATATACCGCCCCCGTTTCGTCGGCCGCGATGCCAGCGGTCGAGCGAAGAACGCCAGCCCGCAACGTTTGTATTTTGGTTTCCTTGCGGTCGCGGTCAACCGAGTCATCCTGCTGTTTCAGCAACGCGATGGCACGACCCAGCTGAGTGGCCGCTTCGATCCCGGCCGAGCGTTCAACGGCACGTTGTCCGGCCTGATACCATTGTTCAATCGCTTCATCCGGCATATCTGCCATCGTGTAGTGATGAGCCAGAATTTCCGGTTCGGCGAAATTGTCATGCAATGACGAAGAGTTCAGTGCTTCGACCACACGAGCATGAAGCGTTCTCCTCTCCCGTTTCAGCAGGCTGTTGTAAGCGGTGTCGCGAATGAGAGCGTGGCGGTAACTGAACGTTTCCTCGGGTTCTGAAGCTGAGACAATCACGATCCCGGCATCCACGAGCGAATCCAGGCCGGAACGTAACGCCCGTTCATTAAAACGGGAAACGCTTGCAATCATCGGATAAGAGAATTGCGGGCCAATGACAGCACCAATCTGTGCGACTTCCTTGGCTGAGCTCAGTCGGTCAAGGCGTGCCATCAACGCGTCGTGCAGTGTTTTCGGTACAGGAGGCGATGGCGTGGACCGGTCCAGCGTATAGGCATCAGCACGTTCAGTCAGAAGATCGGATTCCAACAAATCCTTTGTCACCTCTTCCACGAAAAGCGGGACACCGTTGGATCTGGCGGCGATCAGATGGTAAACTTCGTCCGGGACGGTTTTGCCTTTGGCAATATCGTTCACGATCTCTTTGACCTGCACGAAGTCCAGTTGTTGGAGCGCGACGTGCATCAGGTTGTGTGATTGTGGCCAGCCCGGATCAAAGCCCGTACGATAACTCATTACCATCAGCAGGCGCGCGTCCCCAATCCGGTTCACAAGCCGGTCAAGCAGTGTCTTTGTCGTTGGGTCGATCCAATGCGCATCTTCAAACAGCAAGAGGGTCGGGGTTTCCTGCGCCGAGTTGATCATATGATTGACCAGCATTTCTAGCGTCTGCTTCATGATCTGCTCAGGGGTCAGATCCAGCGGGCCAAGCCTGTCTTCAAATGGGACCGACAATAGTGTCGCAGCCAGTTTCAGTGACCCTTCAGAAGGATCGCCCAGGATGCTGGAAATCTTTTCCAACTTTTGGTCCGCACCGTCATTAGCCCGAAGTTCGGCTGCATTTTCAAGCTGGCGAATGATCGGGTACAGCGCACTTGCATCATGGAAGGGTGAACACTGAAAGCGTAGCTGCTGATGGTCTGGACCCGGGATCTTGCGGCGAAGCTCTTCGATTAGCCTGGACTTTCCTATACCCGCCTCGCCCGAGACCGACACCACCTGACCATGGCCCTGGCAGGCCAGCCTCCACTTGCTTTGAAGGGTTTCGTGCTCCTGCGTGCGCCCGACCAATGAACTCATCCGGGCGTCGTCTGCCGCAAGGAAGCGGCTGACAGTCTGGCGCGTGCCGGTGACCTGCCAAGCTTCGACTTCTTTGGCAAAGCCTTTCAATTGAAAAGTGCCACGGCGCACATATTCGAAAGCTTCACCCGCCAGTTCCTGGGTCGTCGGCGCCACAATCATTGTACCCGGATCAGCCATCGATTGAAGCCGTGCGGCCAGGTTCGGGGTCTCGCCCATGGCCGTGCCGTCTTCGAACATCTTCTCTCCCCGCAGGTCACCGACGACAACCAGGCCGGTCGCGATCCCGATGCGGACTTCAAGATGTGCATGCGTGCGGATTTCCGGAATTTCGCGAATAATTCGAAGACCTGCATGAATGGCACGTTCCGGATCGTCTTCATGCGCATGCGGAAAACCAAAAAACACCATGATGCCATCGCCATAGTAACTAGCGATATGACCATCAAAAGCCGCAACTGCAGCAGCGCAGGTCTCCTTGAACAGTCTCAGAACTTCGGCCAGATCTTCGGGGTCCAGTTTCTGCGATATAGCCGTCGACCCAACAAGATCGATAAACATGACCGTCAGCTGTCTACGCTCGGCAACGATGTTGGGTACCTGACTTGCGCGTTGTGTTGCTGCGGGCCCTTGGTTTTCTTCCCGCATGGCTTTCAGAAAGCGGCGCCTGGGTCCTAGGGGCAGGCCAATTGTGACAAGGTCATCGTCACTCAGTTCCGACAGATCGCCCGGCTCGATCTCGTGCCGTGAAAAGGCATCGACATATTTGGACAAGCCGTGTCTGGCCAGCCAGTCCTTAGTATCAGTCATTCGACTGCCATGCATGTCGGCGGTGGCGCGATGCCATGCAGTCCCCATTTCTTTTAGCAAGTACAATTTACCCGGGAGTAGTCGGGAGAAATCTAACCCTATCAAGGACGACCCAGCAATTCGGGTCAAGTCTTCAAATTGAGAGAGAAACTGTTTACTGGCCAAAAATATCGGCGACTTTCGCCCTTATTCGTCAGCCGGAAAATCGATGTGGACATGATTGCCGTCCGGATCCCAGACATTCAACTGCACTATATTGACTGCCGTCAGAACCGCTCGGCGATAGAGAACATCGTTTACTTTGAGGTGAGCTTCGAAACTGTCCAACCCGTTTGCCGAAAAGGCGAAATGCTCGAGCTTCAGCTCGGCCTCCGATCCCGCGGCTTCGATCTCGACACCAACAAGATGCACGTAAGCGTGTTCACCGACATAAAGCCAGGCTCCGGGAAAGGGGAAGGGCGGGCGTGGGCCGACCTGCATCCCCAGAACTTTTCTGTACCATTCGATCATCTCCTCCAAACGTGTAGTGCGCAGGTTGACATGATCCAGCGTAGCGATCCCCATGACCTAGCCTCGCGTCCATTTGATCGAACATCCCATTGACGGACTCTGATGCCGGGGACCTTGCCCGGTCTGTGCAATCTGCAGCATGGCATTGACCAGCTCCGGTTCGCGCTCGCCTGTCTGGCTGCGGCCCAGATTGTCCAGACGGCCACGGTATTGCAGTCTTCCATCCGCATTCAGCCCAAAGAAATCGGGTGTGCAAACAGCACCATAGGCCTTTCCTATGGTTTGATCTTCGTCTACGAGATAGGGAAAGTTGAACCCATTTTCCCTCGCGAATTCCAGCATTTTCTGCGGTGCATCTTCGGGATACTCCCGATAGTCGTTTGACATGACCGCCAATACCCCAATCCCTTTCGACATCAACAGGCCCGTGTCCTGTGCAAGCCGGTCAGTGATTGTTTTGACATAAGGGCAGTGGTTGCAGATAAAGGCGATCAGCAATCCGTTTTGCAGGTGATCGGACATGGTGAAAGAATGACCATTCGGGTCCCTGAGCGTGAAATCCGGGGCCTGCCAGCCGAAATCGCAGATAGGAGTGTCGAGCAGCATGAAAACCTTTTTTGTGACCTGTTGACGTGTTCCCGCCAGCTTAGCTGACAGGAACCGATAAGTAGAGCGTGATTTCCGGCGCTAAATTTTCAACTGATTACGACCGGAAAACGTATCCAAATCAGATCAGCAGCGTTGACAGGCTTGGAAAATAGCTGAGCAGAAGCAAAACCAAAGTTACCGCGATCAGGAATGGCCAAAGCGATTTCAGGATTGAGCCGGGCGATGTGCCGCTCATGGATGAGGCGATGTACAATCCGATCCCGACCGGGGGTGTCATCAGCCCAAGCACAAGGTTCAGGCAGGCAACAATGCCAAATTGATAGGGGCTGATATCGTATGAACCGGTTGCAATTGGCAGCAGGATCGGAGTGATCAGGATAATCGCGGCGATGCCATCGATCACCATTCCAACCAGCAAAAGCGCCAGATTCACGATCAGCAGGAACACGAACGGGTCCGAAGTGACGGAGGTAACCAGCCCAGCCAGTTGCTGTGGTATTTCCTCATAGATGATGACCCAGCCGAACACGCTGGCTGCCGAGATCATGAACAGGATCATCGAGGCATTGGCCGCCGTGCGTTTGAACATCTGTGCCAGGTTGCCCGGCTTCAGGTCCCCGTAAACCAACCAGCCCACCAGAAACGCGATCAGGGATGCGATTGCGGCGGATTCGGTCGGTGTGGCGATCCCGAACAGAATACCACCTATGATTGACATCGGGATCAGCAGGGCAGGGGCGGCGCTGATCACGGCCTTGATGGTTTCACTGCGTGTCATCCAGTTCCCTTTCGGGAACTGCTGCCGCCACCCGATCAAGGTAATGACCAAAGCGAATGAAGCAGCCAAGATAAAACCGGGCAGAATCCCGGCAATGAACATGTCACCAATCGGGATCTGTGCCAGTACGCCGAAGATGACAAACATCATCGACGGCGGTATGACCGGAGCCAGAAGCCCGCCTGCGGCAGTCGTGGCAGCGGCGAAACCCTTGTCATAGCCTTCTTCCTTCATCGCGGGGACCATGGCGCGCGACATCACCGCGATCTGCGCCGTCGCAGACCCAATGATTGCCGCCATAAACATGTTTGCCAGCAAGTTGATATAGGCCAGCCCGCCGCGAAACCCGCCGACGAACACCCGGGCCAGCGCGACAAGGCGCCGCGTCATACCGCCTTCGTTCATCAATTCTCCGGTCAACATGAACAGAGGAATTGCCAGAAGGCCGTAATTCTCAAGGCCTCCGAACATTTTCTGCGCGAAGCTGTCATAAAGAACCGTGTTGCCGCTTTCCCAGATGTACCAGATGGCGGTGATCGCCAGCACGATCGCCACGGGCACGGAAAGAAGTAAAGTGGCCAGAAAGACGATGGGGCTCATGGCTGTGCCTCTTGCTCTGGGGTGCTCAGCAGATGCATGGTGGAATGCAGCGTCGCGCCCAATGCGAAAAGCCACATCACCAACCAGAACAGGTACTTTGGCAGGCCCAGGGTTAATGTCGGCTCGGCATAGATGAAATTGAATGTTTGACCTTGAAATACCGCCACATCGAATCCGTTGCTGGCAATGTCCAGCGGAAGGAACCAGCGCCAGCAGAACCACAGCATCGCAAGGGAAAAAGCAAACACGACCACGTCCACACTCTTGCGGATCAATCGTTTCGCGCGTCCGGGCACGTTGTCGGAAACAATGGAGATCGACACCGAACTGCGATGATGCAATGCGGAAGACGCGCCCAGAAAAGTCATCCAGACCATCGCGTAAATCGCCAGCTCATCAACCCAGAACAGGGCATTGCCCGCCGTGCGCGTCACGACATTCAGCAAAATCAAAACCGTTATGCAGACCGCCAGAAAGGCAGCGCACCACAACTCGACCCGCGCTAAGCCTGCCGACAGCCGATACAACATCGCTGTTCTCCCGTGAAAAAGGGCGCAGGATCGAGCTGCGCCCTCTTCGTCATGTCGTTTTCGTTATTTTGTTTCTGCCGCAGTCTGCCGCAAAGCGTCAAGGGAAGAGGTCTTCTGGGACCAGATCGCATTCCATTCCTCGATTGCGTCGCCGAAGAACGAGGCGTCGACCTTTTTGTAAGCCTTGCCTGTTCCTTCGATCTGTTCCAGCCATTTGGCATCGTTTTCAACGTAAGCATCAATGGTGCTGTCGACATGCTTGGCCATAAGTTCCGCAATCATCGCGCGGTCTTCTTCGGACAAACCAGCCCAGACCTTGGCCGAAACCAGACCGACCATTGGGAACATCATGTGATCTGACTGCACGATCGTGTCGGCGTGTTCATAATATTTTAGTACCCAGATCAGCTCGGCATCCATGTCTATGGCGTCGACCTGACCATTGGCCAGCGCATCATAGACGGCAGGCAAGGGCATGGGCGTGGGTGCTGCGCCCACCGCGTTGTAGAAATCCAGGATCGGTGTGAAGGGCGTGATCCGCAGTTTAAGGCCCGACAAGTCTTCGGCGGATGAGACCTCGCCACGGCTTACGATCTGACGCAATCCGGCCATCCCATATCCCAGTCCAACGACACCTACCTGCCCTGGCAATGGTTCCAGCATGGATTTGGCGGTGTCAGACCGCAGAATGCGCCCTGCGTGCCCAATGTCATCTGCCAGATAGGGCGCATAAAACGCCCCCAATTCAGGCGCGCGGTTGGAAACCTCGGCCACCGTCATGAAGGCCATGTCCAGCGCGCCGGTCTGCAATTGTTGCAGCATTTCGGCCTCATTGCCCAACTGGCGGGCCGGGAAAACCGATACCGAATGTGCGCCACCACTGGCCTCATTCAACTCAGCCCCGAACGCCTCGGCGGCTTTGGTCCAGATGTGCGGTGGCGGCGTGATCAGACCCAACCGAAACTCTTCGGCGTGAATGGCCACGGACGACAGTGCCAGCGCAGCCGCAGAGGCGGCGATTTTTGCGAGATGTCTCATTTCTTCCCCTGTTTGATCTTGTTTTACAACGTGACCCAGCCCTCGGGCGGTTCCTTTCCCGGGTGCACAGCCTGACAATTGGGGCAGGTGCGGTCTTGTTCCGAGGCATAGAACTTCTGATAAACCGGAGGCAGGTCATCAACGATGGACTTTAGCTGCATTTCTGCACGATGCACCAGTGATCCGCATTCGAAACAATACCATTCGATGGCGTCCAGCTCTCCGGTCTGGCGCTTGGGTTCAATTACAAGCCCGATCGAGCCTTCCTGAGGGCGCTGTGGTGAATGGCGCACATGCGGAGGCAGCAGGAAAACTTCACCTTCACGGATCGGAACATCATAGAACTCCTCTCCGTCATAGATTTTCAGCACCATGTCGCCTTCAAGCTGGTAGAAGAATTCTTCAACCGGATCATCGTGGTAATCGGTTCGCTTGTTTGGCCCACCTACAACGGTAACCATCAGATCGGCATTTTCCCAAACCTGACGATTCCCTACGGGCGGCTTGAGCAGATGGCGATGCTCGTCGATCCAGGCCTTAAAGTTGAACGCTTTCAGTTTTGACATGTCCCACTCCCTATCCTGGAAAGTTTGGCGCGTTTTTCCATAACCGCAAAGCAATTATCAGCATCTCGCTATCCGATTTCCTTATACTGCTAGGCCTCACCCGGCTCAGACGCGCAGCCCGCTTTCATCAAATGCTTTGCGAATGATCGCTTTTTCCGCGTCGGTCAGTTCCAGCATCGGCGGGCGTACACGACCACCGACCTGACCCAGCAACTCTAGCCAGTATTTCCCGAATGCAGTGGGTTTGCCCGCAGGACGGGCGCGTTTCATCGCATTGCGGACTGGGTTCAGACTGTCAAAGACACGCCGCGCTTCATCCGCCTGTCCCGCAAAGGCCAGACGTGTGTATTCGTTCATTCTCCGATCGACCGTGCTTTGCAGTTGGTAGGGCGGAGAGGAGCAGAGATACAGCTTCCAGTCCAGTTCCAGTATGTTGTCCAGCCATTCATGTTCGGCCGAAGTCGAGACGTGGATCCTGTCGCCCACCATATGGGTCAGCTTCACGTACATCTCACGCGGAACCGAATACTTAATGGCCACGATATTCGGCAAATCAGCAATGCGGGCGCATTCTTCAGGTTGCATCAAATAGCCGCTGTCAGGATGGCTCCACATGGCGATGCCGATATCCAGCTCTTCGCAGAAGCGCTTGTAGTACTGATACAAGACCTCGCCACGATCCTGTACGAAACTCAGAACCGGGGCGTGAAGAACGATGTAATCTGCACCGCAATTCTGGGCGTAATGCGCTAGGTCCAACGCAGTATTCATGCTCTGGTCCGAGACCGAGACGATTACACCGGCTTCGCCTGCGCATTCGTCGACCGCGATTTCGAAGTTACGCTTGCGCTCTTCGATGCTCATTGAAAAAAATTCGCCCTGTTTGCCGGCGACGAACAGGCCCTGGATGTCCAGGTCATCGATCCAATGGCGGATGTTGGCGCGCAGTCCCGATTCATCCAGAGACAGGTCATCATTGAACGGGTTCAATGCAGCTGCCCATATCCCAGTCATATGTTCGCGGGCATAGGCCTTCGCGTCGTGTTTTGAGTACTTCATTTTCACCGTGGTCCCAGTGGCATTGATATGAAGAAAAGCACACTGAGCGGGTCGATCCAGCGCTATTTCAGAGAAATGGCTATCTGAAAAACATATATCACCAACTTACCAATTCAGATTTTTTCAATGCTGATCTAGGGTCGAGACATGAAGATCGCAGTCATTGGAACCGGCGCAATCGCGCAGTATGTGCAGCGCATGTTGCCAGAACATGGGCATGAGTTGGCGGCCATTCTGGTCCGGCCACAGCGCGTTGATCCAAAATCGCCTATGTCGGTCGGTTCGGTTGATGACCTGCCGGCCGGAATCGAAGTGGTTCTGGATTGCGCGGGGCACGAGGCATTGGCCGGGTTGGGTCCGGAAATTCTGGCGCGAGGGCTGGATATCATCAGTGTCTCTGCCGGGGCACTTGCGGATCAGCAGGTCAGTGGCCGGCTGGACAGGGCCGCGCGAAAGGGTGGGGCTCGGCTGCATCTGGCAAGCGGTGCCATAGGCGGGCTGGACTGCCTCAGCGCCGCAGCGGTCGGTCCGCTCAAATCCGTTACATATGTGGGGCGCAAGCCGCCGGCGGGGTGGAAAGGATCACTTGCTGAACACAGTCTTGACCTCAGCAGTATCACCGCGGCTGAAACTCATTTTCAGGGTTCCGCGCGAGAGGCGGCTTTGGCTTACCCCAAGAACGCAAATGTCGCCGCTGCCGTCGCCTTGGCAGGTGTGGGATTCGACAGCACACAGGTTCGTCTGATCGCCGATCCGACGATCCACAAGAACATTCACGAGGTTGAGGCCGAAGGTGATTTTGGCACTTTTCAGTTTAGGATCAGCGGAACCGCGCTGCCCGACAACCCGCGAAGCTCGGCGCTTGCGGCCATGAGCGTGCTGTCCAAGCTGGATCAGCTTTGCGAGCCGATTGTGCTGTAGCCATGGTGGGGCGTCATTCTCGCATCGTGGACCGCGCCTTGACCCGTCTGAAACTGCGACAACTGCGTCTGCTGGTCGCGGTGGGCGCGCATGGAAACATTCAGAATGCCGCGCGGGAGTTGGGAATATCTCAACCAGCAGCAACCAAGATGATTCAGGATCTTGAGCTGGACTTTGAAGTCAAACTGTTCACACGCACCAATCGAGGAGTTGTGCCAACCGTTTTTGGCGAAACTCTCATACGTCACGGGAAACTGATATTTGCACAGGTTTCAAATGCCGCGCAGGAACTGGACGATCTGAACGAAGGAAACTCCGGCCGTGTCGTGGTGGGCACGTTGCTTGCGGCGTCCACCAGCCTGCTACCTGCCGCCATTGAACTGCTGCTGGAAGACCGCCCGAACGTCGCGGTCAAGATCAGCGAAGGGACCAACGAGGTACTTATGCCTCGGCTTCTGTCGGGTGAGATCGACATGGTTGTAGGACGTCTGCCGTCGCACCGGCATCGTGACAAGATTCGGCAGGAAAAACTGTTCGAGGATCGGATATTGGCCATTGTAGGCCCTCGGCACCCACTGGCGGGCTGGGACGCCGTGACCTTTGCGCAAACCAAACCGTTTGGCTGGATCCTCCCCCCGCAAGAGACAACGTTGCGACGTCAGGCGGATCATTTTTTTGTCGGTCAGCAGCAATATGTGCCACCGGTCGCGATTGAATCCGTGTCCTATCTGACGAACCGGGCGCTGCTGCAATCACGTGACCTGATCGGCCTAATGCCTGCCGAGGTCGTCGCCCAGGATATCGAAAACGGGCATCTTGCCCAGCTCGCCTGGGTGGTTCCGTTTGGGCAGGGGCCAATAGGAGTGTCCTTCCGTGCGGACGACGATTTGTCGCCTGCGGGGCGAGCTTTCAAAACGGCTCTGCATCGCGCGGCGCAGAGCAGACAGACCAGATATTCGCCAAATTGATATCCGTATTCGCGCTATGCGCTTGAAGTAATACGAGGCATCGAGCGATCAAAAATCAAGGCAAACGGAGGCCCCGATTTCATGTATCCAGAGCTCAAGCTTTTCATCGGCGGCACGTGGCGAAAAACCGGTCGCGATATCCCGGTTGTCAACCCGGCGACCGAGGAAGAACTCGGTCGATTGCCTTGCGCATCGGTGAAAGACCTGGACGACGCGCTGCAAGCGGCCGTCGAAGGCTTTCGACTGTGGCGCCGTACACCGCCGCGTGAGCGTGCGGATACGATCCTGCGGGCGGCAGCCCTCATGCGTCAGCGACAGGAAGAAATCGCGCATTCCATCACTCTGGAACATGGCAAACCCCTAAAGCAGGCCCGGCTGGAGGTCATTCGCGGTGCCGAGTTCTTTGAATGGGATGCGGGCGAGGCGATGCGGACCTATGGGAGGATCATTCCGGCAGCTCAGGGTCACAAGTTTGCAGTTCATCACCAGCCTGTTGGCGTTGTCGCCGCGTTCTCGCCGTGGAACTTCCCCATGAGCCAACCTGCCCGGAAAATCGCCGGTGCTTTGGCCTCTGGCTGTTCGGTGATCCTGAAGGCTGCGGAAGAAACGCCAGCCGGAGCTTTACACATAGCAAAAGCGTTCGAAGATGCCGGTCTGCCTCCGGGGGTTCTGAATTTAGTGTTCGGTGAACCGTCCGAGATATCCGGCCACCTGATCCCGCAGGACCCCGTTCGCTTGGTGGCCTTCACAGGGTCGACAACCGTTGGGCGCCATTTGACCACTTTGGCGGCCCGGCATGACACCCGAGTGCTTATGGAGTTGGGCGGCCATGCGCCGGTCATTGTTTGCGAAGATACGGATGTGCAATCAGCGGCTGTTTCAAGCGCGGTGCGCAAAACGCGCAATACCGGTCAGGTCTGCACGTCGCCAACCCGTTTCTTCGCGCATGAGAGTATATTTGACGCCTATGCGGCTGGGTTTACCGCGCGGGCTAAAGCCACAGTCGTCGGCAATGGGCTTGAAGCAACGGTTGAAATGGGCCCAACGGCCAACGACCGGCGCGTGCCGGCTTTGACAGAACTGGTTGAAGACGCGGTGGCACAGGGGGCAACGCTTGCCACCGGCGGATCGCGGCTTGGTGAACGGGGATATTTCTTTGAACCCACGGTGCTATTGAACGTTCCCGAAACGGCGCGGATCATGCGCGAGGAGCCGTTTGGACCGGTTGCCGTGATCAATTCGGTGGCTTCGCTGGATGAGGCAATCGATCTGGCGAATTCAGTTCCCTACGGTCTGGCCGGATACGCTTTCACCAACCGGGCGGATTATATCGACCGTCTGATCGACGAGGTCGAGGTCGGCAATCTGTCGATCAACACACTTGAAGCATCCATGCCTGAAACACCCTTTGGAGGCGTGAAATCCAGTGGCTATGGTCGGGAAGGCGGAACCGAAGGCCTTGAGAATTACATGACGGTCAAGAACGTCTGGCATTCGGCTAAGATCATCTGAAAAAGAGATCCCGATCCTCGTGCTCGTTCACTTTTTCATGGCCGTGCCAGGCTTTTTCTTTCGAAACCGACCAAAGGGCAACGCAACGAACAGTGCGCGGCTTCGGTTGTGATTTCAGAACCTGTGGAAGCAGTAGAGGCGGCCATAGTGCCCTTGCTGACAAAGGCCCCGAACGGCGGGTCATGACCTATGTCAATGACAGTACGCCTGACGTGATGTCCATTGGCCGGGAATTTCTGGCCGGGCCGTGCGACAAAAACCATCGCTCCCTTTTGCCGGTGGTGATCAGCGTTCTGGCTGACCTGCTGGGGGATTCCTGCCGGGCGGCCTGAACTCCGGAGGGACAGATGAATGCTTCGCTGAAACTAACTGCAGCAATCTTTGCTGGACTCTGGGTCTTTGCCCACGCTGCATCGGCCAAGGTTATCTCCGAGGCCGCAGTAATACATCAGAGCATCGACCCGAAGGCGAACACACCAATCCTCGCCTTTCAGTTTGAGCTGAGGTCACCGCAAATCCCTGCCGGGGCTACAGGGCTCCAAGACTTCTTTGCATATTTGGAGGATCAACATGGCTGATGGATGTGCCTGTGACCGCCACGCCAACGTGTATCTGAGTGTAGATCACGCCCTTGAGCGCGGTCTTTCTGTGGCCGATCCTCTTACTGAAACCGAGACTTTGCCGCTGAAACAGGCGATAGGCCGGGTTCTGGCCGAGGATTGCACCAGTAAGGTCGACATGCCCGCCTTCGACAACTCTGCCATGGATGGCTATGCCATCCGCACCAGAGATCTGGGCGACGGACCGGTATTCGAACTTCCCGTGGCCGGACGCGTGGCTGCGGGCGACCCCGGCGACCATGATGCACCCGAAGGCAGCGCTTTGCGCATCTTTACGGGGGCTCCTGTGCCGCCTGACTTCGATGCTGTGCTGATGCAGGAAGATTGCGATCTCGTGATCGACAGGGTTCGATTCAGCCGCCGCCCCAAACCCGGCCAGAATATCCGGCGTGCGGGGGAAGATCTTTTTGCTGGGGGTCCGATCCTGCAGCGCGGTTGCGAAATTGGACCGCGTGAGGTGGCAGCCCTGGCATCCGCCGGGTACGGCGAGGTCTTGGTGTTCCGAAAACTGAAGGTTACGATCTTTTCGACAGGCAGCGAGCTGCGCCAACCGGGCGAACCCCTTGGCCTCGGCCAAATCTACAACTCGAACCGTTATATGCTGCTGGCGTTGTTGCAAAAACCCTGGATCGAACTGAACGACCGGGGGCCGGTCGAAGATGACCCGGCCCGTCTTGGACGGGTTCTGCGCGAGGCATGCGATACCTCGGATCTGATCGTTACAACCGGGGGAGTGTCCGTAGGGGATGAAGATCACATGCCCCGACTGTTCAGCGAGATCGGCGGCGAAACCGATGTCATGAAAGTCGCGATGAAGCCAGGGAAACCGGTCATATTCGGGCGGCGCGGACGTGCTCTCTATGTTGGTCTGCCAGGCAACCCGGTTTCGGCTTACGTGACATGGCAGATAATCGGATCGCAGATGATGGCGCGCCGCGCGGGTCTGCGTCACATGCCTCAGACACCTGTGCAGGCGGTGCTGGCCGAACCCTTGCATCGTCACGCGGGCCGGCAGGAATATCGACCGGCCCAGATTGACGGCACCTCGCCGGATGGCCTTCCGAGGTTGCGTCTTATGGCACCATCCTACAGTGGCCGTGTGGCTTTGCTGGCGCAGGCAGACGGGTTGGTGATCATACCGGCAGAGGCCGAGGACCTGCCCGCAGGGCATACGCTTGAATTGTTGCGGTTCTGATCCCCACACACGCGGCGGTGCCTATGGCGTTGTAACAACAACCCCGCAATCACGGAAGACAACCGGACGATGGCCGGGCGGCTTCGCACGGAACGTTGATCTTCGCGCGATGGCTGCACGGGCCCGTGACCCATGCATTGGTAATTTGCTCAGTCGTCCAACAGTCTATCCGAACACGAGCCTGAAAATTGTCGCAACTGATAAACTCTGTGACGGATTACGCCGTGACTGAGTCCGTTCAGGTGGCTCAAGATGCATCGACGCACAAAGGGTTAAGGACTCATCCATATGCGGTATTCGGCACTCGCGATCATGCGGCAGGTTTTGAACGGGCACCGGGGCTGGACACCGGCATGGCGCGATCCCGAACCTCAATCAAGCTATGACTTCATCGTGATTGGCGGCGGCGGTCATGGCCTTGCTACGGCATACTATCTGGCCAAGGAACACAACGCCGCAAGAGTGGCCGTTCTGGAAAAAGGCTGGATCGGCGGCGGTAACGTGGGGCGGAACACGACGATCATTCGCGCCAATTACCTGTTGGAGGGCAACCAGCCTTTCTATGAACTGTCGCTGAAACTGTGGGAGAACCTGGAGCAGGACCTGAACTACAATGCGATGGTCAGCCAGCGCGGTATTCTGAACCTTTGTCACACGGATGCGCAGCGTGACGCGTATCGCCGCCGTGGCAATGCAATGATGTTCACCGGTTCTGGGGCCGAACTTCTGGATACGGACGGCGTTCGCGCGATGTATCCGTTCCTGAACTTTGACGATGCGCGCTTTCCGATCAAGGGCGGTCTTTTGCACCGTCGTGGCGGCACGGCGCGTCATGACGGTGTGGCCTGGGGCTATGCCCGTGCCGCGGATCAACGGGGTGTCGACATCATCCAGAATTGCGAAGTCACCGGGTTCCGCATCGAAAACGGAAAACTGCTGGGTGTTGAAACCACACGGGGATATATCGGCGCCAAGAAGGTGGGCGTGGCGGTGGCCGGTTCTTCCGGCCGCGTGATGGCTCAGGCGGGAATGCGTCTGCCGATCGAAAGCCACGTGCTACAGGCCTTTGTGACCGAAGGGCTGAAACCGGTTCTTGACGGGGTGATAACTTATGGCGCCGGACATTTCTATGTCAGCCAATCGGACAAGGGCGGGCTGGTCTTTGGTGGCGATATCGATGGCTATAACACCTACGCCCAACGCGGCAACCTGCCTGTGGTTGAGGATGTGGCCGAAGGTGGCATGTCCCTGATGCCGATGATTGGCCGCGCGCGCCTGCTGCGGATGTGGGGCGGTGTGATGGATATGTCGATGGATGGCTCGCCGTTCATAGATCACACCGAAATTGACGGGCTCTATTTCAATGGTGGCTGGTGCTACGGCGGTTTCAAGGCAACGCCAGCATCTGGTTTTTGTTTCGCGCATCTTATGGCCACCGACCGACCGCATGAAGTTGCAACTGCCTATCGTCTGGACCGGTTCAAAACCGGACGGATGATTGACGAAAAAGGCGTGGGCGCACAGCCCAACCTGCACTGAGGAGGCCCGGACATGATCATAAATCATCCATTGCTTGGCCCGCGAGACGCATCCGAATTCACCTATCTGGGTGACGCGAGCCTGATCAATCGGCCCGACTGGCAATCAGACTCGGCTGCCGCAGAGTTTCACGACTATCTCTACCTGCGCGACAACCCCGCAGGAACCCATCGTGAGTTGTGGTTTCACGAGCAGGGCGACCGCTCGTGGCTTGTTGTGACACGCAACACGCTGACCCATGAAATTCTGGCAACAGAACTGGCGCGGGATGTAGCCCGCAAGACGGGGCGGGGAAAATGACCCAGAACAATCGTTTGCAGGGCGGTCTGATCGACCGGTCCAAAAAGCTGCGCTTTACCTTCGATGGCAGATCCTACGAAGGTTATCAGGGCGACACGCTGGCCTCGGCTCTGCTGGCCAATGACGTACGGTTGGTTGGCCGCTCGTTCAAATACCACCGCCCACGCGGTGTGCTGGCCTCGGGCTCGGAAGAACCCAACGCGCTGGTTGAGCTGCGCACAGGCAACCGACAGGAACCGAACACACGCGCGACCACAATTGAATTGTTCGACGGGCTCGAGGCGACATCGCAGAACCGCTGGCCCTCGCTCGCCTTCGACGCGCTGTCAATCAATGACCGGTTCTCACCGTTTTTGACGGCGGGTTTCTATTACAAGACCTTCATGTGGCCCAAGGCGTTCTGGGAAAAGCTCTATGAGCCGATGATCCGCAAGGCGGCCGGTCTGGGCAACCTGACGAAAGAAGCTGACCCGGACATCTATGACAAAGGCTATTTGCATTGCGACGTACTGGTTATCGGAGCCGGTCCTTCTGGCCTGATCGCAGCCTTGACGGCGGCGCGGTCTGGCGCGCGGGTCATTCTGGCCGACGAGGACAGCCGGATGGGTGGGCGTCTGTTGTCTGACTGTGACCGGTTCGAGGGCATTTCGAATGCGGATTGGGTCGCGCAGACACTGGGAGAGCTGGCGTCGATGGACAATGTGCGCCTTCTGACGCGCACCACTGTGTTCGGCACCTATGATCACGGCATTTATGGCGCGCTTGAGCGGGTCTCGGATCACCTTGCAGTGCCCGAAGCGGGGAAACCACGCCAGATTCTGTGGCGCATTTACGCGAAGCACTCGGTGCTTTGTGCCGGCTCTACCGAACGTCCGATTGCTTTCGAAAACAACGACCGACCGGGCATAATGCTGGCGGGCGCGATGCGGGCCTATGCAAACCGCTGGGCTGTGACACCGGGCAAGCGCGTGGCGATCTTCACCAACAACGATGAAGGACACCGCGCCGCGCAGGATCTGATCAAAGCCGGGATCAAGGTTGTCGCTGTTATCGACCCGCGCCGCGATGCTCCGCGCATCGCCGAATGTGAATTGCTGGCGGGTGCGCAAGTCATCGGCGCGCAGGGGCGTCTGGGGCTGAAATCGATCACCGTGCAGATGGCCGATGGTCAGACCCGCCCGATTGAAGTCAGCGGTCTGGGCGTTTCGGGTGGATGGAACCCGAATGTGCAACTGACATGCCACCAACGCGGTCGCCCGCAATGGTTCGAACCGCTTGCAGCCTTCATCCCGCCGGCCGAGTTGCCGAAGGGTATGGTTGTCGCCGGTGCCGCCGCTGGCAACCTGACCAGCCACGGGGCGATCGCCTCGGGCACCAATGCGGCACTTGCGGCGCTGGACGGATTGGGGATCACGGCCTGCCCGGTCGACCTGCCGGAAGCTGAGGATGATGCGATCCGTATCACCCCGTTCTGGAACGTGCCCGGCAAAGGCCGCGCCTGGCTGGATTTCCAGAATGACGTGACCGTAAAGGACGTCAAACTGGCCGAACAGGAAGGGTTTCGCAGTGTCGAGCATCTGAAACGCTATACAACTCTTGGCATGGCGACCGATCAGGGCAAAACCGCGAATGTCGGCGCGCTGGCCGTGATGGCCGAGATCACTGGCAAGAGCATTCCCGAAACCGGCACAACCATCTTCCGGCCACCTTACACGCCTGTGGCGATGGGCGCCTGGGTCGGGCGCTCGGTCGGGAAAGAGTTCAAACCTACGCGACTGACGCCCAGCCACCAATGGGCTGAAGAACAGGGCGCGGTATTCGTCGAGGTGGGCCCCTGGATGCGCGCGCAATGGTTCCCCAAGGCTGGTGAGACGCATTGGCGCGAATCCGTGGATCGCGAGGTTCTGGCCGTACGCAGCGGTGTCGGCGTCTGCGACGTGACCACGCTGGGCAAAATCGACGTACAGGGCGCGGATGCCGCGGAATTCCTCAACAAGATCTATTGCAACGGCTTCGCCAAACTGCCGGTGGGCAAAACCCGCTATGGCCTGATGCTGCGCGAAGACGGCATAGCCATGGATGACGGCACCGCCGCCCGCCTGGCCGAGGATCACTTTGTGGTCACTACGACAACCGCCAACGCTGTGGCCGTCTATCGCCACATGGAATTCGTGCATCAATGTCTGTTCCCGGACTTGGATGTGCAGATGATCTCGACCACCGACGCTTGGGCGCAATTTGCCATAGCGGGCCCGAAATCACGCGAGTTGGTGCACAAGGTTGTCGATGATGGTATTGACGTCAGCAACGAAGGCTTCTCGTTCATGGCGTGTCGAGAGGTGACCATTGCCGGGGGTATCCCGGCGCGGTTGTTCCGCATCTCGTTCTCGGGCGAACTGGCCTATGAACTGGCTGTGCCAACCCGGTACGGTGACGCGCTGATACGACATTTGATGGCGCTTGGAGAACCCTTGGGCGTAACCCCGTATGGCACCGAAGCGCTTGGCGTTCTGCGGATTGAAAAGGGGCACGCCACCGGAAACGAACTGAACGGAACCACCAGCGCCCACAATCTAGGCATGGGGCGCATGGTCTCAACCAAGAAGGACAGTATCGGTGCGACCCTCAGCGGGCGAGAGGCTCTTTCAGACCCGGATGGTCTGGCTTTGGTCGGCATCCAGCCGGTCAGAAACGCCGATACCGTGCTGGCAGGCGGCCATGTGTTTGACGACGGTGCGCCACACCTGCCGGAAAATGATTTGGGCTATGTCACTTCGGCTGCCTATTCGCCGCACCTGTCCAGCAGCATCGGCCTGGCCTTTGTAAAACGCGGGGCGCAGCGATTGGGCGACACCGTGCAGATTGTCAGCCCGGTGGATGACACCAACATCAAAGCGACGCTTGTCAGCGCGCATTTCGTTGACCCCGAAGGAGAACGGCTCCGTGCGTGATTTTGTTGCCAAGACCGCCATTGGCGGCACCGAACCAAAACGGGACGTGGTCGGACCTCTGACCTTTCAGGAACGAGAGGATGTGGCACTGGCATCCGTTTCGGCAAGACTGGGACAAGAAGAGGCTGTGAAGGCCAGGCTTCAAACCGTTTGTGGAGTCCCGGCGCCTGACGCGGGGCAATGGGAACAGGGCGAAACCAGCAGTCTGCACTGGTTGGGCCCGGATCAGTACCTGTGCGAAGAAACATACACAGGCCCATTGGAGCTGGCCCGGAGGATGGCGGTCGAGTTCGCTGGCATAGCGTCCGTGACCGATCAGTCGGACGTGTTTACACGCATCGATATGACCGGGCAGGGTGCCATCGACCTACTGCAACGCTTGACGGTTCTGGATGTCGAGCAGATGCAGGCCGGAGCCTTCAACCGCACTGCAATCCATCATGTGGGATGCCTGTTGCGCTGTAATGAGGCAGGAACGGATTTCTCGATCTACGCGCCACGCAGCTACGCGATTTCAGTTCACCAAATGCTGACCGAGGTGGTCAAAGCCCTTTGACGGACGTTGACCGAAGGACAAGGCCGCGTGTCTTGCACCGCGGCTTCTTTCCTTGCGCTCTTGTGTTGGAGGCAGGCCGAATTCCCGCCGGTAATTGCTTGAGAATGAACTGGCGCTGTCATACCCGACCGACAGCGCGATTTCCTGCAGGGACTGGTCGGTATAAAGCAGCTTCTGCCGCGCCGCATCCAGCCGCAATCTGCGATAATACCCACCGGGGCTGATTCCGGTTTCTTTTTTGAAATGCCGTTCCAATTGCCGCATGGACATACCAACGAGTTTCGAGACCTGCTCGATTGAGATCTTGTTTTCGATATTGTTTGCAAACAACTCGATGGCCCGCCGAACCGGGCGTGGCAGGCCATTCCGGGTTTGATCTTTGCTATACCCCGGCAGAACCTGCAAAGTACCTGCATCACGCAAAGTCGCGTATTGAAACCAGCAGGCCGTTTCGACGGCAACCGCATCGGATACCTCATCCGAAATTACGCCCAGCATAAATTCAAACACCGCCGAAGTTCCGGCAAACGACATTCGGTTGCGATCTATGGTATAGAGCGTGTCACACAGGGTCACTCTGTCAAATTGTTCTTTCAAAGCAGCGGTATAGCAGAAATGCGCGCTACAGCTGTAACCATCGAAGAACCTCTCTTCCGCCAGCGCAAAAAGTGAACCGCTGACGGAACCGATCCGCACGCCATGGGACAAAAGCCGTCGCAGCGCTCCCCCTGACGCCTTGCGATCCCTGAACCGGGTTGACGCCCCGGCAAAGACCAATACCACATCTGTCTCATCCACCTCGGACAATGCCTTGTCGGGATTGAAGCTGAGGCGTGAGCTGGACATGACCGGTTGCCCATCTTCTGATACGACGGTCCAGCCAAGACCATCCCTGCGGCTGATCTCATTGGCCACGCGTAACGGGTCGATGGCCATGGACAGGGCAGCAACCGGGAAGTCTTCAAGGCATAGAAATGTGAAATGAGTCATGCTTTGTCTCTTTGCCACCGCAATAACCCAGTTATACCGGTTTCATCAGAACGCCAAACGATGGGCGCGACCGCGTTCGTATAGTTTGCGGTTCAGTTCATCCGCTTCGGGGGATCCGTATTCCAGTGCAAATACGAACGCATGTGTCAGATAGAAACAGGCCGCGTCATGATCCCGACGTTGTTCGGCCTGGCTGGCCGCTTCGTGGTACAGTCGGATCAGCGCCGGCAGATCGCTATCCGCATGGGCCTGCAGCAGTTGGTCATCGAGTTCTTGAAGATCCAAGGTCAGCCTTTCAGCGATATCGCGATGTTTTTGGTGCGCATGTATTTATACAACGCTTTCAGTCCTTTCTCGCGCCTGAAACCGGATTTTCCAACGCCACCAAACAGGGTCGAGAGTTCGCCAGCAAACACTTGCTGTTAGAGATCTGACCCGCCCTCGGCATGTGCGCCACCACGTGGGATCGGGCCAGACTGTACTGTAGAAAGTCGCCTATGCCTCTTCGCGGGCCTGTTCGATCTGCGTTGCCACCCAGTGGTGAAAACAATGCGTTGGACCATCCATCGCAGGCGAGAAGCGGCCGCCGTCGAATTTGACACCATGACGGCCTTTCTGCATGCCCTCAACCACGAACACATCCTCTTCGAAAACGGTTTTCCAAAGCTGCGCGTTCTTTGCGCGCAACGCTTCGTGCTCGGGTGCGTCTTCCGGTTTTTTGGTGTAGTACAGCTCTATCCTCTCATTCGACCTCTCATGGGTGATCGGATCGATGATGAAGGCAAAGCCATGGTCGCGCTGAACACCCAGCAGGGTATTTGGGTACACGACGATGTATTCCGCACCTTCGTGCCACTGTTCGCTCAGGTTCTGGAAGTCATCCAGTTTCTCGCCGTTCTGACCTTCGAACTGACGATAAACATAAGTGCCCTGACCCGAATACTTGCCCAGTTCATTGATGTTATAGTGGTCTTCCAGGCGCGAATAGCTGTTAAGACCCGGGTGAACCCAAGGCAAGTGATAGCTTTCGCAGAAGTTCTCGACCGCCAGTTTCCAGTTCGACTCCAGCTCCAGCCGGACAGACGCGCCGGCACCGCCATGATACATCGGCTGATCGAAATCTTTCCAGCGTTCCATCAACTCGCCATGGACCTCTTCGAATTCCGGGGCGTTGCCATCCACATTGACGAAGATAACGTCACGCCAGACATAAGAACGAATGCGGATCAGGCCCAGTTCGGCGAAGTCCAGATCTTCATGCGTGTTCCGTCCGGGGCCGCCGACATGCGGCGCAGTGCGCAACTCGCCATTCAGGCCATAGCACCAGCTGTGATAGGGGCAACGGATCGCGCCACGGATTTTCTGCGGCTTGTCGACCAAAATCATTCCGCGATGACGACAGGTGTTCTGGAAAACACCGATCTGTCCGTCACGGTCGCGCACCATCAGAAGCGGCGTGCCAAGAAAGTCGATCGGATAGGCATCACCCGCTTCGGGAATGTCCTTGCCGAAACCTATGCCCGACCAGTTCGCAAACAGGACCGCATCCCGTTCCTCGGCGAAGACAGCGGGATCGACATAATGCTCGTTCGGCAGACCCTTGGCGGTGTTTACCGGGGTCAGAACAGACGAAAGCCTTGAATGCTTGTTCATCGGTTGCTCCTGAGTAATTCGGAATGCGTTAAACGTTACCCCATTGGCCGGTCGAGCCAGCTTCATTCAATATCAAAAAACCTAATGACCGATTGAGGAAAACTAAACCGAACTCCCGGACAATTCATCCAGCAACCAGTTTTTCAAGGCCAGGGCACCTTCTGTCAGTTGGTCGTCCGGGCGACCGACGAGATAAAAATTGTTCGGGGCGGGTATGCTGAATTCTTCCAACGCAACAAGTTTTCCCGAGGTCAACATGGGTTGGATCAAGCGTTTCCACCCCAATGCAAGTCCAGCCCCTTTGCGGGCCAACTGCAACGCCAACGCATAGCTGTTCACGCGCGACTGCACCGGTACAACTCCGGTGTATCCAACGTCGTGAAACCAAGATGGCCAGGTGGTCCAGGTGTTGTCCTGCGTTTCAAGGTGGATCAGGCGACGCTCGACCAGATCTTCCAGGCTTGCCCCCTTCAGTTCCAAGGCCATCTCGGGGCTACAGACTGGCGTCAAAGTATCACGGTACAGTTTGGTATGGTTCAGCTGCGAGTTCACGTCACGGCCGTAGCGGATGAAAAAGTCGATATCCGGTCTGTCCGAGAATGGCTTGTCTTGCGCCATCTGGTTCACTTTGACGTACGGATAGTCCTGCCAGAACCGGATGACCGAAGGAGAAAGCCACAATGCCGCCACAGCGGTAGTGGACCCGACCGTCACCGGATTCTCTGAATCACCGCTTCGTATCTTTTCAAGCACCTTCGATATCTGCCGGAACGACGAACCGAGAACTTCGAACAGGTCCTGACCATCCTCGGTCAGTTCCACGCCCCGGTGCTTTCTGACAAACAACGCTGAACCCAATTCGCCTTCCAGCGCTTTTATCTGGTGGCTGACAGCACCCGGCGTAACGGACAGTTCACCTGCAGCTTCTTTGAAGCTGAGATGCCGGGCAGCGGCCTCAAAGGCCGACAATGTCGTGAGCGGAGGAAGATTGTAGTGGCGTCGTGACATGGCTGCTGCGTTACTCAAGGGATAGAGGTGAGTTCCATTCATCCGAATGTGAGAAAATTTGCAATTGAAATCTATGTTTTTTCCTGCTGTTTGCCGTCTGGTACAGGATCGAATTCGATCAAGAACGAACAGGACGTGTGATGGATACACAAGTTGCTCGCCTCGTGCGCAAAACACAGCTGAGCCCGGACACGTCCGATTTTTGCTTTGAGGTCGAAAACGGCCGCTTCACGGGCCTTCAACCCGGGGCACATGTCGATGTTCATCTGGCCGATGATCTGGTGCGGCAGTATTCACTATGGAGCTGGAGCCAAGACGGTCGCTTGATCAATGTCGCCGTCAAACGTGACGACGCAGGGCGTGGCGGCTCGGTGGCGATGCACGCGTTGCAAGATGGGTCGATGGTCGAAATCGGCGGGCCGCGAAATCACTTCAAACTCGAAAGCCATGATCGGCACGTCACGTTGATTGCAGGCGGCATTGGGGCGACGCCGCTGGTGGCAATGGCGCGGGAATTGATGAACCGAGGGCAGGATTTTCGGGTCTATTACCTGGTACGGTCAAGGGAATATGCCGCGATGGATGCGCAGTTCCGAACGCTTGGATTGGATGAATGGTATCATTTGCACTGCGATGACACCGACGGTCAGTTTGATTTGGCATCGGTCATGCAATCGATGCCGATGGGTGCGGATGTGTATACCTGCGGACCTGAACCGATGCTGAATGCTGTTCTTGAAGCAAGTGCATCCTTGCGCGGCGGTGCAATCCATTTTGAAAGATTTGCAGCCGCATCTGATATCGAGCACGACACAAACGCCGAATTCCAGGTCGAAATTCAGTCAACCGGCGCGATCTACCCGGTCGGCAAAGAGGAGACCATTCTCGAAGTATTGCAAAACAACGGCGTGCAGGTCGATTTCGGCTGTTCCGAAGGGTTGTGCGGGTCCTGCATCGTTGACGTGGTGTCAGGAAAGGTCGACCACCGCGACGGAATACTCACACCGCAAGAACAGGAAAGCCACGAGTTCCTGTGCACCTGTGTATCGCGGGCCAAGTCCGAGAAACTGGTCCTGAAGCTATAGACAGTATGATAACCACCGCAATTCATAGCATCGCACTGTTCTCGCTAACATAGAAAACGAGTGAGTTTTATAGTCGTTTCACGTAATCGAAGTGTCGGATTTTCAAATTAGAACACTTAACCCATGCTATAGGTGTTTCGCAGTTGGAAGCCCAATAACCACTTACGACGCTGCGATCATGTTTAAAGACATGCTGACTTATCACTAGGACCAGGGATGTCGGCTGGCAGCGAATAATCGGGAGGAGATCTGCAGTAAGGAACGTAATGGGAGCACGCGTTTTTACTGCAAGCCCACACCTGGGCTGAACACAACTCATCATCAGTTTGTGCATCGTGCATGATGGTCCACACCGTGCAGCGCGGTGTCTTCCAGCACTATTTTCTAAAGAACAAAAAACGACACTCAAGGAGGAACGCGCGATATGTCGATACCTGAACCTTTCACGGACGTTGAAATAGAAACGGCTAATTCCGGATTCTATGAAAACTACAGCGTCCCAATTGCCCTGATCAGTAAGGCCATCATGGTCGGGCTGGTCCTTTGGGCCCTGGTTTTCCCTGCGAATGCAAACAGCACACTGGGAAGCCTGAACAGCCAGTTGCTTGAAGTCTTCAACAGCTTCTACATCATCATTGTCGGGTTTTTCTTCCTTTTCCTTGCCGTTGTTGCGATTATTCCTTCCACGGGTCGTCGGGTCATGGGAACGCCAGGGGAAAAGCCTGAGTTCTCCAACTTCTCATGGTTTTCTATGATGTTCGGTGCCGGTCTGGGTGTCGGTCTCATGGTCTTTGCGACAGCAGAACCGCTGGGTCTTTGGGGCTCGAATCCGGTTGTCGTTTCTGGTGATGTCGAAGGTAACACGCCCGAAGCACTGCAATCGGCCTACCGTTTCACTTTCCTGCATTATGGCTTCCACGCCTGGGCAATCTACGTGGTGACTGGTCTGTCGCTGGCCTACTACGCTTATACACGCGACATGCCGCTGACGATCCGCTCGGCGTTGACTCCGCTGTTTGGTCGCTTCGTCAACGGCTTTTTCGGCCATGTGGTCGACGTTTTGGGCGTTGTTGCAACGATCCTCGGCGTGTCCGTAACCATCGGTTTTGGCGTCAGCCAGTTCATCGACGGCCTCTATGCCATCACTGGTATCCAGTGGATCATGGATCTGGGCGGAGAGGTGCCGACCCCCAGCAAGGTTGGTCTGATCTCAGGTTTGGTGGTCATCATGTGCCTGTCGATCATTTCGGCTGTTTCCGGTGTCGGCCGTGGTGTTAAGTACCTGTCGAACCTGAACTTGGTGCTGTCGATCATCTTGCTGGGCACTTTCGTGGTCTTCGGTTCGTTTGTCTTTGCCTTGACCACCTACGGAACTGCGATGGTCGATTATATACTGCAGTTCCTGTCGCTCAGCTTTAATGCCTATGGCCCGCTGTCGGCCGAAGCATTCGCATCGGCCCTGCCGGCTGAAGCGCAAGCACACGCCGCAGACCTGATGGGGGGCGCAACCAACGCATGGGGCAGTTTTGACGGCTTCAAAAGCGGTCTGGAAGGTGCGGCAGCCGAGTTGGACGAAGCAACCTTGGCCGCGGCATATGCTGCGGGTGAGCAAGGACGTCAGTTTGGCTGGCAGGCAGGCTGGACCACCTTCTACTGGGCATGGTGGATCGCATTCTCGCCCTTCGTGGGTCTGTTTCTGGCGCGCATCTCCAAGGGTCGCAGCGTTCGCGAGTTCATCCTGGGCTGCGTGTTCGCACCTGCGCTGGTGTGCTTTGCCTGGATGACCGTTCTGGGCGGCACTGCGATCGATCTGGAACTAGCAGGCGCGGCGGAAGGAGCGATCATCGGTGCATCGAACACCAACAAGCTGTTCGTAACCCTGTCCTACATGATCGATGGTGGGCTGCTGTCCATGCTGAACGTCATGTGCGTGATCCTGATCATGACCTTCCTGGTGACGTCGGCGGACTCGGGCATTCTGGTCATGAACACCATCATGTCGGGTGGTAGCCAGGAAACCGGTGTCAAGCACCGCATCATCTGGGGTGTGATCCTGACGGCAGTGATCGGCGCGCTGATCCTGGCGGCGGGTGAAAACAACCCGATGGACGCGCTGCGCAATGCCATGATCATCGGTGCGCTTCCGTTCACAATGGTGATGGGCCTGATGTGCGTATCGCTGGCCAAAGCGCTGTTCCGCGACAGTCAGCGTGACAAGCACTCTGCCAGCAGCACGCAGGCAGCCGAGTAAGCATAGGCTTAAGAAAAACCGGGTCAGGCCGTCCTAACCGGGCGGCCTGTTCTTTTTTGGCAGAGCGTAGCCTTTTAAGTGAAAAACCCAATATCACCCCTAGGTCGAAGATGTGCTGGACTGAGCTGTGAACCAAGTTCAGCTCTTCATCGGACAGCTGCATATCCGGAGCTTTTGTTAGCTCTTGGTGCCCTGGTGACTTTTTTGCCGACCGGGGCCGGAAACACCTGCTGAAGTCGGGTTCCTTGTGCTCGCAACTTTGGCAGGGCTGCGGTAACCAATCGCTTTAACGGCCAGCATTGAACGCAGGGCTGCCCGAGGGTGGCCGCGCAGGCACTTAGGACTTTCGTCGAATGTCCCATTGCAGGACGGAAAGTTAGTCTTTAGACCATGCGCGTGCTCCTGGGAAGTCTGATGCTGCTGTTCAGCAGCCTGGCGGTTTTGGCCGAACCATTGTCGCGTGAAGATATAGAGCCCTACATCCGTGCGCCGTTCTCCTTGGGAGAGGCGTTGAACGAAAACGGCGTCTACAGCCTGCTGAACTCCGGCGGGGCCGAAGCGGGATATGTCTTTGAATCGGAACCTTTAGTACCGCTACCCGGTTTTTCCGGCGCGCCGATCAATATTCTGATCGTGCTGGATCTTGAAGGGCGTTTTCTGGACGTGCAGTTGATCGAACATAACGAGCCGATATTTGTCTCAGGGCTGGGAGAGGCCCCGTTCCATAAATTTTTCGAACAATATGGGGGCCTTTCGATATCGGATTCGATCGTTGTCGGAAACCCGTACGGCGATGCAGCACGCGGATCCTCATTGGTTTATTTGGACGGGGTTACAAAGGCGACAGCAAGTGTGCGGATCGCGCATGAAACCGTCATGGGCGCGGCTTTGGCCGTCGCGCGCGAGAAAATGCAGGGATTGGCAAGCGCACCGCCTGCATTTCCGAATCCAGATTATGAAGAGGAACTCAACTGGCAGGATCTGGTCGGTCAAGGCATCGCTACACGCAAGGTTTACACCAATGCGGAAGTTGACGTTCTGTTCGATGGCACCCTGTGGGAAGATGACGATCCCGAGGCGCAGGACAACCCCGACGACCCTTATCTGGACCTCTGGGTTGTAGATGTGGGTCCGAAGTCCATCGCTCGCGCTGTCTTGTCCCAAGACAGCTATGAAGAGTTACAGCGCTTCATGGAAATTTCGGACAATGACGAACCGATCCTTGTGATCGAAACAGCACGCCATGGTTTGGTCAGCGAAGATTTCGTCCGCAATACATCACCCGACTGGATTTCGGCAGAACAGGGCGGTTTGCCTGTCGCTCTACGGGACGCCGATCTGTTGGTCGAGTTGGCCGACGACATACCCGATGGTGTCGCCATGATCTTGCGCACTGACCGGCGCTTGGGCTTCGACCCTTCCCGGGAATGGGTGCTAAAGGTTCTTTCGGTTCGCGAACATGGCATGTTCCAGCCTGAAACTGGTTCTGTCACTTTGGAGGTTGCACACGTCACTCCTGAGAGGTTTTTTGATCGACCAGAGCAGATTGCACCGGCACCGCCCTGGCTTGAAGCGCTGCGAAATCGCCAATCCGATCTGATCATTCTGAGCCTGTTTCTGACTGTTCTGTTGGCCGGTTTGGCACTGCGAATGAATGCTTTGGCCGCCCAGCCACTGTTTACTCCCATACGTCTTGCTGTTCTGGCCTTTGTCACGGTCTTCGTTGGTTGGTGGGGCCAGGGGCAATTGTCGATCGTCACGGTTTTAGGAGCTTTGCGCACTACCCTGGACGGCGGTAGTTTTACCTTCCTGCTCTATGATCCGTTCTCGTTGCTGATCTGGATGGTGACACTTGCAGGTCTGATCGTATGGGGCAGGGGATTGTTTTGCGGGTGGCTCTGCCCTTTCGGCGCTCTTCAGGAATTCGCGCATCATCTCGGCAAAGCTCTGCGCATACGTCAAATCGAACCGACGCCAAAATGGGACAACCGTTTGAAGTGGCTAAAATACGCGGTTCTTATGGCGTTGCTGGTGGTTGTGCTTGCTGCGCCTGATCAGGTCGACAAAGCGGCAGAGGTTGAGCCATTCAAAACGGCAATCACGACATTCTTTGTCCGGGAATGGTATTATGTCGCCTACGCCGTCTTCTGGCTGGTATTGAGTATGGTTTTGTTCAAGGGCTTTTGCCGATATGTCTGCCCTTTGGGCGCGTTCCTTGCGCTAGGCGGATTGCTTCGCGGCCGCGACTGGATCGAGCGCCGTGCCGAATGCGGGTCACCCTGTCAGCTGTGCAAGGTCAAATGTAAATATGGCGCGATCAAGCAAACCGGTCAAATCCAGTATGATGAGTGTTTTCAGTGTCTCGACTGCGTCGCCATACACGATGACCGCAACCGCTGTGTTCCTCTGATCGTCGCGGCTCGTCGTCGCACAAGAGAGGTCGCTGCCGAATGATCAATCGCCGCCGCTTTCTGGCCATTTCTGCTGCTGCATTGGCATCTCCATCTCATGCGCTGCCTACCCGTTGGCGGGGCTACGCCATGGGGGCCGATATCGGTCTGACACTGGATGCCGACCCTGTGGAGGCAAAACACGCCATTGCCAGTCTGCGATCCATTTTGGAAAAATGCGAAACGTTGTTCAGCCTGTACCGCCCGGACTCCGCCCTATCTGAACTCAACCGAACAGGGCATCTCAAAAGCCCCGATCCCGCTTTCGTGTCTCTCTTGCAAGCGTGCAATGCGGCTTACGACCTCACGAATGGTCGCTTTGATCCGACGGTTCAGCCACTTTGGCAAGCGACTTCAGTGAAAGAAGTTCAAAACGCTCGAGCGCTGATTGGATGGGATCGCGTACGTCTATCCAAGAACCGAGTGCAGCTGGGTCAAGGTCAAGCGCTTACCCTGAATGGAATCGCTCAAGGTTTCGCCACCGATCTGGTCGTACACGCCTTGCGCAAGGCCGGGTGGGAAAAGGTCCTGGTCAATATCGGAGAGTATTTTGCAAGTGGTCGTCAGTGGCTGCTGGGCGTCTCGGATCCAGTGCACGGGCTTGTCGAAGTAACGCATTTGAAAGACCGCGCCATCGCTACGTCCAGTCCCGGCGTCATGCTCCTGCGGTCTGGAGGCGCTCACATCATCGACCCGATGGGCGAATACGCACCGCTTTGGTCAACGGTCAGTATCCAGGCGCCGGATGCTGCGGCAGCAGATGCGCTTTCAACAGCATTCTGTTACGCCTCAGAGTCTGAAATTGCAGCGACCCTCGCGCGAGCAGCCGGCGATTACATCGCGATCTGTGTTCGCCCCAGTGGAAAAGTGGTCACGCTGCAAGGATAAAAAGCCCCGGATTACACCGAGGCTTTTCGAGTTCTTTGAGAGTGGATTATAGGCAGTCTGCAACCGCGCGTTTGGTCAGGACCGAAACGAGATGTGCTCGGTATTCTTTGCTCCCATGCAGATCCGCAATCATGTTTGCTGGGTTCACGCGCAGGTCCATAAGGGCATCAGGGCGAAATTCTTTGTTCAGCGCCTGTTCAGCCTCGGACCACCGGAAAACTCCGTCCTCGCTCGCGCCGGTTACAGCGACGCGTACTCCGTCTGCGAAGCGGGCCAGGTAGACCCCGACAAGCGCAAAACGCGACGCCGGCTGCAGGAACTTTTGATAGCTCGCCGCTTGCGGTACCGGGAAACGGATCGACGTGATGATCTCTCCTTCATCCAGCGCGGTCGTGAACATTCCCTGGAAATAGTCATCGGCTGCGATCTGGCGTGTATTGGTCACAACAGTTGCCCCTGATCCCAACACGCCTGCAGGATAACAGGCCGCAGGGTCATTGTTGGCAACCGAACCGCCAATGGTCCCGCGATTGCGCACCGCCGGATCGCCGATCTGACCGGCCAGCGCGGCAAGCGCAGGATGCATTCCTGCAGCCTCGCGGGCCACCACGGCGTGCGATGTCGCCCCACCGATCGACACCGATCCATCATCCTCGACGCAAACGCCTTGCATCTCGGGAATTCCGCTCATCGACACCAACTTGGAGGGGGCCGCCAACCGTTGCTTCAACGTGGGGATCAGCGTCTGTCCGCCTCCCAACGCCTGCGCATCTTCGGCCGTCAGTGCGGCAACCGCATCAGCAATGGTCGAGGGTTTCTCAAACTCGAAACTGTACATTTCGTTTTTCCTTTCCGAAAGGCGCGGATCCGCCCTTCATCTGGCTAAAAATATCTCGGGGGTCCGGGGGCTGGCCCCCGGTCCGCCCTCTCCTCTTAGCTGTTCATCGCCGCCCAGACGCGCGGCGGGCTTACCGGCATGTCGATGTGGTCCACCGCCTTGCCCCCCGAGTTCAGCGCATCAAGAACCGCGTTCACCACTGCAGGTGGCGAGCCAATCGCGCCGGCTTCGCCGCAGCCCTTCACGCCCAATGGGTTGTGCGTACAGGGTGTCTGGCTGGAATGATCGACACCGTAGAATGGCACGTCATCCGCACGCGGCATCGCGTAGTCCATGAAGGATGCGCTAAGAAGCTGACCGTTTTCATCGTAGGCGCAGTTTTCCATAAGCGCCTGACCGATACCCTGACCGATACCACCGTGCACCTGACCATCCACGATCATCGGGTTAACGATGTTGCCGAAGTCATCTGCGGCTGTGAAGGCTTCGATGCTGACCTTGCCGGTCTCGGGATCAACCTCGACTTCGCAGGCATATGCCCCGGATGGGAAGGTAAAGTTGGCCGGGTCATAGAAAGCAGTTTCTTCCAACCCGGGCTCTACCTCCAGCGGATAGTTGTGCGGGACATAAGCCGTCAGAGTCACATCACCCCAGGCCACTGACTTATCAGTACCCGCAACGCTGAACTGACCGTCCTTCAGCTCGATATCTGCCTCGGACGCTTCCAGCAGGTGGGCGGCGATCTTTTTGGCCTTGTCGATCACCTTTTCGGTCGCCTTGACCATCGCCGAACCACAAACCGCGAGCGAACGCGAGCCATAGGTGCCCATGCCAAACGGAATCTTGGACGTATCGCCATGCACGATCTCGACCATCGATTCGTCGATGCCGATCATGTCTGCCACAACCTGCGGGAAGGCCGTCTCATGGCCCTGACCGTGGCTGTGCGCGCCGACCATGACGCTGATCGAACCGGTGGCGTTCACCCGAACGGTCGCGGCATCATAAAGACCCGCCCGGGCCCCCAGCATGCCGACGATGTTCGACGGCGCAATGCCGCAAGCCTCGATATAGCAGTTGATGCCCAGGCCCCGAAGCTTGCCCTTGGCTTCGCTTTGCGCCCGTCGCGCTGCAAAACCTGCCAGATCGGCGGCGGCCTCAAGCTTGTCCATCGTTCCGTTGTAATCCCCGGTGTCGTAGGTCAGCGCTACCGGCGTGTCGTAGGGGAACTGAGTGATGAAGTTCTGCCGACGCAGAGCGATCGGATCGACACCCAGTTCGCGTGCGGCTTTATCGACCACTCGCTCCAGCTGGTACGTCGCCTCGGGGCGGCCTGCACCGCGATAGGCGTCCACCGGCACCGTATTGGTAAACATCGCCTTCACGTTCACCTGAATGACCGGCGTCTTGTAGTTTCCTGCCATCAGCGTGCCGTGCAGCCAGGTCGGAACCGAACTGGAGAATGTCGACAGGTATGCACCCAGATTAGCGTATGTGTTGGTGCGCAGCCCTACGAAATTGTTGTCGGCATCCAGTGCCAGCTCGATCTTGCTGACATGGTCACGGCCATGGGCATCGGACATGAACGCCTCGGACCGGCTCGATGTCCATTTGACCGGGCGATTGCAGGCCTTGGCAGCGAAGGTGCAGAATGCCTCTTCCGCATAGTGGAAGATCTTGGTGCCAAAGCCACCGCCCACATCCGGGGCCACTACACGCACCTTGTGCTCGGGTAGGCCCAGAACAAAGGCGCACATCAGCAGGCGGATCACATGCGGGTTCTGCGACGTGGTGAACAGCGTATATTCATCCGTGCCACGCTTGTATTCGCCTACAGCGACGCGCGGTTCCATCGGGTTGGCAACCAACCGGTTGTTCACCAGATCCAGAGTGGTGACGTGGGCCGCGTTGGCAAACACCTCATTCACCTTGGCGTCGTCCGCTTCACCCAGCTGCCAGTCATAGCAGACGTTGTTCTTCAGATCGTCATGGACCAGCGTCGCACCCTCTTGCGCGGCGGCTTTCATGTCGATCACGGCAGGAAGCTCTTCGATGTCCACATCGATTGCCTCAGCCGCGTCGCGTGCCTGTTCCAGACTGTCGGCCACAACGGCAGCAATGGGATCACCCACATGGCGTACTTTGCCCTGCGCCAGAATGGGGTGAGGCGGCTCCTGCATCGGCGCGCCGTGCTTGTCGGTCACTTCCCAGCCGCAGGGCATCCCGCCCACGCCTTCAAAATCCTTGCCGGTAAAAACCTTGACCACGCCCGGCATCCCTTCGGCTGCCGATGTATCCAGGGATTTGATACGGCCATGTGCGATGTCGGACCGCAGAAAATGTACATAGGCCTGGCCATGTACGTTGATGTCGTCGGTGTAATTGCCTGCTCCGGTCAGAAAGCGTACGTCTTCACGCCGCTTGGAACTGGCTCCGATGCCACTGTCTTTGGGCATTGCTTGTTCTCCTCCCATAAACGGATGCTGTAGCATCCCTTACTCATCCCACGGGCGTAACGATCACGCCCGTAGCGGCATCATTCTGCAGCTATGCTGCCAACGTCCTGACCGGATGCGGCCATGATTGCTTTGACGATGTTATGGTACCCTGTGCAGCGGCACAGATTGCCTTCCAGATACTTCCGGATTTCGGCCTCGGTCGGGCGTGGGTTCTCTTTCAGCAGCGCTGCCGCACTCATCACCATGCCCGGCGTGCAGAATCCGCACTGAAGGCCGTGGTGATCCTGAAAGGCCTGTTGGATAACGTTCAGCGAACCATCCGGCGATGCCTGACCTTCAATAGTTCCGACATCAGCGCCATCTGCTTCAGCAGCCAGCATGTTGCACGACTTCACCGCCTCGCCATTCACATGTACCACGCATGCGCCACACTGCGCGGTGTCGCATCCTACATGCGTCCCCGTCAAAGACAGATGATCGCGCAGAAAACCGGACAGCAATGTCCGGCCTTCGACTTCTCCGCTCACAGCTTTGCCGTTCACGGTCATGGAAATCTTCATGACTTTCTCCTCCCTGAATTCCAAAGGTTCAACCGCCTAACACGCGCTTGAACCAACCTTTCTTTTCTTCCCCGGCCTCTTCCTCATCCGAGGGTTCGGGCTCGGGTGCATCCTGAGGTTCGACCGCATTCTGGAAGTTCTCAAAGAACTGGTCGGCCATTTTTCTGGCAACCCCATCAATGACTCGCCCCCCCAACTGAGCCAGTTTACCGCCGACGCGCGCATCAACCTTGTAGGTCAGCAGCGTACCTTCCGGGACATCCGACAACGTGACGTCGGCCGCGCCCTTGGCAAATCCGGCGGCTCCTCCCTTACCTTCACCCGATAACTTCACGCTTTCAAGCGCCACGAGATCAGAAAGGGTCACAGAGCCTTTGAACGTCGCTTTGACCGGGCCTACTTTTTGCACGACGGTGGCCTCGAACCCGTCTTCGACCGAGCCTGTCATCTCCTGACATCCCGGCACGCATTCTTTCAGAACCTCTGCCGACAAAAGCGAGTCCCAGACCTTGGATCGCGGCGCGGCGATGACGCGGCTGTCACTAAGTTCCATTTCACTTCTCCAAGTAATTTTTGTTACGCTACGCGGTGTTCACCGCCATGCCTATAAGACCTTGGGTGTAGTCACCGCAGCGCCGGGGGCAAATGCGTAAGACCATGACGTTCGAAGATTTCGGCGATGCGCCCGTCCTGCAACGCTGCATTGATGGCATCATCAACAGCATAGCTGAGACCGCGGTAAGCGAAATGAACTGCCACACCGCTGGTCCATGAGCTGACTGCGAAGCCGGGCAGGGGTGGGGCATGGATGTCCAGCGCTGGGGTCAGTCCGGCTTCAAGTTGGGCACGTGGTCCCATGGCCGCCATTGTCTCGCCCACGGCAAGCGCCTGCATTGCCTCAGCAGCGGTAGGATATCTGCGCAAGTTTTGGGCCAATTGACCGCCAGGAAATGCCGACAAATAGAAATCAGCAATCGAATCATTCTCTACTGCGACGGTGTCGAACCGGAAATACGCAGGAACTGGCGGGTCGTCTGGATAGGCATCGCGGCTATATGCGATGGCGATTTCCTCGTCATGGTATTGCCCGGTGAAAACCACCTGTTCGACCCGGCAGGCGAATTCGCTGTCATACGGAACGTGCAACATCACATTTGCGACCCGCCCGTTGATCAGGGGTCCCTTCCAGATCCAGTTGCGTAGGTCGGCCTCAAGGTTATCTCCGGCAGCCACCAGATTGAAACGCGCTTCAACATCCAGCTCCTCGGCAATCAACCTGCCTATGTCGATGTCCACGCCCTGTATCCTGCCGTCCTTCTCATAGGACCATGGTGGGAAATCGTCATAGGCGGCGAATTCGATATAGCCACGCTCGACAATGGTATCGAGATCGGCGCCAACGATATCCCGGCTGGCGTTTTGTGGTTTGGGTTGAGGCACATGATCCTCGCATCTGGCCATAGCCATCCCGGTTGAAAGGGTGGCAGCCAACAGGGAGAGAAAAAGTGAGCGTCCGATCATGTGCCTCAGTCTGCCGCCCTATTGCGCGGCAGACAATCCAATTGTCAGTTGTTCTGCTGCTTCCGCGAAATCAGGACTGTCGCCCGAGATCAGAACAGCGGCACGGAAGGCCACGCTGTCAGCCACAGGGGCACCCGATCCTGTTTCTATGGTGCTTGCAATCTCGTTGAGCTCAGACTGAAGGGCAGCGGCATCGCCTTCACCGCCATCGGCCATAGAGGCCAGCAGGTCGCGGATTTCCTTCAGGCGGTCACTATGATCGTCCAGCGCGCCGTCATCGGGTCGCGTTTCGATATAGGTGCGAATGGCCCAGGCGGCCTTTTGCCCCAATAACTCTCCGAAGGCCGGCATCTTAGTGATCCCGTTCTGAGTATACCCTTCGCGGAACCGCTCCATATACCATTCGTCGCCGTATTCTTCAGCCTCGAGGTAGCGCAGATCAGGTGCCAAACCGCCGGAAACCACGCCCAACCCATGGCAGCGCGCGCAGTTTTGATTGTATCCGGAATCGCCTATTTCGATGGCGGCTTGCCAAACGTCCTCACCCTGATCGCGATAGGGGTTTTCGATCAACCATTCCTCACCCACATCCGGTAAGGCATCTGTATTCACAGGTTGCGGGGCGACATCTCCGTGCGCAAACGCCATACCGCCTGCGGTCAGGGCAGCCAGCGCTGTGTTAAAAAAAACAAGACGCATCGTCTCCTCCTTCTGATGCTTACCCCGGTCATAGCCCAGGGACAAACGCCATGAAATTCGACCTTGGTTGCAGATGAGCCAATGCTTGCGACTAAGGTCGAATGGCATGCCACCCAAGGACCCATTTTAGTGGAGCAGCATCGGAGGAGGAGCAAACACGGCCATGTTTTTTCGCGTCTTTGCAACTCTTGTTTTGTTACCAATGGTGGCCGCGGCTGAGGTTGCCGTTTCTGTTGTCTACCTGCAGCAACAGGTTGAGCGCCCACCGGTTTTGTCCAACCTTGATCAAATACCTGAAGACCTTGGTGCGGCAGGTGCGGAACTGGCACTGACAGACAATCTGACGACGGCCAAGTTTCTGGGTCACAAATACGAACTGACAGTTATGACGGTCCCTCAAGACGGTGATTGGCTGGCCGCAGCGCGCCAGGCCCTGTCCCAGACAGACTTCTTGATTTTGGACGCTCCGGCGCGGGCGCAACTGGCTGTGGCTGACCTTCCGGAGGCTGCCGAAGCCATCTTGTTCAACGCGTCTGCACCTGATCGCGACTTAAGAGATACCACCTGCCGCGCCAACCTGCTGCACACTATGCCGTCTGACGCGATGCGCACGGACGCACTGGCACAGTTTTTGGTCAAAAGACGCTGGGACGATCTGGTTCTGATCACCGGAGAGCACTTGTCGGACGTGGCCTTTGCAGACGCCTTCAGACAGTCGCTGACCAAGTTCGGACTGGAACTTCGTGCAGAAAAGACCTGGCGTTTTGATGCTGACCTGAGACGTAATGCGGCCCAGGAAGTTCCAATTTTTACTCAGGATTTCGGGGATTACGATGTCTTGCTGGTAGCTGATGAACTGAACGACTTTGCCCGTTACATACCGTTCAACACGTGGGAACCAAGACCGGTTGCAGGTTCGGAAGGGTTGCGACCGGTGACGTGGTCGCCCGTGGTCGAGCAATGGGGGGCAGTTCAGTTGCAGAGCCGGTTCGCCGATCAAACAGGACGACCGATGAGGTCAATCGACTACGCGGCATGGGCTGCGTTTCGGTCATTGGGCGAGGCCGTGACCCGAACACAATCTGGCGATCCTGCTGTTCTGCGGGAATACATTCTGTCGGATAGATTTGAATTGGCGGGTTTCAAGGGCCGGGCGATGAACTTTCGTGCCTGGAATGGCCAGTTGCGCCAACCAATCCCTTTGGTGACAGAACGGGCTGTCGTGGCCCTCGCACCGCTCGAGGGATTCCTGCACCAACGAACGGAACTGGATACGCTTGGCATTGATGAGCTCGAAAGCCAGTGCACGGCCTTTAAGGAGGAATGAAGATGAAGGTAGCCACCATTTTGGCTGCAACAGCACTTTGCGCTCCGGCAGCCGCAGATGAAATCTGGGTAAGCAACGAAAAAGACGACACGCTCAGTGTGATCGACATCGAAACGTTTGAAGTGATCCGCACCCTTGAAACCGGTGAACGGCCACGAGGGATCACGTTTTCCAAGGACTACTCCGTTCTTTACATCTGTGCGTCAGACAGCGATTCGGTGCAGGTAATGGACCCCGAAACCGGAGAAATCCTTCATGATCTGCCGTCGGGCGAAGACCCGGAACAGTTCGTTTTGCATCCCAATGATCAGCATCTGTACATAGCCAACGAAGATGACGCGATCACAACTGTCGTCGATACGGTGTCGCGGAGCGTGATTGCCCAGATTGACGTGGGCATCGAACCGGAAGGAATGGCGGTTTCACCCGATGGAAAGATCGCCATCACCACGTCCGAAACCACCAATATGGCTCATTGGATTGATACCGAAACACAGGAGTTGTTCGCCAACACTCTGGTCGACTCACGCCCTCGCCACGCTGAATTCGTCAAAGATGGAACCGAGCTTTGGGTCAGCTCTGAAATCGGCGGCACAATCACTGTTTTTGATGTGGCGACACAGGCCGAGAAGGCCAAAATCGAGTTCAAGGTGGATGGTGTCCACCCTGATCGGGTCCAGCCAGTGGGCTTTGAATTATCGAACGGGGATGAAACCGCCTTTGTTGCTCTGGGTCCGTCGAACCACGTGGCTGCCGTTAACTCGGAAACTTTCGAGGTCGAAGATTACATCCTGGTCGGGCGCCGCGTCTGGCACATGGAATTCAACGCGGACAAGTCGCTTTTGTTCACCACAAACGGCGTGTCCGGGGATGTCACCGTTATAGACGTCGCCAAACGTGAACCCATCAAAACGATCAAGGTCGGGCGCTTCCCTTGGGGTGCAGCTTTCCGCCCGACGAATTAAGCACTTTCAGGAGACCCGAAAATGAAGCATTTTGCCCGCTCAATTGCCGTGCTGGCCGTGGCGCTACCCAATTTGGCGCTGGCCCAGGATGACAAAGGCTTTGGTCTGGCTGGCATTCTCTCAGCTAAAAACAAAGAAGACTTATCTCCAATTACTCTGTCTGCAGGTGTGCCTCTGGCTGATGCCCCTTGGGAATTGAAGTCCGGCACGTATTACGAATTCGAGATTCACGGTGACGGTAGTCAGGAGTTGGCGATCACCGGCTCTGAATTCTTCCGGGCGATCTGGATCGACGAAATCGTCGTCGAAGGTCTGGAGATCCGTCCTTTGGGACTTGATTCCATCGAGTTCGACGAAGAAGGCGAGATGGAAATAGGCTTTGTCGCGCTTAAGCCAGGCAGTTACCATCTGAAGGTGCCGGGAAGCACCGGGGAAACACAGCGACTCGAAATAACCATTAAGTGACAGGGCTTTCGGTCCAAAACGTCAGTTACACCTTTGGTGAAAAACGCGCTTGAAGACGTAAGTATTCACGTCCCGTAAGGCGGGTTTACGCGCTGTAGGGGCCTAACGGTGCAGGTAAGGCGACACGGTTTTCCCTCCTCACGCGGCTGTTTACTACAACGCAGGGATCGATCGAAATCGCTGGCTTTGACATCACATAGCAGCCGAGGCTGGCGCTGGTCAGGATCGCGGCAGCCTTCCTCAGCAGACGCCTGTGAAGAGGTCAAAAAAGGAATGCCGTTGCAGCAAAGGGTCCTGTTGAAAATCGGTGCGCCGACACGAAGGCCGGATTGATCGCACTACGCGCTATCCTCATTCGCGAAGCTTTGCGCGTTCATTCGCTATCAAACAGCTTGAAAACTTCGCGGGTGTGATGAACTTCCTCATCTTGCCGATGTTCTGTCTGTCTTCCGCGGTTAATGCACTTTGGAAAATGTCAGAAAGTTCAGTTTTATCGCGCGATAGCTGCGCGTTCTTTCCCTTCACCCATGCTGTCGAGCCGCCCTTAAAGGCAATTCAATGCATAGGCGTTTTAAGGGAAGATCTTTGCCGGAGTAGTTTTTCTTTGGTGGTCACTGTGGGGATACGACCCGTCACGCGGGATCAAGCGCTCAAAGGATTATCGCGTCTACGACCATCGCAGGCGTGAATTTCCGAACCCGGTCGGCTATTGTGGTGGCCAGATGGAGGGTTTGATCATGTTCCGCACCGCCACTGTTGCACTGCTTTTGTCCACGGCCGTCTCAGCCCAGACGGTTGAGGACGAATACGGCACGCTTAATCCGCAAGACACCGGGTGGGGCAAAGTCATGAGCAATATCGAAAACGGCGTCACCGATATGACAACCTGTGCGACAGGCTATTACATGACGAAGTCCGGCCGTCATGATATGGCACGTACCCTGTTCAGAACCTGTGCTGAGGCAGGTTATACCGGCGCGATGACGTGGATGGGTCAGTTGGACAATAACGGGCTGGGTGGTCCCTACGACCCTGACGCGGCTGCGGCATGGGACAAACGCGCGGCTGACCTGGGGGACCCGGTGGGCAAGTTCAACTTCGGTCTCAATCTGCTGCGTGGACATGGCGTTGTGAAAGACGAAAGGCTCGGGCGCGCCTATGTCGACGCGGCTGCTCGTGACGGATTGAAAATCGCCAAACGCTTGCAGGACTCGGGCTACGACCCGAATGAAGTAACCCCTGATGCGGATGAGTGGAAATACGCGCCTCTATTCTGAATCCTCGTTTTTGTCAGATTTCTACGACCAAAGGATAAGGCTCGGCGGCGAATTTCTTGATGTGAGTCAAGCCGCCCAATGATGTGCGGCATGTATCCTTGCACAAATGTCGGAGGATCACATGAAACACATCATCCTTTCCCTCGGTTTGGCCGCATTTGCAGTCTCACCATATCCTGTTTTTGCCGAAAGCACTTTTGATAAGGTCAAGGTCGAAGCTGGAGAAACGCTGTTTTACTCGGAATGCAGACGCTGCCACGCCCCTGATTCCACCGACCCCAGCTATGGGCCTCCACTGGACAATATCTTGGGTCGGGCCGCCGGAACCGTCGAAGGGTATGAGTATTCCGAAGCACTGGCCGGGTCCGGGATCGTCTGGACGCCCGCAGCGTTGCGGGCATGGATGGAAGATAACGACGGGTTCATGCCTGGCACAAAAATGCGCCATGTCGGGATCGAAGATCGCACGGTTCAGGACTTTATTTTGGCGTATCTGGGCAATATCTCGGCTCAGTAGAGCTATTCGATGACAAGCCGCGGCAGCCAGTGGCTGTCCGGTTCGGCTTGGTGAATGTCCTTATCTGTGACCGGCCTCAGTTCACCCTCAGCCGGCGGGACCGCCAGCAGACCCATATCCATTTCGTGCAACTCTCCGACCAGTCGATCACCATCGATCCGGAGCTGATAGTAAACGCCGTTCCACATATTGATGCCGTATTCGGTTGCACCTTTGTGGATGAACAAAAGGTCGTATTCTAGATCGGTCAGATCACCTACAGAAACCTTACGTTGCAGAGCGTAGGGATAAGGGACATGGCACCAGTGTTTGTCCGGTCCTTCCAGGCATCGAAACGGACGCATGGACAGGAAGTGTTCGGTGAACGGTCCAATGGCAAGGTCGATTTTGTAAGCAGAAAAGGTACCTTCCGGGCTAAAGCTGATGTTCCCGACAAGCGTTTTGCCCGCCCCATTGCCGATCAAAAATACCTGCTTTTTTCCGCTTAGTGGGTCAGCGCTGGCCGGCAGACAGGCGGACCACCCCAATACGATAAGCCCTGCAAGAACTTTCTGCATCGTTTCCTCCGAGCCCCAAAAACACGCACCACACTAGTTGAAATCCGTGACTCCCTCCCTACGACCATTGTGCAATTTCGCCGAAAGACCCCCTTGCGAATAATACTCACGCCCACAGCTCCGACCTGTCGGGGATTCGGCGTGGAGGGAAGACACAAGTCTAGGGAGGACACCGATGAACCGGTTTATAATGGTGACGGTCGCAAGTGTGATTGCAGCGGGCGTGGCCCATGCAGAAGTTACTGAGGACGATCTGGCCAACGACCAGACTATTACGACCCAGGTCGTAACAAACGGCATGGGGCGCGACTTGCAGCGCTATAGCCCGCTGGACATGCTGAACAAGGACAACGTCAAGAACCTGTTGCCTGCCTGGGCATTCAGCCTTGGTGGTGAAAAGCAGCGCGGGCAGGAAACCCAGCCGCTGATCTATGACGGTATGATGTATATCACCGGTTCGTATTCGCGCCTGTATGCGATTGATCTCGAGACCGGCAAAGAGGTTTGGCAATACGATGCGCGTTTGCCCGAAGGCATTCTCCCGTGCTGCGACGTGGTGAATCGCGGTGCCGCCATTTACGGTGACAAGGTGATTTTCGGGACGCTTGATGCCCGGATTGTGGCCCTGAACAAAGACACCGGTGACGTTGTGTGGCGCGACAAAATCGCTGACTACAAGGCGGGGTACTCTTACACAGCTGCTCCGCTGATCGTCGACGGGCTGGTGATTACCGGAAATTCAGGTGGTGAATTCGGCATAGTTGGCACCGTGCAGGCCCGTGACGTGGACACCGGCGATCTGGTGTGGGAACGCCCGGTCATCGAAGGCCATATGGGTACGCTGAACGGTGAAGAAAGCACCATGACAGGCGAGCTAAATGCAACATGGCCCGGCGATATGTGGAAAACCGGCGGTGGCGCGACCTGGCTGGGCGGTTCCTATGACGCGGACACGGATACGCTTGTTTTCGGGGCCGGAAACCCGGCACCGTGGAACTCGTGGCTGCGTAACGCGGGTACGCCGACGGAAGGAAATACCGGTGACAACCTTTATGCGGCCAGCCGCATTGGAATCGATCCGAAAACCGGCGACATCAAGTGGCACTTCCAAACGACGCCACGCGAAGGTTGGGACTATGACGGTGTAAATGAGGTCGTGGCCTATACCGACCGTGAAGGAAACAAGCGTTTCGCCACCGCTGATCGCAACGGGTATTTCTATGTTCTGAACCGCGAAGATGGCGCCTTTGTTTCAGCCAATCCTTTTGTCAAGGATATCACATGGTCGTCCGGCATTGATGAGACCGGCCGCCCGATCTTTGTCGAAGGCAACCGCCCTGGTGATCCGGCGTCAGCGGCTGATGGCAAGAAGGGTGAAGTGATCTTTGCGTCGCCTTCTTTCCTTGGCGGCAAAAACTGGATGCCGATGGCCTTCTCGCAGCGTACCGGTAACTTCTATGTGCCATCGAACGAATGGGGCATGGATATCTGGAATGAGCCGATCTCCTACAAAAAGGGTGCCGCCTATCTGGGCGCAGGCTTTACAATCAAGCCAAACTACGAAGATCACATCGGCTCGCTCAAGGCGATTGACCCGGATACCGGGGAATGGAAATGGGAATACAAGAACGATGCGCCGCTGTGGTCAGGTGTGATGACGACGGCTGGCGGGCTGGTGTTCTTCGGCACGCCTGAAGGTGAGTTTATCGCGCTGGATGACGAAACCGGTGAAAAACTGTGGTCGTTCCAGACCGGCTCGGGCATCGTCGGCCAACCCGTTACGTGGGAACAGGACGGCGAACAGTATGTCTCGATCATTTCCGGCTGGGGCGGCGCGGTTCCGCTCTGGGGTGGTGAGGTGGCCAAAAAGGTCAACTACCTTAACCAGGGTGGCACCTTGTGGACCTTCCGCCTGCCGAAGGAACTGGCTTCGGCTAACTGACCCAGGACGATACAAAGCTCTGACGCGCGCCCCTGATCTGGGCGCGCGTTTTTATACGACCTTCCGCCAGTATGCGTGGATTTCTTTCGTTGCTAGGATTGGTTAGGCTGGAGACCATTTGAATGCAAAAGGCTATACCCAATGCTTGCTGAATCCGCCGCACGAAACGATTTCGAAAAAGTGCTGATCGTTGATGACCATCCTTTGTTTTGCGACGCCTTGTCGATGACTTTGCAAAGTGTGGCACAGATTGGAGAAATCCACACGGCAGACCGGCTGGAGGGCGCGATGGATCTGCTGGCAAGTGGACTGAAACCTGACGCCGTTATGCTGGATCTCAACCTGCCGGATGTGGACGGGCTGGATGGCCTTATCCGCTTGAAGGCGGCAGCAAATGCTCCGGTAATTGTCGTGTCATCGCTGACCGACACCCGCGTCGTCAGTCAGGTGATACAGGCCGGTGCATCAGGCTATGTCCCCAAGCACAGTCAGCGAGACGTGTTCCGCACTGCATTCGAGACAGTTCATTCCGGCGATGTCTTTGTGCCTGAAGGCTGCGTTTTGATTGACGGAACGGAAGAGGACGAACACAGCGACGCGGTAAATCGCCTTGCAACGCTGACAAATCAGCAGGCGCGCATCCTGCAACTGATCTGCGAAGGCAAACTGAACAAGCAAATCGCCTATGACCTGTCGATTGCTGAAACCACGGTCAAGGCACATGTGACCGCAATAATGCGAAAACTGGGTGTACAAAGCCGCACACAGGCGGTTCTGATCGCTAAGAAGGCGTCCTTTGCCAGTGTCTTGCAAGACCAAGGCTAAGCGTCATACTCTCATGTCATCGTCGCGCTTTTAGGGAGGAGGCACGATGGACCAAGCAGTCGGGTGGGCGACAGCCCAAGCCCGTGCGCCAGGCATCGTTAAAACGGCTTTTGCACAACACGACACCGGGCAGTCAATCGAGACGCTCGAACGCCAGCTGGGTGATGATCCGCTTGCGCTTGTCATACTTTTTGTCAGCCCGAACGCAGATGCATCCGCCGTGATTGTGGAAGCCGCGCACGCCTTTGCTCCAACCCCGGTAGTTGGTTGCACCACCGCAGGAGAGTTGGCGGATAGTGGTTACTGTGAAGACCAGATCGTCGCGATCGGCCTGCCACGATCCCATTTCGAAATATGCACGGTTCTTGTTCCGGACTTGAACAAGTTCGACGCCGACAGCATCATCAAAGAGATGATCCACAACAGAAACGCGATGATGGAAAACGCGCCAGAGTGGGATCATGAATTCACCTTCCTGATGATCGACGGGTTGTCGACAAAAGAAGATGAGCTGACGTCGGAATTGGCGGTAGGGCTTGGGCCGGTACCATTGTTCGGTGGATCCGCGGGGGATGGAACCCAATTCGGGCGCACCTATGTTCTGCATCAGGGGCAGGCACGGAGCAATGCCGCCATACTGACCCAGGTTCGCACGCGGTGTCCGATAAAGGTGTTCAAAACCGATCACCTCGTCCCCACCGCCCGCCGCATGGTGGTGACCAAGGCGGACCCGGCCAAACGCATCGTTCAGGAAATCAATGCCGAACCTGCTGCGCGCGAATATGCCCGTATTCTCGGCAAAGACCCGGAACAATTGACGACATTTACCTTTGCGGCCCATCCTGTCGTTGTGCAAATCGGTGGAAAACACCATGTTCGCGCAATTCAGCAGGTGGCGGGTAACGGGGATCTCGTCTTTTTCTCGGCTATTGACGAGGGGCTGGTTCTGACTCTGGCAGAACCCCGAGACATGGTCGAACACCTGCAGGAAGAAATCGGGCTACTGACCGACAAACAGCAACCCGACACCATTCTGGGCTGTGACTGCATTCTTCGTCGGCTGGAGGCTCAGGAAAAGCAGAAGACGCACGAGATCTCGAACATCCTGTCCCGCAATCACGTGGTCGGTTTCTCGACCTACGGAGAACAATACAATTCGATCCATGTGAACCAGACCCTGACCGGCGTTGCGATTTACCCGCCCGAGAAAGAGTAAGGCATGATCGAGCATCTCACAGATCCCTCGGATACGCTTGATCGTCAGAATGAAAAGCTGAGGAAAATCGTCGGGGCCCTCATGCGGCGTGTCGAGGAATCCACCGACGCCTCAGGCGCGGCCTATGCGCAGTTTCAGCGCGCGGCGGTTCTGGAGCAAGAAGTTCGCGCCCGAACGGATGAGCTTGAACGCGCGCTTGAGCTTCTGAATGACTCCAACGCCAGGTTGGCGCAGGCCAACAAGGAAACCGAAGCGGCGCGGGCGGATTTGGCGAACGCGATCGAAACGGTGCAGGAAGGGTTTGCTCTGTTCAATCGCAACGAAGAACTGGTGCTGTGCAACAGCCGGTTTGGGCTGCATATGCCTGACATTCAGGAACAGCTGAGCCCCGGCTTGCGGTTTACCGAGTATGTAGAATTGGTCAGCCAATCCGGGTTCCTGTCCCTGCCAGAGACAATGACTTCCCAGGACTGGGCCAAAAGCCGCTTGGATCGCCACGCAGATGACCACGTGGTGTTCAATGTTCGTCTTGCCGGCAATCGATGGTCTCAAGTGTCCGAACACCGCACGCCAGACGGTGGTACTGTGATCCTGCAAACCGACGTAACAGACATCATGCGGATCGAGCGGCAGGAAAGGGTTCGCATTCTTGACGACAAGGCAAGGCTGATCCGCGCAACGCTTGAGCATATCGATCAGGGCGTCTGCATATTTGACAACAAGCACCGCATGATCGGATGGAACACCCGCGCAAGCGAGCTTTTGGCCATACCGATCACGCAGTTTCAGATGGGCACACGGTTTGAAACCCTGTCCAATCGCCTCAGCGACAACATCAGCTTTGAGAAAGGGATTACCGAGGCGGATCTGCTGGATTGGGTCAGCCGGCAGACTTCTCGCCGCCCTCTTCAATTCCAGATGCATCGGGGGCGATCAAAAATACTGTCTGTTTTTGCCCAGGAAATGCCTGACCGGGGATTTGTGATCTCCTTTACTGATGTGACTGCAGAACGAAAGTCTGCTGAGGCTTTGTACGAAGCCAAGGAAATGCTGGAACAGCGTGTGGCGTCGCGCACAATGGAACTTGCGGATGCGCTGAATGAGGCCGAGCGGGCGAATGCATCAAAATCGCGCTTTGTGGCAGCCGCCAGCCACGACCTGCTGCAACCTCTGTCTGCGGCAAAACTCTATGTTGCGTCACTGGGCAGCGGCCTGGACAAAGACACCGCCCGGAGCGTTGCAGCAAAAGCCGAAAGTGCACTGAACAGTGTCGAACACATTCTGGAAGCCTTGCTGGATATATCTAAGCTGGATTCCGGTCGAGCCACGGCGCATCTGTCTACGGTGTCGGTGGGCGAGCTTTTTTCGCAAATGGAGGACGCTTTTCGGCCCGTCGCCCAAGCTAAAGGTCTGAAATTGCGTTTTGTCGACACGAAGGCTTTGGTCACAAGCGATGCCAGTTATCTTCGGCGGATATTGCAGAACCTGTTGTCAAACGCGATCCGGTACACCGAGACTGGAAAAGTTCTTGTCGGTGTCAGGTATCGCAAAAACGCAATTGCCCTGGAGGTCTGGGACACGGGCATCGGCATAGCATCAGATCAAAGAGATATTGTGTTTCAGGAATTTCAGCGCCTGCATTCGGATGCCAGCGCTGCCGAAGGCATGGGGTTGGGTCTTGCGATTGTTGAGCGGGCCTGTGGGTTGCTACAGCACCCCATCCATCTTCATTCCGAAGTCGGAAAGGGGACAGGCTTTTCGGTCGAGATACCTTTGACGAAAGCGAAGCCAGAGGTTTCCCTCGGCTCTTCAGCGATACAAAAACCAAGTTTCAATGTGCCCGGCAACGCCATCGCTTTGTTGATCGAAAACGATGAAAATCTGCGCAACGCTTTAACTATGACCATCGAATCCTGGGGCGTCGAAGTTCTTGAATGCGAAAGCGAAAACGAAGCAATCAGTCTTCTGCGCGAGATAGGCATCCTTCCAGACTTTGTCGTCGCAGATTATCAATTGAACAACGGGAAAACAGGGACGGACGCCATGCGCGCCCTGACAGATGAATTTGGGCATCTGCCTGGCTGTATTATTACAGCCAATCGATCACCTGAGCTTGTCGAGCAATGCAAGCAAGCAAAGTTGCCCCTTCTATACAAGCCAATCGATCCACAACTGCTCAAATCAACTCTGGAAGCCTCCATGGTACGCGACGCGTGAGTTTTTCCAGTTGTCAGTTGAGTTGCCGGTCAGCCACGTTTCTTTCAGATATCTTCTGTCCGCGGATTGGCCTTGGTCTGAACCAGCATAGACACAACTTCCGCCTTCCAGCCCGCCTTTATTTTCAGCGCCAACTGTGAAGGGGGGCGATGATCCGGTGTAAGGATCGCATATTCATATCTGAGCGGGTCCTTGAAAGGCAGGAAGACGACACGGCCATTTGAGATGTTTAGATTTCGTTCTGTCGCAACGGTCAAAGGATCGACTATAGTGCAGCATTGTCCCGATCCGACAAAGGGTATGAGTGGCAGAAAATATTGGCATGTCACGCTTGGTTTGTAAGACGCAGAAACCATCTGAAAAGCACGCTGCACTTTCTTCTGAAAAGGGTGTGTGTCGTACAGCCCACCCATTGGCACGCTATCAAGGTCTGAAATCGTCAGGGTCTTTTTTTGAGCCAGCGGATTGTCTCGATCCATTGCGCAAAAGCAGTCTCCACTTATGATTTCTGCCGTGAATTGTGGTCTCTTTCCGATCGGGTGCTCGAAATCGGCAAACCCGAAATCGATGTTCTGGGTACCTGCAAGTTCCATTATTTGGGGCGAACTGCGGGTCGACAGCGTAACCCGGATGTCCGGGTTCCCGCCAACCGAGCGGCTGATGAAATTCGGAAAGGCAAAAATGGACGGTCCCGGCATTGCAGCAATATTCAGATTGCCTGAGCTTCCTTTAAGAAGCCCGTGCATCGTGCTGGAAACCGTTGATAATCTGTCCAGTATCCCAGTGGTTTCCGCCAACAGGTAGTGCGCCTCGGGCACCGGGATTAAACGCCGACCTTTTCGTTCGAACAAGGTCAGTCCAAGACTTCTTTCCAGGTTCTTGATTGCCAGGCTGATCGCGGGTTGTGTCCGGTTCAGCTTCTTTGCGGTCTGAGATATGGACCCGGTTTCCATCACCTCACGAAAAACTGTCAATTGAGCAAGGTTCATGCTCAATACATAAGGTAAACTTTCGTTTTGTTAAATATAACAAATTTGTATTTATGGTAAAACTCCATAGGCTGATTGGATCAGAGTTCGGACAAACCGAATCCAATGATCCAAAACTGGGAGCTTACGATGAGATTTTTGAAATGCCTGACGGGTTTGGCTTTGGCTGGCGCACTGGCTGCACCAGCGTTTGCACAGGATCCAACTTTTTTCCGCATCGGCACCGGTGGTGCAGGCGGCACTTATTTCCCGATCGGCGGGACCATCGCCAACGGGATTTCGGCCCCTCCGGGCTCACGCCCCTGTGAAGAGGGCGGACAATGCGGCGTGCCCGGGTTGATCGCGATCGCACAGTCAACAACCGCATCAGTCTTCAACAATGCCGCTGTCCAAAACGGCGAGCTTGAGGCCGGCCTGGCCGCGGCTGATGTAACCCGTTCGATGTATCTGGGTGAGGGAAAGTTTGAAGGCAAACCCCACCCGAATCTGCGCATCGTCGCAAACCTGTTCCCCGAAGACCTGCACCTGGTTCTTCCCGCGGGTCAGACCATCAACGATCTGAGTGATCTCAAAGGCAAGCGCGTCGGTATCGCGCAAGCTGGTTCGGGAACGCAGGTCGCTGTGTTGCAAATGCTGGAAGCATGGGGCGTCAACCGTGACAACATGGATGAGGCCGAGTTGAACAACAGTCAGAGTGCCGAACGTCTGGCCGATGGCCAACTGGACGCCTATTTCTACGCGGCGGGCTGGCCGGTTGCCGCAATGGTGCAACTGTCTTCGACCAAGGGCATGAACCTGCATTCTTTCACCGATGAAGATTTGGCAAAGATTAACGAGATTATCCCTGCCTATATCCCCTCGGCCATTCCGGGTGGCGTCTATGAGGGTATTGACACTGAAACAAAAACCCCAGCGGTCAGCGCTATGCTGGTTGTGTCATCGGACCTGTCCGAAGATCTGGTTTATCAGCTGACCAAAGCCCTGTGGAACGATAATACCCGCAAGCTGCTGGACAACGGCCACGCAAAGGGCAAGCAGATCACGCCTGATACTGCCCTCGATGGCGTCGAGGCGCTGGGTGTTCCGCTGCATCCGGGTGCTGAGAAATTCTATAAAGAAGCCGGTCTTCTTCAATAGCCACACCTGACTGAAACCTGTCGCCGGTGCCCCGGTCGGGGCACCGCACTCTGGAATTATGCGAAATCGGGGGGCCATCATGTCCGAGACCCAGAAACTTGATGACCACGAACTGACGGCAGAGGAACTTGCGGCCATCGAAGAACAGTTCGACGAGGGTGCCGCTGTCCGGCAGGTCACGCCCACCGCAGGCAAGGTGCTGCGCGTGGTCGCCCTGATTTTTGCGTTCTACGAATTCTTCACGGCTGGGTTCGGTTTGCCTGCCGACCACTGGCATATGGGCATCTATCTGGCCCTGCTGTTCATTCTGGTCTACGCCACAATCCCGATTATCGGGGTGAAAAGCCTCTATGCGCTCAAAATCAGCCGATTCCGCGTCGGCAATATCCCTCTCTATGACCTGGTATTCATGATGCTTGGCATCATCGCCGCACTATACGTGGGCTTCGCCTGGCGCGGCATTCCGTTTCTGGGGATCGAGGAGCAGACCTTCCGCATGGGCAACCCGAACAACTATGATGTGATTCTCGGGGTCGTGATCATCCTGCTGGTACTGGACATTGCACGCCGCACGTTGGGCTGGGTCCTGCCTCTGATCATCTGCGTATTCATCTCTTATGCATTGCTGGGCCCCTATTTTCCCGGGCTGTTGCAGCACCCGGGTGTGAACTTCAAAACCTTCGTATCATCGATGTACTTTCCGCAGGAAGGTATCTATGGTGTAACGCTTTGGGTCGTATCGACCATCGTGTTCCATTTTGTCTTGTTCGGCGTGATCGCTCAGCGAACTGGGCTGGGGCAATTGTTCATCGACAACGCTACAATTTTGGCGGGTCGCTATACGGGCGGTCCGGCCAAAGTATCGGTGGTATCCTCGGCCTTCTTCGGCACGATCTCGGGCTCTTCGGTGGCCAACACCGTTTCGACCGGCGCGTTGACCATTCCCAACATGAAGCGCCTTGGATACCCCGGCCATTTTGCGGGCGGCGTCGAGGCCGCGTCCTCGGCTGGCGGCCAGATCACACCACCCATCATGGGGGCTGCGGCCTTCATCATGGCTGAGTTTCTCGAGGTGCCTTATACCACCATCGTGATCGCTGCGATATTTCCGGCACTTCTGCATTACGTGGGTGTTTTCGCTGTAGTGCATCTGATGGCGCGCAAGCTGAACCTTCAGGGTCTGGCGAAAGAACAGTTGCCGCAGCTCAAGGCTGTCTGGACTGAAGGCTGGGCCAACATCGTGCCGTTGATCGGCCTGCTGGTGGTCCTTTTCACCGGCTACACGCCATTTATGTCGGCCTTTTGTGGCATTTCGCTTGCTGTCATCGCAGGCATGTCGCGGATCAAGCAACCTCCGACACTGATCTATGCAGCAGCCTTCCTTGGGTTCGTCCTGTGGAAGTTCTCGGATGGAGGCTTTGACCTGACCATGACGGCAATCCTGTGTGGGCTGTCGGTGATCGCCACGCTTAACCCGCAGAAACGTATCGAAGTGCCCGAGATGCTGCAGGCGGTTGAACTGGGTGTGAAATACTCTCTGGCTGTGGGCGCTGCGGCGGCTGCAGTGGGTATCGTTGTAGGGGTGATCAACACCACCGGTATCGGTTTCCGCATCGGATTCATGGTGACACAAGGTGCGGGGAACCTGGCGGCAGATCTCTATAACATGATCTCATTCGGCAGTTTCCAACTGTTTGCGATGGAAGACTTGCAACTGTTTATCTCGCTGGTTTTCATTGCCATCGTCTGCATTCTGATGGGCGCCGGCATTCCAACCACGGCGCTGTACATCATGCTCGTTTCGGTCGCGCAGCCTGCGTTGGCCCAGCTTGGCGTTCCGCCCATCGCAAGCCATCTGTTCGTACTGTATTACGGCGTGGTGTCCGAGATCACACCTCCGGTCTGTACGTCGGCCTATGCGGCGGCAGCGATTGCGAATTCCAACCCGTTCCGCACCGGGCTGTCCGCCTTTACGCTTGGTCTGGGTAAAGTAATCGCGCCAATGGCGTTCGTCTATGCGCCGGTTTTGCTGTTCGTGTCTTCCACCGGGTTTGATCTTTGGGAATTCACCTATACCGCAGCCAGCTGTATTGCCGGTGTCATCGCGCTTTCGGCAGCGGTCGTGGGGTATTGGTTGCAGCCACTCGGTCTCGTGTCGCGCATCCTGATGGTCGTTGCCGGGATTATCTTCGTGGCGCCCACTCTGACGGCTGACTTGATCGCATTGGCGGTGGCGTCTCCTGTCATTTTCACACAGTTGATCGCCCGTAGCCGAATTCAAGCAACGGTCTGACATGCCTGAACAAGTGACCATCATCGGCGCCGGGATCGTCGGCCTATGTTGTGCGCTCTCCTTGCAGGAGCGCGGTATTGCCGTGCGGCTGATCGACCGCGGAGAACCTGGGCAGGAGACATCGTTCGGCAATGCCGGTGTCGTCTCACCGTGGTCGGTGATCCCGCAGGCCACGCCCGGCATCTGGAAAACGATCCCTCGGATGCTGTTGGACCCGAAAAGCGCTTTGACCGTCAGGCTCTCGTTCTGGCCCAGGATGATACCCTGGGGCCTGAGGTTCCTGAAGAGTTCAAGCGTGAAATCCGTACGCAACATTTCGGACGCAATGGAGGTGCTGTGCCGTCCATCGATAGATCTGTACCGAAGACATCTGCAAAATACCGGGCACGAAGACCTTATTGTTGATTCCAACTATATCCACGCGTTTCGCAACCCGGATCAGGCTGACCTGAAAGATCTGGGATATCTGATCCGGCAGGAAAAAGGCGGACATCTTGAGCGGATCGACGGACCAGAATTGCGCCGGATCGAACCCGCGCTTTCCAGAGATTTCAACGCTGCGATCCTGATCAAGGGACAGGCGCGGGTTACGTCTCCCGGCCGGGTCGGTGCGGTTTTGGCCGACAAGGTCCGCCAACAAGGCGCCGAGTTCGTGCGGACAGAAGTCAAAGGATTAAAGCGCACGGAAGACGGACAATGGCATTTGACCTCGCCGGCCGGCACGATCCACGCCGACACTGTTGTGCTGGCCGCCGGGGTTTGGTCTGCCGAGTTGCTGAAACCCTTGGGTTTGCCCGTGCCACTGGTGGCCGAGCGTGGATACCATGTCCAATTCCCGACCCCCTCTGCCAGCCTGGAAAACTCGGTGATGGACGTGGACGCCAAGGTGGTGGCCAGTTCGATGCAGGACGGTTTGCGTGTGGCGGGTACGGCCGAATTCGGCGGCATCGACGCGCCGCCAGATCCACGCAAACAGTCCCTTCTGACCGCACAGGCCCGCGCAATGATGCCGGATCTGGACACCTCGGATACGCAGTTCTGGATGGGCCGACGCCCGTCTTTTCCTGACAGTTTGCCTGCGATCGGTCCGGTAGAGGGGCACAAGGGCCTGTTCACCGCTTTTGGTCATTCCCATTACGGTTTGATGATGGCCCCAAAAACCGGTGAGTTGGTGGCCGACCTGGTGTCAGGGCAACGCCTCAACATCCCGTTGGATTCATTCGCCTTGTCACGCTTTTAACTCGCGCCAGCCACCGTTTCGAAGAAGGATTACCCCATCATGCCGATCTACCAGGGTGGACAGAATATCTGCGGAGCCTCAATCGGGGTTTTGTGTCTGGAAAGCTATTTCCCCAAACCACCTGGGCATATCAAGAACCCTTCCAGCCTGCCGTTCCCGGTGCTGTACGAAATGATAGATGGCGTTACGGTGCCAACGCTGCTGAACAATCCGACGCCTGATTTGCTGAACCCCTTCATAAAAGGCGCGCAACGGCTTGAGGCTGAAGGCGTGCGCGCCATTACCGGAAGTTGCGGGTTTCTCGCCCTGTTCCAAAAAGAGTTGGCCGAGGCCGTATCGGTGCCTGTCTTCGCTTCGAGCCTGATACAGGTGCCGTTGGCCTTTCACATGTCCGGGGCCAGCGCGCCGGTCGGGGTGATTACAGCGGATTCATCGGCACTGACACAACGCCATTTCGAAGGCGTTGGGGCGGGGGGCGTTCCTGTTGCCGTGCAGGGCTTGCAGCACACCAGCGAGTTTGCCGAGGTCATCCTGCGCAACACGTGCACCCGCATGGACACAGATTTGATCGAGGCCGAAGTGTTGGATGCTGCGCATAGGCTGAAGCGCGATACGCCTGAAATACGCTCCGTGGTATTAGAATGCACGGATCTTCCCCCTTATGCAAAACGCATTCAGGAAGAACTGAGACTGCCTGTTTTTGACCTGACGACGCTAGCGCAAATGGCGCATACAGTAAGCGCGCGTACCGGGTACTGCGGGTTGATGCCTTGGAGTTGAGGCCGTCATACGCTGGTAGTGTCCAAGAAATGCCAAATAGCCGCAAAAACAGTGGCTACCTGCTGATACCTTTCGACGGACCGGTACAAGGGACTTTCCCTTGCTGAAGCGGCTGGTTAAGAAGCCACTCCACTGCCGTTTCAGGAGGCCCCTTTGGACCGTATCGCCCGCACCATAGCCACCGAGATCAATGCGCGTCCCGATCAGGTCGGTGCTGCGATCAATCTATTGGATGACGGTGCGACGGTTCCCTTTGTCGCCCGCTATCGGAAGGAAGCAACCGGTGGGTTGGACGATACCCAATTGCGTCTTCTGTCCGAGCGTTTGACCTATCTGCGTGAACTCGAGGCACGGCGCAAAACCATCCTGAATTCTATCAAAGATCAAGGGAAGCTAACCGAAGATCTGTGCAAATCGATAGCTCGGGCCGAAACCAAGGCACAGCTGGAAGACATCTATCTGCCTTACAAACCCAAACGGCGTACCAAGGCGATGATCGCGCGGGAAAACGGGCTGGAACCCCTGGTCGAAGCCATTCTGGCCGATCGCGATGCGGACCCGGACACACTGGCCGAGGCATACCTGAGCGAAGCCGTTGCCACCCCTCGAGACGCGCTGAACGGCGCGCGCGACATTCTGACCGAACGATTGACGGAAAATGCGACACTGCTGGGTGAATTGCGTATGTTCATGCAGCGCGAAGCGCAGCTCAGTGCCAGGGTTATCGACGGGAAGGAAAAGGAAGGCGCTAAGTTCAGCGATTACTTTGACCATTCCGAGCGTTGGGCGGATGTTCCATCGCACAGGGCGCTGGCAATGCTGCGGGCTTCAAAAGAGGGCATTGTTTCGCTTGATATCGCGCCGGAACCGGAATTTGGGGCTGCACGGGCCGAGACCATTGTTGCCGCACATTTGCAGACACGCGGCAATGGACCGGGTGATGCCTGGTTGCGCAAAGTTGCCGGGTGGACGTGGCGGGTCAAGCTTTCGCTGTCCATGATGGTCGAATTGATGGCCGATCTGCGCAGCCGGGCGCAGGACGAGGCAATTCAGGTCTTTTCGCGCAACCTCAAGGATTTGCTGTTTGCCGCGCCTGCAGGTGCCAGGGCTACTTTGGGTCTTGATCCCGGCATCCGCACTGGCGTGAAGGCGGCAGTGGTTGACGCAACGGGTAAGGTCGTCGCCACTGATACGTTCTATCCATTTCAACCAAAAAACGATCTGCGCGGGGCGCAGGCGACCATCCTCAATCTGATCTCGGCCCACCAGATCGAGTTGATCGCCATCGGGAACGGAACCGCGAGCCGAGAAACTGAACGGTTGGTTGCAGACACACTGAATTTGCTCCCCAAGACGGTAAAAGCGCCAACTAAGGTGGTAGTGTCCGAAGCTGGGGCCTCAGTCTATTCCGCGTCGGAACTGGCAGCACGAGAGTTTCCCGATCTGGATGTCTCGCTGCGCGGGGCGGTGTCCATCGCCCGGCGATTGCAGGATCCTTTGGCAGAACTGGTCAAAATCGAACCGAAATCCATCGGCGTGGGGCAATACCAGCATGACGTTGACCAGCACCGCCTGTCGCAATCCCTGGATTCTGCGATTGAGGATGTCGTGAACGCGGTCGGGGTTGACCTGAACACAGCCTCTGCACCTTTGCTTGCGCGTGTGTCGGGACTGGGCCCCGCGCAAGCCGAAGCCATCGTCGCCCATCGCGATCTGAACGGACCGTTCCAATCGCGCAAAGACCTGTTGTCCGTCGCAGGCTTGGGTCCGCGGGCCTTTGAACAGTGCGCCGGGTTTCTTCGCATAAGGGACGGCGCTGAACCGCTTGATGCGTCGTCGGTGCACCCCGAAGCCTATGAAGTCGCCCGCCGCGTCGTGTCGGCCTGCGGTCGGGATATCAGGCACATCATGGGCCATGAAGAGTCCTTGAAAGGGTTGCGGGCACAACAATTCGTAACCGAAGATTTCGGCCTGCCCACTGTTCTGGATATCTTTGCCGAGCTTGAGAAACCCGGACGGGATCCCCGGCCCAGTTTTGTCACGGCCAGTTTCGCGGATGGCATCGAAGAGATAACCGATCTGAAGCCCGGAATGGTTCTTGAGGGCACCGTGACAAACGTGGCGGCCTTTGGGGCCTTTGTGGATGTGGGCGTTCATCAGGACGGGCTGGTTCATGTCAGCCAGCTGGCGGACCGCTTCGTCAAGGACCCGTATGAGGTCGTCAAGGCCGGGCAAGTTGTGAAAGTGCGCGTTGTCGAGGTGGATGTGCCCAGAAAGCGTATCGGTCTTTCGATGCGCAAACAGGGCGGCGGCGGAAAGCAGCGCGCCTGATCTGCAATCTGCACATTATCCGGGTGTAACGACATGAAGGCGTTACCCACCGGAAATAGCGTGCAGACCGATACGGGCAGCCAGTATGCATTGTTTTCATTGAGCGCTGAACTGGGTATCAGCAAGAGAGTTCACAGCGCCGCCAAATGGATCGAAACAGAAACTATAGTTCATGCAGTACCACAACAAGCCTTACGACAAGCTTCAGGTCGGCGATACCGCCGAGTTGGTCCGCACTTGTTCGGTCGACGATTTCTATGTGTTCGCCAACAATTCGGGCAATCACAATCCTCTCCATCTAGCCAGTGAAGACGGCGACGGCGACCACACCAAAGAAGCGGTTGCACCTGCAATGTTCGTGGGAGCCCTGATCTCGGCAGTCTTGGGGAACGTTCTGCCGGGGGCAGGGACGCTTTACAAATCGCAGCGGTTTGACTTTGTTGGAAGGGCGCATGCAGGTGATGAGCTGGTATCCAAAGTCACCGTTTTGGAAAAGCGACCAAACCGGGAGGTTGTCTTTGACACGGTCGTTACGCGCCCATCGGACGGAGCCGTGATCGTCAGCGGGCAGGCCGTCGTGATCGCGCCGGAGAAAGAGATGGTGTTTGCCGAATTGGATTTGCCTGGGCTGGTGGTGAAACGTCATCGTCATTTTGATGCCATGCTGGAAAAGGTACGCCCGCTGCCGCCTATGCCTACTGCTGTTGTGGCTCCGGAAGAGCCCAATGCCCTGAGTGGAGCCTTGTTGGCCGCCCATGAGACGATCATCACACCCATTCTGATCGGTGACCCGGACAAAATCGCCAACGCTGCCGCCGAAATCGGAGCGTCGTTGGAAGGGATTGAAATCATACCGCAAAGTGATCATTTCAGCGCGGCCAACACGGCGGTCGATCTTGTTGCGGAAGGTCGAGCAAAGGCGCTGATGAAAGGGCATCTGCATACGGACGAACTGTTAAAAGCCGCGCTCAGGCGCGAGAATGGCCTGCGCACCGGTCGCCGCTTTACGCATGTCTTTGTCATGGATGTGCCCGGACAACCCAGACCACTCTTGGTGACAGACGCGGCGATCAATATCGAACCGGATCTGGAAACCAAGATTGACATTGTCCAGAACGCAATCGATTTGGCCTTGTCGCTGGGGATCGAAAGTCCCAGGGCAGGTATTCTTTCTGCAATCGAAACCGTCAATCCGGCGATCCGATCTTCCGTCGATGCGGCCCTGCTGTCGAAAATGGCGGAACGCGGCCAGATTACGGGTGGGTTGGTCGACGGCCCTCTGGCCATGGACAATGCGGTCAGCCTTGCTGCTGCCCGGTCCAAGGCGATCGTGTCTGATGTTGCCGGCAAAACGGATATTCTGGTGGTGCCCAATCTGGACGCCGGGAACATGATGGCCAAGCAACTGACCTATATCGCCAATGCAGAAGGGGCCGGTGTGGTCATGGGGGCCAAAGCGCCCATCATTTTGACCAGCCGTGCCGATGACGACAAGGCTCGACTTGCATCCTGCGCCGTGGCAGCCCTGCACGACTCCTTCTCACTTTCACGCACCGGAGCACCCACATGACACATGTCGTGACACTGAACGCTGGATCGTCTTCGATGAAATTTGGCTTGTTTGAACTAACCGAAGACGATCCAATCATGGTTTGCACCGGTGCGGTCGAGAACATTGGTGAACAGGAACCGCTTGTTAAAGCAAAGTCTTCCGACGGAAGTGTCCTTGCCAGCGGCACCGCCGGAGAAATCAGTGATCACGCCTCGGCCCTGGACTGGGTTTTGAACCTGCTGGCCCGCTCTTTTCCTAACTGCGACGTAACTGCGGTAGGGCATCGTGTTGTCCACGGTGGACCTGACATTGACGCACCTGTGCCGCTGACCAAGGCTTCCATTCAAACGCTGGACAAGCTGTCTCCGTTTGCGCCTTTGCATCAGCCGCACAATCTGGCCGGGGCCAGGGCGGCGATGGAACGTTTTCCAAACGCGGTTCAGATTGCCTGTTTCGATACGGCCTTTCACCGAAATCACCCTTGGGAGAACGACGTATTCGCCTTGCCGCGCGAGTATTACGACAAAGGTGTTCGACGCTATGGCTTTCACGGGCTCAGCTATGAATACATATCGGATCACATGGCAAAAACAGCGCCGCTTCTGCACGAAGGACGCGTGGTCGTGGCCCATCTGGGCAATGGTGCATCAATGTGTGCGATGATCGGAGGGCGATCAGTGGGCTCGACCATGGGGTTTTCAGCCCTCGACGGGCTGCCGATGGGTACACGCTGTGGTCAACTGGATCCCGGAGTGGTCCTGTATCTGATGGACCAGGAAGGGCTGAGCGCTGACGAAATCTCAGACCTATTGTTCCGGAAGTCCGGGTTGTTGGGCCTGTCCGGGTTGTCCAACGATATGCGCACCCTGGAAAAGGCGGACACACGCGAAAGCCGTCAGGCGATCAGCTATTTCACTTTCCGTATTCGGCGCGAGCTTGGGGCAATGGCGGCCATTCTCGGCGGAATCGATGCCTTGGTATTCACCGGTGGGATCGGGGAAAACTCGCGTCTGGTGCGTGACCGGGTTTGCTCGGGGATGGGATGGCTGGGCATCGAGCTGAATCCTGACGCAAATGCGGACAATGACCGGATCATTTCAACTGACCTGTCACGCGTCGTGGTCATGACAATCCCGACCAATGAAGAACTGGTTATTGCCCGTGCAGCGGCAGATCTGTTGGCCAAACGTCCTCGGCTCAGAACTGCCTAGCGACCTACGTTTCGGTGTACGTCCAGCGATAGGCAGGCGGGGTCGGTCCCTTGTTCCGGCCTCCCTGCTGCATCTGTTCCCACGCATGGGCTAGAATGCCAACAGATCGGGACAGGCAGAAGAGACCGCGCGCCAGCGGCGGTGCAAAGCCAAGCTCGGCGTAGATAACCGCTGTGGCCCCATCAATGTTCATCGGAACGGGTTTCCCCTTGCGCCGTGCCAGTTCTGCCTCAATATCTTGCCCGATCCGCATAAAGTGACCATTGCAAGCCCCGTTTTTCACGGCCTCTGAAACCAATGCCATCAGGCGCGGTGCACGGGGATCAGTTGGGGTGTGGAACCGGTGGCCAAAGCCAGGCAAAATCTTTCCTTCGCTCTCTATCCACTCATCCAGCGCCTGCTCCAAACGGCCAGGATGTTGCGCCACGAAATGGTACAGGGCAACGGCCTGCTCGCCAGCGCCACCATGAATATCCCCCAACATGTTCACGGCACTGGCCATCGCGTTGTTGAGAGGCAGCCCACAGGTCACGGCCATGCGCGCCGTCGCGATGGAAGGCGCCTGAGGTCCATGGTCCACGGCGGCGACCAACGCGGCCTCGAACAACCGGGCCTGCGCGCCAGATGGTCGGTCGCCCCGTACCATGAACCAGATCATTTCCGCGAAGCTGAGATGCCCTATCAGATTCTGGATCGGCTCCCCTCGCAGGTCGATCCGGCCCGGTTCCATATCGATGATGGAAGTCGTCCACCAATCGGACACATCGCTCATATGATGCCTTCCTTGCTCAAGGCGTCAATTTCCGCGCAGGATAGCCCAATTTCAGACCAGATCGCACTATTGTCCGCCCCGAGCTGTGGTGGTGCGGTGCGCGGCATTTGCCGTAATCCATTCAATACAACAGGGCTTCCCGCAAGTTTCATGTCTTCACCCTGCACCTGCAAAGACCCGATCAGGCCGCGACCAGCAAGTTGTTCGTCATCAAGCGCCTCGGGCACGGTCAATACCTGCCCCGCTGGCACTCCAATTGCGTTGAGTTCGCGTACCCAGTCCGATGCCGCTCTGGTCCGCAGGGTTTCCTCCAGCGCCTCACGCAGGGCGTGGCGATTGCGCTTACGGTCTTCGCGTGTTTCGTAGTCCGGGTGATCCAGCAGGTCTTTGCGGTCCAAATTACGGGCCAGTGCCTGCCACTGCTCGTCGCGGTTGGCGGCAATGTTGATGAGGCCATCAGAGGTTTCAAATGTTCCTGACGGCGCTGACGTGGTGTTTTCGTTGCCATGAGCTTCCGGAGTGACACCACCCACCAGATAGTTCGATACGACCCAACCCATTGTCGAGATCACAGCCTCGGACATCGCCACATCCAGATAGGTTCCCCGAGGATCAGCGTTCAGGGCAGCAGAAACCGCGAACGCGGCCGTCATCCCCCCGACCGTATCCGCCAATGGATAACCAACGCGATAGGGCGCAGTGTCTGGTCCTCCGGTGACGGACATCACGCCACTGATACCCTGCACGATCTGGTCATATGCCGGATCGCCTCGGCGGGGACCATCCTGTCCGAACCCGCTAATGGCGCAGTAAATCAGGTTGGGGTTCACATCGCGCAAGACGCCATATCCAAGTCCAAGCCGATCCATCACACCGGGGCGAAAGTTCTCCACCAAAACATCCGCGGTCTGGACAAGCCGCTTCAGCAGCACTTTGCCCTCTTCTGTTTTCATGTTGAGCGTGATGGACTTTTTTTCAGCATTTTGCGCCAGAAAACTGACGCCCATACCGGCCTTGTTTCTGGCAGGATCAGCTCCCAGGACGCGGGCAAGGTCGCCGCCATCAGGGCGCTCGACCTTGATCACTTCAGCGCCCATAAGCGCCAGTTGATAACAGCAATACGGACCCGCGAGGACATTCGTCAGATCGAGAACCCGTATTCCTGCCAGCGGCTCAGTCACCTTCGGCAACCCCTGCTGCCCGAGCCCGTGCGCGGCGCGCGCGGTAGCTGGGAAGAAGCACCAATAGCGCTGCAATAACCAGAAGACCCAGCGTCATTGGACGCTCCCAGATGAAGGCGATGCCGTCATAAAGCTGCATCGACCGGGCGAAGTTATCTTCCATCATGCCACCAAGGATGAAGCCAATCAGCAGCGGCGCAAGCGGGTAGTCAGCAAACTTCAACGCCGTGGCGCAAACACCGAAGCCGACGAGTATCAAAAGTTCAGTCGCGTTGTTCTGCCCGATATAGGCCCCCATAAGGGTGAAGAAAAGAATGAAGGGGATCAGGTAAGTGCGCGGAACCGAGAGAACCTTGGCAATATATGGGATCAGCGGCAGGTTCAGGATCAGCAGGACAAGGTTGCCGATGAACATTGACATAATCACGGCCCAGAAAATCTGTGGCTCGTCCAGCATCAGGCGTGGGCCAGGTGTCACGTTCAAGGCAATCAAAGCGCCAAGCAGAATTGCGGTGGTGCCAGACCCCGGAATGCCCAGCGTCAGCAGCGGCACGAAAGAACCGGTACATGCCGCATTGTTGGCCGTTTCGGGCGCTGCCAGACCCTTTATTGACCCTTTGCCGAATTCTTCCTGTTCCTCTTTAGGGGCGATGTTGCGCTCGACCGCGTAGCCGAGGAAGCTGGCAATCGTTGCGCCTGCGCCGGGAAGAACCCCGATGAAGAACCCCTGTACCGATTGACGGCCGATCACAGGCGCGATGGCCTTGGCTTCACTGCCTGTGATGCGCAGGTCTTTGATCTCGCCGTCATCTCCCTGAAGATCCTTTGGTTTGAGCACCAGAAACAGCGCTTCGGGCAAGGCGAACATGGCCATGGCAAGCGTGATGAAGCCAAAGCCCGATTGCAGGTCCATGATACCCATGGTGAAACGCGGCAAGTTGAACAATGCGCCTTCACCAACTGTTGCCATGATCAACCCAACAAGCGTCATGATGACCGCCTTGGCCACTTGACCAGTACCTGCGAAGGCTGCGATTGCGGACAGGCCCACGACCATGAGCGCGAAATACTCGGCCGAGTGGAACAACAGCGCCACCGAAGACAGAGCAGGGGCAAAGACCATCAACAAAATGGCCCCGATCGTACCGCCGGCAAAACTTGCAATAGCAGCAATTGTCAACGCCTTGCCTGCTTTGCCCTGGCGGGCCATTGGGTAGCCGTCAAAGCTGGAAGCCACGGTCCCCGCGACCCCCGGCGCATTAAGAAGGATAGAAGACGTCGAACCGCCAAAGATGGCGCCGTAATACACACCGGCAAGCAAGATCAGCGCTGCGGACGGGTCGCCCATGGAAATCGCGACCGGGATCATGATGGCGATGATCGACATCGGCCCAAGACCCGGAAGCATGCCGATGAAAGTACCGATCAGGCACCCTGCGATGACCATCAGCAGGTTCTGAATTGAGAAGGCCGTTTGCAGGCCGATCAGTAGTCCTTCGAGCATGTCAGCCTCCGAAAATGCCCGGCAATGGGCGCATGTAGATGCCAAGAACTTCCTGAACCAGATACCAGACCGAGCCGGTGGCGATCAGCGCGACGAGCAGCATGACGTGCCATTTCCGCTCACCCAGAATGAAAGACCCGAGGATCAGAAAGGCCGAAGTCGAGATCAGAAACCCGACGGGGCGCAGGCAAAGCGCGTAGACGACCATCAAGGCCAGTAGCATAAGCGCCTGATCAAGATGGTATTCTCCCAACCGCCGATAATCGATATCGGCTTCCTTTGGTTCCGTCTTTTCAAAGCCCAGCAAAATGATCGTGGTGGTGATGATACCCAGAACCGACAGCACTTTGGGGAACGTACTGGGCCAAATTGGGTTTCTCTGCATGAAAGGGGGCAGACCGCCATCCATCGTGAACCAGGCGGCGTAGCCATATGTCAAACACACACCCAGAAGAATGAGTGCGATCCAGCGATCCAGCGCCATGAGACCCCCTCCCTGCTCTTGTTCGTGAGGAGGCAGAGCGGTCTACCCGCTCTGCCTGAATAAGGGCTTAGAGGAAGCCCAGCTTTTTCATCAGATCGCCGATTTGCTGTTCCTGCTGCTCCAGGAACGACTGGAAGTCAGCGCCCGAGTTGTGGATGTTGACCCAACCATTGCGTGCACGAACCTCTTCCCATTCCGGGGTGTCATACATCTTGGCAATCGCTTCCTGGTAGGCAGCCAGCTTGTCTTCAGGCAGACCGGGGGCCGCGAAAAAGCCGCGCCAATTCACAAACGTGGTATCAATACCCTGTTCCTTCATCGTCATCGCGTCAGGAGCCGCATCAACGCGTTCCTCGGACGTCACGCCGATAATCTTGACTTCACCCGCGTTTGCCAAATCGACCGCTTCCGAAAAACCGGTGGACAGGGCTGCGATCTCACCCGACAGCAGGGCCGCCATGGCTTTGCCGCCCGCATCATAGGGGATGTACTTCACTCCAAGCGCATCTTTACCCGCTGCTTCCATCACCATGGCGGCGACCAGATGGTCCATGCCGCCGGGAACAGAGCCGCCACCGATCGCAGTGCCGCTTGGGTCGGCATCAAAAGCGGCAAGCAAGTCTTCCATCGAGTTGATTGGACTGTCTTTGCCCACGACGATCGCGGCATAGTCACCGATAGTGCCCGAAACCAGCGTCAGATCGCGGAAGTTGTGAGGGAATACACCGGTCAATGAGCGGATCACGATTGGCGTGGAGTTCACCATCAGCGTGCCATGGTTGCTGTCAGCATTTTCGATCAGGAACCCAATGGCTTTGCCGCCGCCGCCACCCGACATGTTTTCGTATGACGCCGTGCCTACGAGACCCGCTTTTGTCAGCGCTTCGCCCGTGCCGCGCGCGGTACCGTCCCAGCCGCCACCGGCACCACCGGGGATCAGAAAGTGGATGCTGTCCACGACCTGTTCTTCAGCCAGAGATGGCCCGGCCAGACCAAAAGCAGCCACAGCTGCGATCAGGGCGCGACGGCCCAGTGTGAATGTCGTCATTATGTCCTCCCATTTGACAACCGGCCGCATAGCGGCACAGATTGGGTAGAACAAAAACACATCAACCTGACATCAACCTGTCACGAGCGAAAATATAGCAAAAACCCCATGAAATTCCTGCTTGTGGAAGACAATATTGATCTGGCAAATGCCATCTGTTCCCGCATGAGGTTGGACGGCCATGTGGTTGATCACGCGTCTAAACTGGATGAGGCGACCGCTTTTGCAGAAACACAGGAATACGACCTTATCCTGCTGGATATCATGTTACCGGATGGGGACGGCCGCGATTTTCTGAAACGGCATCGTGCAGGCCATCTGGACACCCCTGTGATCATTTTGACGGCACGCAGCCAGGTCTCGGATCGAATCGGCTCTCTGGATCTGGGGGCCGACGATTACGTCACCAAGCCTTTCGATCATGCCGAGCTTGAGGCTCGCTGCCGCGCCGTCCTGCGCCGCAAATCCGGGAATGCCAGGACTACGATAGAAGTGGGTGGCATAGTCTTTGACCCTTTGGCAGGTCATCTGACTGTCGGAGATGAGACTGTTTCGTTGCGCAACCGTGAACTGCGCCTTCTGGAACTGTTCATCAGTGCGCCGGGACAGGTGTTTTCGAAACAAAAGCTCACGGACCGGCTTTTTTCTTATGATGACGACGTCTCGGACAATGCCATCGAGGTTTACGTTGGCCGCCTTCGCAAACATCTTGAACCTTCGGACCTGAAGATCACCACGCTCCGCGGTCTTGGATACAGGCTGGATCATGCCTCCTGATCCTCATGTGTCAGGATCGCTTCGGAACAGGTTGGTTCTGACTTTGATTGGTGGTGCCGCGATCCTTGCGTTTCTTCTGTTTGTTGCGGTTCGCAACTATGCCGCACAGGTCGCGCAACAAGGACAAGACAACATCCTCGGGGCGTCGGTCACGTCAATTCTGGACGCGGCCGCCTTGCGCGACGGTCAGTTGGAGGTTGATATTCCCTACGCAGCCTTCGCAATGCTAAGCACGCCATCCGATGACCGGGTTTTCTATGCGATTTTTCAGGATGGCGTGTTTCTGTCCGGATACGAAGATCTGCCGCCGATCACTGGGCAATTCGACAGCAAGTGGAGCTTTCGATCCAGTCAGATACGGGGTGAAACTATCCGTCAAGTCAGCGCGCGACGGACCCTTGTGGGCCTGAACAAACAATCCGTCATCGAGGTCGCATTGGGCCAAACACAGGATGCGCTTGCGGAAACCCTGGACCAGATTTCACGCAACGCAGCGGTATTGGGCATCAGTTTTTTTGCCCTTGCCGCAGCACTGTCGTTTTGGGCAACTTCATCCACTATCGGCCAATTGAACAGGCTTACGACTTCTGTCACGCGGCGCGGCCCGCAGGACCTGAGCCCGTTTAAAAAACCCGTACCCCGCGAAATGGCTCCGTTGGTGGCGTCGTTGAACTCATTGATGGGGCGACTGGATCAGTCGCTGAGCCAATCGGAAGACTTTATCGCCGAGGCTGCTCATCGGGTACGTACCCCTCTGGCAACAGTCCGATCTTACGCCGATGCCACCTTGCAGAGGGTCGAAAAGGAAGAAAACCGAGAAGCTTTGCGCTCAATGGTGCGGGCCATTGATGAAAGTTCGCGCGCGGCGGGGCAATTGCTGGACCACGCGATGATCACGTTCCGTGCCGATCATCTGGAGCGCGAAGACATTGATCTCAACGCTTTGGTCCATGATCTGGTGCAACGCCTGACGCCAATAGCCGAGATGAAGGACTTGTCACTTTCCCTGAGCGGCGATCCAAAGGTTTCCTATTCAGGTGACCCCATTCTTATTCAAAACGCTGTGCGAAACATGATCGACAATGCTCTGAAATATGCTCCTGCGGACAGTTTTGTCCGCATAGAGGTTGTTTCAGAACCACACATTCAGATAATCGTCAAAGACCGTGGGTCGGGGTTTCACCCAAACGAAATCGATACGCTGACACGCCGCTTTGAACGCGGGCAGAACGCAAGCGGTACCATCGGATCGGGATTGGGCCTTACAATCGTTCAGGACGTCGCAACTGCCCATGGCGGCACACTGGAACTGGCCAATCGGCAAGGGGGCGGCGCTTGCGTAATTTTATCGCTTTGATTTTCTTCAGTCTTCCTGTCGTTGCTGTCGCCCAGATCTGGGAGGACAGGCAGGTTTTCAACGCCTCGACGGATGAGGTGCGTCTTCGCGTCATCTCAAGCACGGACACCTTTCTGTTCAAGCCATTGATCGCCGATTTTATCGAAGAAAACCCCGGTATCTCTGTTGAATACATGGTGACAGGCACCGCGGATATTGACCGAATAGTCCGTGCCGCGCCCGAAGAATTTGATGTCGTAATCTCCAGTGCGATGGATCTGCAACTGAAGCTGGCAAACGACGGATTTGGGCGCATCATTGACGACATATCACTGCCATCCTGGGCGCAATGGCATCAAAGCCTTTTCGCTTTCACCTCTGAACCCGCGACCGTAATGGTCAATCGGGCGGCCTTTGCCGGTGGCCACATCCCAGAGACCCGGCAACAACTGATTGAAATCCTTCGTATGCACCCCGATGATTTTCGGGGCCGAGTAGGTACCTATGATATCCGTCAATCCGGTCTGGGTTACCTGTTCGCAACACAGGATGCCCGTGCGTCTGAGACCTATTGGCGGCTCATGGAGGTAATGGGTGGATTGGACGTGCGCCTGTACTGTTGTTCGGCAGATATGATTGATGACCTCGTCAATGGAGAGATTGCGGTGGCTTACAATGTTCTGGGCAGCTATGCCGAAGCCCGCGCCGGAAGCAAGGACACCGTGGAAATCATCCTGCCATCAGATTTTCAGACAACCATGATGCGTACAGCGATGGTATTGAATGGCACCCCTCAACCGGACGCTGCCACGTCTTTTCTCAAACATCTGACCTCCAACCAAACCGAGCGGGTAGGCGACCGCGTTACCTTGCCACCCTTGGCAACACACGAGACTGGCACTGACCGCGAAACGATTGGGCTGGACCCGGCCCTCATGACATTTCTGGACAAGCTGAAACGCCGCCGTTTTCTGGCTGAATGGGAAAACGCGGTTATCCAGCGATAACCGCGTCCGCATCACTCGCGAAAAGCGCGATTGAAGTAGTCCGCCATTGGTTTCACAAGGTAGGACAACGGTGTGCGTTCATCGGTCTTGATCAGTGTCTCAACCGGCATGCCCGGCAATAGTTCCTGACCATTGAGCCGGTCGATCTCACCGTCATTCAGCACTACTTCGGCGCGGTAAAAGGTGAAACCAGACTGTTCATCCGTGAACGTGTCCGCTGAGACGTTGTTGACCTGTCCCTCAAGTTCGGGCGTTTCGCGTTGATTGAACGCCGGGAACCGCAGGGCAACGGGCTGCCCAACATGCAATTGATCCACATGGATTGCATCGACCCGCGCAGCAACCAGTAGCGGCGTGTCCTGCGGAACCACATACATCATAGGTTCGCCCGGCTGAATGACGGATTGCAATGCAAAGACCTGACTGCCGTAGACAGTTCCACTGACAGGCGCACGGATTTCCAGCCTGGTCAAACGCTCTGCTAAGGACAGGCGTCGCTCCCACAGTTCCGCTACCTGTGCCTGAGCGTCCCGCAAAGTGGTAATTGCTTCTTCCCGTCGGGTCGCGGTCAGTTCGACAATCTGAATCTCGGTAGACGCAATCTGTCCCTTCAGTCGCGCGACAGCCGCTTCCAACTTGCCGATTTCACCTGTAAGGCTGGCCTCTTCCCGTTGCAGCGCCAGAACCCGGCTGTTCTGCGTCAAACCCCTGCTCAACAGGCTTTGCTGATCTTCCAACTCCGCCTCAATCAACTCGGTCTGGCGGCGCAATGAGACCAACTGAGCCTGTGTGCCTTCAATCTCGCTTTCGATCTGAACCAGCTGTTTGCGCAGCTGCTCATCCTGCTTGGACAGAGTTTCCAGGCGGGCGTCAAACAGGTTCTGTTGTCCCTCAATCAGGTCGGGATCAATGTTGTTTTCTTTTTGAACCTCGGCCAGGCGTGCCGCCAAGTCTTCGGATGTCAAACCGTCCCGTTCGGCCTCAAGCCGGGCACGGCGGGCCAGCAGATCAAAGAGTTGAGACTCTACAATAGTCTGTTCCGACGACATAAACGTGTCATCCAACCGCAAAAGCAAATCGCCCGAGGCGACTCCATCACCGTCGCGCACGAAAATCTCGCCAACCACGCCGCCGTCTGGATGTTCAACGACCTGACGATTGCTCTGCACTTCGATTACACCCGGAGAAACAATTGCTCCGGCCAGCCGCGTTTTCACGGACCAAAGCCCCAATCCGCCAACCAGAATGCCAAGGGCAAGAAATCCTACAAACGCAGGAGTTTTGATGCCCCAGACTGGCAGCGGCTTTTTAGTAGATTTTTTCGCCATTATTCACCTACGGGGCTGAGCTTGCGCTTAATCGCGCCCGCATTCTGGACCATTGCGTTCAGAACCTCATCGCGACTGCCGAACCTGACCACTTGGCCTTTTTCGACGACGGCCAGATCGTCACATTCCGAAATGGCCTGCGGGCGATGCGTCATGATGATGGCGCCTTTTCCTGCCGCCTTGAGGCCACGCACGGCCGCATTCAAGGCTTCGGTGCCGTCTGCGTCCAGGGCCGAGTTCGGCTCGTCAAGAATGAGCAAGACCGGATCGCCATATAGCGCGCGGGCTAACGCTATGCGCTGTTTCTGACCCCCCGACAACTGACTGTCATTGCCCTCAAGGAATGTGCCATAGCCTTTTTCCAATGACAGGATCAGTTCGTGTGCATTGGCCTTTTTGGCCGCCGCAACCACCGCCTCGGAATCCGGGTTTTCCGACATCCGCGCAATGTTCTCAGCAACGGTTCCGTTAAACAGAGTGACCTGCTGCGGCAAGTACCCGATATGGCTGCCCAGATCGTTTGGATCGTATTGGTCCAAAGTGGCGCCGCCCAACCGGATCTCGCCGGCTGCGGGCCTCCAAAGCCCAAGTAATGCCTTGGCTAGGGTCGTCTTGCCCGATCCGCTTTTTCCGATGACACCAAGCGCCTTTCCCGGTTCCAGTTTCAAGTTCACATTCCGCAACGTTGGCGCAGAAGCGCCCGGAGGGATTACTGTCAGGGATTTGGCTTCCAGTTGCGACTTGGGGATCGGCAAACGTATCCGCTGTTCTTCCGGCGGTGTCTGGTCCAGAAACCGGGTCAGAGAGATCCAGGACGTGCGTGCCCGTTCGATCAATCCCCATTGGCCGACAGCCTGCTCGACCGGTGCCAAGGCACGCCCCAAAAGGATCGAGCCTGCAATCATCGCACCCGGAGTCATTTCGTTTTGCAGAACCAGCCACGCGCCCAGAGCCAGCATGGCCGATTGAAGAAATAGCCGAAGCGATTTAGTCAGCGACGTGAAGCTACCGGTCCAGTCACTGGCAGAAATGCTTTGACGCAAAGCATCCGTACGCTGGTTCAACCACCGCTTGGTGACGTCCGCCTGCATTCCCTGGGAACGCACAACTTCCGCCGCTTGCCGCGCCTGCTCAGAGAAAGCGTTCGCTCGTGCCGCTGCTGATTGCGCAGCGGCCACCTTTCGGCTGGTCAGGGCCTGGTTAAGCAGTGCAATCATTACCAGTAGCAAGCCGCTTGCAACTGCCAACCAGCCAAGCAGTGGATGAAACAGGAAAATTGCCCCGAGGAAAACGGGCGTCCACGGAATATCCATCACTGCAAGCAATACGGGCGAAGAACACAAGGTACGAATGGCCTCCAGATCTCGCAGTGCGGTCGCCGGAGCTGATCGCACCTGAGGCACCAGGGATCGCCGCAATGTGGCTTCGAAAACGCGTTCATCCAGTTGCGACTGGAACCGGGCGCCAAAGCGGGCAACGATGCGACCACGCGCATAATCGAGCATAGCCATCAGCGCATAAAGCAATGCGACGAGCAAAAACAGTGCGGTCAGAGTTTCAACCGCTCGCGAGCCAAGAACCCGGTCATATACCTGCAACATGAACAGGGGACCTGTGAGCATGAGCAGATTAACGAAGATGCTGAACAAAAACGCCAAGGCCAGAAAGGCGATGCCCTGATTGCGCACTTTGCGCAATTCATGGCGAGGGGCCGCTGATACGCGGTGTTGAGGTTTCACAGTTTTAAATCCACATCATTCCGGAAGGCAACGCCGCATTTAGAAAGTTAGTTCAGCGTTGCCAAGTTTGCACATGTTTTTTTGAGCAAGAAACCGCAGACCATGCACAGGAAAGGGCACTTTTTGGCCAATGCCAAAAAGAATGTCATAACATTTGTGTTTTGCGCCACTATCGCATCAAAGCTCTGGGGTCGATGCCTAAAGGACCTGACTATTTCCGCGGATTGGACCAACGCAAGATTAGGTTGGCGGCGATGGGTGCGCCGATGATGACCAGCACGATCCGTGTCAGGTGATGAGTGATGACAAAGCCTAGATCAGCGCCCGAAACAATTGCCAGAACCGTCATCTCGGCCTGCCCCCCCCCCGGAGCGAAAGCAAGAAAAGCTTCGACGGGGCTTCCCAACTCAAGAGTTGTAACTACGGCAGTGAATCCTGCGGCCAGAATGGCCAGCACAACAACATAGGCAACGATCCGGCGCAATTCACCCCAAGTCACGCCGACAAACTTTACTCCAATAGCGCAACCGATGAAAAACTGCGCGATCAGGACAATGAAGGCGGGGACCAACATGATCGATGCGGCCATCTTGGGCAAATTGACGAATAGCGCTGGCGTGATCGATGCACCAACTGCAACGCCCAAGATCGTCCTGGCTGCGACGGAAACCTGCCCAAACCCGTTCATCGGCGCCTGGGCCAGTGCGGCGATCAGGCAAGCGGCCATGGGGCCGAACAAGAACGGTAGCGGAAGACCCAATATCCAAAAGACTGCTGTGCCAAGCACTGCAATTCCAAAAATCACCTACCTTTTCACAAGGCGGGAAAGGGGTTCTTTGAAACGGGAAAAACTTGAATTCCGTTGCCATTGACCCATAATGTATTCTTTTGTATGCGACTGGATGCAAAATGCAAGTATGAGCATGATGATCTACCAGGACGACGCGAAACAGCCGGGCCCACAAGGCAATACCGTGTATCAGCGGCTGCTGGATGAGATTCGCGAAGGCGCGCTTTTGCCCAGCGATCGCTTGAGAGAAATAGACCTGTCTGAACGGCTGGGCGTCAGCCGAACTCCTGTTCGCGAAGCGATCCGACAGCTTGAGGCTGATGGGCTTGTCACGCATGTGCCGAGACAGGGCGCATCGGTCCGAAGCCTGAGTTATGCCGAAGTGATGGAGCTCTATGAGATGCGCGCCGTGCTTGAAGGTACTGCGGCCCGCCTGGCGGCCCGAGCTGCGTCAGATGTCGAATTGGACGAGCTGGAGGTTCTGAACGACCGACTTGCCAAAGCAGGTACCGGGCCGGAAGCTGCCCGGATCAACCGGGTGTTTCACGCCACGCTGTTGGATGCGGCCAAAAACCGGTTTCTGACGAAATCCATGCTTTCATTGCAAAAGGCGCTGCTGTTTCTTGGACCGTCACAACTGTTGGACAATGAGCGGGCGGATGCCGCAGTCGCTGAACATCGGTGCATTATGACAGCCCTCAAATCTCGCGACAGCGCAGCGGCCGAGATGGAAATGCGAGCACATATTGAGGCTGCCCAGAGGATGCGCATTCGCGCCCTTCAAAAACGCGACCGCACAACCGATCAAGGTCAATAGGACAAACGTAAATAATACCTCCTCACAAAGATGCTTAGAACATCACTGTGATCGGTGGTGGCAATTCTCATCACACCCGACATTTTCACTGCATTCATTCAAGCCTCTCGGACCTTTTGATCGGGACATACGGCGAAGTCGAACACATGCCTAAGCCGCAAGCCGCCATTCTGCGAATTTTCTCAGTGGACTTGCGTAACCTTCACTTGTCTGGGGCTCGAGGTCGTCGAAACAGCGCAATGTTCGCCCGCAAACGGCGAAACAAGAAACCTTTGGCGACGCCGGGGAAATCATGGCCGGTTCGATCTTGGGGCAGGGCACGATGAGGGATGCAGTTGCCAATGCGGTGCTGATTTGGCTGCGACCCTAGCCGACCCGAACAACTGCCAAATTGGCAATCTTCGAATACATCAATGGCGTCTACAACCCACGTCGACGGCACTCAGCAATAGGTTGGAAAAGCCCAGCCGCCTTCGAACGGAAAGTGGTCTAACCGAGCACTTGGGGCCGCACTAACATGCGACACGTCCACTGTGAACTACGCCGGAAAAGGCACCGTCAGTCTAACTGAACGGGCCGCTTCCAGCGCCAAAGTTTTTCTAAACCCAGAAGCTGTCTTCGTCCAAAAGGGGCATAAGTGTCGGACTGGTCTCGTCGTCCTCGATGTCCATGTTTCCACTCGACAAGGCGGCCAAGGGGTCTTCGGAAACAGGGAGCACCGTATCCTGAGCCTGATGCAAGCTTACCAGCGTGTAGTCGTCTTCTGCGTCTTCGTGACCGCCAAGATCGGCGACGAACTTCAGATAATCGACCGTTTCATCCCAATCAGACATTCCCAATTTTTCTTCGCCCGTCGGTGTGTTCTGATCGGCTGCCGCAACTCGAGCGAGTTTGGGCAGTCCGTTTCCGACTGTCCCACTGCCGTCGATATCAAAGCCATAGAAGGTTTCGACTGCCGCCACGTCAGCGATGGTGTTGGAACCGACATATACACCATTGGAATCCGTGACCCATTCCCCATAGGACCCATCCGAATTCTTCCACAACACCCTGTAGCCGCCGCCCGAAGCTTCGGCCTGAATGGCCTGCCAGCCAGGGAAACTGTTCGGCCCGACAGTGGCGTTGTTGAATGTCAAAGTCGTGGTGCCGTCAATCAGATATTCACCCTGGGTTGACGCCCCCAGCGTTGTCCCGCCGTTGGATTCAATGTTGATCGTTCCATGACCCGTCAGCCCGTCATTGTTCAGGTCAACGCCATAGAAGACCTCGACATCCGCAACATTGTCGATTGTTGCACTGCTCTGGAATTCACCAGCCGCGTTCGTAGTCCATTCTCCGTAAGACCCGTCGGAATTCTTCCACAGCACCCGATAACCGCCGCCAGAAGCCTCGGCCTGAAGCGCCTGCCAGCCGGGGAAGCTGCCAGGACCGGCAATAACCTGATTGAGCTTCAAGTCGATGTTGCCGCCAATTACATATGCGCCATTGGTTGACCATCCCAGCGTCGTGGAACCGTTGGACTCGATGCTGGTCGTGATATGACCGATTTGTGCATCATTGTTCAGGTTGGCGCCATAGAAGACCTCGACATCTCGAACGTCGTCTATGGTGCTGCTGCTGACAAAGCGACCACTGGCATCGGCCACCCATTCCCCAAACGTGCCGTCCGTATTCTTCCATAGCACCCTGTAGCCGCCGCCAGAAGCCTCAGCCTGAATGGCCTGCCAGCCGGGGAAACTGCCCGGGCCGGCCTTGGCACCGTTGAGCGTCAGTTCAATGGTGCCGTTAATAAAATACGAACCCAGACTTGACGAAACGAGTGTCGTGGAGCCATTGGATTCAAGCGTGACCGTACCGTGACCCGTCAGCCCGTCATTGTTCAAATCAGCGCCATAGAAGGCCTCAACATCTGCCACATTGCCGATGCTGCTGCTGCTGAGGAACTGACCATTGGAGTTGACGGTCCATTCCCCATATGTCCCATCCACGTTTTTCCACAGCACTTTGTAACCGCCGCCCGAAGCCTCGGCCTGAATGGCCTGCCAGCCGGCAATCGTGTTTTGACCAACAGCCTGACCATTAAAAATCAGCGTCACGTTCGAGCTGCCTGCATCCAGTACGTAAATGCCCTGAGTTGCGTGTTTCAATGTCGTGCCGGCTGTCTCGATATTCGAGAGTTGCATGGCCGTTTCGATGTTCGAACGGCTATACGCCTGTGATCCATTCAGGAATTGAATGGCCTCGACATCATCTTCCACCGTAAAGGTGATACGCGACACGGCATCGATAAATTCGTATTTCGTGCCGTTTTTGATGAACAGATAGCTGCTGATGGCGCTGACAAATCGGACTGTGTCAGTACCGCTTCCTCCGGAAAACGAGCCGGCATTGTTGGTCACAATGGCCCAATCATCCCCTTGGCCACCGAAAACCTGGTCAGCGCCGGAACCGTTCGCCAGATGAATAGTGTCATTCCCCAAGCCACCATAAATGGTGTTGTTGTTGGTTCCGTCAGAGACTGAATAGATTTTATCGTGACCATGGTTGCCATTCAGGACATTCTGGGCAGTATTCCCGACAATCACGTCATCACCGGTCCCTCCGGTCGCGTTTTCGATCACAACGCCATGAGCGATTGTAAAGCCGCCCTTTATTCCCGCGGCGTAAGACACAACGCCGCCGCCGGTATCGGAATAATCCAGTGTTGCCGCCCGAAGATCGATCCACGCAGTCGAACTACCAACATGCTGGATCGTATCATTTCCACCTGTATCCCAAATAGACTGATAGCCGGTTCCCGCAACGTTTGCTGAGGGGAGCGTGTAGGTGTTGTTGGCAGAATTGTGCGTAGTATTCGCGCCATACATCGCCTGCAACGCAGCAATGTCCAAAGCGCCAAGACCCGTTGAACCACCATAAGTCGCGTTGACCGAGAGAATTCCGTTCTGTTCGGTCCAGCCGTCATTATACGACATCACCGTGTAGACACCCTGATTCAGGTTGCCGGTCCCGAAAGAGTCAAATGGCGATGTGACACCATCCATTACGGTTGTTCCCAAACCGGTGTCGTGGGGGTGACCCAACCCAAGCGCATGACCCAACTCATGAAGCAAGGTAGTAAAGAAAAACCCGCCCGGATCCCCATTGCCATTTGATCCGGCACTCCAGTAAGCGGTATTGAAAGCTCCTACGGAGGGACTACTTGATGGCGTATAGTGGTAGCCAAGCGTTCTGGGATCTGAAAAAAAGCTTGTGGGCGCAATAACCTCAACCAAGTCGGCTGAAGCACTGCCAGACTCGACAAAGCTCACATTTGCCACGGCCTCGATAGCAGAGAGAGCGGCTCGGAATTCTGCCTTGTATTCCGCAGTCCACGCTTGTGTGCCCGCGTATTGTTCGAAGTGATAAGAAATTGTAGTGATCGAAGGATTGCCGTCAACGTAGGCAACATAACCTTGTATCGAGCTGAGCGGAGAAGAAGCGGAAGGTCTTGGTATTATAGTCGTAGTAGCCATTGCTCAGCCCTGTACCTCGGAAGATTAGATTGCACTCGGATGCACGCTTAAATTGTTCTTTTTATGACAAGCTATTACGCACCGGTCCTTTTGAAACAGTAGGTGACACCATGTTTCAAATGACACTTTCTTTCAACGGTAGAATCGTCTCGTAAGTGCAACAGAATATCGCGAGCACTACCTGTACGGCGACACCTGGGGCCGATTGGGGTGGGGTGTTCGATCCAATTTCCGCCTCAGCTTGCGGAACTCCTCTTGACGCTTTTGATCCGAGGGTAGGTTTTTCCTTTTCCCCGCAAAGACTTGCCTTGCAGGCTCTGTCGAGGGGGATTTCCAGTGTTTTTGTATCAGTCAGGATCGCCGAAGGTGGTATCCACACGTCTTTCGCCTGATTACGCGTTCCATTTGCGCTGACATCAGATAAAGTTCCAGAAGCCAGAAGCCGCGGTGCATGCACACCGATCGAACTGAGCGCCGAGAGCGATTTGCTACGTTGAATCGTTCGCGACATACTCAGCGATGGCGACTCGGCTGCCACGCTGCCATATCAGCGTCAGCCAGCGGGCGAAGGCTTTGGAAAAGTGTGGGCTGACTCCAAAGTCACCGCTGTAGAAACCCTGCTCCAGCCAAAGCTCAGGTTCGGTTTTGGACGCCAGAGCTGTTCTGTTCAGGCTTTCCCACTGGGGGTCATTAGGAGTGATCTCGGAGCCATCTTCACGAACACCCGCACACATCCGGCACCAGAACGCTTCGGCAAGCGCGAGCCCGTGTACAGAAGAACCTGATGCAAGTGCATCGCGCAGCGAAGGCAGCAAGAACCCCGGATGCCGTGCCGATCCGTCGAATGCGACCCTGCGTGTGGTATCGTGAATCGCAGTGTTTGCAAATCGCCTCTCAACCAACTCAAGATACTCTTGCGCAGTTGTTTCGGGAACGGCTTCGACATGAGGCAGGATTTCTTCAGCTTGCACTTTTCCAAAGAATGCCGCGATGGCCGGATCCTTCATGCAGTCGGCAATCGTCGGAACATTCAATATTTCTCCGACATTTGCGAGCAGTTGATGACCTCCGTTCAAAATGCGCAACTTCATTTTCTCGTAACTATGAACGTTGTGGGTCAGTGTTACTCCGACTTTTTCGAGAGGTGGGCGCCCGGCACAGAAGGCATCCTCGATTACCCATTGGCGAAAGTTCTCATGCGAGACGGGCGCTTTGTCATCGACCCCAAGGGTATGGCATTGCGAAGCCAATTGGTCAGTCGTTGCTGGCACGATGCAATCCACCATTGAATTCGGGAACGCGCCATTCCTGTCAATCCAGCTGGCCAGTTCCGGGTCGGACATGCGCGCCAATCCGACAATACAGTTTCGCAAAATTGATCCGTTGCCTTGAAGATTATCGCAACTGAGCGCCGTAAACGGCTTCAAGCCCTCGGCGCGCCGTTGTCTGAGGGCCGCAACCATCGCACCGAAGGCCGTACGGGGCTGATTGGGGTTATCTGCATCATGACGAATGTCAGCGTGATCAGTATCGACGGCGCCGTTGTTGGTATCCAGAAAATATCCACCTTCGGTAACGGTCAGCGAAACAATCCGAGTAGCCGGGGCGGCCATCGCCTGGATGAGAGCGGCGTTGTTTTCCTCGATCGGCAGGTAATCGATCATTGGGCCAATCACCTCAGCAGACATTCCTTTTGGACCCAACTCGATCAGCGTTGTAAGGCAGTCCTGTGCAAGCAGTCGCTCTCGCATAGCGGCGTCATAGCTTCGCACACCCGCCCCGACGATGGCCCAGTCATGGGCCTGCCCCTGTTGCATGAGCTGGTGAATATACCAGGCCTGATGCGCGCGATGGAAGTTACCCAATCCAATATGAACGATGCCCGGCGTCAGATCCGAACGTTCATACTTCGGGGTCTTCACGGTTGTTGGCAGATCTGAAAGGCGGTCTTGCCGCAGCAGTGTAGGAGATTTCGCGTTCGCCACAGGGTCCATCAGCTCATCCAGTTTCCGCCGTCGATATTGTAAGTCTGCGCGACGATGTACTTGGCCTCGTCAGAGGCCAGAAAAACCGCCATGCCTGTCAGGTCTTCCGCGCGCCCCATCCGGCCATATGGAACAGCTGCCGCCACTTCACGCTTTTTCTGGCCAAGGGGCTTGCCTTCATGCTTTGCAAAAAAGGCGTCCACGCCATCCCAATGTTCGCCATCGACGACACCGGGGGCAATCGCGTTTACATTGATCCCATGAGAAATCAGGTTCAGCCCCGCCGATTGGGTAAGGGATATGATCGCCGCCTTGCTGGCGCAGTAGACAGCAACCAAAGGTTCGCCCCTTCGTCCCGCCTGCGAGGCCATATTGATAATTCGGCCTTTGGTTCCGTGCTCGATCATATGTTTGGCAACTGCCTGCATCGTAAACAGCGCACCCGCGACGTTGATGTCAAAAACGCGATTGTAGTCAGCGCGTTCAATCTCAACGATTGGTGCGGCGGTGAAGATAGCTGCGTTGTTGATCAAAATGTCGATCGGGCCGAATTGGGTCGCGGTTTTTGCTACAGCCTGATCAACGCTCTGCTGGTTGGTCACGTCCATCTCGACAGCGAAAGCCGCCGCGCCAATGTCGGCGACTACGTCCTGCGCGCGCTGGAAGTCGATGTCGGCGACGGCGACGCGCGCACCCTCTGCCACATAGACCCTGGCAAATGCCAATCCAATGCCCCGCGCTGCCCCAGTGATCAGGGCTGTTTTGCCCGTCAGACGTTTCATTCGATCCGCAGGCCGTCTGCGTCAAATCGATGGATCACATCGGCGCGTGGTGTCAGGTGTATGCGATCCCCATGACGGAAACCGACCTCGCCGTCTGCACGCACGGTAATCGTTTCAGCCAATCCGGTTTCGTGGATATGGAAAAATGTGTCCGAACCAAGGTGTTCCGAGACGCTGACGACCCCGGACCATTCTCCTTCGGTTTCCGAAACTGCAATGTGTTCCGGTCTAATACCTATCGTTTGGGCCCCGTGTTTTGCGGCGTCCGGTCCTTCGATGAAGTTCATCTTGGGTGAACCAATAAACCCCGCTACAAACTGGTTGCGCGGCGTCCGATATAATTCCAGCGGGCTGCCTACTTGTTCGATCACACCGGCTTGCAGTACGACAATCTTATCGGCCATCGTCATGGCTTCTACCTGATCGTGGGTCACGTATATCATCGTTGTGGCGAGGCGTTCATGCAGTTCGCTGATTTCCAACCGCATGCCGACCCGCAGTGCTGCGTCGAGGTTGGAGAGCGGTTCATCGAACAGGAAAGCAGCGGGTTCACGAACAATGGCCCGACCAATGGCGACGCGCTGACGCTGACCACCGGACAACTGGCCCGGGCGGCGATCCAGGTAGTCGGTCAGGTTCAAGACACTGGCCGCGCCCTCAACCCGCCTGTCGATTTCGGCCTGATCCAGTTTCGCCATGCGCAGCGGAAATGCGATGTTCTTGCGAACGGTCATATGCGGGTAAAGCGCATAAGACTGGAACACCATAGCCAGTCCTCGTTTGGCGGGCGGCACGTCTGTTGCATCTGCGCCATCGATTTCTATGTGGCCGCTGGTGATATCCTCCAGCCCCGCGATCAGGCGCAGGAGCGTGGACTTGCCACAACCCGATGGGCCGACGAAAACGGTGAATTCGCCATCTTCAATGGTCAGGTCCAAGGGTGGAATAACCTCAACGTCGCCAAATTTCTTGGTCACAGACTTGAGTTGTATACGTCCCATGAGTCGTGTTCCTTATTTCACAGCGCCGAAGGTCAGGCCGCGGACAAGTTGTTTCTGGCTGAACCAGCCGAGGATCAGAATAGGTGCAATCGCCATGGTCGACGCCGCGCTGAGCTTGGCAAAGAACAAACCTTCCGGGCTGGAATAGCTGGCGATGAAGGCCGTAAGCGGTGCAGCATCAACGGCAGTCAGGTTGAGCGTCCAGAATGCCTCGTTCCAGGCCAGAATGAAGTTCAACAGAACGGTTGATGCGATGCCGGGAATGGCCATTGGGGTCAGGACGTAGAGGATTTCCTCTTTCAAAGTCGCGCCGTCCATGCGCGCCGCTTCCAAGATCTCTCCGGGAATTTCGCGGAAATAGGTGTAGAGCATCCAGACGATGATCGGCAAGTTGATCAGCATCAGCACCACGACCAGCCCACCGCGACTGTCCAGCAAACCCAGCTGAATGAACAGCAAGTAAATCGGGTACAGAACACCAACTGCAGGCAACATCTTTGTGGACAGCATCCACAACAGAATGTCCTTGGTGCGCTTGGACGGAACAAACGCCATCGCCCAGGCTGCGGGTATCGCCACGATCACACCCAGAACGGTCGATCCGCCTGCGATGATGACCGAATTCCACAGGAACCGCATGTAGTCCGAGCGCTCTTGCACGATGGCGTAATTTTCGAGCGTCCAGTCGAAGTTGAGGAAGATCGGTGGGCTTGCAATCGCCTGCGCCTCGGTCTTGAAGCTGGTCAGGATCGTCCAGAGGATTGGGAAGAAGATCAGCAGACCTACGGCCCAGGCAAAGGCAGTGTTTAGTGTTTTGCGTTGTGTCGTGACGGTGCGGGCCATGGTTTTGTCTCCTCACGCGTCCAGGTTTTTGCCGACAATGCGCATCAGGAAGATGGCAACGATATTGGCAAGGATGATTGCATAGACACCACCGGCAGATCCGAGGCCAACGTTCTGGCTTTCCAAAACGCGCTGGAAGATCATGTAGGTCAGTGTACGGGTGCCGAAGGCGCCGCCGGTGGTCACGAAAATCTCGGCGAAGATCGACAATAGAAAAATCGTCTGGATCAGGATCACAATCGTTATGGCGCGACCAAGATGCGGCAGGATGATGTGATAAAAGCGTTTCAGCGGCGGCGCGCCATCCATTTCGGCCGCTTCCAGCTGTTCACTGTCCAGAGATTGGATAGCGGTCAGCAGGATCAGCGTTGCAAAGGGCAGCCATTGCCACGAAACGATCATGACGATCGAAGTCATCGACGCCTCGGACAGCCACGAAATCGGCTCAGCCCCGAAAAAGCGCCACAGATGGGCCAGCAAACCGTTCACCGGGTCCATGAACATGTTTTTCCAGACCAGCGCTGATACGGTCGGCATGACAAAGAATGGCGCAATCACAAGGATGCGGACAACGCCCTGTCCCCACATGGGCTGATCCAGCAGCATGGCCAGCAGAATGCCCAGAACGACCGTAATCACCAGCACGCCGCCAACGATCACCAAAGTCGCCTGAACTGCAGGCCAGAAGGAACTGGAGGATACGAAACGAACGTAGTTGTCGAACCCGACCCAACCCAGATCACCTCCACGCAGCGGCAGGTATTTCTTGAAAGAAAAATACAGCGTCATCGTCAGAGGCACGAGCATCCAGCCAAGCAGCAGGACCACTGCGGGTGCCATCATCAGGCGGGCAACTGATCGGGATTGTTGAGTAGCCATAACGCAAACCCTCTCTGTTCAGGCGTAACTCAGCCTGCGAGAAAAACGCGAATTGTGGAAGGGTTGAACGGGGGGCAGACCTCTGCCCACCCGTTGGGAGGATGCCTCAGTAACCGGCGGCTTCCATTTCTTCAGCTGTGAAAGCCTGCGCTTTGGCAAGTGCTTCCTCAACCGTTTGCTGTCCGGCATATACCGCCGAGAACTCCTGGCTCACCTGTGTGGCAATGCCTGCGAATTCCGGGATCGCGGCAAACTGGATGCCAACATACGGGACAGGTTTTACCGTCGGGCTGTTCGGATCAGCTGACAGGATTGAGTCCAGTGTCATCTTTGCGAACGGAACCTTTTGGTATTCCGGGTTTTCGTACAGAGACGTACGTGCACCCGGGGGAACGTTTGCCCATCCTTCGCTTTCGGCCACTAACTCAATGTAGTCCTTTGAGGTCGCCCATTCGATGAATTGCTTGGCAGCATCTTCTTGCTGTGTGCCAGCAGGAATAGCCAGTGCCCACGCCCAAAGCCAGTTGGACCGCTTGCCCAATCCAGTGTCGGGTGCCAGCGCAAATCCTACGTGATCTGCGACCGTAGAGTCGTTAGGGTTGGTCACGAAAGACGCCGCAACTGTCGCGTCGATCCACATGCCGCATTTGCCTTGCTGGAACAGCGACAGGTTTTCGTTGAACCCATTGGTAGCATAGCCGGCAGGACCGGATTCGTTCATCATTTCAACGTAGAAATTCAGCGTGTCTGCCCACTCGGGCTGATCGAACTGGGGCTTCCATTCTTCATCGAACCAGCGGGCGCCGAATGAATTGGACATCGCAGTGATAAAGGCTCCGCCTTCACCCCAACCGGCTTTGCCGCGAAGGCAGATGCCGTTGATCTCGGCGTCGCGGTCGGTCATCGCGGCGGCGGCCTCTTTGATGAACTGCCAGGTCGGCGCATCCGGCATTTCCATGCCCGCCTTTTCCATAAGGTCAGTGCGGTACATGATCATCGAGCTTTCACCATAAAACGGTGCCGCGAAAAGCGTTCCGTCATGGCTCAACCCACCTGCCATCGCTGGCAGAATGTCACCAACGTCGTATTCTTCGGACAGGCCATCCAGCGGCACCAGCCAGCCGTTCGCGCCCCAGATCGGCGTCTCATACATGCCGATTGTCATGATGTCGAACGTACCACCTTTGGTCGTGATGTCGGTCGTTACGCGCTGACGCAGCACGTTTTCTTCCAACGTCACCCATTCGACGTCAATGCCGGTCGCCTCGGTGAATTTATCGGTATAGCCCTGCATCCGGATCATGTCGCCGTTGTTCACGGTCGCTATTGTTAAGGTATCCGCATGAGCTGCTGCCGTCGCGACGAGTGTCATTGCAGTCGCCGCACGAAGTGCGTTTCTCAAATACATCCCTGTCCTCCCTGAGCTTGGATGTCGTGCAGAGAACGTAATGCAAAAATTGTCGCGGCGTCAATAAAAACTTTACGCGCGTTAATTTTTAAGGTTACGCGGAGTCTCTCAAAACCAGTCTTGCAGGGAACAACGTTTCAGATCGAGTTTGAAATTTCCCTCCACTTTCAATGAGTTGGAACAGTGTTTTCACACTGCGGTCGGCAACATTGTCGTAGTCATGCGCAGCCGTTGTCAGGGATGGGCAAGTAAACTGCGCGAAAGGGTGGTCATCATTTGACGCCACACGCAGCTTGCAATCGTCATTCCGACCGACTCGAATCCCCTGTTTGTAGCAAGCCGCAAGAAAGCCGATGGCCAGGCGATCATTGCTGCACAACACCGAGTTGGTTCGCAATCCGCGTTCCCCCAGAACGTTCAGTGCGCCTCTTTGGCCGATTTCTTCAAACGCCCAACCTTTGCCGTCGACTTTGATTATATGCGGTTCAAATCCGAGGCGCTCCATCACTTCGATGTAGGCTTTCCTTCGTTTGTTGGCATTTGGGTTCGCAGGAGTGCGCATTTCGAAGAACGAGGGCGGTTCACCGGTACGGGTCATGTATTCAACGGTTTGTGAGACAAAGCTGAAGTTGTCGGAACCTACGAATGCGGCCCCTAAACCATCCAAGTTACTGTCGAACAAAACTGTGGGTACGTTGGCGCAGAATTTCTCTATTGCTGATCTGTCCGAGATGCGCCCCAAAGGTGCCAAAAGAACCCCGGCTGGCTTCATGGATTGCAAGCCGTCCAGAATTTCGGTTTCCAGTTTTTGCTCACCATGAGAGCTGAACAGGAACGGGCGATATCCAGCTGCGATACAGCTTTGTTCCAAATAGCGCGCGATTTCGGCAAAGAACGGATCAGCCAGATAGGGCACGACGATTCCGATATTCTTGGTCAGCTTCCGGTTCTGGTTGACCGCATAAATGTTGGGGCGATAGTCAAACCGCTCCAACGCTTCTTCGATACGACTCCGCGTTGTGGGGCGAACACTGTCGGGATCGTGGAAATATTTGGAAACCGTGGGTCGCGAGATACCGCTGAGGGCCGCAAACTCTTCCATATTCTTTATCTTGGTCATGCCAGTCTGCCTGCTGGTTTTGTTCGCCATGAACTTATCATAGTTTTACATATTCTTTGCGCGCGCTAAAAAATCAATAGCCAGAGCAATCTCACGCAACCGACACGTCGCAAAGAGTTCAACAGAATCTCGGGATCGATGCCGCAACATCGGTGGTCGAACTTGCCTATGCAGATAACGATCGAATACGTGCAAATCCTCAATGAGTTTCAAATCGCCCAACCGCAAGTTGGCCACATCGCAGGCGCTTTCCCGGTCGGACCAAACTGCACCTAAGATCACAAGGTTTTTCCCGTTTTGGCTCCGACAGATGAATTCGAAAATCTCATATCATCTGCCAAGGGATTAAAACGGCTTGAGACCACTTGGTGCGTTAACAAACATGGGTCAAGTCTTGGGGGACCACGGGTACAGTTCTTAGCGAGAATCGACAATCTTGAGGCTGCACTGGACAAATACCTCGTGCCATTAGAAGCCTATGCTGTCCTGCCGACGTCTATGAACCAGTCCGACAGACACATGGAGCAGGAAAATCCGTTGAGGCCATTTTGGCGCGTACAGCTGGGACCCGCGGTCTATACCCATGGACCAAAGATGCAGGCTTGGATGGATTGAGAAAAAGACTAGAATAATATGATCGAACAATGAGCTAAAGTTCTCGGCAATCCTATCTAAGCGATTGATTTTAAACAATGGATGAAATTGCCCAACTGACCAATTGGATGATTGCGGAAGGGCGTCGCTCAGGTGACCCCGAAAAGGTAGTGTCACATTTTTGCTCGTCTTTGATCGAGGCCGGTGTGCCACTATGGCGGGTCAATATCGGTCAGCGCTTCGCCAATCCGTTGCTCATCGCATGGGGGATCGTTTGGACACCTGATGGGACCGAAAGTTACGATGTGACACATGAGACGATGTTGACGGATGGGTATGTCGGGAGCTCGTTCGAATACATTCTGGAGCACAGGAAGCCACTTCACAAAGGTCTGCGGCAACTGGATCCCAAAACCGAGCACTCTTCGTATCTTGATTTCGCTGAGCTGGGTGGCACCGATTACTATGCTACGCTGCTTTACTACGGAGATGGATCGCTGCACGGCTGCACTTTTGTCACCCAGTCGTCAGAAGGGTTTTCGCCCCGGCATCTGAAAATGATTGAAGATGCACTGCCCGGCCTGTCTTCTGCTCTGGAACCTGTCACCATGCGCAAGTCGTCCAAGGGTCTTCTAAGAACATATCTTGGCGATGGACCTTCCGATGCTGTATGGGACGGGCGGATCAAGCGAGGGGAACGCACGACCCTTGATGCAGTTGTCATGTTCTCTGACCTGCGAGGTTTCACCGCTCTTTCAGATAAAGCATCCGAAGAAGACATTTTTGACACGTTGAGTGAGTATTTCGATCTGGTCGTGCAGTCTGTGGAAGAAAATGGCGGCGATATTCTCAAGTTCATGGGAGACGGCATTCTGTCGATCTTCACCATCGCAACCCAGGAAGATTTGAATGACCAATGCAAAAAGGCAGCACGGGCCGCTCAAAGCGTATTGACCGGCTTGACCGCACTCAACCATCGCCGCGATGAGGCTCAGAAGCCGCCGTTGGACGTAGGCATTGGGATCAATGTTGGGCAGGTAAGCTATGGCAACATCGGAAGTCCCGGCAGGCTGGATTTCACTGTTCTGGGTAGAGCAGTCAACCTCGCAAGCCGTATTGAGGGTTTGACGAAATCCTTAGGTCGCAGAGCTCTGGCGACATCAGCCGTTGCCGCTGCTTCGCCCGAACTGTTCTCTGCTTGTGGATTTCACGAAGTTAGAGGACTTGCCGGATCCATCGCGTTGTTTTCTCTCGTCGAGAAGGAACATTAAGGCGGTCCCACCTCAGATCGGCGTATCGATCCGGACAAGACAGATTGAGAGCCGTAAGATTCTACGTTGTCCGGAATGGCTGATGCGATTTGGGTTGCGGGCAACCAGGTATTCTCACTGCAAAGGTCGGCAGCGCGCAGACCGGTTCATGAGATCGGGCCACGCACTGCGCTGAGTATGGTGCCGTCGCAGGCGACCTTGGACCAGACGTAATCGAGCTCAAGAGCCTGGGCGAAACTGAGACTGTTTCCGCGGAAACACCTGGCCTTTTCGCGTCACAAAGCAATCCGGGCCGCGTTCATGGCTTTTCCGTAACCACCCGCCATGAGGCCCGTGATTGCGCCATTCTCGATGTCCAGATCGACTTTTATCAGGCTCGGGCTTGCCGGGTTCATAAACACTCCTTGTTCGATTTCAAATGATCGCCGAGACACGCCGCCGAAATCATGCAACACGCATGCAAGTGGCCCGGCCGCCATTCCCGTAGCGGCTTCTTCATCTATCGCGTATCTGGGTGCGAACATGCGGGTTGTGGCGTCCCGGCTTGTTGCTGAGGGGTCTTTTGTGAAGACATAATAGCCAATCAGATCCAGTTGCTCGCTGATTTGCGCGATTTTGGCGAAATCTGGTGTGACTTTGGCAAGACTTTCGGCATCAGAGAGGCCGACGACGATGAAGCTGTTGCCGGTATTGGCCAGAACTGGAGGGAACCTCCGGTCAAGTTGTGTATCGTCGATCCCAAGGGAGTTCAGTACATCGTCGAGTTTCACGCCCTTTTCGATCCATTCCTGAGCACCCGAATAGCGTGGGGCCAATTGTTCCATATAGGCGGCGCCGTCTTTCATGAGTATGCGCCTGGGGCCATCAACTGTTTCCTTGGACGTATCGGGCTTGGGGATCCGGCCTAGCGCATCGAGGTGAGAGAAGGCGGCGATTGTTGCATGACCGCAATGAGCGATGCGCCGGTTTGGTGTGAAGAAATCCAGCTTGAAGCCTTCAGTCTCAGACCGGGAGACAAACGCCGTCTCGGACAATCCAACCCTTGCCGCCACGGTTTGCATATCTTGCTCACTCAATTCATCAGCGTCCAGGACGACGCCTGCGGGATTTCCTCCGGTGCCACCGTCGACAAACCCATGCACTATTTCAACCGTTACTTCCTTGGCAGTTTTTGCTTGCGTGCTCATTGATCGTCTCCAAACATGAGGCCGCGCCTTTGATCGAGGCGCGGCCAGTTGCGCATCAGTTACCTGCGGCGGTTATACGGTTCAGGAATGCAGTCATCTGTTCCGCAATCTCGGGCCCATATTCTTCCAGCGCGAAGTGTCCCGTATCAAGCAGGTGAAACTCAAGGTCTTTGAGATCACGTTGATAGGGCAGGGCGCCTTCGGCGGGAAAGATGTGATCATTCTTACCCCACATTAGCAGCGCAGGTGGTTGATGCTCGCGAAACAACGCCTGCCATTCTGGGTACTCGGCAACGTTGGTGCCGTAGTCCAGGAAAAGTTCAAGCTGAACCTCCTGATTGCCTTCGCGGTCAAGCAGGTATTGGACGTGCCAATAGTTATCCGGGCTGATCAGTTCCGGCTTCTGTACACCGTGGGTGAACTGCCACTTGGTCGCATCCAGAGTAAGAAAACCACGAAGCTGGTCGCCATTCTCTTTCGAAGGGTCGGCCCAATAGGCCTTGATTGGGTCCCAGAATTCGCGCAGCCCTTCCTCATACGCATTGCCGTTCTGAATGACGAAGCCGGTGACCCGTTCGGGCTGTTCCGCAAACATCCTGAATCCAACCGGGGCACCGTAGTCCATCAGATAGACTGCGTATTGATCGACACCCTTCTTATCCAGCAGAGACGTCATGATTTCGGCGATATTCGCAAAGGAATACTCGAAATTCTCGGCTTTCGGCATGTCCGACGCCCCAAATCCGGGAAAGTCGGGCGCGATCACGTGATAGTGCTTGGCCAGTTCAGGGATAAGGTTACGGAACATATGTGAGGAGGTCGGAAATCCGTGAAGCAACAGGACGGTGGGCCTGCTCGGGTCTCCGGCCTCACGAAAGGCGATATTGACCCCGCCGATTTTTTCTGTGCGGAAGTTGACGGCTTGTGTAGCTTCAACTCCGGTCTCCTTGGCGATTGCAGGGGCCGGTGCGAATGGCATTGCGACGGAAAGCGCGAGAATACTGGCGCTCAGGATGGATTTCAGATTGCGCGACATGGGTATTTCCTTTCTTGGGGTTCCGGGGCGCGTCTGAACGCGCGAGGTTCAGCATCAGTCAGCTTTACTGACCGGGCTTTCCTTCGTGCTCTGCGTTTTGAACCTTCTGTGCTGCCAGTTCATTGCGAAGCGGTGCCAGATGCTCTTCAAGTTCTTCCAGGGTCAGGCGTTGGGGAATGTGTTGCGGGCAGTTCCAGTCCATCGCTTCAAGCTTGATCACAATGGCCCGCTCCGGGTGGCCTCTGGAATTCGGCACACTCAAACGCTGCATCAGGGCCGGATCATCCGCGCCATCAACAAGTTTCGCCCGGCCCCAGATCTTGAGGCGTCTCCGGTTGGGATAGTCCATCAGGATCAGTGAGATGCGGTCGTTGCACTCAAGGTTCCCTGTGCTGAGATATTGCCGGTTGCCGCGAAAATCTGCGTAGGCAAGCGTCCGTTCATCCAGCACTTTCAGAAAGCCTGCCGGTCCGCCGCGGAATTGAACATAAGGCCAGCCGGTTTCAGAGACGGTCGCCTGATAGAAGCCGTCCCTTTGTGCGATGAAGCTGGACTCGACCAGGCTGATGAGGTCTTCCTGAACGGAGCCTGCCAGAAACGTCGCATATCCGTCAGCCGATCCGTTTTTGGCCTGCGCTGCACGTACGGAAGGCGTAAAACTGATTTCTGCAAAAGGACGTGACATTGAATTCTCCATCTCGGTCGGGGCGATGCCCTGGGGCTGGGATGAAGCTAGTCAATGCATTTACGTTGCGGAATGCGGATACTTGGCAATATATTATTCCAAAAAGTGGAATAGTTATTTGGATCGATTTCATGCATTAGGCGTTTTCGTGAAGGTAGCCGAGCTGAATGGCTTCTCCGCCGCTGCACGCCACCTCAATATGTCGCCACCAACAGTAACCCGGCTGGTATCCATGCTGGAGGACAGCCTGGGGCTTCGTCTTTTTGTGCGCACCACTCGCTCGGTTATGCTGACTGATGGCGGGCGAAGATTCTTTGAAGATGCCAGACGCATTCTGATGGAGCTTGAAGAGGCAGAGCGTGCTGCTGTTGGATCTTATGCCGAACCGACCGGAGAACTCAGTGTGACCTCATCGGTGTTGTTTGGCCGTATGTTCGTCACTCCGATTCTGGGCGAATTTCTGGATCTGTATCCAAAGCTCTCCTCGCGCACGCTTTATTTGGACCGCGTGGTCAATCTGATTGATGAGGGCCTCGACGTCGGCATCAGAATTGGAAACCTTGCAGATTCAAGTCTGATGGCCGTGAGATGCGGCGCGGTGAGGCAGGTCGTGTGTGCGGCTCCATCATATCTCGACTTGCACGGCGAACCCGACACACCCGACGACCTGGCCAATCACGCCATCATTAATTCAACTGCCCTGCACGCATCGGCCCAATGGTATTTTCGAAAGGGCGAAACGGTCGTGACAAAACGCGTAAGCCCGCGCATCAGTATGAACACCAATGACGCGGTGATTGAGCTGGCCCTGAAAGGGCATGGCATCGGGCGGCTCTTGTCCTATCAGGTGGCACCCTACATTGCGGACGGGCGGCTCAAGACCGTTCTGAATTCGTTTGAACCACCCGAGGTCCCCATCCATCTTGTGCATCAAGAAGGCCGCACCGTGTCTGCAAAGGTGCGCGCCTTTGTTGATTTTGCGGCCAAGCGTCTCAAGTCCGACCCCTTTTTGGATGGTTTCAAACTCAGGCCTGAAAGCTAGACCTAAGATCCGCGGAGCCATGCTACTCGGTCGTTGCCGGACCCGCGTTGCGGTCCTGACCGATACATGACTCTGGGTACACCCTTTAGGATGCGTCCGTACGGGGAGGGCGGAAGCCTGCCAATAAACGGACATGCGCAACAAAGCTTGCCACCCACCGGATTTGTCAGCGCGAAATTGAAATTTCACATCCTGGGAACACACGCTTTTCCAAGCGATGGGGCCGCATTGAGCATGCAATCACGTTTGGATTGCGGCTCAGTCTGTTTTGTTCCAAGCATCGTGCGCGATCAGCGCGGCCTAGACCCGGGCTCAGGCGTGGAGCTTGGACAGAAAAGCTCTCGCGGCTCCGCATTTAGTGCAGGGCTCGCTCAAAGCTGCTCTGGGCAATCAGCACCTCGGCCACAGAGCTGTTCTCGGAGGAACCGCGACTCCTTGAGACTGTTCTTTGTGATTTGTCACTCTGGCAGTGCAATGGACAGGCGTTCAACCAAAGCTCGCTGCACGATGGCAAACCTCGGAGTGTGGGCTATTTCGTCAAGTGTCGCTACCCAAAGTGGAACATCAAGGCCGGGATCAATTTCTGTCGACCGATGGAGCCGAGGATCCGCATTGCCAATAAATGAGGGTAGAAAGGCTTTGCCCACCCCGGATACCGCCATCTGCTGAAGCACTAAGAAGCTATCTGCTCCATTGGTCATTTCATTCGCGCTGACATGTTCGGCCAACCATTTGGCCGGGAGCGAGCGGCTCAACGCCCCATCAAGCCTCAACCATTTTCTATTGGGGGAACCGTCGTCAAAAACGCCAAATGACAGTGTTCCTGCACGTTCACTGACAAGCCCGTCTTCGAGTTTGATCGAAGGTCGTACGGCGATGTCCGCGGTCAGCCTCGATAGATCATGGTGGTTGTTGCCGCTTAACAACGTCAGCTCCAAGCCGGGATACATTTGTGATATCTCATTTAGTATTTGGGGCAATACAAGCTGACAAAGACTGTCAGTGGACGCAATGCGAACATGACCCGCAGGGGACCGGTTCGCACCCACAATTGCCCGCTCCACGGACAGCACGGCCTCTTCAACGCTTTCCATTGCCGAAAGAATTGTTCTGGCTTCGGGCAACGCAGAATACCCTGATGGGCTTTTCTGAAAAATCACGCATCCAAATCGGTCTTCAAGTGCAGCAACTCTGCGCAACACCGTAGCATGAGTGACACCCAAGGCCCCAGCGGCCGCATTCAATGACCCGTATTTTCTTACGGCGAGCGCGTATCGAAAATCATCCCAGTTCTGGTTGTTCATAATTTAACAAGGAACGCTGAACATCAAACAATTACAAGAAAAAATGTTCAGTCTAGTATTCGACGCATTGAACAGGGAGACGCACAATGATGAAGAAGTTCTCGGCCGTTGCGGCTGGTTTGTTGTCGGTGGCGGTTATTGGATCAGCCATCGCCCAGGAAAGCGAAAATCCGGCGGTCAAGGCTCGGACCTCGATCATGAAGCTTTATGCCTTCAATCTTGGCAATCTGGGTGGCATGGCCAAGGGAGAGATGGAATACGATGCCGATGCGGCAACACGGGCAGCGAACAACCTGGTTGTTCTGACGCAGATCGATCAATCCGCGATGTGGCCTGCCGGATCCGACAATGCGTCCGACCCGTCCACCCGAGCGTTGCCAGCCATCTGGGAAAACTTCCCGGATGTAAGTGCGAAGGGTCAGGCCATGGCCGAAGCCGCTGTTGCGATGCAGGCAGCGGCAGGCCAAGATGTCGATGCTCTGAAGGCGGCGATGGGTGATCTGGGCGGATCGTGCTCGGCATGTCACAAAGCTTACAGGGCGCCAAAAGACTAAAGGAGCGCTGGCCATGCGGCGTTTATTCATTTTCGCCGCAGTTATTGCAGTTCTGGTCGGGCTGGTCGGTCTGGTGCTGATCCGCCCGAAAAGAGTTGATCAGACCCTACTGGACGGTGTTACCCCTGATCACGAAAGAGGTGAGGTGGTGTTTTACGCGGCGGGATGTGCGTCCTGCCACTCTGCGCCGAGCGCCGCTGGCGAGGAATTGCTCGAACTCGCTGGTGGTCGCCGGTTTGAGACGGAATTCGGCACGTTCATAGCCCCGAACATTTCCAGTGATCCGGTTGCAGGTATCGGGTCCTGGTCCGCATTGGATCTGGCCAATGCACTTTTTCATGGGACCGGACCCGAAGGACAGCACTATTTTCCGGCTTTTCCTTATACATCTTACTCAAATATGACAGCAGAAGACGTCGCGTCGCTCCACGCATTCCTTGCCACCCTTCCGGCAGTTGCCACTGAAAGCTTCCCGCATGAAGTCGGTTTCCCGTTTAACATTCGACGGGGGCTGGGCGGATGGAAACTGTTGTATCTGGAGCCGGGCTGGGTTGTAGAAGGCGACCTGACTGACCAGCAAATTCAAGGTCGGTATCTGGTAGAGGCGCTGGGACATTGCGCCGAATGCCACACGCCAAGAAACGGGTTGGGTGGTTTGAAACGTGACCTCTGGCTGGCAGGCGCGCCCAATCCTGGCGGGAAAGGGCGCATACCCGGCCTCACGGCAGATCAGCTCGATTGGTCGGAAGCTGACATCGCGGAGTATCTGAAGTCGGGCTTTACACCGGATTATGACAGCGCCGGGGGTGAAATGGTTGAAGTGATCGAGAACACTTCCCGATTGAGCGATAACGAGCGCTTCGCGATTGCCGCCTATCTCAAAGCCGTTCCCGTGCCACCGATTGAGCCCTCATCAGAGTGACCGGTGATTGAGGCTGTAATGCGGATACCCAGATGATTTTGGGCAGAAAACCCAACGCTTCTCTTCCCTTTGTCTCCATCACCTGTTTTAGGTCTTGAGCACGAAAATTCACTTATCGCACGAGTTTTCGTTGACGTTTGATCGAGGGTCTTGGCCAAATGACACAGAAATTCGCTCTTTGGTCCATCCCGATCTCCATAGCCGTATTGGCCCTGAAATTACTGGCGTGGTGGCTGACAGGTTCAGTGGCTCTGCTGTCGGACGCGATGGAATCCACAGTGAACGTAGTCGCAGCGCTGCTTGCGTTTTTCGCTGTGCGGGTTGCAAGCAAGCCACCGGACGAAAACCACCCCTTTGGTCACAAGAAAGCCGAGTATCTTTCCGCCGTCGTTGAGGGCGTGTTGATTGTGCTCGCCGCCTTTTTGATCATCAGAGAGGCAGTGTTGGCGCTGCCTGACCCACATCTTGAAGATGCGCCGCTGCTTGGAATTGTCATCAACATCATCGCAACCGGCGTGAATGGTGTATGGGCTTACTTGTTGCTCAAGATCGGAAGGCGCGAGGGGTCGCCTGCATTGCAAGCAAGTTCCCGACACATCTTTACCGACGTGATAACATCAATTGGCGTTGTCGTTGGGCTTTTACTTGCGCTTGTCACTGGCTGGCTGATCCTTGATCCGATCCTTGCAATCCTCGTCGCGCTGAACATTCTGTGGGAAGGATGGAAAGTTATTCGTGCGTCCGTTGATGGCCTGATGGATGTAAGCCTTTCCGACTATGACTTGCAGGTAGTTTCCAGCACCATTGAAAACAATATGGGGGCCGCTCTGGAGTGTCACGACCTAAAGGGACGCAGATCCGCAAATATCATCTTCGTCGAGTTCCACCTCGTTGTGGACGGCGCAATGTCGGTCAGCGCGGCGCATGACATATGCAATGAAGTCGAACTGGCATTGGAACGCGTTTATCCTGGTTCTGTCTTTGTTATTCATCTGGAACCCGATGACGAGTTGAAAGGCAACGGAGCAAAACCGAGCCAAGTTTCTTAAACCACTCGGTGCAATCGAATACGACGGATGTCGTGGTTTTGGCTTGGACGTTCGGCCTGCAATTCATCAGACCTAAGCCCGATGTCGGGAAGCAAAGCCCTGGGTAATCTGTCACTGGCACCATGAGATGGGTCGAACAGAACTGGAGGCGAAAAAATGAAACTTCAAGGAAAACTGGGCCAGCTTCTTAGCACCGCAGCACTGGCTTCGTTGATTGTTGCGACGCCTTACGTACCGAAGTTTGACGCGGAAGGTCGCCTGCAACTTGAACCAGCCTATGCCTTTGCCAAAAGTGGCAGCGGAAAAGACGGGGATGGTGGCGATGACGATCGGGGGGATGATCGTGGGGGCGAACGGGACGACAACTCGGGGTCGAGCAACAGTGGTAGCGGTGGTGACCGCGACGACAATTCTGGATCCGGCAAAGGTGGTCGCGACGACGATGACGACGACTCGAAGCGTTCGAACCGAGGCAGCGGCAATAAGGATCAGTCCCGGGCAGGGGGCGGGTCATCACGCTCAGCCGGGATAACAAAGGTTGAGACCCACGCGAACGGCATCGAAGTGCGCTTCGCCGATGGAACCAAGGAAGAAATCGAAAACGGTCGACATGAAAGAAAGAATGCTCAGAATCGCACTGTGGAAGAACGGCCAGCTACAGGAGCTGATGTCTCGAGGCCCCGGTCATTGGCAGATGGTATCTCAGTCGACAACGTGCGCTCGTCCGGCCAAGGAGGTGCTGCGGGAAGTCGCCCGACGAAAGTTGAACGTCAGGGGAACAACATTGAAGTAAACTATGTCAATGGCTGGAAGGAAGCGATCGAGTTTGGCCGCTACGAACTGAAGGACCCGTTCAACCGTACTGTTGTTGAGAGAAATGCAACCGCCGCTGATCGACGGAGACTGCAGTCGGTAGCCAACTAGGCAACAACGTCAGGTCGAAAGTCACAAGGCGGCTTTTCATCGTCAGAGGCCGCCTTTTCTTATCGCCATTGTCACCGGCTATTGACACGCTGCATTGCGATCAATGGCCTCTTGCCCAAGGTGTTGACGCCAGAACCCGTCAAACACGAAAGGCACAGGCACAACTGTCGCAACCGGCCATGACCCGATGTCTCATGTATTTCCTGCCCCTTTCGCGCTTGGATGACCAGTCATCCACTGGCTGTGAACGTGTTCCTAACGCTCACCGCGCCGATAGGGTGCCATCAGCGCAGCAGGCACCTCGGCCCTGCGGGCGACAAGGACGAGCGCGACTATGGAAAGCACATAGGGCGCCATCAGGAAAAGCTGATATGGTACGCCTTCAATCGCTGTTTGCAGCCGCAATTGGTATGCATCAAAAAACGCAAACAACACGGCACCGATCAGCGCCTTACCGGGCCGCCAACTCGCGAAGACTACAAGCGCTATGCAAATCCAACCGCGCCCCTGAACCATGCCCGGGAAGAAGCTGTTGAACGCCGTTGTCGTCAGGAAAGCGCCTCCCACTGCCATCAAGGCTGATCCGACAACGACTGCACCGATGCGGATGCGAATGGGGTTCAACCCCTGCGCCTCAACCGCATGCGGGTTTTCACCAGTCATGCGTATGGCCAGTCCCAACGGGGTCCGAGCAAAGACATAGGCCATCACAGCCACCGCCAAGAGCGCCAGATAAGTCGGCAGAGCCTGGGAAAACAGGATCGGTCCCAAAATGGGGATATCGGAAAGACCCGGAAGATCGAGTGGCTGGAATGGTTCTATTGTCGGGGGCAGATCACCCACTTCAACAAGTAACCTGTAGAGGTAATAGGCCAGCGCGGATGCAAACAGCGTGATGCCGAGCCCCGACACGTGTTGCGACAACCCAAGCGGGACCGTCAGCATGGCGTGCAGCAATCCCATCACCGCGCCGCAAATCGCGGCAATCATCAGGCCCACCAGCAAAGGTGCGCCCATGTAAACGGCAAGCCAACCGCTCATCGCACCCATGGTCATGATCCCCTCGATCCCCAAATTGAGCACACCTGAACGTTCACAGAGCAATGCACCAAGGACGCCAAATATGAGCGGCGTTGCGATACGCAGCACGGACGCCCAGAGACTGGTATTCAGCAGCAGATCAATTGCTTCATTCATCGGCGCACCCGGTAGGTTGTGAAAAGAAGGGCCACGATCATGGTGAGCAGACAGAGCGCCACGATCACATCGGCAATGAAACTGGGAACGCCCGTCGCGCGGCTCATGGCGTCGGCCCCGACAAAAACAGTGGCGACGAACACGGCGGCGGCGACCACGCCGGCCGGATGCAACGCGGCGAGCATCGCGACAACAATGCCGGCATAGCCGAATCCCGGGCTCATCGTTGTGGTGACGCCCGCTGTAACACCCAAGACTTCGACGGAACCTGCCAGCCCCGCCAAAGCGCCCGAAAGCAGAGCCACACCCATAATCGTTCGGGGCAGAGAAATTCCGGCAAAGGCAGCAGCACTGGCGTTAAAACCTGCGGCGCGTGTTTCAGCCCCGAAAACAGTACGCGCCAGGATCAGCCAAACGGCACCGGCCGCTGCGATGGCAAAAAGCAGCCCTATATGCAGACGCGTGCGGGGGATCAGATCAGGCAATCGGAAATCACCATCTACGGGTACGGAAGAGGGCCAGCCAAAAGCCAACGGATCGCGCATCGGGCCTTCGATCATGAGGCCGACGAAAAGGATTACTATGAAATTGAGCAGCAGGGTTGTTACCACCTCATCCACCCCGAAACGCAGGCGCAAAAATGCGGGGCCTGCCAACAGGGCCGCGCCCGCTGCCATGCCTGCCAGCATCAAAATCGGAATACCAATCCATCCGGGAACCCCTAGTGAATGCCCGATCCACGCGGTAATCAGCGCGCCGACAAAGAACTGCCCCTCGCCGCCGATGTTCCAAAGCCGCGCACGAAAAGCGACAGCAGCGGCAAGCCCGGTGAAGATCAGCGGCGTGGCGCGGGTCAGCATCTCGGTAATCGCAAGGCGTGAGCCAAGTGCGCCAGTCAGCATTTCACTATAAGCCGTAAGCGGGTTTACCCCCGCAGCCGCGATGAGGCCCGCAGCCAAAAGCAATGCGGTAAAGATCGCGACCAGCGGCGCGATAACCACAAGGTGCAGCGGCACTTGTGTGCGTCGTTCAAGCCGCATCGTCATCTTCCTTCCAGACACCTGCCATCATCAGGCCAAGGCGTTGTGGGTCAGCCTCATCAGCGGATATCGGTTTCGACAAACGACCTTTGACGATCGCCTGTATCCGGTCTGAAAGAGCTACGGCTTCTTCCAGTTCTTCTGAAATGAGAAGGATCGCAGCACCCTCGGCCCGTGCGGCCAGAAGCTCGGCATGAACTGCGGCAATTGCCCCTTCATCAAGGCCTCTCGTCGGCTGGTTGGCGAGCACAAATCGCGGCCCGTTGGTCAGGACCCGTCCCAGGATCAGCTTTTGCATGTTTCCGCCAGACAGCAGCCTTGTTCGCGTGTCCGGGCTGGCACCCCGGATGTCAAAACGTTCGATCAACCCTGAGGTGTATTCTCGGGCGGCGCGTTGTCGGACAAAGCCGCGGTACGAAAACTCGGGTGTGCGCAGTCGTTCAAGAACTGCATTTTCCCACAGGCTCAACTCACCCACGACACCTTCTGCATGACGGTCTTCGGGCACCCTGCCAGCGCCAGCCTGGATCATGCCACGCGGACCCAGATGGCCGATATCCTTGTTCAGGAGTGTCAACTGCCCGGCGCTTGGGTGGATCAATCCGGACAACAGACCGCCAAGGGAAGCCTGCCCATTACCTGAAACACCGACGATTCCAAGGATCTCACCAGCGTGGACGGTGAATGACGCGTCATCCAGCCGCAACTCACCGTCTTCTTCCACGCGCACATCGTTTGCGATCAAAACTGGCGCGCCGATCTCGTGGTCTTGACGTACGGGGCGTTCCACTTTTCGGCCGACCATCAGTTCCGCCAGCTCACCGGGGTTGGTCTCAGAGGTTTTCCGTTCCGCCACCATCTTGCCGCCACGAAGGACGGCCACACGATCAGAAGCCGCCATAACCTCATGCAGTTTGTGGCTGATGAAGATAAGCGAGAGACCTTCTTTCGTCATGTCGCGCAGCGTCTCGAACAGGCGCATTGCCTCGGGCCGGGCCAGAACGGCAGTAGGTTCATCCAGGATCAGTATACGAGCGTCACGGTAGAGCGCTTTCAGAATTTCGACCCGTTGGCGCTCACCCACGGACAGCGACCGAACCTTGGCATCGGGGTTCACGGGCAGACCGAACCGATCAGCGATCTGCAACAATTTCTTGCGGGCGGCGGCCCGAGCGGATCGTGCGCGCGTCATGGGTTCAGAACCAAGAATGACGTTTTCCAGAACCGTGAGGTTTCCGGCAAGCGTGAAGTGTTGGTGTACCATCCCCACACCCACTTCGATTGCAGCGCGCGGCAGGCCGGGTGGCAGCTCTTTGCCGAACACCCTGACAGTGCCTTCATCGGCTGCGTAATGACCGAACAGGATGTTCATCAGCGTCGTTTTACCTGCGCCATTTTCACCCAACAGCGCAAGGATTTCACCCTCGGCCAGTGTAAGGGTCACATCATCATTGGCGACAAGCGTTCCAAAACGCTTGGTAATGTTGTGTAGCTCCAGAACCTTGGTCATGCGGGCAGGCCTGCGATTGGGGACGGAAAGGAAAGTTCGGGCGCGCGGGTCTCGATCAATTTGCCGAGTTTCAGCAGCGCAAAATCCGCGCCGGGCGGTCCGATCAGTTGCACACCGACTGGAAGGCCATTTGCCATGCCAAAAGGCAACGCCAAAGCTGGCAAGCCCGCTACATTGGCAAGTGCTGCGTTTGGGGCAAAAGCCTCCAGCCGCGCCATGTGTTCATCAGGAGAAGCGCCAGACAGGTCCAAAGTACCAACAATGGGCGGCGCAGACGAGAGGACCGGCATTAGGATGGCATCAGCGGAACTGAAGAGCTGGCAAGAACGATGTGTCAGCCGCGCCAGCTGTCGCACGGCCGCAAAAAGCACGGTGGCAGGTGTCGCACGGCCCTCGGCAGCCATGGCGGCGGCAAGCGGGGGCACCTGATCATCAGAGATCCCCAGTGCAGTGAGCCACTCAGCCAAGGAAACAGCCAATATGGTTCGGGCAATTTCATGGGCCTCAACCCCGAGCCCGTCGGGAGAACGGATGGCACGCACCTCACAGCCAGCATCGCGCAGCGCGTCGGCCGCATCTTTCGCGGCCTTGCTTTGGGCCGCTTCACAACGATCCGGCAATGCCACCGCGACACGGGGGCGTTCTGGCAGATGCACCGGGGCCATTGGCTGGACTACGGCACCAAGGGCGGTTGTCACGTCACGGACCGACCGTGCCAACACCAGTTCAGAGGCTATCCCCATCAGGTGATTGGCAAAATCAGGACCTCCGGGCACCGCACCACGAGACGGCTTAAGCCCGGTCAAACCGCAGCACGCGGCAGGTACTCTGATGGACCCGGCCGCATCCGTAGCATGGGCAATGGCAACGATACCACCTGCGACCGCTGCCGCAGCGCCGCCGGATGAACCACCGGGCGTCAACGCGGGGTTCCATGGATTGCTAGTAGCAGCGATGCCATCTGGTTCGCATGTCAGGGAAAGACCGAAAGGAGGGGTCGCGGTCAAGCCGAAGGATATCAGGCCAGTCTGGCGTAGATCCCCCAATAGGTGACTGTCTCTATCGGGTTTTCGACCGCGCGCCCGGATAGCCGCGGATCCCGCAGCGGCTGGCAGCCCCTTTGCAGATCCGCCGAGGTCTTTGACCAAAAAAGGAACCCCATGAAAGGGCCCGCGCTGGTCAGGTGGCAAGACGTCCGCTGCCCTTGCCCCCGCGCGGGCCATGTCTTCATCCAAAAAAACCACGGCCCCCAAATCTGCCTGTGCGTGGCAGGCGGAAAGGCTTGCCTCCATCACCTCGCTGGCAGAGATCTGCCTCGCCATGATGGAAGCCGCAAGGGCCGTGGCATCGGTCACGTCAACGCCCTCAGAATCAGGAGGGCTCACTTTCGTCGATCGGAACGTCCCATTCACCGGATTGGATCGCAGCCTGTTTGGCCTCCATCGCCGGGATGGCATCAGCAGGCACTTCGTCGGCGACATAGATCAGCTCATTGCCGCCATGGGCCATGAAGGAATACTCCGTGTAGTTGCGCCCGGTGGGATTGCCCGCCTGAACGTCCGCCACGATGGCTTCGATAGTTGGCCCATAGTTCCATATCGCGTTGGCAAAGACCGTACCGGGATAGCGCGGTGTGTAATCGATAAGTGAACCGATGGCTTTCACACCACGCGCCTGAGCCGCATCCGCCGTACCGATCCGTTCACCAAACAGGATATCCGCACCCGCATCGATCTGGGCAATTGCTGCTTCCTGCGCGCGGGCCGGATCAAACCATGCGCCGATAAAACCGTTCAGGAAGGTGGCGTCAGGGTTCACTTCACTGACGCCCATCCGGAAAGCATTGATCAGCAGGTTCACCTCGGGGATCGGATAACCGCCGACGGAACCGAAAACATTGCTTTCCGACATTTGGCCGGCAAGCATTCCGGCCAAATAGGCCGCCTCGTGGTTGCGGGTGCCAAAGACGCCGAAATTGTCCCCGTCCGGTCCGCCGGAAGAGCCCATGAGGAAGGCGGTATCGGGATAATCGCCTGCCACTTCTCGTGCTTCGCGTTCCACGGCGTAGGATTCGCCCCAGATTATCTGCGCACCACCTTCTGCATACTCGCGCATCGCGCGGGGATAGTCGGTTGGTGCCACGCCTTCAGAGAACTCATACTCGATCAGGCCAGCATCGGAGGCCTCCTGCATTGCCACGTGGATACGGCTGTTCCAGGCATTTTCGACCGGAGACATATGCACGCCGGCAACGCGGGTCGCAGATTGTGCATTCGCGCGGCGGACGTAAGCCGGCAGGGCCAGCGTGGCCGCAGCGCCGACCATCAGTTGACGACGTGTTGTGGTGAGTTTCATTGGAGTATCCTCTTCTGTTGGTGGCAGTTATTCTTGTTTTTGAGCTTCCTGAGTTTTGGGCCTGGGCGCGTAATCGGCGGGATCCAGGGTCGTGGGGCGGCCGGGCAACGAAAGCGCGGCCATTCGTGGTTCCGTGCGGGCCAGCACCTTTCCGTTTTTGATGACGGCAAGGCGTGTGGCTTTCATGCGAACAGCTTCAATCGGGTCACGTGCTTGCAGTACAACCATGTTGGCAGGGCCACCTTCGCGAATTGTGGGGTCAGGCAGACCCATGGTCTTGGCACCGTTCTGGGTAACAGATGAAAAAGCCCACTCTATCGCTTCGCGGGATGTCATCGGCACCGCATGCACGCCCATATGGGCCACTTCCAGCATGTCGGCGGATCCAAGCGAGTACCATGGATCCATGGTGCAATCCTGCCCGAAGGAAACGTTCACACCCGCCGCACGCAATTCTGGCACGCGGGTCAGGCCACGGCGGCGCGGATAGGTGTCTGAGCGACCTTGCAGCGTGATATTGATAAGCGGGTTCGGTACAACATTCATGCCGCTTTCCGCGATCAGCGGAATGAGCTTCGAGGCATAGTAATTGTCGTATGAATGCATCGCGGTGACGTGGCTTGCAGTCACACGACCGCCGAGCCCGAGGCGCGTGGTCTCAAAGGCCAGCGTTTCTACGTGGCGAGACATCGGATCATCGCTTTCATCACAGTGCAGGTCCAGCATCAGGCCGCGGTCCGCCGCGATCTCGGCCAGCCTTGTGACCGATCGGGCACCTTCCGACATCGTGCGTTCAAAATGCGGAATCCCGCCCACGACATCGACGCCCATATCGAGCGCCCGGATCAGGTTTCTCTCTGCGTCTCTCGATCGGAAAAGGCCATCTTGCGGGAATGCCACCAATTGCAGGTCAATATAGGGGGCAACCAGCTTGCGCACTTCCAACAGAGCTTCAACACCCACCAACGGGGTTGATGAAACATCCACATGCGAACGGATGGCCAGCAATCCCTGCGACACGGCCAGGTCGCAATATCGCATGGCCCGTTCGATCACCGCCTCGGGTGTCAGCAGGGGCTTCAATTCACCCCAAAGCGCGATGCCCTCCAGAAGCGTGCCCGAGACGTTCATACGTGGCAACCCGAGGCTCAGGGTGGCGTCCATATGGAAGTGCGTGTCGACAAAAGGAGGCGAAACCAAGTGGCCCGCTGCGTCGATTTCTTCGCGCACCTCACCCTTGATGTCAGTGGCAATTTCCGCAATGCGGTCGCCCTTGATTGCAATATCCACCGGTTCGTGGCCATCCGGCAAGCTGGCCTGTCTGATGATGATGTCGAACATTCATCTGCCCCCTAATTTGACCACATGGTAAAAGTATTCAAGAAAATTGCCATTTATTTTTGCGGTGTTTTTGAACTGGTGACTGCGCCGGCCTCGCGGCCGCTTACGATGGAAGCCGGTCGATTGGATTTCCATCTGTAGATATGTACGCACCTGCGAGACATCTTCTTCAAGCTCCAACTTGGAGAAGAAGGATGTAGTTGATGACAGAGGACAAGCGAGGTGTTGCAACCAAGTAGAAATGTCACTGGTTGTGCAAAGTAGAAATGTTCTAGTTGCCGCGATACCTATGATCAGTTCGAGCGACACATCCTCAACATCGCCAGACTCGCGCTTCCAATCTGACGGGGCAGTGTTCCAGAACTTCTCAGCAAATCGAGTCTCAAAATAGGAGTCTCATTTTTAAGGGCACTTAACAAATGTGCCCCGCTACACGAGATATTCGCATAAGTATGATTATGGTAAATTATGATGGTGCGGGTGGAGGGCATTGAACAATACTTCCAGAGCATTCCGTGCAGTTCCGGCGTTTTGGGAAAATCACTTATTTTTAGAAGGTTGCCCTGTCATTGTTGTTCCGGGTTGTTCCAAATTGATCCGTACTATACAAGATGTAGTAATGGGACTGAAAGTGGGACCAAAAGAAAGCGCTTTCCACCAATGCGGCAAACGAACAAACTTAGTGGAGCTAAAGTCAAGACTGCCGATGCCGGAAAATATGGCGACGGCGGCGGGTTGTGGCTGCACAAGCGCGATGTAAAGCACGGCAAGTGGGTGCTGCTTGTTACAGTTCACGGTCGCCGCCGAGAAATGGGTCTTGGTGCCTACCCTGATGTTTCACTGAAAGAAGCCCGAGAGGACGCCGAAAAGTGGCGGGCGGTCGCGCGCAAGGATTTAGACCCCATCAAAGAACGAGAGAAAGAACGAAGGCAGCTTGAGCGCAACATGCACCTTCTGAAGGATATCGCTCTTGACGCATTCGAGTCCCGCAAAGCTGAGTTAAAAGGTGATGGCAAGGCTGGGCGTTGGTTTTCGCCATTAGAACTGCACGTTTTACCAAAGCTTGGAAAAGTGCCCGTTGCTGACATCGATCAGATTGATATTCGAGACACGTTGGCACCGATTTGGCATGTTAAGGCCGAGACCGCCAGTAAAGCCATGGACCGCCTGGGGATATGCCTTAAACACGCTGCGGCTCTTGGATTGGACGTGGATATGCAAGCGACCATGAAAGCTAAAGCGCTATTGGGAAAGCAGCGCCACAATGCGGCTTCCCAATCGGCTACACGACGGGATTCAAGTTCATTGTGAAGGTCAAAGGGGATTCGATTGGGCCAGTTCTGCATGGAGAACAGGTAGCGAACATTGACCACTTGTCCAAACTGATTTTGCCCCTTACCGTCTTCGCTATGTGCAATTTGTACTCGAACACGATTCCCGCCGAAGCGATGCGCCAACTATTCGATGTAGCTGTAGAGCGTGACAGGCTTGGGAATGCCGAACCCTTGCCCGCTATTTATCCCAAGCACATGGCCCCGGTCGTTAGAAAGACCGAGGACGGGGCGCGGGAACTGGTTCAATTGAGTTGGGGTTTTCGCACGACAAAGAAGTCTAAGAAGACCGGCGCAATCATCCAGCCAGGGGCTTGGAACAACGCCAGAGACGACAAGGTGCGTTCAAGCGGCCTTTGGAAATGGAGTTTCGAGGAAAGACGTTGCCTGGTGCCTGCCAGTTCGTTCTGTGAGGCCAAGGGCCGCAATCCAGCAACATACTACTGGTTCGCGCTCAACGGGGACGAGGACCGCCCTCCCTTCGCTTTTGCGGGCATGTGGCAAACTTCCCGATACGAGGGCAAGGAAGGACCGGAAGAGACAGAGACTTATACCGTCATCACGACCTCAGCCAATGAAATCGTGAAACCGATACATCCGCAGAGAATGCCCGTGATCCTGGAGCCGGAAGACTATGAGCAATGGATGAACGGCAGCGCTGACGAAGCGTTTGAACTACTACAGCCGTTCGACGCCAACAAAATGCAAATCGTGCTATCCAGTGAGGGCGAGAAGTCCGACGCAGTTGGGTAGCCGAGCAATCTCGCAAAGCAGTTCGCATGTCCGCTCTGAGCCCATAGTGCCGGATGCTGCAAGTCTCACAAATGACCGCTAATCAACCTGTCCGGCAAGCCGTTTGGCTAGGATGCCGATCAGTATCACGGTTGGACGAATGAACTCGGGACTGCTTTTGAAGCACTTGACGGAGTTTGGTCGGGTCATTCCCAAATGCCATACCACGCTCAAGCGTAGTTGATCTGACAAAACCTTTCATTTGTTTTCTGCTAAGAAAGCCAAAGCGTCTCTCTCGAAACGCGGCCATTCTGGGTCGTTGTCCGGCATGGCATGGTTAGAGCTTTCGTAGGCGATGAACTTCGCGTTGGGCAATCCCTTGGCGAACAGTCGTCCCTGATCGACAGGTTGCATCCTATCCCCCGTCGCATGACAAACAAGGCACGGCACCTCAACCTTTGACAGTGTTTGCCTGATATCAATTTGGTCGATCACATCGCGATACCGCCCCATGTTTTCGGGCGAGATCATTTGGCTCATGTCTTTTGCATATTGCCGCCGGGCCTCTTGGCTAGCGCTAGGCACAATGATTTGCGCCATTAAATCGCGCAGAGACGGATACTCATCGTCCCACCCTGCAGTCATCATCTGTTTCATAGCCAGAGCTCGCTCAACATCCTTCGGAGATTTCCGTTTTGCTCGTCCTACTGGGAAACCACCGATCATAACAATTGCCGAAACCCGGTCTGGTCGACGGGCTGCAAAGGTGGCTGCGACAGCAGACCCTTGTGAAATCGCAAGGATTGGCGCGCGCTTTAGACCAGCCGCGTCGAATATGGTTTCCAAGTCATCGACGAACCGATCGAACGTGCAAGTTTCTGCATCCCAGTCGGAGAGACCGTTGAGCCGTGCGTCAAATCGAATTAGCCGGTGATGTTGCGCAACCGAAGTGCAAATTGGAGCCACCGCAGGATTGCGCCAGTCCAGTTCTAAATGTCCAATCCAACTTGGTGCTTTCACAACCGGGGATCCGTCGCCCACTGCGCTCCAAGCCAGACTAATGCCGTCATCGGTTTGACAGTAGCGGATTTCTTGTGTTTTGGCGAAGTCGACTCGTGACTTTGACACACCTTCATCAGTGAAGTTGATCGACAACACCTCAATCGGCTGTGCAATACCTTTTAACGTCCGCAGCCCCTCTCTGTGCAATCGGTTGGCATAATCCGACCCGGCAAGATCACAGAGTACTTTTGAGACCAGAATGCCACCGGGTTCAGCTGCCGCTTGGAGGCGCGCCGCAATATTTACGCCGTCTCCGAAGATATCTTCACCGTCCACAGCGACATCGCCCACATGCAAGCCTGCTCTAAGCTGAATGCGTTCTGGAACCAAATATGGATGGTCCGGCTCTCTAAGTTGGGTTTGGATCGCGATTGCCCCTTCGAGAGCGTGGCCCGCGGACGGAAATTCAATTAGTGCCCCATCGCCAAGAAGTTTGACCACCCGGCCATGGTGCTGTCCGATGATTGGTGTCACCAAATCGCGGTACAGCGTGTTCAGTGTTTTGAGCAGCGCCCTTGAGCCACCTTGCATCATCCGACTGAAGCCGACGACATCGAGAGACAGGATTGCGGCAAGGCGGCGTTGGTTCATGGTTACTTCCGGAAAGATTGCTCGAAAACTCTACCATGCCCATAAAATGTTAGAATCGATAAATTGTCAGAAGGCGTGTTTTTTGTTTCGAGATTACCGTTCGCCAAGGTCTCCAAAAGCCAGAAAATCGGAGAAACAATCGCTTAAAGTGGCCGCTGTTACGTCTGTTTCGCGAAAGGCAGTATTGTCGGCGACTCTTTCCTTGCACCGATCTCAATGAGCCTACGAAGACGGAAGAGCCGGACCTTGAGGGCTGAAAACTCGAAGGGGAGACTGCCAAGGACCGCATAGCGTTGATATGCGTCATCCGACAGAACCGCTCAATTCAAAGCAGTGAGCCCAAAGCAGCCAAAAGCATAGGCAGGTAGTCCGATACTCGCCAAATTGCGGCGTCGCTATCGACTCAAGGCGTTCCGTGATAAACTTAGCGAATTTAGTGGGGGAAATCCCGATGGAGTACTACGACCTCGGCGACTATACGCGTAAGATTTCAACATCTTCAGATAACGCTCAGAGGTGGTTCGATCGGGGCTTGGCGTGGACATATGCCTACAATCACGAAGAGGCGATAGTTTGCTTTCAAAAAGCTCTTGCCGCCGACCCCGATTGTGCGATGGCGCATTGGGGCATCGCGTATTGCATCGGACCGAACTACAACAAGCCTTGGGAAACCTTTGAGGACGACGAGAAGCCCGACTGCATCGCATTGGCAAGTGCATCAATCGATGCCGCTACCGCGCTTTTAGATCGATTGACACCGGTTGAACGTGCCCTGATCGAGGCAATTCCGTTCCGCTATCCAACTTCGTCAGATGTCGAAGAATTTAGCCCGTGGAATGACGCCTTCGCTGCTGCAATGCGCAAAGTCCATGCCGAATTCAGCAATGATCTGGACGTGTGCGCCGTCCTTGCCGAGGCTATCATGAACCGGACGCCTTGGCAGCTTTGGGATTTAGCGACCGGGAAGCCAGCCGAAGGCGCAGATACGCTTGAGGCAATTGGCGTGCTCGACACAGCGTTCTCCTCTCTTCCTGGCGCATGGGAACATGCCGGGCTTCTGCACATGTATATTCATCTGATGGAAATGTCCCCGCACCCCGAACGCGCGCTGCGCCATGGCGATGCGCTCAGCACACTGATTCCGGACGCCGGGCACCTACTGCATATGCCTACCCACGTCGACGTTTTGTGCGGTGACTACATGAACGTGGTGCTTCGCAATCAAGCGGCCATCGTTGCTGACAGGAAGTTTCTGGAGCGCGAGGGCCCCAACAACTTCTACTCCGTTTATCGCTGCCACAATTACCACTTCAAGATCTACGGAGCGATGTTCCTTGGCCAACCGAGTGCAGCGATAGAAGCGGCGGAAGAATTGATTGCGACATTACCCGGGGAGACCCTTCGCCCTATGGCCGACTGGTTCGAAGGTTTCATCCCTATGAAGCAACATGTTCTGATCCGGTTCGGACGCTGGCAAGAGATACTCGATCAGGATCTGCCAGTTGATGAAGAGCTTTTCTGCGTCACTACCGCCATGATGCGGTACGCGCGAACCGTTGCCTTGGCGAACCAGCAAAAGATCACTGACGCCGAGAGTGAAAAGGTAAAATTCTATGAAGCTTTGGATCAGGTGCCTGAAACCAGAATGCTGTTCAACAACGCGTGCCGCGACATCTTGAAGGTTGCCGAGCAAATGATGCTAGGTGAGCTAGCGTATCACAAGGGAGAGCACGAGAGCGCTTTCGAGCACCTGCGTAGATCGGTCGAGATTGATGATACGCTACCCTACGACGAACCCTGGGGTTGGATGCAGCCCACTCGGCATGCGCTCGGCGCTCTATTATTGGAGCAAGGCCATATGGTGGAAGCGGAAAGCGTTTATCGCGCCGACCTTGGACTGGATGCAACGCTTAGCCGGGCCTGCCAGCACCCAGGCAATGTCTGGAGCTTGCACGGCTTGTACGAATGCCTGAATCGGCGCGGTGAAACGGTTGAAGCGCCCCAAATAAAACTACAACTGGACAAGGCCGCTGCCCGAGCCGAAGTGCCAATCAGGGCGTCATGTTATTGCCGGCACAAGGCTTTGGCAGCCGAGTAATCGGCTACCAGAAGGACAGTCTGGGTTAAAAGCAACGTCTACTTTATCCGCAATGCGGACTTCAAATCGAGTTGGTCGAATGGCCGCATAGAATCCAAAACTCAAAAATGCAGCGCCCTATCCAATTGCCGCTGACGATGGATCAATGGGCGGACTGGCTCAATGGCCTACCGGTGCCCGAAGTTGAGCGGATCGCAGCCAACGCCACCAGAGTGAAATCGGAAATAATTTCAGATTGACCCGAGGCCCAGATGCTCCACCATGTTCGCGAGTTGGAGCGCCTGATGCGCGACACATTCCCCGATGGCGCATGGATGAAGGGGTTTCAGTTCTCATTTGCAGGCGATGAATTGCACCAGGGCAGTGTCTGGGCGTCAGCCATATCACCTGACTATACCCTGTTGCATATGCGGCCCGGAATATTTGAGGGATTCCGTGAACAGCACGGTAGTGCCGCGAAGATGGGCGATGGTACCTGACGCCCCATGAGCCAGCGCATGGCCCCATCGATCGATATCCCACAAGAGCCACCCCTTGAACCGGGCGGTTTCTTTGCGTTTGATGCCGTTTTCGAGCCAAACAAGCGGCTACTTCGACACCAAGAGAAATCTATTGATTTCCCGAATCCTCAGCATTGGAAATTAACTTTGGAGCAATAGCCACAAAAACTACAGCTAGAGCAGGCAAAACAACCGACTGTAATTTGAACAGCTCGACACCCAATGGTTGCATCGTGAGCATGGCAAAAAGAACGTAGGCGAAGACACGTAGCAGGAAGTTCAAAAGCTGAAATTTTTTTCCGGCCTCGACGATGCCCCAATAAGAGAAAAACACACTCACAATCAACCCCGCACCAGATGCAACGAGAATGGCTATGGTTTTTTCACCCTCGCCAGCGGAGGAAAAAAGGTTCAACAAAACTAAGAAAGCGCTTGTGCTTTCGCTCGGCGCTAGCTTCTGTAAAGCAGATAATGATGAATCTGTGCTGTCTTCTGGTTTGTCGTTGCCACCTGAACTGCCGTCATCATTCAGTAAACTATAACCGTCGTTGGAGCGCGTTGCTCTCATATTTATTCTTAAGAAGCCGCTTTTAATCACGATCCTCGACCCCAAAAAATTGATTGAATTGAATGTTGTTACAAAAGGGTGTAGCCCTCGTGCGCCTCAATTAGGCAGCATTCCTGTACTCCAGTCGGCAGCGTAGAGAGGGCAGCATTGTCCATTTCTACAGTCGCAGAATACCTACTGCCAGCACTCACAATATGAACGCCGTCAAAAGAGGACAAAATTTCACCGAGTGTTTTTGCTACCACCAAAGCCTCGCACCCAGGCAAAATCGAAACCGTATATGCTTGCATGTATCTGATTCCTATACTCATAATCTCAAGGTAGTCATCCAAGGCTCATTTCCAAGTTGTATACCGAAACTCGTTAACCAACCAATTGTATTTTCAAAACTCTCATCAAGCGTTGCAGACTGGTCGGTGGAACGCCTAGAAAATTCCAAAATTCTCGCGATTTGTGCTGTCGCGAGAGGTGCGGCAAACGAAGTCCCTGTTATTTCTACCATTCGCCCCCTTGTATCAACGTACACAAGCCCACAGCCCGGAAAAACAAAATCACACCCAGGTCCAACAGCCCCGGGAGAAAACAGTTTACCACACAAGCTATGATTACCCAATCTATCGTAATCTCCAACGCACTTTGCGTTCAAAAGACCGTGGTATGGTCGTGAATTTGGTGATGCGTGCTCATCCAAGCCAAACATCCCAATCCCAACAACCCGGCTGTCGTTGGCAGGAATTCGCACAGCTTCGCCAGTGTCGTTTCCGGTTGCAGCTACGAGAATTGCTTTTTGGTTCACTGCGTTTTTTATCTCGCGGAAAAATGGCGAGAGGTCTTTAGTCGGGTTAGTCAAGAGCTTTCGATTTGAGGTTGGTTTCTTTCCTAGACTCATATTTATGATGTCACAGTTGGCATCGAGCGCCGCCTGCAAAGCCCCAGCGATAGCATCTTGTGTAATTGTGTCAGTACCATTGACCCGTGCAGTGTAGAGGGGAAACACTATGACCTCCGCATCGGGGCAGATTGACGTCGCAGCCGGCTGGCCCGCGACCCGCGAAGAAATAATCTGAGCGACGCTAATTCCGTGACTTAAGAACTGGGTGTTTTCAACCGGTCTTGCATGTGTCCAATTAGCAATTTTCACGTGCGATAAACCAACTGGAGGTGCAGGAGGATAGCAATCAATAATGCCAATTCTAACTCCTTTGCCTGTTGCTGATTTATCCTCTATCAAAATATCTTTCGCCCAAGTCAGCTTATCTGCGGATATCCTTTCCATATTGAGAATTAGGCCTTCAGGACCGCAGCTTAATGCTAGGTATTCCCTGTACCCGAACTCTGCGGCGTGTACATGAAGCCTATAATTGTCGTTGGTTCCAGAAATCGGAACTGAGTGCAAAGAGTTCTTCATCGGACTTCTGAACGTGTTTTCTCCGATGTTGCCCTCAACGTAGGTTTCCAACTCGTTATCTTTTTCATCCAAAGTCAGTAATGTCGTAAAAGTTAAATCTGTGTCACTCGTCATAGCTTCGGCCTTTTGAATGCCGCTGACTGTGACGCAGTGAGGCAGCGGGCGCAAGCAATCACTCTGCTGCACCTTGCTCTTATCTTAGAGAGCCCATCAATTAACATTAGTGGGACTGCACGTGGGTCTGATTTCAGTCTTTATCGCGTAAATATCTGATAAATATAAATCTATTATGCTAATGTGGTGCGGGTGGAGGGACTTGAACCCCCACGCCTTGCGGCGCCAGAACCTAAATCTGGTGCGTCTACCAATTTCGCCACACCCGCAACCGAGCGCACTAGCGCTGGAATGAAGCGCTCAATAACAAAGCTTGCTTAGGAGTGCGAGAGGTAAAATTCGAGGAAAACAAAGTTTGTGACCTGCCAAGCAATATGGCTGAGCACCGCAACCCACTTTCGACCTTGTTGTCATGACAACCAGCGCAGTGGCAGCGAAACGAGCGGCGTCTGAAAACAGAAAAAAAATCTATTGCCGGTTTGAAACCCCCAATATGACGTTGCTTCCTGGCGTTTGGCTCACAGATTGTAGCCTTGCACGATCGAACTGTTTGGAAACGCGCTAACGTTGAATAAACACCAATCTTTCTGGCCAGGCTTTACGCCAAAAAGCTTGCGTGGAGAACCGAGACGCAAAGGTCCAGAATTGTTGCAGTTTGATCCAGAAAACCATCGCACCTTGTATCGCTGGTTTCACTTGGACATTTGATTTTTCTCCTCAGAACCTGAACATCCCACAAAGTTCAAAGCATAAATACCTGATTTTATTCAAAAGTCTGAATCCAACTGGCCATCAGCCTCCAAGTCATTCGAATGCTCTTGAAAAGGCACCCCCTTTAACTCTTTTGGCTCCCACGACTATCACTATATGCAACCTTGCCAATCGCTTCACTATCCAAGGTTATCGCCCTATTATACCCGCATCGGTTGAGACATTGTTATGAGCGGGTCACCACATTACCGCCACAATTCAACCGCTAAAAAATCTTATTCGCGCCAAAATAACACCGCCTTGAAGGTACTTGTTGTACTCAGGAGTTAATGAGTCTTTTTGCCACTTCGGCGCCGGTACGAGTTTTTTGCTCAACTCCAATACAAGGCTTTCTGCTGTGACCGATCTGAATCCATCCGCTGCCGCCGAGCAAGAAGCTGTCTTCTTTGCTCGTGAGAGCTTCCTTGGTGAGCTCAAGACTCTGAATCGCGACCATCCGAATACAGGCTTTGGTATTTCGCTTCGCACTCATTCCGGTGAACACTATCTGCTGGCGAATGCACGCATGCCGCTGCCCGCCGCAAAATCCGAAGGTTTCCCGACCGGGCGCCGCGTTGCGTGCCTCGAGAATGGAGACAGCTTCAGCTCGATTGAAGTACTGGCCGATTCCAAATCGTACGAGACTATTTCACCTCGGGCCGAAGCCGAAATTCTGGGCAATGCATTGGACCTGATCGCGCGCATCGACACTCTGACAAGCATTCCGGCGGGCTGTGGTTCGAATGTGCCCCAAATTGCTGCAACGGGAACCGGAGGTTAAGCATGGCGCGCAACGATCACCTTTTGTCCGTCGGCAACGAAGCACTGGCACCAATGACGGAAACCATGGCTTCACTGACAGCTCAGATAGATCAACTGACAGAGGTGGCTGATGCGCGCTCTTCGGCACGGCTGGCTACGCTCAAGACCCGGATGGAGAATTTTACCGCCAGCATCACGATGGTGGGCCAGGTCAAGGCCGGAAAATCCTCGATCGTCAATATTCTTGCCGGGCGCCCTGCCCTGCTGCCGTCAGACGTCAACCCGTGGACCTCGGTGGTTACGACCCTGAACATCAACACACGCCCGCCGGGTGATACAAAGGCCAAGTTCACATTTTTTGAGCAGGAAGAATGGGACAACCTGATGGTCGGCGGCGGTCGTCTTGGTGAATTGGCCAATCGTGCCGGCGCAGATGATGAGATGGAAGACATTCGCCATCAGATCGCTGAGATGAAGGCCAAGTCAGAGGAGCGTCTTGGTAAACACTTTGACCTGATCCTGGGTCAAAGCCATCAGTATGACCATTTCGACGAAGAATTGATTCAACGCTATGTGTGTCTGGGCGATGAAGACGATCCCGATATTAATCCGAAAACGGGCCGGTTTGCTGATGTTACCAAATCAGCCGAGCTGTATATGGACATTCCGCAATACCCCATTGCGCTGAAACTGTGCGACACACCCGGTGTGAACGATACGTTCATGGTGCGTGAGCAAATCACGCTGCGCAGCCTGCGGGGATCCGAAGTCTGTGTTGTGGTGTTGGCAGCAAGCCAGGCCCTGACGACCATGGACATGGCTCTGATGCGCATTATTGCGCAGTTCGAGAACCGGCAGATCATCCTGTTCGTCAACAGGATCGATGAGCTTTCCGATCCTGTAAATCAGGTCCCGGAGATCCGTGACCGCATTCAGGACACGCTCAAACAGAACAATATCGACACTAATACCAGCGTCGTTTTTGGCAGTGCGCTGTGGGCCGAAGCCGCACTGACCGGGAACCCGGATATTCTGACTGAAGAATCGCGCCAGGCCTTGAATACGTTCTACCTGGCCGCTGGATTCGGTGATCAGGCGGCCTCGCTCGATAAAATTTGGGCGCTTTCCGGCTTGCCCGATCTATTGCTGGCCATGAACGAGCGTATTGCGGACGGTGCCGGAGCGCGCCTGATGGACCGCGTTCGCCATCGGGCCCGTAACATTGCCAGTCAGATCCGCGCGACTGCGGTCGCCAAGAACCTGTCCGAAGGTGAAGGCGTTGCGCGGGATCTTGACGGTATTTCGCCTGAAGATGCGATCAATACGGTGTCTGCCGAATACGAAAAGAAAGCGGCCGAGCTGACAAATGCGTTGCGCGACAAAGTACTGGAGCGCCTGAATTCAGCCGAGGCCAATTTCGTCAAGCGCGCAACAGACTCACTGATCGCGCATCTTGAAAAAAATGGCGAACAAGGCACGTGGCAATATGATCCCGCGGGATTAAGGACATTGCAAAAGGCCGCCTATTTCAGTTTCGCCCGCGCCATGCGCAAGGATGCCGGTGCGTTGTACGCAACCGCCGCTGCAGATGTCGAAGCGCTTTATCATAAGATACTTGGCAACCATCTGGGCGAATTCAGCATTGAAGCGCCCATTGTTCCTCGTGTTCCGCCACCTCTTGGCATCGGCCGGACAATCGCACTGGACTTGCAAAGTACCTGGTGGCGACGTTGGTGGCAGCGCCGAAAGGGGTTTGAAGCCTACGCGGCGGATTACACGCGGCTGATCGCGTCCGAGGCGAATTCTATCACCAAGGATATCGAGGAAAACCAGATTGCGGCAGTGCTCGAAAACGTCCGTGCGATCCTGTCAGATTTCCTGCGTGAGCAGAAGGAAACCCTGCTGAGCATCTCGTCTTCTGCCGAAAAGAACCCAGGTCAGACTGCGGCGGCGATGGCGGGCTTGCAGCCTCAGAAATCCAAGGACGAGATTCTGGGCGACATTCTGAAAGATCTTAGCAACGAAGCGGCATAAGTAGAAAAATGGCAAAAGATACACAAACACGCTTTGTTTCTCCGAGGGCATGGGAACGCATCGAGCAGTGGTCCCGCCGCAAACCGGTATTCGCCTTGATGGGCGAATTCAGTGCTGGCAAATCTACGTTGATGAACTTTTTGCTGCGAACGCAGACCTTGCCGACGCAGGTGACGGCAACCCAGTTGCCACCGGTCTGGTTTAGCTGGGGCAATCAAGCGCCCTATATCAAACGCCATGACGGTAGTATTGAACTGATCGAGCTGGATCAGCTTGAAACCGTTGGTGTCAATGACGCACAGTTCATCCGTATCTTCCTTGAGGCCGATATTCTGGAAGCCGTCGACCTGATCGACACCCCCGGCATTTCCGACCCCAAGATCTCGACAGATGTATGGCAACGTGCTGTGGGTCAGGCAAACGGCGTCTTGTGGTGCACCCACGCGACGCAAGCCTGGCGCGAAACCGAACGCGCGACTTGGGTTTCCTTGCCCGAGCGGTTACAGCACAATTCTTTGCTTCTTGTGACGCGGGCAGATGCCTTGAGCCTCAAAGACCGTCAAAAAGTACTGCGCCGCGTAAACCGCGAAGCGGGGCACCTGTTCAACCGGTCCATCCTGTTCTCTGCTCGGGACGCAATCACTGCCCGGGACAAGACAGGCGATGCCGAAATGTGGTCACGCAGCGGCGGCGGCAAGATGATCGACAGTTTCCTGGAGATCACGGAACAGATTATGGACAAACGTGCCGACCAACTGGCTCGGTACCAGATCGACAAAAGCCAAACGGACGCATCCAAAGTTAAGCCCTTGCGCCCTGCCCGCTCGTCAAGCGAACCGAAAGTGCAAAAAGACCAAGACGAAGTCGCACCATTAAGGTTGGTGAACCCGATGGAGGCCGACGGGACGCCAAACACTGAAGGCGCCGCAGTTGTAACCAGTTTCCCGGTTCGACCTGCCCGGGTCGAGCGGCGCGCTGATGAGGCCGAGCGGGTTCGGATCGATGCGGAAGAGGCAGAACGGCTGCGAGCAGAAATGGCGTCAGAGCCAGTACCGCTGCCAGTTGAACCCGATACAAGTGATGAACTGCGTTCCTTCTTTAAAGATACTTCGAACGACCCTCTTGAATTGGCGAATGTCGCGGGCCTGCAGGACGACGAAGACGAATTTGATTTGTCACTCGAAGCTGATCTGGACGACGAATTTGATGACGCCCCGAGTGACTTGGACGAGGTTGAAATCAGCCCAGCACCTCTTGTGGCTGTTGACAATTCGGATGACGTGCTCGCCTCGCTGAGCACGTCGATGCAAAAAGATCCGATCGAGCGAGACGTAGTAGAAGAAGAACCCGAGCAAGACGATTTGGCTGAAGATCGTGGCATCGAAGTCTCTGTTTCCTCGATTACAGCACTGATGGCCGCTCAAACTGGCAACAATGCCGACGACTATGAGCCGGAACCTGAAACCAACAGTTTGATTGAAGCTGCCACCACCGAACAGGTCGATGCAGTTGACGGAAGCGTTGCCGCTCTGAGTGACCTGCCTGAAATTGCGGTTGGATCGCCGCTCAGCGCGTCAACCATGTGGCAGGAGATTTCGCGGAATGAAGACCTGCCGCAGGACGCGGAGGGACTGAAGAACGTATTCAAAGCATTTCTGGCCGAATTTGATCAAATCGCCATTGAACACAACGAAAAGCAGACCAAGGAGGCACTTCAATCCATTCCGAAAGCCAAGGAAAACAGCAGCGCGGAATGGCATGTATTGTAAGGGATAACGAATCGAGATAGTGAGAAACTACCAAATGAAAACAATGGCTTAGATGTCTATTCGAACTGCACTGAACTCCGCCATGGAAACGATACCCGACTGTATTGCAGCCGGGTATATCGACATGGAAACAGGGATGCTTTTGGGCAGCTCTGTTTCTGATCCTGACTGCGAAGATTCACTGGATACTTTGGCGGTGGCAGTAGCCAATCTTTTTCAGGGGCGCGGGGTTGCTGCGTTTGAAGCACTCTTGCGTCAGGCGGGCAGTGCAGACGAAGAAAACACTGGTTTTGGGGAAATCGCAGTTTTTTCTAGAGACAGGCTGAACATCTTTTTGCGGACCAAGGAATATCCTGATCATGTGGTTTGCTATATCTGTCGCAACAGCGCGAATGTCGGACTGGCGCTTACTAAATCACATCTCAGTCTGGGGCCGGTCGCGGCTGCGGTTTGAACGGGACCAGAGGGGGTCACGGCATGATGGACACGGACATTCTCGACCTGCTTGAAGAAATCGGGCGGACCTCGGTCGCACGGTTGTCTCCGGCTGTGATGATTGCAGGGGAAACTGCAACTGCTCGCCGATCCGCGATATTGCGGGCAATCCGTGGCACGGTGTTACCGCGCCGGTTGGAATTCACCGCCGCAAACGGGGATTGTCTGGCAATTGAGGTGAACAGCTCCCGGATCACGGATGTTTTCAAGGTACCCGCCGGTCAGATTCCGGACTTTGAAACAGAGCCACGCGCCGAACTGATCGAGAAACTGGCTGGATTGGTATCCGACATCTCCATATCGCCTGCTCCGCTTGAGTTGATGTCGGGCAAACCGGACACAGCGCTTGAAGTGGATGAGGTAGGTATCACCTTCAGCGAAATCGAGAACGCCTGCGCCGCCATTGAGCTTCCGTCCGAACCGATTGTTTCTGTCGTCCCAAATGTTGAGAAACCTGTTGATGACTGTCCGCCTGCTGAGGAAACACCCGATGCAGCAACAACACTTGCCCAACGTTTTTTTGATGCATCGAGCCGCTTCGCGTCAGGTCGTGTTTTTGTAGACAGTGCGGAAGACACCGCACCCCTTTTGGAAGGTGTGTGCAAGCCATCCGAGCCGATGTATCCCGACCAGGACACGCTGGCCCGTTTTGTTGCTGATCTTGCCGGCTGGGATGGTGATTCACAGCAAGAGATTGAAGACCCGCAGCTGATTGTCATGAGGCCAACGGGCGGAAAAGGGGCCGGTCTGGCCGTTCTGAGTGACCGTGGTCAGATCGCGGTCGCCATCCACGAAGCCCGCAAACTGGGGTCGGTTGTCAATCTGTGGACCTCTTTGCAGGAGGCAGAGAAATGATTGCCTCCATTGGATTCAAATTTTCGACTACTTCTATCTGTTTTTTATTGTAGCCAGGGTAATGAGTAATGAGTGAAACACATCGCCGCGAACTTATTCGCATAGCAGAAGAAATGAACGGGATCAGCAATGATGAAACGCGCCAGTTCATTTCCCGCATCATTGGTGATCTTAGCAATCTGAAACCGTCAATTGCCTTTGTCGGGCAAATCAAGGCTGGTAAGTCGCGTCTGATCAACGGCTTTACCGGTCAGGCAGAGTATTTGCCTTCGGATGTTAACCCTTGGACAACTGTTATTACCGATATGCACTTCGGGCACCCTTCCGGCAGAACGCAAGGTGCCGAATTCCATTTCTTCGACAATTACCAATGGCAATCTTTGATCGCCGAGGGTGAAGAACTGCGCAACATGTTTCCCGATGACGAGGACAGCTACAAGCGCGAGATGATCGAAGAACAGGTCGAGGCCATGAAAGTCCGGGCGCAGCGGCGTCTGGGCGACAGCTATGAACAGCTGTTGGGCCAACAGCACGATCTGGACGAACTGACATCAGATGACCTGGCCAGATATGTCTGTGCCGGGGATGATCCGTCCGAGGATGGGACTTTGGATCCAGGCAGTGATCGTGGGCTTTACAGCGACATCACCCGCAAGGCCGAAGTCTATTTTGACCTGGGCCACTTCCCGTTTCCACTGACGGTTACTGACACGCCCGGCGTGAATGATCCTCTGCTGATCCGCGAAGAGATTTCACGACAGTATCTGAAGGAATCCGATTTCTTTGTGGTGGTCCTGTCCGCGCATCAGGCATTGTCGCGCGCAGATCTGAAACTGTTCCGGTTGATGCAAGCGTTGGAACTTGGACAGATCGTCGTGTTCATCAACCGTGTGGACGAATTGGGCGGGGGAGCAGAAGACGCAACCAAAGTTCGTCTGGACGTTCTGGACGGGCTCGAAAAGGCGCTCGGCAACTCGAACATCGATGTTTTGATGGGCAGCGCACAATGGGCGCACTATGCTCTTACCGGTGATGAAACAGGGGTGAACCACGATCATGTTCTGGCATGGCTGCGCGCCCACCCGGAACAGATGCAGCAATACCTGAACGGTGTGGCCGAGATCAAACAAGGCCCGGGACCGATCAGCCGCGAAGCCGTCCTGCGTTTCGCCGCAATGATCGCGTCTGGCCTGCCCGATCTGCGCCGCCATGTCACTCAAGCTTTGACGGACGGACCAATCAACGAACAGTTACGGATGGCCTGGCAACATCTCGACAGCTTCGCGCGAGGGGAACTTGAGCGATCCCAGGTTCATTTGCGCGCTCTGCAAGAGGAAGACGGCATTAACGCCCGCAATGCCGATGAAAGCGACAAGACTCTTGCCGAATTGCGCAAACTGATTGCCGACAAGACCCAAGAGATCACGCGTGATATGGACGATGTCCTGTCAAATCTGCGCGGTGTCATGGATGACACGGTTGCTGAATCCGTGTCTGTCGTCGTGCGCGGCCCGGACGGCCAGTCGCCTCTGCTGGCAAAAGGTGGAGAAACCGAGCTCAACTTCACCCCACTGCGCGAACGTATGCGTGAACTGGTGCAGGGCGCCTCGCAAGTCGTACGGCAGCGAATGCTCAGCGACCTGTATGCGATCGACATGCAATGCAATGCCGCCTTGCGGGCTTTGCCGGGGTGGCAAGAGCAAGTCGACAATCGCATGAACACCAGCGCCGTGCGTTGGTTCCGCCCGGACACCACCGCTCTGACCCGTGGAATTACGGTTGAGTTGCGTGTAAACTGGCTTTCGCGTCTGATCTCGCGAAATAGCGTTGTGGCGCGCGCCGAACGAATGATCGTGCAGGAGTTCGAGTTGATTGGGGATGACCTGATCGACACCACGCGCGACAATCTGTTGGAAAGACTGAGCACTGTGCTTGATCACTATATGGCTCTTCTGGCTGGTCATCTTGAGCACAGATCCAGCTCGGGCGAACTGAACGCCCAGGCCGAAGCGCAAGGCACTTTCGATCGGGCTCGCCGTATTGCAGTTGAGCTGGAAACGGTCTTTGGAACGACCAATGCGGATGAAAGACAAGCAGAGGCTGCGGAATGATTGAATTTCCCGGAACTGAAAAGGAAGTACGCCAACTGGAGCGCTTCCTGACCGCAACTGAAAACCTGACGCCTGACGCGGCGTTGGAGGATATGCGCGTGCGGGCTCTGGCCCATGCCGAACGTCTGTCAAACGCGGTCAATATCGGGTTCGCCGGGGAATTTGGTGCAGGCAAGTCAAGTTTGGCGAACATGCTGGCTGGTGCGGATATTCTTCCAACCGGCCCGCAGCATCTGAAATTGCCGCTCGTGATCGTCGCATACGCGGAAACACCCGAAACGACTGTCGGTTGGTGGGACAAGGAACCAAAGACCTATTCAGGCATCGCGCTGGAAAAAGCGGCCCAGGAAGAGCCTGATTTCATATCGGTTGGCATCAATACACCGGCTCTGAAGGAGATCTCGCTGTTTGATCTTCCCGGGTCGGGAGCTCTTGATGATACATATAAGCCGACTTTGGATCTGCTGAAATTCGTCGATTGTGCCATCTGGTGCACAAATGGAACCAATGCCTGGCGCGAGACCGAGCGCCACTTGTGGGCTCAGGTGCCGCCCGAACTGCGGGCCAACAGCCTGCTGGCCGTTACACATGCGGATCTCCCACCGGTGCAGGGTGCTTTGGACCGCGTCCTTGCACGTCTGAGCAAGGAAAAAGAAGGAATGTTCCGCGCTGTTGTGCCTATTGGTACGCCGGTGGCGGTGCGTGCCATGGCTCAGGAGCCCGAACCTGACTTTGCGCTTTGGGAAACCTGCGGCGGACAGAACCTTGCGGAACACGTCCTGGAAGCGGCGTCCAACCGGCGCCACAGTGATCTCGAGGCTGCACGAAAGGATATGCAGCTGGAATTCCTGCCCTATCTTGAGGCGCTACAGGGACCGGAGCCAGAGGTTGTTTCGAATGACACTGCGTCAATGCAGTCAACGCTGGGTTCTGCCCTGCCCCCGCTGAACAATCCCATTCTCGAGGACTGGCTGGCCGCAATAGCGAGCATCTATGAAGATTTGCGTGAAACATCCGACATCGAACCGGCAGCGTTCTTGCACAGCTGTCAGGAGATCGTCGAAGACTTTGCGGAACGGCTGGAACAAGGTGGCGAGATTGATCCCGAGGTTGATTGGATTCCTGCAGAATTTGAGAAAGCGACAGACTTGCTTTTGCTGCTGCAATTCGAAAGCGGGGACGCGCCGCTGAAGGACGCAATCAGCATTCTGACGCAGTTGGGCGACAACCTTGCTTGGGCTGGCAGCACGGTTGCGGTGGCACAACCAAAGACCGGTACCTGACGCTTTCCCGCCAAGATTGAGCTGCAATGCAGCGATTCGAAGGGCCGAGGAATCGGCCCTTTATTGTTTCGAATTCGTGGACCAACACGCTTGATTTGGGGTTTCAGTTTTCAATCAACCCATATCGAAAATCTATATGTAGTGACTTCAACCCATAGGTATACAATATCTGCTATCTTGCGGAATACGATCCATAGTGAAGCCATCAGGCGGCCCCAATAAAGTCAAATTTGAAACGTCTAACCGTTCTCAAGTGTCCTGCGGTTGTTTTTGGTTGTGAGTTCGTGGGCTGTCGGCCCGGTTTTTCTAAGCCGCAAAATGAATAGAACGGGCGGATTGAAATGAGCCACAACCAGGCTGTCGGTGCGACGCACGACGAACCAAAAATTGAGGGATTGCAGCCAGGCGCAAAGCTGTTGCGCGGGCAATATGAAATCCTCCGCTATCTCAGCAACGGGGGATTTGGTATCACCTATCTCGCGCGCGACAGCCTAGAGCGCGACGTTGTGATCAAAGAGTGCTTCCCCGGAGCGCTGTGCCGACGCAACGGTGATCTGGTCGAACCAAATGACCCGTCCTTCAAGGACGACCTGCGCTCGATCATTGACCTCTTTATTCAAGAAGCGCGCAATCATGCGCGTCTGGTACATCCCAATATCGTAGATGTGCATCAGGTGTTCGAAGACAATGACACCGCATATATCGCAATGGACCTCATCCGTGGGTGTGACCTGCTGGATTATGTGGAAAACCCGGAAAATGACGGCGACCCTGACTTCATCGTTCAGGTCACTGAAAAAATGCTATCCGCGGTATCTTTCATTCACCAGAGCGGCATGTTGCATCGGGACATATCGCCAGACAACATTCTGATTGATGAAAACGGAGACCCCGTCCTGATCGATTTTGGAGCCGCACGAGAGCAAGCAGCGAACAAATCGGCAGCATTGTTGACCCTGCGCGTCATAAAGGATGGATACTCTCCGCACGAATTCTATGTCCGAGGCGCCGAACAAGGACCCAGCAGCGACCTCTATGTTTTGGCCGCTACGCTCTATCACGCGATCAGCGGTGAACGCCCCATCGACGGCCAAAACCGTTTGAATGCATTCAACAACGGCCAGGATGACCCTTATACACCGCTGGCCGGTCGTTTCGAAGGATATCCAGAAGGGTTCCTTGAAGCGATCGACAAGGCGATGGAAGTACACGCCACGGATCGCCTGCAATCCGCATTGGATTGGTTGCGCATGTTCCGCGGTCCTGGCGTCATGTTTGATACATTCGCCTATCGCCCCGTGTCCGTGATTGTTGGCATGGATCGGAAAGACAAAGAGGAAGAAAAGGCCCGGATCAAAGCCGAAAGCGAAAACGCGGAAGCGGTTGTAACAGCCTTGCTGGCCGGAAACTCGGACATTGTTCTTGGCAATGAGGACAAAAAAAATGACGACCTGGCCAAAATCACGGCGAAAGAAGAAACTCCCGTCGCTGTAGATACCGTCGTCCAGAGTGGGTCTGGTGGTAGCGGCAAGCTGATCGCAGGTGCGGCCGTTGTTGCAGTTGCTCTGGCCGCTGGTGGTTTCTTTGTGATGTCGGGCGACACAACAGAAAAACTGGCAGAGACATCCCTCGAGCAGCCAGCAGCGGAAGTACAATCCGCTGGGACAGAGGTGCCTGTGATTGAACCCTCATCCACAGAAGCGCCCGAGCCCGAGCCCGAAGTGGTTGACGCAACCGAGACCAAGCCGGAAGAGCCTGTCGAGCAGGCACAAACAGTACCTGCGGAGCCAGCTGTCACAGAAACAGCCTCCGCAGACACTGAACCTTCTGAAGTACAATTGCAGTCGGAAGAAGCATTGGATGTTGCAGCAGAACCCGAGATTGAAGCGCCCGCAACTGGCGCTGTCGCCAGCGTCGGAGTTCCGGCGGATCAGCAGGTATCGTTCGCGCATTGGGATGTCGATATCCCATTCCAGACATCACGCCGTCGCGGCTCGACCGGTGCCACCATTGCGGTTACCGGGGTGGACGCCAACCAGGACATGAGCGTGATCGGCGACTGGGTGCAACGTGGTGCTGTCATCTATACCCTGAATGGCAAACCGGTTCGTCAGGACGTTCCTTTTGCCGCCCAGGTTCTAGACAACCTGAACGTAGATGTCGATGGGTACACAAGGGTTGCTGCCCGCTATCGCCCACTGGGCCAGACCCGTGCACAAAATGGTTTGTTGGCCCTTCCCGCCATGCGGTCAGTTGGGTTGGAAAATGGCTACAGCTTTACCGTTAGCGCTGATGGCAACGGTGGATGGCAAACAAGGGTGAAAGCGGTTCCGGCTGATGTGGCAGGAAGCCTACAGAAAGACGATATCCTGCTGAATGAAAGCCAATCAGGCACCACGTTTGACGGCTCTGAAAGCCTTGATGAGATGCTGGCGGCTCTCGTTTCGAACGAGCAAACAGATGCAAATCTGACCGTGCTGCGCAATGGGGCCGAGACGGCCGCCGTCATGCAGCTTGCACAGGAGTAATCTGACCGGTTCGCAAGTGATCTGCCAGTGTGTGTTTGCTGAGGGCGGCATCCAGGTTTGCCACCCTGGCGGGAACCGGACCGCCGCAGAATGTATCAGTTCCCAAGGGTATCCATTGAGTGGCCCTGCGCTGACGTGCAGGGAAAAGTAGCAGCTTACGACGCGGCATATCTGCGTCAATAACTTGAAGGTGTCGACACCATGTTCAAATACAAAAGCCCTCTGAGCCGGCTTCTCGAAGGTGCCGGCAAATCCAAAGAAGAAGACGTGACCGAGAACACGACCGCCGTAGACGGCCCTGCAAGCGAAGAAGAAAAGCAGGAACCCATTGCGGATTTCAACGCACTGCGCGCCGCATTGGCGGGTGGGAACATGACATCTGAATCCTATGAGGAAACGGATGAGCTGATCCCCGAAGAAAAAATGCCCGAGTTCAACGAGGTCCAGGCGGAAGCGGTGGCAGAACCCGAGGAATCGATCTTCGCCGAGGACAGCTCGGAAGAGGACCACGCTCCGGAGGAGGAGGGCGCTCCAACAAACGTTCTGACAGAAGAGCCTGTCGATGAACCGGTTGAGGTCGAGCAGGTTGTCACCTTGCATGTGTCGGAAGCACCCGCAGAGACATCACCAGAGGAACCGACAGCGCAGGTCGTGTCCGAACCCACCGAGCCGGAAGAGGTCGAAGTTGAGGTCGCGGAAGCTCCGGTTGCGGAAGCGAAGCAGGTCGAAGTGACCGTTGAGCCGGTGATTGAGCAAGTTGAACCAGCCCCGGTTGAGGACCGTCGTTCACGGGTCAAGACGACATTTCTGGGCTTTGAGCGCGCCGATACTCATGTACAGGACCTGATCGAAACCTCCGAACCCGTAGCAAAAGCAGAAGCGGTACAAGAGACATTTCCTGTGGCTTGGCTGGTTGTAACATCAGGTCCGGGACGGGGTTCAAGCATCACGCTGACCGAAGGCCTCATGCAAATCGGTCGCAACGATGACCAGGCCATCCAGTTGGACTTCGGTGATACAGGCATCTCGCGCTCGAACCATGCGGTTATCGCCTATGACCCGGAAGATCGAAAGTGCTATCTGGGCCATGGCGGCAAGGCCAATCTTGTGCGCCTGAATGGCAAACCCGTTCTCAGCACCGTGGCGCTGTCCAGTGGAGACCTGATCCGTATCAGCGAAACCTCCATCCGGTTCACGGCCTTCTGTGACGACGGTTTTGATTGGCGGGATTCTTGATTGATGCTGGCAACTCCGGCATATGATGTTGCGCTGATCCTGAATCAGGGTCAGCGGGAAACGCAGGAAGACGCGATTGCGGCCCGCATGTTCGACGCGTCGGACGCGGGGTATGTTGTAATTGCGGATGGCATGGGTGGCCATGAGGCGGGTGAAGTAGCCTCGGAAATGGTAGTCGCCGCCTGGCGCGACGCTCTGGACGCTGAACTTGAGGCAGAAACCCTGAACGAAGGATCGGCGATAGATGCGCTTCCTTTGGCGGCCATGCAAGCCAATGCCGCGATCGCCAACCATAACGAAGCTCAGGGCAAGGGGTTCAACATGGGATCGACCATGTTGGGCGTCCTGTTTCTGGGGCGGCGTGTGTTCTGGATTTCGATCGGCGACAGCCCTCTTTACCTGTTTCGCGATGGAGCGTTGAAGCAGGTTAACGAAGATCATTCGATGGCACCCGTGATCGCTTGGAAAGTCGCTTCGGGCGAGATCACAGAAGCAGAAGCCCAAGAAATGGACCGCAATCAATTGACCTCCGTGGTCATGGGCGGGGCCATTCCAAAAGTGGATTGCCCGGAAGATCCATTGATCGTGTCACCTGCTGATGTCCTGGTCCTCGCAAGTGACGGGCTGCAGTACATCAGCGACGCCGAAATTCAAACCATTCTGCGGGATCATCAGCAGGGCCTGGCGCAAGACATAGCCGAAGCATTGCTGAAAGCTGTGCAGGCCAAGGGCGACCCGGATCAGGACAATCTTTCCATCGCAGTCGCGAAACTCACAAGAACCTAAAAAAGGCAAAGCAACAGGACCCATGAGACAGCACTTAATCATATCAAGCCTTGCCCTTGCGGCCGCCACAGGCGCAGCATCGGCGCAGGAAGCGTGTTCAAGTTATGAAATTCAACGCGGCGACAGCTTGAGGGAATTGGCAATCGAAGTGTATGCGACCGAGGATTTTCGCATCATTTTCGATGCAAACCGCAATGTTATCGGTGCCAACCCCAATATCATCCGTGTCGGCGACGTTTTGGAACTGCCCTGTCTGGAAGACGTTGGGCGTGCACCGGTGCTGGCTGATACCGAGGCCGAACGACTGGCTGCCGAAATGGCAGCAGAGCTGGTAAAGGCCGCAGAAGAACGCGCCGAGAAAGCCGTGGCCGAAGCGGAAGCCCGTGTCGCCGAGGCGGAAGCCGAAGCAAAGAAAACGAGTGAAGAGGCGGTCGTTGCAGCAAGAGCTGCGGCCAAGCAAGAGATTGAAGCCGCCCGTTCCGAAGCTGCCGCTTTGATCCGGAACGCTGGAACGGGTGAACGGCCCGAAATTCGCGATCGTCAGTTGCTGTTGATCACCGGCGGAAACTACGCTCCGTTTACCGATGAATCTCTGCCCAACCGGGGGCTCTATACGCATCTGGTTGAGACCGCGATGTTTCGAGCCGCTCCTGAGCAGGCCTACAAGATTCAATTCGTGAATGACTGGTCATCCCATCTGGACCTGTTGATGCCAACACTCGCATTTGACGCCACCTTCCCTTGGTCGCGCCCCAATTGTGAGGACGCCGCCGCACTGTCGGAAAATGATCGTAACCGGTGCGAAACCTACAATTTTTCAAATCCGTTCTACGAGGTCGTAGATACATTCTTCGCCCGAGAAGGTTCCGGCTATGAACAGACACTGACTTATGCCGACTTTGCCGGAGCAACGATCTGCCGCCCGGAAGGTTGGTCTTTGTCTCACATGGACGCGGTAAGCCTGTACGAACCGGTCATCAAACTTTTGCGTCCGACGTCACCGGATGATTGCTTCCACGCACTGATGGAAGGCACCGCTGATATCGTAGCTATCGAAGCGCATCTGGCTGTCGAGGCAATAGATCGGCTTGGGTATCAACACCGGATTATCGAAAACCCAAACCTTGCGGCCATCAAGTCGCTTAACGTCATGACCCACAAAGATAATCCTGATGGGGAAGCGATCCTGGAGACGCTGAACCAAGGTCTGGCAATCATGCAGCAATCGGGCGAATGGCGCGACATCGTGTCAACCGCCCTGCGTCATCAAATGGAAAATGGATAAGGCCCCAATCTGGCCTGACAAACTAAAGTCTGGAGGAAGTGGACATGTTTAACGAGAAAATAAAAAAGGTAGCGCTTTCAGCAACCGCGATTACCGCTCTGAGTGCGGGCGCCGCTGCGGCACAGGAAGCTTGTACCAACTATACCGTACAAGACGGCGACACCATGGCGACCATTGCAATCGCAGCCTACGGCACATCGAACTATCAGCCGATCTTCAACGCAAACCGGAACGAAATTACCAACCCCAACGCACTTGAGCCTGGTCTTGTTCTGGCCCTTCCCTGCGAGGACGGCAGCCTGCCAAATGGCCAGAGCGCGCAGGAACTGATCGCAGCCGAAGAAAAGCGTGCTGCAAGCGTCAAGCGTTCAAACGTCTACGCGCCGCCCATCAAGTTGGTTGCCGGCAACGGTTGGGAACCATTTACGACCGAAACGCTCAGCGGCGGCGGTATTATGACTCGCCTCGCAACCACCAGTCTGCAACGCGCCGGAAACAGTCGCGATTATTCTGTCAGCTTCGTCGACGACTGGAGCTCACATCTCGATACCCTGTTGCCGCTTGGTGCGTTTGATGTTTCTATCGCTTGGACGGTCCCGGATTGCACGAACCGCACATATGAATGGTCTGCTGAGACGACGGCGCGCTGCACTCAGTTCGTCGCGTCGGTTCCAGTCTACGATATCGTCGGCGGCTTCTTCACACTGCCGGAAAGCCAGTATGCAAACGCTACCGATTTCAAAGACTTTGAAGGTTCCACCATCTGCCGGATGGCAGGTTGGAGCATGGTAGTTCTGGAAGAAGTCGGTTTGAACCGTGAGAACACAACAGTTGTCCAACCCAACTCGGCGCGTGAATGCCTGGATGCGGTTATGACCGGCACCGCCGATGTCGCCGCTTTTGAAGTTGATCTGTTCGCGTCAACCATGAAGGACATGGGCCTTACGTCAGGTGACATTATCGAAAACCCGTATGTTTCGACATTGTCTTCGATGAGTTTCCTAGCACACCGCACCAACCCGTTCGCGCGTGAGTACATTGCAATGATGAACAAAGGTCTGAACGAAATGCGCGAGTCCGGCGAATGGTATGCGATTATTTCTGACTCTCTGCGCGAGCAGAACGAAAAACTGAACGCAGCTTCGAACTGATCCCTCGGTTCAGCTGAAACTATGGGGCCGGTTCATCAATCGGCCCCCTTTTTGTGAGCGAAAAACGGAAGGTTTTTCAAGATGACAAAATTTGGCCTCTTATCTGCTTCATAACAGCCTCAAATGCGCAGCACCTTCTACCCTTAAGCACGACCATCATTCAATTGATGCCACTGAAAGAGCGTGATTTGCATATGATACAGGGCGCCTTCGATACTCAAAGAAAATCTCTGATGCCCGTGACAAGAGCGGACTTGGACATTGCGGTGATTTTGCCTTGCTACAACGAGGCAGTTGCGATTGGCGAAACCGTTCGGCAGTTTCGTGCAGCCCTGCCAGACGCTACCGTTTACGTGTATGACAACAATTCTACTGACGAGTCCGTCAAAGTCGCGCTTGAGGCAGGCGCCCTGGTCTATTCCGAAACATACCAGGGCAAAGGCAACGTGGTCCGTCGAATGTTTGCCGACGTTGACGCGGATGTCTACGTTATGGCTGACGGGGATGCGACCTACGACAGCGCTGCGGCACCGGAATTGATTGACCTGCTCGTTTCGCAGAATTTGGATATGGTCAATGGCGCCCGGGTGAATGAAGAAACTGAAGCCTATCGGCGCGGCCACAAATTCGGGAACGCTTTGTTCAGTTGGCTTGTGAAGTTCTTCTTCAATAGCAAAATCAACGACCTGCTTTCCGGTTACCGTGTTTTTAGCAGGCGCTTTGTCAAAAGTTTTCCTGCGGTATCAAACGGTTTCGAAATTGAAACAGAGTTAACAGTTCATGCGATGCAAATGCGCATGCCGATCGGAGAGGTTCCAACAAGGTACTCTTCACGCCTCCCAGATTCGAACTCCAAGCTGGCAACTTTCTCTGATGGGTGGCGGATTCTCAAAATGATCGGACTGTTGATCAAAGATGAAAAGCCCGTTGCGTTTTTCCTGTCTTTGGCCGTGGTAATGTTTTTGCCTTCGCTATTTGTGTTTGTGTCCGTATTCCGGGAATTTTTGGAAACGGGGCTTGTTGATAGAATTCCATCTGTTGTCGTTGCCGTGTCCGGTTTTGTCGCAACAATGCTGTCCGTTGTCTGCGCTCTGATTTTGGAATCTCTGGCTCTTGCCCGAAGAGAAGCGCGCCGTCTTTCATATTTGCGGCACAAGGGTGTTGCGGCGTCAGCTGTCGAGCAAATCAAACCATCGCTTGTTGAGACCGAAACCCGTCGGTTTGGTTAACAAAACCCATCCTTCAGTTTCCTGCTAGGCAAAGGGACGGCCTGTTCGCTCGTGAGCGAACGAACAAGCTGCATTGCTCAAAAATGTAGTAAACCAAAAATGCAAATGGCCAGCACCCCAAATGCTGGCCATTTTTCTGAGTGAGTGATATAGCCCGAAGGCCTCACCAGTGAAATTCTTTGTCTCCAAACACCTAACGCGGACTGAAAGTCGGCGCTATTGGGGGAATCCCGTAAATCTTGTATTTTTTCCAAGGATCAGGGTGTTTCGATCTTCGCTAACTGCACGGCTCTCAGTTTCAGGAAAGCGATCGAAATTTGTGCCCGGCGAGCGAGCGGTCAAGCGTTGAAATCCAACGTGTTGCGCAGGTGTCTCCCGGGCACACATTGCGCATGTCGTTCATAGAATGTGACAAGGTTGGTTTTAACGGCGCAGCCACAGCAAGTTACAGATGGTCAGGCGCACGGTTTGGGGCTGTCGCGGTCTTTTGGCAATCCCGCGTTCTATGAAAAGGACCGCACAAAGGCGGCCCTTTCGTGTTCTGATGTCGGACGAAACTCACCCGTTTGCTCGACAGTGATTAGCCGATGATCGCGTTCAGCGTAGCGCTGGCGCGCATCACGGCTGCAGTTTTGCCCGGGTCGGTGTGATAGTATCCGCCCAAGTCCACGGCTGGTCCCTGAACAGCGGCCAGTTCCGACAAGATCTGCTCTTCTTTGTCTGCCAGTTCTTTTGCCAGTGGTGCAATTTCATCTGCCAGTTCTGCATCGTCGGATTGGGCCGCCAAAGCTTCGGCCCAGTACCGCGCGAACCAGTAATGGCTGTCGCGGTTGTCAGGTTGGCCGACTTTCCGACTTGGTGAGCGGTTGTTGTCCAGAATGCCCTGAGTTGCAGCCTCTGCCGCGGCGCCGAGAACACCTGCTTTCACGTTGCCTTTGGTGTCAGCTAGGAAGTTCAGAGACTCCCCAAGCGCGCAGAACTCACCCATCGAATCCCAGCGCAAATGGTTTTCCTCAACCAATTGCTGAACGTGCTTCGGGGCCGAGCCCCCTGCCCCGGTTTCGAACAGACCGCCGCCATTCATCAGCTTGACGATCGACAGCATCTTGGCCGAGGTACCCAGTTCGAGGATCGGGAACAGGTCCGTCAGGTAATCCCGAAGCACGTTGCCCGTGATGGCAATTGTATCTTTCTCGGCTGTTATGGTCTCCAATGACTGGCGGGTTGCCTCGCGCGGAGCCATGATCTGGAACTTGTCGGCAACGCCAGCCGCCTCGAGCGCCGGCTTTACGTATTTGATCAGCTCGGCATCGTGAGCGCGGTTTGCGTCCAACCAGAAGATCGCCTCGGACCCGGTCAGGCGCTGGCGGTCCATCGCCAGTTGAATCCAGTTTTCGATCGGTGCTTTCTTGGCAGTGCAGGCGCGCCAGATGTCACCCTTTTCAACAGCGTGCTCGTGCAGTGTTTTACCATTGGCCAGCACAATGCGCATGGTGCCATCGGCAGGCGCTTGAAAGGTGGTCGGGTGTGAACCGTACTCTTCGGCTTTTTGCGCCATTAGGCCAACATTTGCGACCGCACCGGCAGTGGCCGGATTCAGTGCTCCGTTGGCTTTGAAAAATTTGATGCTTTCATCATAAACAGTTGCATAGCACCGATCGGGGATCACGCAATTTGTGTCACCCTTGGCACCGGTTTCATCCCAACCCTTACCGCCCGCGCGGATTACCGCTGGCATCGAAGCATCAATAATCACGTCGGAAGGAACGTGCAGGTTGGTGATACCCTTGTCGCTATCCACCATATACATCGACGGGCGATCAGCTTTGATCGCGTCGATTGCGGCTACGATCTCGGCATTGTTTTGAACCCGCTCAAGCAAGTCTCCTAGACCAGAGTTTGGGTTCACACCCAGCGCATCCAGTTCAGCGCCGAATTTTTCAAAGACCGGAACCAACCAGGCCTTGACCGCATAGCCAAAAATGATCGGGTCAGAGACCTTCATCATCGTGGCTTTCAGGTGCAGCGAGAACATTGTGCCGTCTTTCTTGGTGTCCTCGATGGCCTCTGCTAGGAACGACGACAGAGCTTTGACCGACATGAAAGTCGCATCAGTCACCGTGCCTTCCTCCAACGGCCACGCATCCTTCAGAACAGTCACACTGCCGTCTTTACCGACAAACTCGATCCTTGCATCACCCGCCTGGGCAGCAGGGATGGTCGCCGATTTCTCATTGGCGTAGAAATCGTTGCCAGACATGGACGAGACTTTGGTTTTGCTGTCCGAGGCCCATTCACCCATGGAATGCGGATTTTTCCGGGCATAGTTTTTGACTGCCCGGGCTGCGCGGCGGTCACTGTTGCCTTCGCGCAGAACCGGGTTCACGGCCGAGCCTTTGATGGCATCATAGCGTGCGCGGATCGCCTTTTCTTCGTCGGTCGAGGGTTCTTCCGGGTATGCAGGGATATCATAACCTTGCGATTGCAACTCTTCTATGGCGGCCACCAATTGCGGAACCGAGGCCGATATGTTCGGCAGCTTGATCACATTAGCATCCGGGGTCTTTACCAGTTCACCCAATGCGGCCAGATCGTCTGAGACGCGCTGCTCATCCATCAGGTTCTCGGGGAAGGCCGCCAGAATGCGCCCGGCCAGTGAAATGTCCTTGGTGCCCACGCTGACGCCAGCAGCCGAAGCGAACTTGCGAATGATGGGCAGGAACGAGGCGCTGGCCAATTCGGGCGCTTCGTCTACAATGGTATACAATATGTCGAAGTTCGATTTATCTGCCATATTCTTTTACCTTTTTAAGCCTTTCGGGGCGTGCGATCCAAGAGTTGAAGCCACTTCAGCATGGCGCGGGAGGGGCGCGATCACGATACCGCCCCTGGGTGACTCTGTTTTGACAGGGCTTCACTTAAATGACGTTGGGCTGGGAATCAATCATCTGTGCCCGCGCGTTTTGCCACGGGCTGGGCGTGTATGACCTTAGATGCTATCTGCTCAACGTTTCGCCCGTCTGTCTTTGGCGTTTCGCTTCAGGTCACGCCACATATTTTCCATGAAGCTGCGCGGCTGGTCCAACGAAGTTCTTCGAGTTGTGTCCAAGGACTACCGAAACCTCTGTCCTGTCTCGGGATCAAATACCATGGCACGGGCGGGTTGAATTGATATGCCAATCCGATCACCCATTTTGCTACGTTGGTCTTCCCGTTCTTCCACAATCAGTTTGTCGCCATTCGGCGTCAGCAGATATGAGTAGGAAACACCGCCAAGTGCTTCAGTCAGGTCCACGGTGCAGGTATCCGCTGAGCGGTCTATGAAAACGTGTTCGGGACGCATTCCCAACGTCACCTTATCCTTTCCCGCAGGAACGTTTGCCGAAATTGGTAACGGCTGACCTAGGGCGGGATGGGTGACGTGGCCGTCGGCATAATCGCAATCGAGAAAATTCATAGCGGGCGAACCGATGAAGCCCGCAACAAACCGATTGTCAGGATCGCGGTACAGATCCATCGGAGCCCCCACTTGTTCAATCCGGCCATCACGCAGTACGACAATCTTGTCGGCCATCGTCATGGCTTCGACCTGATCATGGGTCACATAGATCATGGTCGCACCGATTTCCTGATGCAGTCGCGCGATCTCGACGCGCATCTCGACCCGCAACTCAGCGTCCAGGTTGGACAAGGGTTCATCGAACAGAAAAACCTCGGGCCCGCGAACAATGGCCCGCCCAATCGCAACCCTCTGCCGTTGCCCCCCCGACAGGGCCTTGGGTTTGCGTTTGAGATAGGGGTCAAGCTTCAGAATACTCGAAGCTTCCTGCACTTTTCGGTCGATCTCGGCTTTTGGGACACCGTTCATGCGCAAGCCAAATCCCATGTTTTCGGCCACTGACATGTGAGGGTAGAGCGCATAGGTCTGGAACACCATGGCCACGCCGCGCTTAGCCGGGTCCATATGTGTCACCTCGCGCGCCCCGATGTGAATTTCGCCTTCCGAAGTTTCTTCCAACCCCGCGATCATCCGCAATAAAGTTGATTTTCCGCACCCTGAAGGACCAACAAAAACGCAGAATTCGCCATCTTCGATCTGCAGGTCGATCCCATGAATGACCTGAGTCTGACCGTATCGTTTGATTGCCTGGTTCAGAGTTACACCTGTCATGTCACTTGCATCCTGTCGTTTCTGGGGCTTGGGCGCGTTTCGGGGAATCGCCACGCTTGTGCTTCGGTTCCGATTTGTTCGGCCACTCGCCGTACGCGCGGCACCCAGGCCTCGAGTTGGTTGAAATCCATACGTTCGGTAGACCCGGTTATCGAAATCGCACCGAGCATCCGACCGTTCAACGTCAGAACCGGGCATGCGATGCATATGATGCCGGGCTCATGCTCTTCATTATCGATGGCAAATCCCCGGCTGCGAATCCGGTCGAGATCCGCCCTCAACATCTGCTCTGATGTCAGAGTACTGTCAGTGAAGCGGTGATAGCTTTGCTGGGAAATCGCCCTGTTCAGCGCATCTTCATCCAAGAAGGCCAGCATCGCCTTGCCAACCCCTGTACAGTAGGCCGGGCCAACCTTGCCAGCCTGAGAGTACATTTCGATAGGCTGCGCGGCGTTGCGTTTATCGACGTAAAGAACCTGACTTGAATCGAGTTGCGCCAGATGCACGGTCTCACCGGTTTCCCGGCTGAGGGCATCCAGAAAAGGGCGTGCAATCGGCGCCAGAGAGCTTTGCGTCCATGCCGCATGGGCCAAACGTACCAACCGCATCCCGGGGGAATAGGTCTGCCTGTCGCGGTCATAGGACAGCATTCCCTGATTGGTCAGGGTTTGCAGGAATCGGTACAGGGTCGCCTTTGGAAAATCGCTGCTTTCCAAAAGTTCAGCAAACCGAACCGGGCGCTCAAACGACGCCACTTGATCGAGCACATCACATGCTTTGCCTATAGTTCCGTCACCTGACACGGGTCTCCGCTCTCCTCCATTTATCCATCGCCATCGTCACGAGGGTCTTGACAACAGTAACCGAGTCGATGTGTAGTTTTCAATATATAAAACAAGGTTTCATTATTTGGAACCTTACATGGGAGCAACAGGGAGGAGACCATGTATTCAACTTTCAAGCGCACAACGGCTGCGCTGGCGCTCGGTGTCGCGATGGCGGCACCGGCAGCTGCGGAACTCACCGGAGAGCTGCGGATTTTTCTCGACACATCAAACCCGGCGCCCCGCGCGACGATGGAAGCGATGATCGAGCGGTTCGGAGCACAGCATCCGGGGTTGGAGATCGAAACAACGGTCATCGACCGTGAAGCATACAAAACGCAGATCCGGAATTTCCTGACGGCCGACACCCCGGACGTGGCCACGTGGTACGCGGCCAACCGCATGAAGCCATATGTCGAGGCTGGTTTGTTCGAGGATGTTTCGGATTTGTGGGCGGAGCCTGAGATCGCCGATAACCTCGCTTCGACCAAGGGCGCGTTGACAATCGACGGCAAGCAATGGGGTGTACCCTATACCTATTATCAGTGGGGTGTTTACTACCGCAAAGATATCTTTGATGAACTGGGTTTGAGCGAGCCGACCACCTGGGAAGAAGAACTGTCCAACTGCCAGAAAATCGTCGATTCAGGACGTGCCTGCTATACCATTGGCACCAAGTTCCTTTGGACCGCCGGTGGCTGGTTTGACTATCTGAACATGCGGACCAACGGTTTTGACTTCCACCAGCAACTGGCCAACGGTGAAATCAGCTGGGAAGATGACCGGGTAAAACAGACCTTCGCCAACTGGAAGCAGTTGATCGACATGGGCGCCTTCATCGACAATCACCAGACATATAGCTGGCAGGAAGCCCTGCCCTTCATGGTCAATGGTGAGGCAGCAGCCTACCTGATGGGCAACTTTGCTGTGGCACCGCTTCGCGATGCGGGCCTGACCGATGACCAGCTGGATTTCTACCAGTTCGTCGCGATCAATCCCGATGTTGAGCTGGCCGAAGACGCCCCGACCGACACGTTCCACATCCCGGCCAATGCTTCGAACAAGGAAGCTGCACGCGAGTTCCTGCGTTTCGTGGTCTCTGCAGACGAGCAGACCGAAATCAACAACGGCGCGAATCTCGGCCAATTGCCGGTCAACGCTCAATCCGCTGTGGATGACGACAAGTTCCTGCAACAGGGCTTTGAAATGCTTTCGTCGAACAGCCCCGGTGGGGTAGCCCAGTTCTGGGATCGCGACGCACCTGCGGAAATGGCCAAAGCATCCATGGAAGGTTTCCAGGAATTCATGGTCAAACCCGACAATGTAGACCGGATTCTGGCCAAACTGGAGCGCGCGCGTGGGCGCATATACGATAACTGATCAGGCAAGGGCCGGGTCAAAGCCCGGCCCGTATTCCCTTAAAACGTAAGGCGGGTTCCGACTGGCCTTACTCCAACAGACCCGAGTTTCCCATGACAGTTGCAGCCGACGCCTCAGAACAGGAAAGCTGGTTTCATCGCAACCAGCAAAGCATCGCACCCTGGCTGTTTCTGGCCCCGGGGCTGCTGTTCTTCATGGTGTACGTGATTATTCCGGTATTCCAGTCCTTTAACCTGTCACTGTATGAGTGGGACGGCCTGGGCGCTGCCGAATACGTTGGCTTTAGTAACTACGAAGACCTTTATTGGGAATGGGTGGACCGGGATGCTTTCTACATCTCGATGAAAAACAACCTGATCTGGCTGATCCTTTACCTTGCTGCGATTCCGGCAGGTTTGTTCATCGCCCTGTTCCTGAATCAGACCGTTTGGGGCATCCGCCTTTATAAGTCCCTGTTTTTCTTTCCTTTCGTGATTTCTCAGGTCGTGGTGGGGCTCGTGTTCACCTGGTTCTACGATCCGACTTTCGGGTTGCTGAACGAATTCCTCGGCTTCTTCGGCCTGGGCCCAGTAAACGTGTTGGGCGATGAGCGTTTCGTGACCTATGGCATCATCTTCGCCGGCCTCTGGCCACAAACCGCCTATTGCATGATCCTGTACCTTACCGGCCTGAACGCTGTAGACCCGGAACAGATCGAAGCAGGACGCCTGGACGGGGCCAAGGGTTGGAAGATGCTCTGGCACATCATTATCCCGCAACTGCGGCCTGCAACCTTTATCGCGTTTGTCGTGACCATCATCGGCGCACTGCGATCTTTCGACCTGATCTCGATCATGACACAAGGTGGACCGTTCGGATCCTCCCGAGTGCTGGCCTATTACATGTTCGAGGTCGCCCTGTCCGAATACGGCTTCCGCATGGGTTATGGCGCAGCCATTGCCGTGATCCTTTTCCTGATCATGCTGTGCTTTATCGCCTATTTCCTGTGGTCGATGTACCGTGAAGAGAAGGGGCACTGAGATGTTTCCCAAACCCATCGAAAAACAACCCCGTGCGGCACAGATCACGTATCAAGCCATGCTTCCATTGGCCCTTCTGTTGTGGCTGGGTCCCCTACTGGCGGTTGCCCTCTTCTCGGTGAAACCGGCTGCTGACTTCACCAACGCGAACTACTGGGGAATGCCGTCCAGCTTTGAGGGCGCGTTCAACTATGGACAGGTCTTCTTTAATTCGGACATGCCGCGATACCTGCTGAATTCATTCATGATCACTGTCCCGACAGTGATCGGAGCGGTGGCACTCAGCTGCATGACCGGCTTTGCGCTTGGCATCTACAAGTTCAAGTCAAACCTCTGGATCTTTTTCATGTTCGTGGCCGGAAACTTCGTGCCCTTCCAAATCCTGATGGTGCCGGTTCGGGATCTGACCCTGCAACTTGGGCTTTACAATACAAAGACCGGGCTGGTGCTGTTCCATATCGCCTTCCAAACCGGGTTCTGCACTCTGTTCATGCGCAACTTCATCCGCGCCCTGCCCTTCGAGCTGATCGAGGCCGCCCGGGTCGAGGGCATCAGCGAATGGCGCATCTTCTGGTACGTCGTCCTACCCTTGATGAAGCCTGCGATTGCCGCGCTCAGCGTATTGATCTTCACGTTCATCTGGAATGACTATTTCTGGGCTGTCGTCCTGACACAGGGCGCAGAAAGTCAGCCCGTGACCGCAGGCATCACCAGTTTCAACGCGCAATACCGAGCGGCTTATCAATTGATGAGCGCAGGATCCATCGTTGCGGCTCTGCCACCGGTGGCCATGTTCTTCCTGATGCAGAAACACTTCATTGCGGGCTTGACCCTCGGAGCTGTGAAATGACCAAAATTACCTTTATCGGTGCCGGGTCCACAATTTTCATGCAGAACATCGTTGGGGATGCTCTGTTGACCCCGGCGCTGGCCGACAGTCACTTTGCGCTTATGGATATCGATCCCGAACGCCTGGCGGAAAGCGAAGCAGTTGCGCGTTCCATGATCCGCTCGGTCGGGGCCGGGGCGACCGTCTCGACCCATACCGACCGCCGCGCGGCGCTGGACGGGGCCGACTTCGTCATCACCGCGTTTCAGGTCGGGGGATATAAGCCCTGCACAGTCACCGATTTCGAGATCCCCAAGCAGTATGGCTTGCGTCAAACCATCGCTGATACGCTGGGCGTCGGAGGGATCATGCGAGGTTTGCGCACGGTTCCGGTGCTTTGGGATGTCGCAGGGGACATGATGCAACTCTGTCCGAACGCGACGTTGCTGCAATACGTAAATCCGATGGCCATCAACACCTGGGCACTGGCCGAACGCTTCCCGACCCTGAAACATGTGGGCCTTTGCCACTCGGTTCAAAACACGGTCGAGGAATTGGCCCATGATCTGGATCTGCCAAAAGATGAGTTTCGCTACAAAGTCGCGGGCGTCAATCACGTCGCTTTCTTTCTGAAACTGGAACATCAGGGCCGCGACCTGTATCCGGCACTGCGACAGGGCTATCACGCGGGGAAATTCCCCAAGGCGCCACTGCTGATGCCGCGCTGCCCCAACAAAGTGCGGTATGAGGTGATGGATCACCTGGGTTATTTCTGCACCGAAAGCTCGGAACACCTGGCCGAATACGTGCCGTGGTTCATCAAGGACGGGCGCGAGGATTTGATCCAAGAATTCTCGATCCCGCTGGACGAATACCCCACCCGCTGCGTCGAGCAGGTCGAGACGTGGAAGGAACAGGCCAAGACCCTGACCGACGGGCGCAATATCGATGTCACGCGCAGCCACGAATTCGCCGCGGACCTGATGAACGCGATCGTTACGAACACGCCTTACATGGCCTATGGCAACCTGCCCAACACCGGCCAGATTCCGCAATTGCCCTTGGGAGCAGCGGTCGAAACCCCCTGTCTGGTTGACAGCAACGGTGTGCAGCCTTCTGTCGTCACCGACATCCCGCCGCAGTTGATTGCCCTGATGCGCACGCAGATCAACGTGCAGGAACTGACTGTTCGGGCCCTGACCGAACAAAACCCCGAACACATCTATCACGCTGCCATGATGGACCCGCATACCGCCGCCGAGCTGGATTTGCGGCAAATCCGCAACCTTGTCACGGATCTGCTGACGACCCATACCGAATGGCTGCCTGATTGGTGCCGCCCCGCCCGCGCAGCCTGATCTACATATTTCTCAAAAACCAAACCCAACCCTGCCAAGAAAAGCTCCTACAAAATGAAAAAACGCCGCTCACAGCATTGGTACGGAAAACTCGACAAGGATGGCTTTATTCATCGGTCGTGGATGAAGAACCAGGGCTTTCCGGATCACGCGTTCGACGGGCGCCCGATCATCGGCATCTGCAACACCTGGTCCGAGCTGACGCCCTGCAACTCGGGCCTGCGCGATCTGGCCGAAGGCGTGAAGCGCGGTGTGTGGGAGGCCGGGGGCTTCCCGGTGGAATTCCCTGTCATGTCGCTGGGCGAAACCCAGATGAAACCCACCGCCATGCTGTTTCGCAATCTGCTGGCCATAGATGTCGAGGAATCGATCCGCGCCTATGGCATCGACGGCGTGGTGCTGTTGGGCGGCTGCGACAAGACCACGCCGGGCCAGCTGATGGGAGCGGCCTCGGTCGATCTGCCTTCAATCGTTGTAAGTTCAGGCCCGATGTTGAATGGCAAATATCGCGGACAGGATATTGGTTCCGGCACCGATGTCTGGAAGTTCTCCGAGGCGGTTCGGGCTGGCGAAATGACCCTGCAGGATTTCATGAACGCCGAATCCGGTATGTCGCGCAGTGCCGGTGTCTGCATGACCATGGGCACCGCCAGCACGATGGCTTCTTTGGTCGAAGCAATGGGTATGTCGCTGCCCACCAACGCCGCCTTGCCCGCTGTCGACGCCCGTCGAATGGCACTGGCGCATCTGACCGGCAAGCGGATCGTCGAGATGGTGGATGAAGACCTCAAACCATCGGACATCCTGACAAAGGAAGCCTTCGAGAACGCCATCCTAGCCAACGCCGCCGTGGGCGGATCGACCAACGCGGTGGTGCACCTGCTGGCACTGGCCGGTCGCGTGGGCGTGAATTTAGCCTTGAAGGACTTCGAAATCGGGTCCGAGATTCCACTTCTGGTCAACTGCATGCCTTCCGGCAAATACCTGATGGAAGACTTCTGCTATGCAGGCGGCGTGCCTGTTGTGCTGAACGAACTCAAACCCTTCCTGCGCCCGGCAAAAACGGTGCTGAACAAGGACATCTCAGCTCATTACGAAGGTGTCGAGTGTTTCAATACGGATGTCATCCGTCCCTTCAACGACCCTGTGAAACCCGCCGCGGGTTTGCGCGTTCTGCGCGGCAACCTTGCGCCGAATGGGGCAATCGTCAAGCCTTCGGCGGCCACTGACGTGCTTCTCGAGACCGAGGGCGAGGCCTTCGTTTTCGGCAACATCGAAGACCTGAAGGCCAATATCGACCGTGAAGACCTGCCGGTCACGCCCGAGAGCATTCTGGTGCTCAAGGGTTGTGGCCCCAAGGGATATCCGGGCATGCCCGAGGTCGGCAACATGCCGATCCCGGCGAAATTGGTGAAAGAGGGTGTGCGAGACATGATCCGCATCTCGGACGCCCGCATGTCGGGAACAGCATATGGCACCGTCATTTTGCATGTCAGCCCCGAAGCGCAGGCGGGTGGCACGCTGGCGCTGGTCAAAACCGGAGACCGCATCCGTGTTTCAGCCAGCAGCGGCGAACTGGAACTGCTTGTGGACGAGAACGAACTGAACGCCCGCCGCGCTGCGTGGCAGCCGGATGATCCGCACTACACTCGCGGCTATGCAAAACTTTACATCGACCACGTGTTGCAAGCAGATCAGGGGGCGGATCTGGATTTCCTTGTTGGCAAAGACACCCGCCTCGTGACCAGAGAGAGTCACTGATGACCCAACCAACTACATTCCACGATCTGAACGGAGCCTCCGTCTATATCACCGGCGGCGGCTCGGGCGTTGGTGCGGCGCTGACAGATGGATTCATGGCACAGGGGGCCAATGTGGCCTTCATTGGTCGGTCGGATGCAAGCGGGTTTGTCGAAGAGATGCGCGACAAGCACGGCCGCGCGCCGCTGTTCCTGCAAGGCGACATGACCGACACCGAACTACTGCACGCGACGATGGCCAAAGCTGCCGAGGCTCATGGCCCTTTGAACGTCTTGGTGAACAATGCTGCCAACGACCAACGTCATACGCTTGAGGAAACCACGACGGAATTCTGGGACTGGATGATCGAGGTGAACCTGAAAGCCTATTATTTCGCGTGTCAGGAAGCCGCCCGGCAAATGAAAGATGGCGGGGCAATCATCAATTTCAGCTCGATCAGTTACATGATGGGCAATGCTGGTTATCCGATCTACACGACCTCGAATGCTGGGATTACGGGGATGACACGGTCATTGGCACGTGAACTGGGGCCGAGAAAAATCCGGGTAAATGCTCTGGCCCCCGGTTGGGTTCTGACGGAAAAACAGTTGGACAAATGGGCCACACCCGAGGATCTGGCGGCACATTTGGACCGGCAATGTCTGAAAGAGCACCTGAAGCCCGAGGATATGATAGCACCAACACTTTTTTTGGCGTCCAGGGCCAGCCATGCGATGACCGGGCAATGTATGGCTGTTGATGGTGGCGTTGTGGTTTCGGGGTGATGTTATGAATACTGAGTGGATCGCCGTCGACTGGGGAACATCTCACTTACGGGCCTGGGCCATGCAGGGTGCGACCGCGCTGGACCATGCGCAATCTGACAAGGGGATGGCGCATGTCGGACCCGACGGGTTTCAAGCCGCCCTACTGGATTTGATCGAAAACTGGTTGCCCGGCGCGCCGGTGGATGTGGTCGCCTGCGGAATGGTCGGCGCACGCCAAGGCTGGGTGGAAGCACCTTATTCGACCGTGCCGTCGGACCCCTTGCCGGATGTCCCGATCCGCGTTCCCGGATCAGACCCGCGTATCCGGGCCTTTGTCATACCCGGCCTGAAACAGACAACCCCGCCGGATGTGATGCGGGGTGAGGAAACCCAAATTGCTGGATTTCTGGGCGCGCGTCAGAATTGGGACGGCGTCATCTGCCTGCCCGGCACCCACACGAAATGGGTTCAGGTGAGTGCTGGCGAGGTTGTAAGCTTTCGTACTTTCATGACGGGTGAGTTGTTCGACCTGCTGTGTGGTCAGTCCGTACTACGACACTCTGTAGGTCCGGGCTGGGACGAAAACGCCTTCGCCGACGCAGTTGCAGATACGTTTTCAAAGCCCGAACAATTGGCTGCCCGTCTTTTTAGCCTGAGAGCCGCGGACTTGTTGCAAGGTCAGGCCAAAGCCACCGCGCGCGCGCGCCTTTCAGGATTGTTGATCGGGGCCGAACTGGCCGCGACACGTCCGTATTGGCTGGGGCAACAGCTGGCCATTATCGGAGCGGAAGGCGTGTCGCGGACATATGCAACAGCCCTGCAACGGCAAGGCGCATTTGTAGAAACTGCAAACGCTACCGAGGCGACACTGGCCGGGCTTGCGTTGGCGCGAAACATGACAAGGCAAACCGCATGAGCCGTCCCATCATCGCCATATTGCGCGGGTTAAAGCCGCAAGAAGCCAAAGCCGTTGGCCGCACCATTATTGATGCCGGCATCGACCGGATCGAAGTGCCGCTCAATTCTCCGGACCCGCTCGACAGTATCGGCACTTTGGTTGATGCGTTTGGAAATCAGGCCCTGATCGGCGCGGGCACTGTTTTGACAGTCGATCAGGTGGACGCTGTGTCGGCTGCTGGTGGTAAATTGATCGTATCGCCCAACTATGATGCAGAGGTTATCAAGCGATCAGTCGCGTTGGGCCTGCAAAGCTGGCCGGGGGTTTACACCCCAACCGAAGCTTTCGCGGCCCTCAAGGCCGGGGCCACCGGGTTGAAGCTGTTCCCAGGGGTGATGGCTGGTCCGGCGGGTTTGGCCGCGTTACGCCCGGTTTTGCCCACAAGCTCGCTTGTTTTTGCCGTTGGCGGTGCCGGACCCGACAATTTCGCGCAATGGATCAAAGCGGGCGCAGATGGCTTTGGGATAGGCTCTGCACTTTACAAACCCGGTATAGATGTCGCCGAAATCGCAGAGCGCGCCCGGCATATCGTAACGGCCTTTGATGAGGCCGCCGGATGAGCATCATCTTTGACGACCGCCCCTGCGAGTTGGGCGAAGGCCCGTTGTGGCATCCTGAAAGGCGTCAGCTTTTCTGGTTCGATATCATCGGCAAACGTCTGATGACCCGCGAGCGGGGTACGCCAAAAAGCTGGAGCTTCGATGAACACGTCTCGGCTGCGGGCTGGGTGGACCGCGATACACTTCTAATGGCTTCTGAAACCGGTCTTTGGCGTTTTGATTTGCTATCCGGTAAGCGGAATTTGATTGTGTCTCTGGAAGCTGACAACCCCGTCACCCGTTCAAATGATGGCCGCGCTGACCCTTGGGGCGGGTTTTGGATCGGGACAATGGGCAAGCAGGCGGAACCCGGGGCTGGATCAATCTATCGGTTCTGGAAAGGTGAGTTGAGACCATTGGTTCCGGATGTAACAATCTCCAATGCGATCTGTTTTGCCCCCGATTGTTCGGTGGCCTATTTCTGCGACACCGCAACGAAACAAGTCAGGCGCTGGCGTCTGAACGCCGAAACCGGGTGGCCGGAAGACGACAGCGCAGTTTTTCTGGATTTGCGCAAAGAAGGTCTGAACCCGGATGGTGCGGTCATTGATGCCCAGGGGAATATCTGGATCGCACAATGGGGCGCCAGCCGGATCGCGGCGTACACAGCCGACGGCACATTTCTGAAGGCCGTTGCATATGACGCATTACATACGTCATGCCCCGCCTTCGGGGGCGATGAACTAAATACGCTTTTCTGCACAACGGCCCGTCAGGGGTTGAGCGCGGAAGCAATAGAAAACCAACCGACCAACGGCATGACATTTGCCGCGCGAAATGCAGGTCAGGGCCAGGCAGAACACAAGGTCATCTTATGAAGCCGGAACTGGGTGTTTGTTACTATCCTGAGCATTGGCCAGAGGCGATGTGGGCCGACGATGCCGCGAAAATGGTCGAAACAGGCCTGACTTGGGTGCGCATTGGCGAGTTCGCGTGGAGTCGCATCGAGCCGCAGTCCGGCGTTTTACAATTCGATTGGCTGGATCGCGCGATTGAGACTCTCGGTGCAGCCGGATTGAAGGTCGTGCTGGGCACGCCAACAGCAACGCCGCCGCGCTGGATGTTGGACAAACACCCGGACATGCTGGCCGCCGATGAAAACGGCAACCCGCGCAAGTTCGGATCCCGGCGGCATTACTGCTTTAGCCATCAAGGCTATATCGCCGAATGTACCCGCATCGCCCGGATATTGGGTGAACGGTACGGTAAGAACCCGCATGTGGTCGCCTGGCAGATTGACAACGAATATGGGTGTCACGACACCACTCTCAGCTACAGCGCAGCTGCCCAACAGGCGTTTCGCCATTGGCTGGCCGAGCGGTACGACAGCGTTGAAACGCTGAACCGGGCGTGGGGCAATGTGTTCTGGTCGATGGAATATCGCACCTTCAACGAATTCGACCTGCCCAATCAAACCGTGACCGAGCCGAACCCGGCTCATGTGCTTGCATTCCGGCGCTTCAGTTCGGATCAGGTCGCAGCATTCAACAGGGCTCAGGTGGATACGCTGCGACCGTTGACCGATGCGCCGCTTTTGCACAATTACATGGGACGTGTTCTGGACTTCGACCATTTCAAGGTCGGCGCGGATCTGGATATCGCCACCTGGGACAGTTATCCGATCGGTTTTCTATCGGACCGGCTGGAAGCCGACGAAGCGCACAAGACCGCCTATTTGCAACAGGGCGATCCGGACATGCAGGCGTTTCATCATGATCTTTACCGTGTCATAGGGCGTGGCCGTTGGTGGGTGATGGAACAACAACCCGGTCCGGTGAATTGGGCCCCGTACAACCCGGCACCTCTTCCTGGAATGGTACGCCTGTGGACGCTTGAGGCTGTGGCTCATGGCGCTGAGGTGGTAAGCTATTTCCGCTGGCGACAAGCCCCGTTTGCACAAGAGCAGATGCATGCCGGCTTGCTGACATCGAACAATCACCCTGCACCCGCACTGGCAGAGGCCCGCCAGACCGCAGACAATCTGAAAAAGTTGGGTGCGGTGCAACAGGTACAGGCCAAGGTGGCAATTCTATTCGATTATGCTTCGGATTGGGCGTGGTCGACGCAACCGCAAGGCGCGGGTTTTGATTATTTCCGATTGGTTTTTTCAGCATATCGTGCGCTGCGTCGTGCCGGTTTGTCTGTCGACTTTGTTTCGGCGAACGACATTTCCGCTCGTTACAGTCTGATCCTTGCTCCCGGTTTGGCTAGAATAGAACCTGAGTTGGAACAACACCTGGCAAACAGGTGCGATCTTGCGGTTCTGGGGCCACGCAGTGGTGCGATCACCCGAGATTTTCAAATTCCTGACAACGGTCGACCCGGTCTGAGCATGATAGACTGCAACGTCGATCTGGTAGAAACTCTGCCACCTGCAATTCACCTTAAGGTTCGTGGAGGAGGCGCGGCGCGGCATTGGATCGACCGGCTATCAGGAGAAGCTGAAGATCTGCTGAGTTTCGAAGACGGAACATCTGCGCTCAAGGCCGGAGATGGAATGTGGTACTTGGCAGGTTTCCCGGATGAAGACCTTTGGGACCGTGTGATAGCCATGGCTGCGGAAGAAGCCGATTTGACATTGCGCACGATGCCGCAAGGCCTGCGATTGCGTGAGACGGCCAATCATGACTTCCTGATCAACTACAACGCAGGACCGGTGGATTGGAACGGACACACCGTCGAAGGCTGTGACGTCAAAATCCTTAAACGCAACCCGCCCGAACAGACCTGAAGTCAGTCCGGGCGGATGCCAAGGCTATGAACCTGTACAGCTATTCATCGCTTTGCAGGCTGTTGGGGTCAAACACCCCTCCGAAACCACTATTACCAGTTGGCGCGGTTTCAGTTTCAGAAGCACCATCTTCGCCTTCGTTTTCATCACCACCCAGAGAATTTGGGGCGAACACATTGCCAAAGCCGCTGTTATTGGATGGTTTTGGCGCGGTTTGTCCGCCACCCTGTTCGGCCTCTTGAGCTTCTTGCTGCTTGCGACGTTCCTCACGCTGTTTGCGCAACTCCTGGATCCGCTGTTCCGCTTCCAACTGCTTTTGCTCACGAATATCGGCGATACACTGCGCAGGATTATAGGTCGCCGCCGTTCCAACCACGGTGATCGTTGCGACGGCAAAAACGACCAGTAGAACGGCAGCCATGTTACCGGCAAAGAAGCTGGGCAGTTTGATCTTACCTGCAAGCTCTTCCACCGTTGCGTTCTTGCGGGCTGCTGCCACCAGTTCCTGCCGTTTCAGCTTGGCTTCGTTCATGAGCGCAAAGAAAACCGTCAGCGCTACGATGATGAAGGCCAGCGCCGAGATTGCGGGCGTGATTCCATAACGGACCTTTTGAGCCAGTTCGATCGTCAATGTCGGGTATTCACCGAAGGTAAAGGTGGTGGTGTTGTAGTTCTCGAACGATGCGAGGAAAGCCAACACTGCCGCTGATGCAATCGCCGGACGCATGAACGGCAGCAGGATCTTGCGGAAAGCCTGTGCGTGGCTGGCCCCAAGGTCAAGCGCCGCTTCGGTCAGCGCCATGTCGTAGCGCTGCAAACGCGCCACCAACACCAGCATGCAGTAGCTGGCGATAAAGGTGGATTGGCCGATCACCGTCAGGAAGATGCCATTTGAAAGGAAGCTGTCTGCCCCCAATCCCAACATCCGGTTGATCCGGTCCCAGAACACCAGCGTCGAGATACCCAGAACCACGCCGGGGATCAGGATCGGTGCGATGATGATCGTGTAGTAAGTCGCACGCAGTTTTGGCCAGATCTGGGTCAGCAACAGTGCGCCTGCCAGGCCCATGGCGACTGACAGGATGACTGTGCCAATACCGATGATCAGCGAGTTCTTAATACCGTTCAGGATCCGCTGATCCTGAAATAGCTCGCCGAACCACTGGAATGTGAGGCATTCCCACGGACTCATCCGGGGGAACCCGGACGAGTTGAACGCAGTGATCGACATGATCACCAATGGACCCAGCAGGTACAGGAAGAAGATCGCCAGATAGACCCAGATGCTTATACGGAGGAAGGAATTGTTCATTTCCCGATATCCCCCATGTTCACTTTGAACAGGCGCATAACGGCCAGCACGAACAGGATACAAGTGACCAGCAGGACGATCGCGTACGCGGCCCCTTGTGGCCAGTCGTTGTTGTCATTGAATTGCTGATAAATCAGCTGTGTGAACCACAAGCTGGACGGACCGCCCAGAATCTGCGGTGCAGCCAACGCACCGGCAGACAACATGAAAACCATGGTACAACCCGAGCTGATACCAGGCTTGGCGTAGGGAATGACCACACGCCAGTGTATTCGCCACCACGGCGCACCCAGATCGCGTGCCGCTTCGATCTGGTTTTTGTCCAGACTTTCAATGACGTTGTACATCGGGAAGATCATCAGCAGGATGTAGGCATACCCAAGACCTGCATAGAGCGCGATGTCATTGCGGATGAAATCAAACGGCACATCCCAGATACCCAATCCCATGAACAGCGTGTTCAGCACCCCGGTCTCACCGAAGATTATGCGCAACGCAAAGGCCCGCAGAATCTCGTTAATCCAATAGGGAATGATCAGCATGATCGCGAAGATGCGGATATGGCTGCCTTCGGATTGACCCAAATAGTAGGCAATCGGGTAGCAGATGATCAGGTTAAAGATTGTCACACAAACAGCGGCCACAAGGGTTCGGAAGAACACCCTCAGGTCGACTGTGTTATAGTCCTGACTGCCGCCCTCCGGGCCATAGATCAAGTATTTGTAGTTCTCCAGAGTATAGACGTCCTTAGGGCCGCCAATCTCTGGCGGCGGAAGGTTCGGACGGAACGAGAAATCCAGCATCGACAGCTGCGGCAGGATGATCAGGCCGATGGTCCAGAACAGAACCAGGCCCAGGATCGCCAAGCCCATACCGGTTCCGTTGCGGTTGAAGAATTCCTTCAGAAAATGGGGCATGAGTTTATCCCCTTATTCTGCGGCCAGTTCACCGGCAGGAACAACGACGGCATTATGCGTTTCGTATTCCAGCGTGATGTTCTGCCCGGTGTGATCGTCGAAAGATTGCCCGTGGTTGGGGATCGAGACCTTGATTTCCTTGCCGCCTTCACCCTCGGTAAAGATATTGAATGCGTTTCCTTCGAACTCTTCATGGTTAACCCGGGCAGTGACAAAATGATCTCCCGTTGCCCCTTCAGGAGCAATGGCGAAGGCTTCGGGTCGGATGAACATCATCGCGTCGTCGCCTTCTTTCATCTTGCCCTGATTGGCAGTTGAGATCCGTGCCACCAGATCACCCGAGCGGTTGGTCGAGATCAAAGCTTCGGTGCCCATCACCTGTTTGACTTTTCCTCGGAACACATTGTTTTCGCCAACAAAAGAGGCAGCAAAAGCCGTGTTGGGATCGTTATAGATCGTTTTTCCGTCGGCAATCTGGTCAATCACGCCGGCGCGCATGACGGCGATATTGTCTGACATCGTCAGCGCTTCGCCTTGATCGTGCGTGATGTAGATAAAGGTAATACCGACCCGTTGCTGAATCTCACGGAGTTCGGTCCGCATGTGCTGGCGCAGTTTCAGGTCAAGCGCCGACAGAGGTTCATCCAGCAACAGCACGTCCGGTTCCGCGCACAGAGCGCGAGCGATCGCCACACGCTGACGCTGACCGCCCGACAATTCGCTTGGCAGTTTGTCTCCCTGCCCCGGCAACGCAATCATGTCCAGAAGCTCATCGGCACGCCTGCGGCGCTCGGCAGCACTGGCCCCTTTGATTTCCATGGAAAACGTAATGTTTTCCCAGACTTTCATCAGCGGGAACAAAGCGAGATTCTGAAAGATCAGCGCTGTCGGACGCTTGTTGGGCCCGATACCGCGCATATTGTTGCCGCCAATCAGAACATTGCCTTCGCTCGGTTCAAGAAAGCCCGAAACAGCCCTTAGTATGGTTGTTTTACCGCAGCCGGATGGCCCGAGGAACGAAAAGAAATCGCCTCCGTTGATGTTGACGTTTGCATCGCGCACGGCGACGAAGTCACCGAAACGGATCCACAGGTTTTCCAGATCGACTCCGACCCCTGCACTCATTTTTGGTTTCTCCCTGAAGTGCGTGTTTTCACCACACCATATTAGTGTCCGTCACGCCGGGACGGCGCGCAGAAGGGGCCCCCCGCCAAAAGCGGAGGGCGAAGATTCGGAACGCTTAAGCGCTCTTGAATTTGTTGACGAACTCGGTCCGGGTTTCGGCGTACCAAGGCGCTTCGGCCGGCCACGGATTGAGGTTGGCCAGCGAGTCGCCCGGATAGGCTTCGGCAAAGTTCTTCTTGTAGGTGTCGCCGGAATATTGGTCAGCACCCAGCACCGGCGAGTTGTAGCCGTGGCTGTCAATGGCAACACCGGCAGGCTTGGCCTGATAGGCGAAGTCGATGAAGGCGTAAACCTGGTCGATATTCGCAGCACCAGTCGGCATAGATATACCATCCACCCAAGCCATCGCACCTTCGACAGGTGCCTGATAATGCACTGGCTCGCCTGCGGACTTCAGTGCAAGTGGCGGGCCGTCCCAAGTTTGACCTACAATAACGCCTTCATTCAACAGGCCGTTTTTCTGTGTATCGGCATCGTTCCAGATAAGCTTGATGCGATCCTTGCGGGCGACGCACCAGTCGGTGATCTGGCCCCAAACCTTGCGCATGGTGTCTTCATCACCGTACGCGGCCCAGACCGAACCCGGCTCCATTTCGCCAGCGCGTTCCATGTAAAGACCTGCACCCAGCATCATCGAATGCGCGCGGCCCATGGTTTTGCCAGCGTTCGCTTCCGACCACACATCGCCATACGACGGAGCGTCACCTTCCGGCAGCCACAAGTCAGTACGATATGCGATGCCTTCTGTACCCCAGATATGCGGCAGCCAGTGCGCACCGGAACCACCAAAGTCCCAAGCGTCGGTGCCAATCTTGGCCATGGCAGGGTTCACCAGATCGATCGGAACCTTGTTCATGTCAAAAGGCTGCAACAGCTCCAACGGCTCCCACTGAAGCGAGCGGTTGTTGGTCGGTGAAACAATATCAAAGCCCTGACCTTTGGTGGCCTTCATCTTGTTGATGATTTCTTCATTCGAGCCGATACCGGTGTAGTTCACTTTGATTCCCGTAAGGGTCTCAAACTCTTCGATGAAGCTGGGCGGTAGATAATCCGACCACATTAGAATGTTGATTTCGCCCGACGAAGCCAGAGCGCTCTTGCTGTACAGGGGTGCCGCAAGTGCCGCGGCGCCCGCGCTTTTCAGCACAGAGCGTCTCGAAAGAGTCGAATGTTTAGTCATAAGTGTTCTCCCGTTGTTGGATTAGTTCGTTATTGTTTTTTATTCATAGGACTTTCTGTGCCCGTTCGTCAGTCCAAAAGTGACAGTTTGCGGAATTCTTATGTCCAGTTTTGATTCTTGACACGTTTTGGTTGAATTTCAGGGCGTTAGTTTTCCTGCCAAACAGTGAAATCGTGCGCACCGACCGGATCAGAGCCAATCAGCATGCGTCGCGCTCCACCTTCAGGCAGGGGTTTGGACATGTCACCAAAATTGAAGGCAAAATGCAACGTACCGCGCCGGGTTAAGCGCATGTCGGGATCGCAGTCCAGAGGCTTCAGCCCCGCCCATTCCAGGACATCCCGCATAATCACCCGCAAGAGCGCACCGCTGGGGACCATGGCCAGATATGTTGCGCGATCTGACCGGATGACCGCTGGGCTGGCGTCACAGTAGGCACTTTTGAAGCGGGCCAGGACATTTTCCTCGGTCTCGACGATTTCGCGCCACCCACTAAAGTCAAAGAGCTGACCGTTTTGCAGTTGTACGGATTCCCGCGCGATATCAGGAAGCGATTCGACGCGGGCAATACGAACGCCGGTCAAGTTTGCCAGCGCACCCGGGGCCAGATTTGAAGGGGTGTGCATTTGCGGCGTTTTGCTGCCGGACCGGGCGCCAATCAAAAGCTTTGCCCCGGAAGCATCAAGTCTTGCGGCCAGATCCGGGGTCACAATCATGCTTTGCGGAAGTACGATCAGGGCGTAACCGTCCAGGCCATCCTCGGGCCCCACAAAATCAATGTCCACCCCCAGACTGCGCAAGGCAGTGTACCATTCGCGAAAGATATGGGAATTGGGAAAGTGATCATCATGCGGCAGGATATCGGCCGCCCAGATCGAAGCGTAATCCAGCATCATCGCCACCGAGGCTTTCCTGCGCGTCGTCGGCGGCAAGTTTTCGCAATCTTTCACAACCTGAACCAGCTCAAGAGCGGCTTGATCGGCACTACCATCCGCGCGCAGCAAAGCTGTATGGTATTGTTCCTGCGCGAACTTTGCCTGTCGCCATCGAAAGAACATCACAGCTTGCGCGCCATGGGCATAAGCTGCCCACGTCCAAAGCCGAACCATTCCCTCTGCCGGAGAAGGATTCTGAGCCGCCCAGTCCACCGGCCCCGGTTGCTGTTCCAGCACCCACATCCGACCCTGCCCCTGACTGCGATACAAATCGCAATGAAACCCCTGATAGTCTGGCGCACCGGTCCGCAGATAGCGGCGCTTTTCTGTCTCTGACAGGGTTGAGCCCATCAGATTGCCCAGCGGGTAGCTGTCAAAGCCGACGACATCCAGATCTGCGGCCACTGCGTGGTGATCAAACTCGAAACTGCCGGCCATGAAGTTGTGCGTGATATCGCGACCCGGCGCGTGTTTTCGCAGTACATCCACCTGTGTCTTGTTGAACAGCCGTACCCGATCCGAGGAATAGCGCATGAAATCCAGCGCATGCGTGGGGTTGGGTGTGGCGACCAAACCGTTGGGCAGTTCAATCTGGTCAAAGCCGGAATAGCAGGTCCCCCAAAACACGGTCCCCCAGGTCTCGTTCAGTGCGTCGATTGTGCCGTATCGTTGTGCCAGCCAGCGCCGAAAGCCTGCCCGTGCAGCATCAGAATAGCTGAGAGCGGTGTCGTGGTCGTTGTACTCATTGTCGATCTGCCAGGCATGGACATGAGGGTTCTGGCCATATCTGGCGGCATATTCCGTCGCTATTCTGTGCGCCTCGGCCAGATATACGTCACTGGAAAAGCAATAATGTCTGCGCGACCCATACCCTCTGACCCCACCGTCCGGGCCAACCGGCAGGATTTCGGGGTGCTCATCAATCAGCCATTTGGGAGGTGCAGCCGTTGGCGTCGACATCATGACCCGCAGGCCGGCCTGCCCCAGAACCTCAATGACTTCATCCAGCCAGTCCCAGCGAAACTGACCGCGTGCCGGTTCAATCAGACCCCAGGTGAACTCGGCGATCCGAACCCAATCCAAACCCATCTCGGCCATCCGCGCGGCGTCACTGCGCCACTGGGACGGGCCCCATTGTTCGGGATAGTAGCAAACCCCAAGCTCCAGTTTGCTCATCTGCTATCCTTTGCCGTGCGCCGTTCGATCCATTTCAGGAAGCTTGCGCAACCGAGGGTGAGTACCACGTACAGAATTGCCGCCGTGTTGAACGGCGCAAATGGCAGAAAGCTTGCTGCCTGAAACTCTCGCATCCTTTGGGTCATGTCGCGGACGGACAGGATGGACAGCAACGAGGTGTCCTTGATCATCGCGATAAACTCATTTCCCAGAGGTGGGGTTACGATCCGCAAGGCCTGAGGCAAAACGATCAACCGCGCTGTCTGCCAGCGGGACAAACCCAGGGAACTGCCCGCTTCCAATTGCCCTTTGGGAATAGCCTCAATCCCCGATCGGAATATTTCGGCCATATAGGCCGAGTACCCTACCGAAATCGCGATGATCCCGCGTGTCATGTTGGTCATATCAATGCCGCCCCCAGTGGCATCCTTGACCGCGCCCGCCAAAGGCAGACCGATATAAAGGATGATCACCAGCATCGGAATGCCGCGTATCGTGTCCACAAAGAATTCAGCCCCGACCGCCAAAGGATGCAGCTTGTGCTGTGCGCCGCCGATGGTCAGCGTGAGTAGCAAAAAGCCAAAAACGGCGAAGGCCAGCGCGGGATTTCTGTATTTGTCAGGCAAGAAAACTGTCTGCCATAGAATCGGATAGCCTTGTGTGTGAGCGTCTACTGGCACAAAGGCTCCGGACACGCTGTCGACGGTTTCTATCTGCTCCAAAGCCGCGACAGGATCAGTGGCACTGCGTATGCGGTATTGCTGGTCGCCGGCACCTTCGAACTCGCCGAACCGGATGACATCAGCCTGCGCCTGTGGCGTGCCACGTACAATGGCGATGCGCCCTTCGGTGCTTCCGACCAGAACGTAACTGACCTGCGGCTGCATGAAGAAAAAGGCTGATATTGCAAGCAATGTCAGGCTGATCGAGCCATACAAGATCGTGGTACGTGCCTTTGGTTTGAACGACTGCAACCCCACCCAGATCAGTCCCAGAATGGCCGAGAAGATATAGGCGAAGATGGCTGCGCGGAATGTAATGGCTACGCCTGTGGCGAACTGCCAGTGGGCCATGAACATCAGATAAAACAAAACCGCACCTGTAAGGCATTCCAGCCCCAGTAGAACGCGCCAGCGCCAAGGGGGTTGCAACCGCGCCGACAGCAGACACAAGGCGACAACGGCTGCGTATACTGCCAGAAGAACTTGCAGACCTGTTTGAACCTGGGTCACGACTTCGGGATACAACACCCACGCCTGACTGGACCTGTCGATAAGGGTTGATGTGTTCTCGCTGAGCGAGTGAAAGAAAACGGATTCCACGAAGGGCATCAAAAGCTGTGGAGATACGAAGCTTGAGACCAAAAGCGCAATTGATGCGGGCAGCGCCGCTAAGGCGGAAACGCGCAACCAGCCCGGGGCATGATTTGTAAAACGTGCATACCGAGCGCAGAGATATCCCAGGATTGCAACCGAGACGATCAGCAGAAAGCCGACGAAAACAGGCCCTGCATTGTTGCCGATCCCCAGAATTGCAATCAAAGATCGCAGGTATTTCGAAGACGTGGCGAATAGATAGAAGATGAAGGGAGCGGCTGCGAGCAACACAAGATTGCTCGGGCGGATCGTGCTGAGACGCGACATAGTACTTCTCCGCTGAAACATGGCCCGGCAACCTCAGCCGCCGGGCCCAAAAGGGCTTGAAGGATCAGTTTGTGCCCCAGTATTTGGCTTTCAGCGTGTCCAGCGTGCCGTCTTCCTGAATGGCTGCGAGACCGGCATCAATTGCATCCACCGTCGGGTCACCTTCCTGAAACACGATACCCAATGGATCCGATTGCAGGCCTGTGATGCCTACGGTCAGCTCTCCGGCAAACTCCTGCTCGTAGGCAGCGGCGGACGTACCATCAATGATCACCCCTTGCACGTCTGCGTTCTGCAGCGCCAGAATAGCCGCCGAAAAGTTGTCGTAGAGGCTGACATTCCCGCGCCCCACAAGCTCTTCCGCCAGCTGAGCATTAGTCGTCGCGGTTTGTGCCGCCAGTTTCTGGCCACCCGCTTTGAAATCCTCAAGCGTCATATCCGCGTTGTCGACCTGCAGCAAAATGGCCTGACTGACAACGATGTAAGGTTCGGAAAAGTCCATAGTCTCTTCACGCTCGGGCGTGATCGATACGCCCGAGATGACCAGATCGAATTCACCCTGCTGAAGCGCTGCAAATATGCCGTCCCAGGCGGTGTTTACGAAATTCGGAACGCAATTGATCTTTTCGCAGATTGCATTCATCACATCGACATCAAAGCCTACGATTTCACCGGTTGTTTCGTCGACGGTTTCCATCGGGGGGTAGGTTGCATCCGTTCCGATCTTGAGTACGCGACCTTCCAGATCGGCGGCAAAAGCCGCCGACGCTGTCAGCATTGCAAGCGTTGCAGCGGCTAATAGGTTTTTGAACATGTTCGGTTTCTCCTCTGTTGGCTCAGTTGGTCTGCGCCGTACCCGGCGCCGGGGTGTCAGGTTGTCGCTCGATCAATGTGGCCCTGATCTTTTTTTGAGTTTCGGACGGATCAACGCCGTCCAGTGCTTTTAGCATGAATTCACCCAGCAGGCGGCTGGTCTCGCCAATCGGCAAATAGTAGGTGCTGGGCGGGGGGACGAAATACTGGCTGAGTTTCAGGTCGTCGTTTGAAATTAGGACGACATCCCTGCCGACTTGAACACCCATATCGGCGGCTCCGGACAAGGCGCCAAGGGTCATCGCCTCGTTGGCGCAAATAATGGCGCTTGGTCGGTTGCGCATTCGCATGAGCGCCGCAAAGGCCCTTTGCCCGGTTTTCGCGGTGGTCGGGCCGGGGAAAACAAGTGCCGGGTCAAACTCTATGCCACCTGCCGACAGAGCATCTGAATATCCCTGGCGACGCTGGTGCGCATAGATCAGGTCATCCGGCGGGTTGATAAGCGCAATCCGCTTGTGCCCCAATGCCAGCAGCCGAGCCGTCGCATCAAAAGCGGCAGCCTGACTGTCGAGATCCACGTAGGGATGCGGTTCGACACTGTCGCTCATGCCGTATGTGACAAACGGAAAACCTTTATCTTGCAGATAGGCGATACGCTGGTCATTCACCCGTGTTCCGGAAAAGATCACCCCATCTGCCAACCCTTCCTGCACGATAGTGTGAAGGGTCCGCAGCGCGGCGTCGCCATCTCGTATGCTGAAGACGCTCAACTGATAGCGAGATCCCTGAACCGCGTCGGATATTCCGGCCAAGATCCTCGTAAACTCCACACCCTCCCACTCATCAGCGGCGTTGTCTGAAACGCTGACCAATACCGCAATCCTGTAGGATTTATTGGTGCGCAGTTTCAGGCCATCCAGATTGACCCGGTACCCAAGCTCGGAAGCCGCGTTCTGAATTTCTTCCCGCGTTTCGCGCTTTACCGAAGGGGCTCCGCGCAGGGCGTTTGACACTGTTCCGACTGAATAGCCGGTTTTTTTGGCAATCGATTTGATCGTTGCCCGCGCCATCAGCCGATACCCTCAAGCTGTTCAGTCAAAAACGACCGGCCTGTTTGCAAAGTACGCTTGTGATCTGCGGTTTCATCATGCTCGACAAAAAGGTCGGTGCACTTGGTCCTTAGAAGGGCTCGTAACGTGGCGTCCCAATCGACAACACCCTCACCCAGATCACGCCAACGCCCGTCACCTGATCCGCCCTGCGGGTCCACGTCCTTTGCGTGGACAGACAGGATGCGTGTCGCGTGTCGCGTGATCAAATCAGCTGGGCACTGACCCGCCGCAACGAGCCAACCGATATCAGGCTGCCAATAGATGTTTCCCTGCGCGAGAATCTGATCAAGAGGCGTTTCACCCGGCTCGCCATTCAGATCAAAGTCGTGGTTGTGGTAGGCTAGACTGATGCAGTGATCCCTCAGTCGATCTGCCCAATCGGACAACTGGCCCGACACTGCCTTCCATCCCTCGACAGTGCCGGGCCGCGCCTGTGGCGCCAGCCAAGGCATGACCGCCACCTGGCATTCCAAAAGATGCAGTACTTCAACGATGTCGTCGAAACGCTCGTTGAACTCCTCCCAATCGAAATGTGCAGAACGAAGGTTAAGACCTGATTGATGGACGATACGTGCCATCTCTTGCGGTGTCATGTCATGCAGCCCGGTGGTTTCGATATCCGAAAACCCACAAACGGAAACCAACTTCAGTTGGTCCGCGAGGTCACCGCATTGCCGGATCGTGTAAAGCTGCGCTGATACCCTCATTCTTCACCATTGAAACGTTTCAAATATGGTGAAACGCAAAATGCAACTCTGTCAAGAACTGCATTTCGTTGCTAATTGCGCATGGATAATCCGTTGTGGAACAGATGCACCTTATCCGGTGCGGCGGTGACCGAGACTGTCTGGCCACGCAGGTTTCGCTGAATCCCCGGCAGTTTCGCAATCACCGCATCCGCACCATCGGCTTGCTCAAAATACAGCAACGTGACTTCGCCTAGGGCTTCGGTAAAATCCACTTTCCCGGACAGAATCGCGGTTTCCTTTGTCGTGGCCAAGTCTTCGGGACGCACCCCGATATTAACCTTTTTACCCAGGTCACTGTCTTCAGTTGGAACCGCGGACTTTGCAATCCCGCCTGATGACAGTTCAACGGTTGTCGTTTCGCCGGTTCCAGTGATTGTGCCGGACAGCAGGTTCATGGAGGGCGACCCGATGAACTGCGCAACAAACTCGTTGTCTGGAGTTTCATAAAGCTCGAGCGGTGTCCCGACCTGCGCGATGCCCTTGTCGGCCAAAACCACGATCCGACTGGCCAGAGTCATGGCCTCGACCTGATCGTGGGTCACGTAGATCATGGTGCTGTCAGGCATAGCCTCTTTCAGGCGCGCGATCTCAATCCGTGTGGCCACCCGAAGTGCTGCGTCGAGGTTTGAGAGGGGTTCGTCGAACAGATACACCTTTGGGTCACGTACAATCGCGCGTCCGATGGCAACCCTTTGACGTTGGCCCCCGGAAAGAGCTTTTGGCAGGCGGTCCAGGAATGGTTCCAGCTGAAGGATTTGAGCGGCACGATCTACGGCAGCATCAATCTCGGCTGCGGGCATTTTTGCAATTTTCAGGGCAAAGGCCATGTTTTCGCGAACGGTCATGTGGGGATACAAGGCGTAGCTTTGGAACACCATCGCGATGCCCCGCTGTGCAGGCGGAACATCGTTCATAACCTGCCCTTCAATTTCCAGCGTGCCGCCTGTAATCTTCTCCAGCCCAGCGATCATCCGCAACAGGGTGGACTTGCCACATCCGGAAGGACCAACAAAAACGATCAGTTCGCCCTGTTCAATGTCGAGATTGATGTTCTTCAAAACATCGACAGGGCCATAGGACTTGGCGACATCTGTAAGGTTGAGTTCAGACATTCGTTATCCCTTTTTCCTAAACATCAGGATGAACTGCGCCGCGTTCAGGATAACGTTGCCGCTTCCCTCAATACCGCCCAAGTCCTGACCCATGACCTGCCAACCGCCTTCGGGCAGTTTGAACTCGGCAGTGTCTGCACCAAGATTGAACGCACAGAATATCTGCTCATGTGAATCCTCACGTACAAAAGACAGAACCGAACCCGTTTCTGTCATCCCGGTCTGCGCCCCCATTGCCAAAGCAGGATGCGCATGCCGCAAGGCAATGGCGCGACGGTAGTGATTCAACATCGAATGTGGATCCGCCTCCAATCGGTCTACCGCATGCCCGGCCTGCTGTGCGCTAACCGGCAGCCAGGGTTCTGCGGTGCTGAAACCCGATTGTTCATCTTGTGCCGCCCAAACCATCGGTGTGCGGCAGCCGTCGCGGCCCTTGTATTCGGGCCAGAACTCGATGCCATAAGGGTCTTGCAGTTTCTCGAACGGCACATCCGCTTCGTGCAGGCCCAGCTCCTCGCCCTGATAGAGGCAGGCAGAGCCGCGCAGGCACATCATCAGAACCGCGTGCTGGCGGGCCGCGGCGTCGTCCAAATTCCAGCGCGAGACGTGACGCTGCACGTCGTGGTTGGAAAACGCCCAACATGGCCACGCGTCCCCTGCCTTCGCCTCTAACTGATCAAAAACGTGCCTGGTGTAAGCGGCTGTCAATGCGCGGTTTTCCAGGAATTCGAAGGCATAGCACATGTGCATCCGTTTATCCCCAGATGTGTACTCGCCCATGACCTCGAGCCCGCGCTGCGCATCTCCGACCTCGCCCAGGCAAGCTCGGCCTTCATATTCGTCCGTCAAAGCCCGCAGTCGTTCGAGGAAGGCGATGTTCTCGGGCTGGCTTTTTGAAAATAGGTGATCCTGATGGTTGTAAGGATTCACTGCCGGTGCGATCGTGGCGTTGCGTTGATCCATCGGCAGCGCGGGATTGTCGCGCAGCGCCTTGTCGTGGAAATAGAAATTGATGGTATCCAGCCGAAAACCATCCACACCCAGATCAAGCCAGAACCGCGCCACGTCCAGCAACGCATCCTGAACAGCCGGACAGTGGAAATTCAGATCCGGCTGCGATGTCAGGAAGTTGTGCAGATAATATTGCAGGCGTCGGGCATCCCATTGCCAGGCCGAGCCGCCGAAGATCGAAAGCCAGTTGTTCGGAGGCGTGCCATCCGGTTTGGGGTCCGCCCAAACATACCAGTCGGATTTCGGGTTCTCTCGACTGCTGCGGCTTTCGCTGAACCAAGGGTGCTGATCTGATGTATGCGACAGAACCAGATCAATCATGATCCTCAGACCCTTCGCATGGGCCTGATCCAGAAGCTCTTTGAAATCCGCCAGCGACCCGAACATGGGATCGACATCGCGGTAATCGCTGACATCGTAGCCAAAATCCTTCATCGGCGATTTGAAAAACGGCGAGATCCAGATTGCATCAACGCCCAGAGAGGCGATGTAGTCCAGTCGCGCAGTGATGCCCTTCAGATCGCCGATCCCATCGCCGTTGCTGTCCTGAAAACTGCGTGGGTAGATCTGATAGATCACCCCCCCGCGCCACCAGTCCGAAGACAGTTTCGTTGCTTTGCATTGTTCAAGGTTGTTCTGCACGTTCATCAGACGCCTCTATTTGACAGATCCGGCCAACAGGCCGCGGACCAGGTATTTTTGCATTGCGAAGAAGACGACCAGCGGCACGAAGATCGAGACAAAGGCAGCGGTCGCAAGGATTTCCCAATTGCCGCCACGTGTACCCAGCAACTCGACGATGCGGTTCGTCATCACGGTTGTCTGGCCGGTCGCGTCGATCAGGAAAACCTTGGCAACAAGCAGGTCATTCCATGTCCACAGGAACTGGAAGATTGCGAAAGACGCCAGCGCCGGGAAGCTGAGTGGCAGGATCAGTTTGGTAAAGATCTGAAACTCGGTGGCGCCGTCGACGCGGGCGTTTTCGATCAGATCACGCGGCAATCCAGCCATGTAATTACGCAGCAGGTAAATCGCCAGGGGCATCCCAAACCCTGTATGCGCAAGCCAGACGCCCAGGTATCCTTTACCGATCCCGATATTGAGGTGAAATTTCAGCAACGGGATCAAGGCCAATTGAAGCGGCACGACCAAAAGGCCAACAACGGCCGCGATCAGCAAGGCCCGTCCGGGGAAATCCATCCACGCCAGCGCATAAGCTGCAAAGGCGGCAACCAGAATCGGGATTATGGTCGCTGGGATAGTCACTGTCAGCGTGTTGAAGAACGCCTTGGCCATGCTGTCTGTACTGCTTTGATCCAGAAGAACCTTTTGGTAATTTTTTAAAGTGAACTCGGGCGGCAATTCGGCCGTAACAAAGATGCGTGCGCCGCGATCACCTGTGAACTCTTCGGTGTTCTCCATCCGGTAGTTGCCAACCGCATCCACCGTGATCGTGCCACCTCGCCGCAGTTTTGCTGTTTGGCCCGGCTCAAACGCATCTACCTCGCGCGAACTGATACCCCATCTGGAAATCGTTGCTTGCTCATCTTCTCCGAACAACGCCCCCTGAATGACATACACTCCGTTTTCCAGCACCTGCGTCTCCGGTGCGGCACTGCGAAGGGTCAGGTTTTGTTCGGAGGGGAACAGCGACCGCCACCAGCCGCTGGACGATATCTGATCTGCCGTCCGAAAGGACGAAATCAGCAAGCCAAGCGTGGGGATGACCCAAAGGGCCACAAGAAAGACGACTGACAGATGCACCACCCATCTGAGCGCGGGTTTCGTTCCTGCGATATCGCTCATGGCTTACTCCATCTCCTTGCGTGCATTGCGCACGTTCCAGACGAGGATCGGCGCAACAAGCAACATGATCACCATGGCCGAGGCCGACCCGACGCCCCAGTCATTGGCGCGGAAAAGCTTGTCATACATGTAGTTTGCCAGCACCTGCGTCTCCCACTGGCCGTTGGTCATGGCAAAGACGATGTCGAACACTTTGAGAACGGTGATCGTGATCGTCGTCCAAACAACAAGGATTGTGGTTTTGATCTGCGGCACCTTGATCTTGAAGAAGATCTGAAAGGGATTGGCCCCATCCAAAATGGCCGCCTCGATGGTTTCTTCGGGAATACCGCGCAAGGCCGCCGACAGAATGACCATGGCGAAACCCGTCTGAATCCAGATCAGGACAACCATCAGAAAGAAACTGTTCCAGAAGGGAATTGTTAACCACGTGTTGGGTTCGGTGCCGCCGAAGAAGATGTACAGCGCGTTCAGGATTCCTATCTGGTCTTGTTCAGCTGTTCGCGCGTCATAAACCAGTTTCCAGATCACCGATGCACCAACAAACGAAATGGCCATCGGCATGAAGATCAAGGACTTGGCAAAGTTGCCCCAGCGGATGCGGTCAGTCAGTTGCGCCACGAGAAGACCAAAAGCCGTTGACATGGCTGGTACGACAATCAACCAGAACATGTTGTTGCGCATGGCTTCCCAAAACTTCGGCTCAGCCGCCATTTGGGTATAGTTGTCCAGGCCAACCCATCGGTATCCGCCACCGGGCACACGTTCCGTAAGCGAAAGGCGCAAGGTTTCAACCACCGGATACGCCAGATAAAGCCCCAGCGCAGCAAGCGCCGGGAACAGGAACAACCATGGACGGATCAAGTTCGCGCGGTTGATGTTTCGGCCCGCATTCGGACCACGCGGCGGAAACAGGATTTTGTCCAGAAACTGGTTGGAAAAGTAGAAGTAGCCTACGCAACCCGACACGCCGATAGCGATCGTCAGCAGGCCTTGAAGTGCGGGTGTCATGGTGCGCCCATCCGTTTGGCAAGTGGGGCGGCCCTAGGACCGCCCCATGAGTTGGTCACTTGGCTGCGTCCCAGGATGCCTGGATTTCACGTGCCACGGTGGCTGCATCTTTTGCACCCGAAGAGTAATCGACCATCCCCGTCCAAAAAGTACCTGCCCCAACCGCACCCGGCATCAGGTCAGACCCGTCAAAGCGGAAGGTTGTTGCGTTGGTCAGGATTTCACCCTGTCCGCGCTGTGAATCATTCGAGTAGTTCTCGGGGTCTGCACCCAGGTGGGGCGTCAGGAAGCCATCCTGCGACATCATGATCTCATGAGCGAATGGCGTCTTCAGGAACTCCATGAATGCTTCGGTGGCCGGGTTCGGGTTCGTGATCGTGAACAGTGTCCCTGCCCCGAGCACTGGTGTGCCCAGGTCTTTTTCGGCGTAAGCCGGGAAATAGAAGAAGTCAGCGTCCACCCCCAATTCCGTGCCTTCAGGGAAATAGGCGGGAATAAACGACGCTTGCCGATGCATCATGCAAGCCGGCGGGCTATCGAATAGACCCTTGGGGCTGTCCCGGAAGTCAATTGCCGCCGTGTCGTCTGCATTACCAACCACATATTCGTCATTGCGGGTAAAGCTGCCATATTCCTCAATCGCAGCGATGACGCGGGGATCATCGAACTTGATCTCGTTGGAAACCCATTGATCATAGACTTCTGGTGGTTGCGTGCGCAGCATAAGGTCTTCGACCCAGTCCGTTGCGGGCCAACCCGTTGCGCCACCCGAGGCCAGACCGACGCATAGGGGCGTTTCACCGTCTTCGACCATCTGATCCATCAGAGCTTTGAACTCTTCCATGGTTTCGGGCACTTCATACCCAAAGTCTTCGAAGTTTTCGGGCACGTACCAGACCAGAGACTTGACGTTCACATTGAAGAAGAAACCGTAGAAATCGTCTACTCCGTCGGCGTTTTGAAACGTTCCCAGATCCACCCAGGACTGACCGGCAGCAAAGTTTTCCTTTATCCAGTCCGCCGAGCCCTCGGCCAAAGGTGTCAGATACCCCTGCTTGGCGAGGTTTGCCGCCAGACCGGGCTGCGGGAAAACAGTCAGGTTCGGCGCGGAACCTGCGGCTGCATCAATCAGGATTTGCTGTTCCAGAGAGTCCGAGCCCACATAGCTGGAATTCGCACCTGTTGCTTCGTCGAAATAGGCCACAAGGTTCTCGAAAGACTTGCCCTCGCCAGCCAGCCAGGGGCCGAAAATAGTCAGGCTTTCGCCGGACAGGTCATTTGCTTCGGCAAAGGCCTGAAACCCATCCCAGTCAAAACTGCCCTCGCCGACGGCGTGGATCAACTCACCCTCCGCCTGAACTGATCCGGCTACCAGGGCGAGTGCCGCCGCACCTGCGTAAAGCGCGTTTTTCATCAAATCCTCCTCCCAAGCTATCGTGCGCTCAAAGACTCGCTTTCAAAGCGCTTTGGATATTGCGTGTTATCCGCTAACAATAGCTCTCTGTCAACATTTTGCTTCCCATCGCCAAAATTACTTATATTTTCTGCTTTCCACGCAAAATAAGTTGACGGAAGCAGCATTTGCTCACAAAACAAAAAAGAACCACTCAATTGAAGGCGCTTTGAATCGTAAAATGAACCTGAAGCAGCTCTCCGAAGTTCTGGGTCTTTCGCAAACTACGGTCAGCCGGGCGTTGAACGGGTACCCTGAAGTGAGCGAGGACACACGTGCGCGCGTTCAAGCTGCGGCGCACAAACATGGGTACCGGCCGAACAGTCGTGCCAAAGGGCTTGCAACCGGACGATCCATGGTAATCGGCCACGTGATTCCCAGCTCGTCACAACATGAAATGGTCAACCCGATCTTCGGGGATTTCGTCGCCGGTGCCGCAAAGAAATACGCTGAACATGGCTATGACATGATGTTCACCAACGCCGACGACACCTCGATTGAAGAAGCGTATCGGAGTCTCTTTCAGCGGGGCGCGGTGGACGGAGTCGTGCTGCAAGGCCCCAAAGTGAACGAACCACGGATCGAAGTCCTGACCCGCATGGGCGTCCCATTCATCGTGCACGGACGCTCAACCGGCGTCGACACTTTGTATGACTGGATCGATGTGAACAACAAAAGCTCGTTCATGCGTGCCACGCGCTTTCTGATTGACCTTGGCCATCGCCGTATCGCTCTGATCAACGGTTTGGAAGATATGGATTTCGCCCAACGCCGCCGCGACGGATATCTTGAGGCGCTTGGGCGGGCCGGGCTTGCGCCCGATGCAAATCTGATGCGCAGCGCTGAAATGACAGAGGTTTACGGCCACCACGAAACGCAAAACATGTTGCGCCTGGACACCCCTCCGACTGCGATTCTGTGTTCGTCGATGATATCCGCCATCGGTGTGCGGCGCGCTCTGTCCGAAAGCGGGCTTGAGATGGGTGCGGATGTATCAGTGATCGCCCATGACGACGACCTGTCCTATTTGAAGAACGGGCAGGATGTACCTATCTTCACCGCAACGCGCTCGTCCGTCCGGCAGGCAGGTGAAATGGCTGCTGACATGTTGATCCAGCGCATCAAATCTCCGAATGATCCAGTCAAAACTAGATTGCTGGAGGCCGAACTGGTAGTTGGCAGGTCAACCGGCCCTGCGCCCAACAGGTTGTAGCCATGAAACACTCACGCGCTGATTTCCCCAAAGATTTCCTCTTTGGTGTTGCCACCTCTGCGTACCAGATTGAAGGCCATGCACAGGGCGGTGCGGGGCAGACTCATTGGGATACCTTTGCGGCGTCGCCGGGCAACGTGGTGCGCGGAGAAAACGGAGACGTGGCCTGCGATCACCTGAACCGGTTCGAGCAGGATTTCGATCTAGTGCGCGAAGCCGGGTTTGACTGTTATCGCTTTTCGACAAGTTGGGCACGTGTATTGCCGGAAGGGCGTGGTCAGGTCAATCAGGCGGGGTTGGACTATTATGACCGATTGGCGGACGCCCTGCTGGAGCGCGGTATCCGCCCCTGTGTGACGCTTTATCATTGGGAACTACCGTCAGCGCTTGCGGATCAGGGGGGGTGGTGCAATCGCGATATCGCGGATTGGTTCGCGGATTATACGCAGGTCATCATGGGTCGGATCGGTGACCGGATGTTCAGCGCCGCGCCGATCAACGAACCCTGGTGTGTCAGTTGGCTGAGTCATTTTGAAGGCCACCATGCGCCCGGTCTGCGCGACATCCGCGCCGCTGCGCGAGCGATGCATCACGTTTTGTTGGCCCACGGCAGGGCCATTCAGAGCATGCGCAGTCTTGGCATGAGCAATCTGGGCGCTGTGTTCAACCTCGAATGGTCCGAGCCAGCAGATGACAGCGCGGAAGCGCAGCTTGCCGCAGATCGCTACGACGCGATTTATAACCGGTTCTTCCTTGCCGGGATTTTCAAAAGAGAATATCCCCAAACAGCCTTGGTGGGATTGGAGCCACACCTGCCCAAGGGCTGGCAGAACGACTTTGAAACCATCGGAGCACAGGTCGATTGGTGCGGGTTGAACTACTATACCCGAAAATTGATCGCCCCGGCGGACACCGCCTGGCCCAGCCTGCAAGAGGTTCCCGGGCCTTTGCCGAAAACGCAGATGGGATGGGAAATTGAGCCCTCTGCCCTCACCCGCTTTCTTATCAGAACAACGAAAGACTATACGGGCGCGATGCCAATCTATATCACCGAAAACGGTATGGCGAGTGAGGCGCGCGTGCAGGACGATGATCGTATCGATTATCTCGACCGGCACCTCGTGGCCGTGCAGGACGCTTTGACACAAGGTGTTCCGGTGAATGGCTATTTTGTCTGGTCGCTACTGGACAATTACGAATGGGCCTTCGGGTACGAGAAGAGGTTTGGACTGGTGGACGTGGATTTCGAAACACTTGCGAGAACGCCCAAAGCGTCTTTCATGGCGCTAAAATCCGCCCTGTCCGAGGGTCAGAACGTCTCTCAACCGTTAGCGCAACCATTCGGGGCTGTGCATGAGCATTGGAACTTGGTTGCGGATATTGGTGGCACGAACACACGTTTGGGCGTCGTCACGAATGGCGAATTGGCAGATCTTCGGAAACATCCGACGGGGACATTGGAAGACCTGTTGGAGGCGTTCCATGATCTCAGAGACGAAATCGGCACAAATCCACAGGCCGTCGTAGCTGCGGGCGCGGGGCCCGTCAGGGATGGGACTATTCAACTGACCAACGCAAACCTGGATCTCTCGGAGACAGAGTTGGCAAATGCAACAGGAGCGCAGCGCACCTTTGTCATAAATGATTTTACCGCCGCGGCATGGTCGGTAGCCGAGGTGACCCGGTCGGATGTTGCCGTCTTGCAGGGACAAGCAACGCCGCCCGCAGGCACGCGATTGGTTGTTGGCCCCGGAACCGGGCTCGGCGTTGGCGCCTTGCTTTACTCAGAAGGCAGATATCATACGGTTTCCGGCGAAGGCGGGCATGTGGGTCTGTACCCGCGCCATCGCGAAGAAGTTGATATCTTTGAAGCGGCGCGTCGTATCGCACCGGGCTGTTTCTTTGGGGACAGCCTGGCGCTGGAAGCAGAAATGTTCCTGAGTGGCACCGGCCTACCGGTACTGTATCAGGCGGTTGAATTGGCAGCCGGTCAGGCGCGGGCACAGGTGCGCTCTGCGAAAGAAATTCTGAACGATGCCCGCAGCGGCACCGATCTCATCGCCGAAAAAACGGCGCAGATTTTTACCACTCATCTGGGTGCATTGATGGGTGATCTGGCGGTCACCTTAATGCCAGAGGGAGGCGTTTTCCTTGTGGGCGGCGTTGCCGAGAAAAACCGCTGGCTTTTCAGTGACAACTTCAAGGATGCGTTCAACGGCGGCGGCCGCTTCAGCGATTTGCGCCGTTCCCTGAACCTCTACGTGTCTGAACAGGCAGAGTTCGGGATCATCGGCGCAAACAACTTCTGCAAGAACGCGCTGAGACAGTAACCAGACTAACCGAAATTTCTATTCCAAGAAGGACCAAGACATGATCCTGTGCTGTGGTGAAGCGCTGATAGATATGATCTCAGAACCGACCGTGTCGGGTGCACTGGGTTTTGTGCCACATACCGGTGGTGCAGTTCTGAACACAGCTGTTGCGATGGGGCGTCTGGGCGTGCCGGTTGGAATGCTGACAGGTTTGTCATCGGATATGTTCGGGCAGCAACTGATCGATGCCCTAAAAGCCAGTCATGTGGACACGACGCATGTGATTATCTCGGACCGCCCGACCACGCTTGCCTTTGTACAGCTTTCTGATGGGCACGCGTCTTACAGCTTTGTTGATGAAAACACGGCGGGTCGGATGTTGCTGCCCGAAGACTTGCCCGATCAACTTCCAGCGGTTTCCGCTCTGTATCTCGGTGGTATCAGCCTTGCCTGTGAACCTTGCGCAGATGCTTATGCCGCCCTCCTGGACCGCCACGGTTTCGACCGGGCTGTGATGCTTGATCCGAATATCCGCCCGGGTTTCATCAAGGATCACACCCGATTTAGAACGCGTTTGAACCGCATGATCTCACGAGCAGATATCGTCAAGGTTTCGGACGAGGACTTGGACTGGATCATTCCGGGTAACGAACCCGAAGCCGCGAAGGCGTCTATGCTGTTGCAGGCGGGTCCAACCGCTATCATCGTCACGCGTGGCAGCGACGGGGCGCACGGTTACCTGGCAGATGGTTCAGAAGTCTCAGTTCCTGTGAAGCCCGTTGAAGTGGTCGACACAATCGGCGCAGGTGACACGTTCAACGCTGGCGTCCTGACCGGTCTCAGCCGTGCAGGGCATCTGACCAAATCAGGTCTGCGCGGATTGACTGCGGAAAACTTGCGAACGGCTATGGAACTGGGCGCGGATGTGGCCGCAGTGACCGTATCCCGAGCCGGGGCGGAACCGCCTTGGGCGCATGAGCTTTGATCTTTAGAATGGCACAATGAAGCGATCTGAAATCAACCGTATCAAATCCCAGGCACACGCGTTTATTCAGTCCTTCGGTGCCGTGTTGCCACCCTTTGCGAATTGGACGCCAGAGCAAATGCGCAGCCCTCTGGCGGAAACGATTCGCAACCGCGGGCTGGGATGGGACATCACCGATTACGCACAAGGCCGTTTCGACGAACTTGGACTTTTTCTGTTCACTCTGCGCAATGGTGAGGCGAAGGATCTGAAATCCGGGCGCGGGATGCTCTATGCGGAAAAACTGTTGATCTCGAAAGACAATCAGCTTTCTCCGATGCACCGGCATATCGTCAAAGCAGAAGACATCATCAACCGGGGCGGCGGCGACCTCGTTCTGGAAATCTATGCGTCGGATCCAAACGGTGGCGTTGACCGCGACAACCCGGTGACGGTCCCCAGCGATGCCTGCCCTGTAACCTTGCAACCCGGAGAGCACTTGCGGCTGAAGCCGGGGCAAAGTGTAACTCTGATGCCCGGCATCTGGCACGCTTTCTGGGCGGAGCGCGGCGATTGCCTTATTGGCGAGGTTTCGACCGTGAATGACGACCGTACGGACAATGTCTTTGAAGAGCCAATCCCGCGGTTTTCAAAGGTCGAAGAAGATGCAGAGCCGGATTTCCTGCTTGTATCGGACTATTGACACCATTCGGTCCGGGTTGGCGTGAACAGGATAGTCGGTTCAACTATCGCATATCCTTCCACCACCCCTCATCGTCTGCCGCTTGACAAGTCTTGCGTAGCCGGACTAGCTGATCGGGATGGTTCCGTAAGGGATGAAAATGGGAATACGGTGCGGCGCAGGGATGCGCCAAGTCCGTGACTGCCCCCGCAACTGTAAGCGGTGAGCGACGCCACTGTACCACTGATCCGAAAGGGTTGGGAAGGTGGGCCGAGCCTTGACCCGCAAGTCAGGAGACCTGCCATCGCATGGTAAACCAACCCGGGGCGGGGCGTCCCCGAAGGAGGCTTGATGGCGCGTTTGCGTAATATATGGGTATTTGCCCTCTGTCTGCATCTGGCAAACGACGGAGATGGCAATGGCCTGCTATTCTGATCACTACGTTCTGATCTGTTCAACATGTCAGGGGACGATGCCTGCCGAGGCCGCGCAAGACGCACTGGACGCTCAGTTGCCTGACGGTTTTGAAACCCGAATGGTGGCCTGCATGGCAGGTTGTGAACGGGCCATGACCGTTGGATTTCAGGCCGCAGGCAAAGCCCAATACCTGTTCGGCGACATTAAGACATCACACGACCTGGCTGCACTGGTCGAATTCGCGACGCAGTTCGGCGACAGCGACGATGGCTGGACCAGCGCCTCGGACCGTCCTCCTGCCCTCTTTGCAAAGACCCTGTCGCGAATACCCGCTTTGCCATCCCGAGGGTCGTCATGAGTTTTCTGGTTGCCGAGGATCTGGAGTACTACGCTCTCAATGGTGATATCCTGTTGCAGGACGTGTCCTTTCGTCTTGAAGAAGGATCAATTCTGGCAATTGCCGGGCCGAACGGTGCCGGTAAGACCACTCTGCTGAAACTGCTATGCGGGATCGAAAGGATTGCGTTGGGTGATGTTTGGATTCAAGGCAAAAGCCTTCGCACTCTGTCCGCCCGCCAACGCGCCCGATCCATTGCTGTGGTCGGACAGCAGGAAACGCCCGATGGACGGATGCGGCTGCAAGACTATGTTGCGCTGGGACAAATCCCGATTCAGGATGAACGATCGACGGCTCAACATAAAGCTGATCTTGAACGGGTGCTGACGACGACCGAACTGTCGCATTTCGCAAACAAACAGATGAGCCAACTGTCGGGCGGTGAACGTCAGCGCGCACATATCGCTCGCGCATTGGCCCAGAATCCGTCTTTGTTGTTTCTGGACGAACCAACCAACCATCTGGACCCGGATGCCAAGGGGCACATGCTGTCCTTGGTCGCTGACCTGGGGGTAACGGTCGTCATGATCGTCCATGATCTGGTCATGATCCCGGAATTCGCCAGCCATGTGGCGTTGATGAAAGCCACGCGCCTGACCGGGTTCGGGCCTGTCAGCGAAGTTCTGACCACAGACCGGGTACGTGACACATTTGGTGTGGATTATCTGTGCTTTCAGCACGAAGGCCGCATGATCCCGGCGCTGGACATCCGAAAACGAAAACTGTCATCATAACAGGAGCTAAAAATGATGCACAAACTCTGGCCAGTGGTTGTTTTCACTGGCTTGGCAAGTGGCGCAGCAGCAGAGGCCGTCACGGTGGACAACTGCGGCGAACCGCTTGTTTTTGAAACGGCGCCCGAGCGTCTGGTCGTGCACGACATGAACATGACGGATATGGCCTTTGCACTCGGCCTTCAGGACAAGATTGTGGGGCTTACCGGAATTACCGGCTGGTACAAAACAAGCCCCGATTTTGATGCTCAGCGTGGCGATATCCCAGAACTTGCCCCCAAATACCCGACCATTGAAAACCTTGTGGCCGTCGAGCCCGATCTGTTCTTTGCCGGTTGGTACTATGGCATGAAACCCGGTGGCGATGTCACGCCCGACACCCTGGAACCCTTTGGTATCAAGACCATGGTCCTGACCGAAAGCTGCGTGCATCTGGACAAGAATCGCCCCGAGGCCAGCATGAACCTTTTGTTTGGTGACGTTCTGCGTCTGGGCATGGTCATGCAGCTCGAGGACGAGGCCGAAGCGCTGGTTGCCAACTGGAAGGACCAACTGTCCGCCATTGAAGCAAAAACAGCCGATCTGGCAAAGCCCCGCGTGTTCCTGCTGGACGGACCGGCCGATGCTCCGTTTACTGCCGGCAAGTTCGCCATTCCCGATGCAATGATCGCAGCCGCCGGTGGCGAAAACGTGACACATGATCTGGATACCAGCTGGGGCCGCACGTCGTGGGAAGCCGTGGCAGCGGCTAACCCGGAATTTCTGGTGCTGCTCGACTATCAGTCCGGCAACGGCGCAGAGGACACCTTTCAGTTCCTGAAGGATCATCCGGTGATGTCACAAACGGACGCGGTAAAGAACGAACGCTGGATTGGCCTGCGTTACGAAGAACTGACGCCCGGCCCGGCAAACATCGAGGCGATCGAGAAAATGGCGAAGGCCATGCACCCGGAGACCAACTGATATGGTCCAATTGGGCCGTTTGATTTTGTTGGGGGCGGTTGTTCTGACCGCCCTTTTGCTGTTGTCCATCGTCTACGGGACCACTCCTATCCCCCTGCGCGAAGTTTTTACAGCCATCGGTCTTGGAACCGGTCTGGTGGACGGAGACATGTCGCCCTTGCACCGGATCGTCTTCGACCTTCGCCTGCCCCGCGCCCTGTTTGCTGCCGTGATTGGCGCGGGGCTGGGCGTCGTTGGTGTTGTTTTGCAAACAACGACGCGAAACGATCTGGCAGATCCGTTTCTGTTCGGTCTGTCCTCTGGTGCAGCTGCTGGCGCCGTTCTGGTGATCACGGTCACAGGTGATGTATTGGGCATCTGGACGTTGCCGTTGGCGGCGTTTTGCGGCGGTCTGATCGCATCCGGCATTGTTCTGGCGCTGGTTCAGGGCTTACGCACGAGCGCGCCTGAAAAACTTATCCTGGCTGGTTTGGCGGTATCCTTTCTGTTTTCCGCGATCACCAATTACCTGATTTTCTCTGGCGACAATCGCGCTGCGCATTCGGTGATATTCTGGATGCTTGGCGGTTTGGGACTGGCAAGATGGGAAACGTTCCCGCTTGTCTTAATCGGATTGGGCCTGATCCTGAGCTATTCACTTTATCGCAGCCGGTGGCTTGACGCATTGCTGACCGGAGATTTTACAGCCTCGTCACTGGGTATTCCCGTTCAGGGCTTGCGGTTCAGTATGTTCTTCGTTGCCGCGTTGGCGACGGCCAGTTTCGTTTCCGTTGCCGGGGTCATCGGCTTCGTCGGGTTGATGGTACCGCATATTGCACGCGGCATCGCCGGAACTCTGCACCGAAACCTGCTGGTCGCCTCAGCCATCGTGGGCGCAATTCTACTGACTCTCTCTGATATCTTGTCACGCCTTCTTCTGGCTCCGCAGGAGTTGCCCGTCGGAATCGTCACAACGTCAATAGGATCACTTTTTGTCTTCTTGTATTTATTCAAATCTGATCGCGGGAACTAGTTTCCAGAGGTTGCGCGACACTTTCATTTTTCAACATTGATGAGGTCAAGCAGTTCGGCATGCAATTCGGGGGTTGCGGCGGAAACGACCGCGCCATCTGAATCGAGGGTCAAAGCGCGCCCCTGCCAATCGGTCATCACTCCGCCAGCAGCTGTGACAAGGGGTGAGACCGCCAGATAGTCATAAGGTTGCAAATCGTAATCCACGACGGCATCGACATGCCCCGAAGCAAGCAAGGCATGGGGGTAACAATCATAGGCAAATCGGCGCGTCTGCCCTGCGGTCATCAGCCGGGTGAACAGGTCAGGATGGTCGCGATAGATCTTGTCCCCTTCATTCACATACAAAACCGATTGATCCAGGCGTGTTGTTTGCGCGACCTGTACCGGTCGCCCGTTCAGGCGGGCGCCGTCACCAATTACACCCAAGTAAGTCTCACCTAAGGCCGGCATTCCGACCAGTCCGAACTGAGGTTGTCCATCCAATAAATGAGCCAAAAGGAATCCGAACAAGGGATGGCCGGACAGAAACGATCGGGTTCCGTCAATGGGGTCAATGACCCACATATGGCGCCCGTCGCCAGCCTCCTGACCGTGTTCTTCGCCAAAGATGCCATGCTCTGGGAAATGCTGATTCAGATAGGCCCGTACTTCTGCTTCAACTGCCTTGTCGGCCTGCGTCACCGGGCTTTCATCCTGCTTGAATTCAACACCTAAAGAACCCCGAAAAAAACGCATAGCGGACTCCGAGGCAATATCAGCAATCTTCATCGCGTGTTCAGTCAACGCATCTGGAGTTACCATTTTCGGTCCTTTCGGCTGAAGTCATCCGATTTCCGACGGATGAAGGGTTGATTGCCCTGAAAGCTGAATGAGAAGTCATGCAGTTCAGTCTTCAGATTGGCGTGAAGTGTAACAATACTGTAACTTTATCAACGGCTTATAGGTCGAAAACAGCCAAATTCAACGACTTTCCGGACATTCGGGGCGGATTTGCCGTGTTAGCATGCTTTCCCTATGCGTTCCGATCGCTGAGTGTTTGTCAGTTGATCAGCTCTGGCACCCTCGGGTCAGATTTTCACCCGGCTCATCTGCGGGTCGTACAGCGGTTGCAGTGTCACTTCGCATGGAACCCTTTGAGTTGCGACATCCAATTCATATGTCCCTGATGTGACGTATTCCGCGTCGACGCCCTTTGCGTTTCGGATGTAACCGTAGCCGATCGACTTTCCGACGGTGTAGCCATAGCCGCCCGAGGTCAGCCACCCGACTCTTTCGCCATTCCGATAGATCGTTTCACGCCCCAGAAGAACAACGTCGGGTTCAACCGTGAAACATGCCAGCATCTTCTTTACGCCGCCGGTTTTTTGCGCCTCAGAGGCGGCACGCCCTTTGAAATCAATATTCTTCCGGAGTTTCACGGCCCAGCCCAAGCCACTTTCGAACGGCGTATGATCCGGCCCGATATCCGAACCCCAGGCGCGGTAGCCTTTTTCAAGGCGCAGCGATTCAATGGCCCTGTAGCCCGCATTTATCAATCCATGCGGCCGCCCGGCCTCCATCAGCGCGTCATAGACGGTCTGTGCATACTCCACGGGCAGGTGCAGTTCCCACCCTAATTCACCAACATAGGTCACACGCAGCGCCTTGACCGGACACCCGGCGATGCCGATGGTGCAGATCGCGCCAAACTTGAACCCGTTATTCGAGACGTCATCGCGCGTCACCGCCGCAAGAATCTCACGCGCTTTTGGTCCCATCAATGACAGAACTGCATTCGATGAGGTGATATCGAACAGCTGGCAATTCATACCCTCGGGAATGCTGCGGTCGATCCAGTCGAAGTCATGAGTGGCGAAGCCAGTACCGGTGACGATGTAGAACTCATCATGAGCCACACGCCCAACGGTCAGGTCGCACTCGATCCCGCCCTTGTTGTTCAACATTTGGGTATAGACAAGGGCGCCAACCGGCTTGTCCACATCATTGGCACAGATCCAGTTCATCGCTGCCAGTGCATCCGGACCCTTAAGGGCGAATTTGGCGAAAGATGTCTGATCGAACAACACAGCCGCTTCGCGTGCCGCTTTATGTTCGCGACCTACGGCATTGAACCAATTCTGGCGGCCAAAGCTGTATTCATCCCTGGGTGTCTCGCCCTTTGATGCATCGGCGTACCAGTTGGGGCGTTCCCAGCCCAGTTTCTCTCCAAAGCACGCGCCTTGCTTTTTCAGCGTGTCGTAAAGCGGCGACTTGCGACAGGGGCGGCCAGAGTCATGTTCCTCATGCGGCCAAGCCATCGTGTAGTGTTTACCGTATGCTTCAACGGTACGGGTGCGAACCCAGTCGGTGTCGAAATGCGGGCGGCCAAAGCGACGAATATCAGCAGACCACAGATCGAAGGGCGGCTCACCATTAAATACCCACTCCGCCAGCGCCATGCCTGCACCGCCGCCAGCCGCGATGCCAAAGGCATTAAAGCCCGCGCCGACGAAGAAATTCTTCAACTCAGGCGCTTCGCCGATGATAAAATTGCCGTCAGGCGTGAAGCTTTCCGGCCCGTTGGTCAACGTTTTGACGCCAGTGTTCTCCAGCGCAGGCACGCGCCCCAGCGCAAGCTCCATAAGCTGTTCGAAATGATCGAAGTTGCTGTCGAGAAGGGTATAGTGGAAACCTTGCGGAATCCCCTTGGTGGCCCAGGGGATCGGGTTCGGCTCGTACCCGCCCATGACCAGACCTCCGACTTCTTCCTTGTAGTAGGTCAGCCGGTCGGGATCGCGCAGAGTGGGCAGATTGCCGGGCACGTCGAAAGGTTCGGTCACCATGTACTGGTGTTCCATCGGAACCAGAGGAACGTTGACGCCAAAGCGGCTGGCAAAGGTGCGGGTCCATTGCCCGGCGCAGCAGATCACCTTTTCACACTCGATCCGACCATGTTCGGTGATTACCGCAAGAATCTTGCCATCTTCAATCTCGATATCGATGACCTTGGTGTCTTCGAATATCTTCGCCCCGGCCATGCGGGCGCCCTTGGCCAATGCCTGCGTGATATCTGACGGGTTGGCCTGACCGTCAGTCGGCAGATAGGCCGCGCCGATCACGTCGGAGACATCCATCAAGGGCCAAAGCTCTTGCGCCTCGGATGGGGTCAGAAGTTGCATGTCCAGACCAAAGGAATGAGCTGTCGTGGCCTGCCGTTTGACTTCGGTCCAGCGCTCTTCGTTGCAAGCAAGGCGCAAGCCGCCATTCATCTTCCAGCCTGTACCGAGGCCGGTTTCCTCTTCGATCTTGTTGTACAGATCGACGGAATAGCCCAGCAATTGCGTGATATTTGCGTTCGAACGCAACTGCCCAACCAACCCTGCGGCGTGAAACGTGGTGCCTGAAGTCAGTTTCTTGCGCTCCAGAAGCACCGTGTCAGTCCAGCCCAGCTTGGCCAGGTGATAGGCGGTCGAGCAGCCGATGATCCCGCCGCCGATAATGACGGCTTTGGCTGTTGTAGGAAGGTCGGTCATGTCTGTCCTCAGGTGTTTTCGAAATCGGTAAGGGCTGCGCGGAACCGCGCCAGGTTTTCAGCTGTGTAGGCTGCGTAATCAAAGTCGATATCCGAGGTGATCTCGGACACCATGCTCCACATGGTTTCCCGCAGCAGCGAGGCGCATTTCATCGCCGCATATCGATGGCGCAGGTCGTCGGTTATCGGGGCCTCAAAATAGGCTTCAAGCATCCAGTCTTCCTGTTCAGGCGACAGGCCATTGTTCGACGCCAACCCGCCCAGATCAAAAAGCGGCGAGTTGAATCCGGCATAGTCGAAGTCAATCAGCCAAAGGCGATTGCCGTCGTCCAGAAAATTGCCACAGAGCAGGTCGTTATGGCCGAACACGATGTCATACGGCCCTGCCTCACGCTCCAGCAGCGTGCCTGCGTCGATCAGATCGGGGATTAGCTTTGCATGGGCGCTGTCATTCTCGGTCAGTGTTGCGGCATAGTCCCGGATGACGTGGAACACCCAGAATACCAGCGACGGCCCGCGCAGGTGTTTCGGCACTTCGACATGACAGGTTTTGACCAATTCCAGAACACGGGGCAGCATGTTCGGATGGCGGACATCTTCTTCCGTCAAGGTGCGGCTTTCGATGAACTCCAGCACTGTCAGATCACCTGAGGAATGTACCACGGCAGGCGACAGACCCGCTGCATTGGCTGCCTTGCTGGCGGCCAGCTCATTGAACCGCATCACCTGATGCAGGGGGATGTCGTCGCCCACACGCACCACATAAGACCCGCTGCCATCCGTTACCTTGAAGTTCACATTGGTGATGCCACCGGTCAGAGGAGTGGCCTCGATTTTACCCTGCCAGATTGGCAGAGCGCGGATGCGGGTCATCAGATCAGGATGGCTCAAATCAACTCTCCAATCCAAAGCGGATGCGGGCCTGACGGGCACTGGCATTGATCAACCGATCAGCGATGATGGCGATGAAGGCAATTGACAGACCGGCCACCAGACCGCGACCGGTATCGGCTTTGGTCAAGGCGATGTAGACCTCTTGCCCCAGATCACGGGTGCCGACGAGAGCGGTGATCACCAGCATTGACAGCGCCAGCATGATCGTCTGATTGACGCCCAGCAGGATTTCAGGCAATGCCATCGGCAGGCGGATATGGCGCAACAGTTGCGTACGGGTGCAGCCCGAGACCAGACCTGCCTCGATCAGTTCCTCACTGACCGAGCGCACGCCATGGGCGGCATAGCGGACAGCTGGGGCCAGCGCATAGAGGACGATGGCGATCAGGGCGGTGAAATCACCGACCCGGAACAACATGACGACAGGGATCAGATAAACAAAGCTGGGAAGGGTTTGCAGCGTGTCGATCAGCAGGTTGATGGCAGTCCCGGCGCGTTTGTTCAGCGCCGACAAAACTCCCAGGGGCACACCGATCAGCGTCGCCAATATGACGGATGCACCGCACAGATACACGGTTACCATCGCCTTTGACCACAAGCCCGAAAGCAGGATCAATGAGGCCATCCCACCACACAACAGCGCCAGCCGCCAACCGCCAGCGTGCCATCCCAGCAAGGTCAGCATCGCGATGGCCCAAGGCCATGGGATACCCAGCAGAACCGTTTTGATCGGGATCATGAACCACGTCAGAAAGAAGACTTTGATGGCCTCGAACGTGTCGAAATAGTTGACGTTCAGGTACGCGACAGTGTCATCCCAGAACGCACCGGTCGTGATGGTCTGGCTTTGGGGGTATTCCAGCAGCAGTGGCGAGAACTGTCCCAGAACCCAGGTCAGCACCAATAAAATCAGCACCAAAACCGTCCGGCGATGACGAGCGATCCACGAGCCGGGAGCCTCATGATGCACTTGCCCCATACGTTCGGCAAAGGCTTGGCTCAGACGGTCGACGGCAATGGCCAGTACCACGATGGCGATGCCGGCTTCGAACCCTGCTCCAATGTCCAGACGGCGCAGCGCGGCGAGTACGTCAAAGCCCAGCCCCCCTGCCCCAATCATCGAGGCGATGATGACCATGTTCAGGGTCAGCATAATCACCTGATTGACGCCTACCATCAGGCTGTGGCTGGCCGAGGGCACAAGCACTCGCCACATCAACTGCCGCTGGGTTGTACCCGCCATGCGCCCGAAATCCAGGATTTCGGGATCAACGCCTTTCAGCGCCAGCGTGGTGATCCGCACCATCGGTGGGGTCGCATAGATGATCGTCGCGACCAAGGCAGAGATTGGGCCAAAACCAAACATGAACAGGATCGGCACCAGATAAGCAAAGATCGGGATCGTCTGCATCAAGTCTAGAATGGGCGAGATGATCTTTTCAAAAAGCGGATGGCGATAGGCCAGAATGCCCAACAGCAATCCTCCACCTGCGCCAATTGGTACGGCAATCAGGACCGACGCCAGCGTCACCATGGCGCTGTCCCATTGTCCGAAAACTGCAAGATAGATAAAGCAGGCCCCGACCAAAGCGGCCAATCCCCAGTCACGGCAATATTGACCCAAGGCGACAACGGCGGTGATGACCACAATCCAGCTGATTGCAGGCAGGATGACCTGCGCGTCATTCCCCTGACCGCTGACAAAGCCGTCGGCCAGCAGGGCAAGAACCAGATTGTAGGGCTGTTCGATCACCCATGCGATGGCGCGGGTGATATCGGTGAACGAGATCGGACCAACGGCCGCATCTTCGATCAGCCAGGACATTGCCAACGAGATATAGGACTTGAACGGAATGACCCAGGCCGAAGGGAACTTTGTCAGCCAGCGCGCATCCAAGGCCTTGCTCAGATCGCGACCATAATACCCAAGAATGACCGTGATCAGAACGAGCACCAGAATGATGATCTGACTGCGGTTCAGGCGTGTCATGCCACGTCTCCGCCGCCAAACAGCACGTGCGCCACGGCCTTGCGATCAATGGCGCCAACGACTTGCCCGTTGTTGTCAGCAACAGGGATCGGCGCGTCTGCGGCAATGATCCGTTCGGCCACATCGGACACGCGGGTCGATTGCAAGATCGGGTCCCCTTCGCCAGCAGCCCCGGCCATCATGACGCCACCGACTGTCAGAACTTTGGACCGGGGGATATGCCGTGTGAATTCAGCGACGTAATCCGTTGCAGGATGCATCACAAGCTGTTCTGGTGTGGCGATCTGGATCACCTCACCATCCTTCATGATGGCAATCCGATCAGCCAGTCTGACCGCCTCTTCAAAATCATGGGTGATGAAGACAATCGTCTTGTGCAGGCGCTCCTGCAGGCGCAGGAATTCGTCCTGCATCTCGCGGCGGATCAATGGGTCGAGGGCCGAAAACGGCTCGTCCAAAAACCAAAGGTCCGGTTCAGTCACAAGCGAACGGGCGATCCCCACGCGCTGCTGCTGTCCACCCGAGAGTTCGCGCGGATAATAATCTTCACGACCTTTCAGGCCGACCAGTTCCACGACCTCGCGGGCATTGGCGTCGGCTTCGGCTTTGGGAGTGGCCTGAATAGTCAACGGGAACATTACGTTCTGCAAAACGGTCAGATGCGGCAGCAACGCGAAATGCTGGAACACCATGCCCATCTTGTGACGCCTGATTTCAATCAGTTCTTTCTCACTGGCGCGCAAAAGGTCAGCATCATCGAACAGGACTTCTCCGCCAGTAGGCTCGATCAACCGGGACAAGCACCGAACCAGAGTTGATTTGCCAGACCCCGACAGGCCCATGATGACGAAAATCTCGCCTTCAGAGATCTCGATATTGGCGTTGCGGACTGCGCCGATCACGCCTGCCTTGCGAATATCATCTGCCGTAGGTTCAGGGGTTGTCCGCAGAAGCCGATCTGCGTTGGGGCCATAGAGCTTCCAGATATTTCGGCACGACAGTTTGGTCTTGGGGGGCATCAGTGTGGTCCGGTTAATTCGCGAAAAAGGCCAGAGCGGACCGAGAGAGCGACAGGCCCGCTCTGGCCAGTGGATTATTTCGAGATCCAGCCAGACCAGCGGTCTTTGTTGGTCTCCATCCACTCTGCAACAACGCTGTCGATTTCCACGCCATCAAGATCGGCCTTGCCGACCATGGCGCTCATTTCATCATTATTGATATTGTAGGCTTCGATAATGTCATATGCGCCTGGCCATTTTTCTTGCAGGCCAGACCAGGCGGCTTTCCAGATCGGGCCACGCGGCTTGCCGCAATCATAGGCCATGTCTGGGTTCACACCAACCGAAGGGTCACTGTAGCATTCTGGCGTAAATGGCGGGAATTCGACGAACTCGCCTTCGTATTTCGCCGGCGCCCAATGTGGGACGTAGACCCATAAGACAATCGGATCCTGCCTTTGATACGCGGATTCCAACTCGGCAAACAGGGCCGCGTCGGTGCCCGCATGGACGACTTCGAAATCCAGTTCAAGCGCTTCGACACGCTCGTCATCGAAGCCACCCCAGGTCACCGGTCCACCGACATAACGCCCGTTCGGAGCAGTTTCAGCCGTCGCGAATTCCTCGGCACAATCTTTTAACGCTTCCCAGTTCGGCAATCCCGGGCACCGTTCCTTCATGTAACTGGGGTACCACCACTCTTCGATCGCCATCAGACCGGTTTCGCCGACATTGACGACCTTGCCGGTTCCGGTTGCTTCGTCCAGAGCCTCGCGCCCGGTGGTTTCCCAGATTTCCATCGCCAGATGCAGGTCACCCGTTTTCAGACCGGCGAATTGAGCGATGTAATCCGCCTGAACATATTCAACGTTGTATCCAGCTTCTTCCAGTATCGAACCCATGATCTTGGTATTGATCAACTGCCCCGACCAGTCGTGGAGCGTCAACTTGATCGGGTCCGAGGACTCAACAGCCCAAGCAGTTGTTGCGGCTCCGACTGCCATAAAGGCCAGCGCAGAAATTCCCATTTTACAATTCATAACACCTTCTCCCTGTCGTGATTTTTTTCGATGAATCGGTGGTATTGAGTATAGACGACCACATCGTGGGGTTTTGTGTCAATAAAAACCACGTAAAGCCACATTTTTTCCTGATTAATGCAGATATCAAAAGCAAATCTGTCGCTTCGCGTTGCTTTATGTGGGTATTGTGGTATGGCTTTAAGTCCCTTATGACGATGCCATCAGAGCGCGGCCCATGAACCTTCAGACCACCAACCAACGAGAAGAAGAAATCTTGCGCGCGCTTTTTCGCGCGGGTGGGTCATGCCGGGTAAGCGTTTTGGCAAATGATCTTGGGGTCAGCCTCGAAACCATTCGGCGAAACGTGCGCAATCTGGAAGAGCGCGGCATTGTGCGTAAGGTCCATGGCGGAGTTCATCTTCTCGAAGACATTCTGGAACCGTCGCTGCAAAGCCGTCTGGACAAGAAGGTTGACGCGAAAGAGAAGTTGGCGAAAGCGGTTGCCGAGGTCATCAGCGACGGAGACTCAGTTTTCCTCGATATCGGCTCGACAACCGCATATGTGGCGCAGGCGCTTGGCAACCACAGTGATCTTTTTGTAGTGACCAATTCGGTTTTTGTTGCCCAGGCATTGGCTTCAAGAAACAACAACCGCGTCTTCATGGCAGGTGGCGAGCTGCGCTCACATGATGGTGGCGCATTTGGTGTTGAAGCTCAGGACCTCATCAAACGTTTGAACGTCCGTTTCGCGGTTCTGTCTGTTGGAGCGGTCAATGCGGATCCGGGCTTTATGTTGCACGACCTGCAAGAAGCTAACCTGGCCCGCGTCGCCATTCAAAACGCACAGGTTCGTATTGTAGTGGCTGATGGCGAAAAGCTGGGAAAACGCGCGCCGGTAACACTGGAACCTGCCAACAAGATCAATCTGTTCTTTACTGATGTGAACCCGCCCGAGGGTATTCGCCAGATGCTTTCGGCGAATGAAATTGACCTTGTTGTAGCCGAATAGGCGCCTAACGCTTTTGGGCGATGACCCACACTGGGTGGTAGGTCAAATGAACCCTGCCGTCAGCTCCGAACTTTTGCACGTAGTCAGCTTCGAACCGGGCCAGAGTGGCGCGGGTCCATGCACCTTGTGCCCGACCATTTACCCCCGTCCTGCGCAAATACTTCAGAACATCTCTGGGGGTGGCAAAGTAGGATGGCCTCACGCTTTCACCGACCGACAGAACTTTGAGCGGCCCTTCTATGGCAGCCACAAGGGCATCAGTTGCACAAAGGCCCGGCGCCCGGGCTGTTGAACCGATTTGCGTAAGCTCCTGGTATTGCAGTGGGCCAAACCCGGACATCGCCAGCCACCCACCGGGTTCAAGCGCATCGGCTACCTTCTGCAACAATCGGGCCGGATCCTCCATCCATTGGATCATCGAAGCCGACGCGACCAAATCCAGCCTCGCTGGCCACTCGACCAGGCGAACATCTCCGGCGATGAACGCCGCCTTTTCCGCATCTGCCGTCACCCGCGCTTGAGGCGCGATATCGTTCAGGTAGAGATCGGGAAGGTCAAAGCTCTGCCGCAGCACCCGGGTCAGATGGCCTGTGCCGCAGCCCAGCTCGAACGCCACATCAAACCGGCTTGGCGCGCCTACCCGGCGCATCTCGGAAACCAGCTTGCGGGCAACCCAGGCCTGCTGGCTGGCTGTGTCGTTGTAAGTCTGGAAACTTCGGCTGAAGCTTCGCTGCACCTTGTCCGCCAATTGCGCTGTCATGACATCCACTCCGCCCAGCTTTGGCCCGGTTGGAAAGGTACATGCGGAGCGGCGACACGTTTGATAGCATCCGGGTTCGCGGCCCAGGCCGTCCTTTGAGCATTGGACGGAATGATCCGATCCCGCTCTGATATCCAAACCCGATCAAAGCCGGGATCAGGCGCCGAGCCGCGCTCAATAACCGCGTGAAGTTCCTTTTTTGCCTGCTCGATGTCCAGTTCAGGTATGTCAGCAGATAGTCCGGCGCGTCGGCAAAACTTGATGAAACTTGACGATGACAGCTGATCCGCCGTGGCCCGGACAATATCAGGCGCGATGCCCCGGTCTGCGCAGGCAGGATGCAACGTACCGCTGACGGCAACCAGCCGGTCAGGGCGAAACTGTGTGCTGGCCAACCAATGGGCCACGGATGCGACACCGAAGGAAAACGCAAGCATTTCGACGCGGTCAAACCCGGCCAGATCGGGCAAGGGATCATCGAGCCGAGTATAGTCATCCATCAGCAGAACAGATCCGCCTCCGGTGAGACCGCGGAACGGTGCGGCACCCAGCGCCCACCCCCCGAAGACGAGAGTCAGCCTGCTGTCATCCGATTGCGCCAGCCACTGGTGTTTCATTGCTGCCCCCCGGCCAAAGCGACCATCGCGCTCGTGACCCGGCTGAGTTCATCAGGTGAAATAATGTAAGGCGGCATACAATAGATGTTTCGCGCAAAGGGACGCAGCCACACTCCGGTCTTCGGGGCCAGCCGGTGAGCGACAGAAGGATCAACCGTTTCCTTCATTTCAATAACGCCAATGGCGCCGAGAACCCTGACGTCTGCTACGCCCGACAAACCGCGCGCTGGTTCCAGCTCGGTCCGCATCTGATTTTCAATATCAGCCACCTGGCGTTGCCAGCTCCCCCCTGCCAGAAGGCCAAGGCTGGCCGATCCTGCGGCACAGGCCAGAGGGTTGGCCATGTAGGTCGGGCCGTGCATGAACACTCCGGCCTCACTTTCACCAATGCCATACGCTACCCGTTTGCTGGTTACGGTTGCGGCAAACGAGATATGCCCACCGGTCAGAGCCTTGCCCAAACACACTATATCCGGGGTGATGCCCGCATGATCGGTGGCGAACAGCTTGCCGGTTCGGCCAAATCCGGTTGCGATCTCATCGAAAATGATCAGCACGTCATGGGCATCGCACATGGCGCGTGCCGCGCGCAGCCATTGGGGATGATAGAAATACATACCCCCGGCGCCTTGAACCACGGGTTCAAGGATCAGGGCCGCGAGGTGATCGCCCTTGTCGGCCAACAGTCGTGCCAGCGACTCCAACCCGTTCCGCGCCGGGTCCTCGGGCCAGTCATCCTCCAACCGAACCTGGGGACGCGGCAGGAAGTGCTGGATCGACAAAGCCCCGCGGAACAGCCCGTGCATACCCGTCACCGGGTCACAGACGCTCATCGCTTTCCACGTGTCACCGTGATAGCCGCCCCGAATTGTGGCAAATTCGAATTTGCGGGTGCGGCCATGGGCCATTTGGTACTGCACCGCCATCTTCATCGACACTTCGACCGAGACAGACCCACTGTCGCAATAGAAAATGCGGTCCAACCCCTCGGGCAACATGTCGACCATCCTGCGCCCCAGATCAATGGCCGGACGGTGTGTCAGCCCCCCGAACATCACATGAGGCATCTTTTCCAGCTGGGCCTGCATGGCGGATGTGATTTCGGGATGCTTGTGGCCGTGGATAGCGCACCACCATGACGACATGGCGTCTATCATCTTCGCACCGTCCTCCCGATAGAGATATACGCCCTCGGCCCGGTCGATAAGATGCATCGCACCGGGATCAGCCACGTTCGTATAGGGGTGCCAGAGGTGGCGGGCGTCAAACTCAAGCGGGGTCACAGAAACCTCCGTATGGTCGCCACCTCTATGGACGAAAACGCATCTGACAGGCTTTGCTGCGTCAGGTCTGCAAGATATGGCAAGCGTCCGAGGTGTCGAACGTTGCTCATTTCGACGATGGTTTGCTCCACGTCAGGCTCCGGGTCCCCGACAAAGGCGACGCCGACCACTTCGCACCCTGCGTCTCGAAGCGCCATCAGGGACAGCGTGGTGTGGTTGATCGTTCCCAGCGCCGTGCGTGCGACCAGAACGACCGGGGCCTGCCATTGGGCGATCAGATCCAAATAGTAGGATTTGCGGTTCAGAGGCACCATCAGCCCCCCTGCCCCCTCCACAACCAGCGGCCCGTCCACCTGCGGCAGCGCTAGCCGGGACAGTTCGATCTCAATGCCCATATCTTCCGCAGAAAGATGGGGGGAGGCAGGCATGTTCAGGCGATACGCTTCGGGCAACACGTCCACACCGGACAAGGTGCAGACGGTTTCCGTGTCCGTTGCATCCTCCACACCCGATTGAACCGGCTTCCAGTAGCTGGCGTTCAGGGCCGCCGTCAGGCCAGCCGAAAAAACTGTTTTTCCGACGCCGGTATCGGTTCCGACAATGACCAGAGCGCTCATGCGGCCTCCGATTGGTGGCTGGAGATGGTTGCAAACAGGGCCGAAATGTCCTCAGGACTGACATTCCCGGTGATCGAGACGCGCAGACGGGATGTGCCTTTTGGAACGGTAGGCGGGCGAATGCCGCGAATGTCATACCCCTGATGTTGCAAAGCCTGTGCCATCGCCATCGTCCGGGCCTCATCGCCAAGAACGACGGGAATGATCTGGCTGTTCAAGGCCGTGTCAGGCAGCCCGGCTTGACAGGCCGCATCATGTGCATGGCGCAGCCGCCTGCGTGCAGCAGTGACTAAACCCTCATTCCCGGCCAATTCACGCAGGGTTGCCCGTACCAGAGCAGCGTTCAGAGGGGACGGCGCTGTTGCAAAGATAAATGGCCGCGCGCGGTTTATCAGGGCATCGATCATCGCGCGTGGGCCACAGATCAGCCCACCAGAGACACCAAGCCCTTTGCCGCAGGTGTGCAGGGTCAGAAGGTCAACGTTCAGGTCATGAGCAAGACCCTTGCCATCTGTCCCGAAAACGCCCGTGGCGTGCGCCTCATCCACGATCAGAACGGCTTCGGATTCACGCGCCAGACATGACAGGTCCTTTAGCGGGGCCAGATCGCCCTCCATGGAATAGACACTTTCAACAGCAATCCATACCTGACCCTGCCCACCAGCGGATCGCCATTCGGTCAAAACGTTGCGCGCATCCGCGACGTCGTTGTGGCGAAAGGCACGTAGATCCGCACGGCTGGCGCGCATCCCCTCGTGGGCGCTGGCGTGAACCAGTTCGTCATACAAAACCAGATCCCCGGCAGCCGGCAGGGTGGAAAAGATCGCTTGGTTGGCCTGAAACCCTCCACCCATGAACAATGCGGCCTCGGACCCAAAGAAAACCGCCGCTTCATGTTCCAGCGCCTCATGCTCAGGGTGATTTCCCCGCAGCAGCCGCGAGCCGCCCGAGCCTACGGGCACGCCGCGCGCCAACGCTGCCTGCGCAGCCTCTTGCAACAGGTTTGACCCGGCCAACCCCAAATAGTCGTTAGACGCAAAATCCAGCCCGCGCGCCGGGATCAAAGCCCGACGGCGGTGCCGGGCTTCCAGTGCATCGAGCATGGATTCCAGTCGTTCGACTGCTTTCATTCGGCGGCTTCCGTGCGGTTATGTTCTTCAGCCGTTTCGGCCTGAAGGCCAAGTTTCGCAAACAGGATCGAGTCGGTATCTTCCTCAGGGTTTTCTGCCGTCAAAAGAGTTTCGCCGACAAAGATTGAATTTGCTCCGGCGAAGAAACACATCGCCTGCATCTCGTCACTCATGTCACTGCGACCGGCGGACAGCCGAACGTAGGATTTGGGCATCAGAATTCGGGCGGTTGCAATAATCCGCACAAAGTCGATCGGATCAATCGGTTCGGCGTCAGCCAGCGGGGTATCCGCTTGTGGCATCAACATGTTGATCGGCACCGAATCCGGCGGCGGGGTCATGTTGGCCAAAGTCAGCAACATGTCGATACGGTCGCCAGTATGTTCACCCATCCCCAGAATACCACCCGAGCAGACCTTGATTCCGGCTTCCTGTACCCGGTTCATCGTGTCGATCCGATCCGAGAATGTACGGGTGGTGATCACTTCGGAATAATAACGTTCGGATGTATCGATATTATGGTTGTAATAGTCCAATCCGGCATCGCGCAGCTGAACCACCTGGGTGTCATCCAGCATGCCCAGCGTCATGCAGGTTTCCATACCCATCGCCTTGACGCCCTCAACCATGGCGACCAGAGCAGGCATATCGCGCGGCTTGGGCTCGCGCCAGGCGGCCCCCATGCAGAACCGGGTCGCGCCACCGTCGCGGGCCTTTTTGGCCTCGGCCAGTACACGCTGAACCTCGATCAGTTTCGATGCAGGCAGGGTGGATCCGTTTCGGGCCGATTGCGAGCAATAGGCGCAATCCTCGGCGCACCCGCCTGTTTTGATCGACAGCAGTTTAGAAGTCTGAATCTTGTTCGGATCAAAGTTCTCGCGGTGCACGGTCTGTGCCCGGAACAGAAGGTCCATCAACGGGAGGTCATGAACAGCTTGCGCAGACTTTCGGGTCCAGCCGGAATGAGGGATGATCATTTTATCTATAAAACTTCCTGCAGCTTGCGTTGCCGTGGATTTATTATCGATAAAATCTGAAGGCGCAACAGTGTTGGCGCAAACGATCCCAAATCAAGCGAAAATGCCGCGCTTTTCAGAAATCAAGGCCCAGATCAACGGTTCGGGCCGAATGCGTCAGCGCTCCGGACGAGATGTAATCGACTCCGGTCGCTGCAATCGATGCGACCCGGTCCAAAGTCACATTTCCGCTGGCTTCGATCTTCATTCGCCCATCCACCATGGCAACCGCTTCGCGCAGCATCTCGTTGTCCATGTTGTCCAGCAATACGACGGACGCGCCGCCAATCCTGAGCACTTCGGCCAACTGGTCCAGTCGATCGACTTCAATCTCGACGGCCATCATGTGACTGGCTTGCGCTTTGGCGGATTCAAGAACCTGACTCACACCCCCTGCGGCGGCGATGTGGTTGTCCTTGATCAGGATCGCGTCGGACAACGAATAGCGATGATTGAAACCGCCACCGTGCAGCACGGCCTGTTTTTCGACGATGCGAAGCCCGGGCGTGGTTTTACGGGTACAAGTCATGCGGGCATTCGTGCCCTTTGCCTGCTGGACAAAGGTGGCAGTTTTTGTGGCAATACCGGTCAGACGACCGGCAAAATTCAGCGCGACCCGCTCACCCGACAGGATCGAAGCTGCGGAACCTTTGATGGTCATCAGCGTGTCGCCGCGTCGACAGGACTGGCCATCCTTGACAAGCACCTCAACCTCAAGCGCCGGGTCGACCAGCCGGAACGCTATCATGGCCACCTGCATGCCCGAAACAACGGCGTCCTCGCGCGCATTCAGTCGGGCTGTATAGGTCGTGCTCTGCGGGATCACGGCGCGGGTGGTCACATCACCGTAAGCTCCCAGATCCTCCATCAGCGCCGCGCGGACGACGGGTTCGAGGATCAGATCGGGCAGGGTCGCAAAACTCATGGTAATTCCTTGCAGGCTTCGGCGCGAACGTGCAGTGCGTCGCTAAGATACATCCGGGATCGTTTGCCGGGACCGTCGGCAATTTCCGGAAAGTCGGATCGTTCATGCGCGCCGCGGCTTTCTTCGCGCTGCAATGCTGCCGCGGCGATCAGGGTTGCTGTGGCACACATGTTTCTGAAAGACGGACACGCGCCATGCTGGTCCTCAAGCGCGGCAATCGTGCGCAATGCGCGGCATAACCCGGTGCGATCCCGGACCACGCCAACATCGCGCGACATAGTCGTGCGTAATATACTGACTGCATCGGACGTATCCGGGGTGTCAGCTTGATCAAATCGAAGGACCACAGGCTCCGACCCGGATGAATCCGGTATCAAACGCGTAATGTCCTCGGCACAGATGCGTGCAAACACCAATGCTTCGAGCAATCCGTTCGAGGCCAGCCGATTGGCGCCGTGAAGGCCGGTCGAAGACGCCTCACCGCACACCCACAACCCATCCAGTGTCGCGCGACCATCAGTGTCTGTTGCAATTCCGCCCATATGGTAGTGCGCTGCCGGAGCGACCGGTATCGCGTCCCTGACCGGATCGATTCCGTTGCGCGCGCAATAAGCGGCAACCGCCGGGAAAAGCTTGTTTATTTGCGCGCCCAAAGCCTCGCGGGTGTCCAGCATCGGTCGGTCGCCGGCCTGCACTTCTGCAAATATCGCGCGGGCCACAACGTCGCGCGGGGCAAGCTCGGCATCAGGATGAACGGCCGGCATGAAACGCTCGCCATGCCTGTTTATCAGAACGGCCCCTTCTCCGCGCAGGGCCTCGGTCGCCAGCGGGGCCGGGTCTTCACCCACGTCCATGGCAGTGGGGTGGAACTGTACGAATTCAGCGTCGGCAATCATTGCCCCGGCCCGTGCGGCCATTCCGATGACCTGCCCGCGGATGCGGGCCGGATTGGTCGTTAGGGCATAAAGCCCGCCAGAACCGCCACCCGCCAACAATATGGCAGGTGCACGAAGCGTCACAGGCGCGGATCCGCTTTCCGAAGCATCCTGCACAACCACTCCCACCACGCGCCCTTCCGTCACTTCCAACGCAATAGCAAGGACCCCCTCCAAAACCTGCACAGAAGGAGTTTCACGCACACGCTCGATCAGGGCGGCCATGATTTCGCTACCAGCCTGATCCCCCTTAACCCGCACCACGCGGGCAAAACTGTGCGCGGCTTCGCGCGACAGGACATACCCACCATCCTCGGTGCGATCAAACGGAGTGCCCAAAGAGGTCAGGTCGAGAATATACTCACGCGCCTCGCGCGTGACCAAATCTGCGACGTTTTGCTCGACGGTGCCGGCCCCGGCATTGACGGTGTCAACAGCGTGGCTTTCCGGACTGTCGGCCAAGTCCATCGCGGCGGCAACGCCCCCCTGCGCCCATGCCGAACTTGCACCTTCGCCCAAAGGATCAGGCGAGATGATCACCACCGGTCGCGGTACCAGTTTCAACGCAGCATAGAGCGCGCCAATCCCGGCCCCGACAATAATGACGCGATCCGTGGTGATATTGGACATTGCTGGTCAGATGCCGAGCTTGCGGGACAGATCAATCATCGCCTGAACGGATTTGCGAGCCTTCTCTGCCACGTCTTCAGCGACCTCGACCTGGCCTTCCATCGAGTGCAGAGCATAGAGGATCTTTTCAAGCGTGATCTTTTTCATATATGGGCACATGTTGCACGGCCCTACGAAATCGACCTCGGGCAGTTCATCAGCGATGTTCGACGCCATGGAACATTCGGTGATCAGCATCGCCTTCTGAGGCTTCTCATCATGCACATATTTGATGATACCGCTCGTTGAACCAGAATAATCCGCCTCGGCCACCACATCCGGCGGACATTCCGGATGAGCGATCAGGCGCGTACCGGGGTTCCATTCTCGGAAGTCGCGCAAGTCCTGCGCGGTGTATTGTTCATGCACGATGCAGGAACCGGGCCAGTACACCACGTTCTTGTGGCTTTCATTGGCCACGTTTTGAGCCAGATATTGATCCGGCGTCATGATGACCGTGTCGCTCTCCATGGCATTCACGATCTGCAAGGCGTTCGACGAGGTGCAGCAGATATCAGAAGCCGCTTTGACCTCGGCAGTGGTGTTCACATATGACACAACCGGCGCGCCGGGATATTTGGCCCGCATTTCGTCGATTCCTTCAGCAGTAATCGATTCTGCCAAAGAACAGCCCGCATTCATGTCGGGCATCAGAACAGTTTTCTCGGGACTCAGAATTTTCGATGTTTCGGCCATGAAATGAACCCCAGCCTGAACGATCACATCCTCTTCCACCTCACTGGCCTTGATCGCCAGTTGCAGGCTGTCTCCGACGAAATCGGACACACCATGATAGATTTCGGGCGTCATGTAATTGTGCCCAAGGATCACGGCGTTACGCTCTTTCTTGAGCGCGTTGATCGCGCGCACATAGGGCGCATAGATCGCCCAATCCGGCGGGCTGATCACACGATCCATGCGGGCATACGTGTCTTTCATCTCATTGGCCAGAGTGGCCGATGGGGCAAGGTCATAGACGTCCGAAAGAACAGTGCGGACTTGTGCAATATCGAGCAACGGGCGAGCCACCTTTGTCAGTTGTCGTTAGCCTGGCGGGCTGCTTAACGGCTTAGCCCTAGCTGAAACATCCCCGGTTCGAAACCGGAAAATTCGGCGTTAGCGCTAAGCCATGCAGACAAATTCAAAGATGAACGGCAAATCAGCCCAGAATCCCCGGCAGACGCAACCCGTGTTCGCGTGCGCAGGCCTTGGCATCCTCGTAACCCGCATCTGCGTGACGCCACACGCCTGAAGCCGGATCGTTCCACAGAACCCGTTCGAGACGTCTGGCCGCTGCATCGGTTCCGTCGGCACAAATCACTACACCCGCGTGTTGACTGAAACCCATGCCAACGCCGCCTCCGTGGTGCAGCGAGACCCACGTCGCGCCCGAGGCGGTATTGACCAGCGCGTTCAGCAGCGGCCAATCCGACACGGCGTCCGAGCCGTCCTTCATCGCCTCGGTTTCGCGGTTCGGCGACGCGACCGAGCCGCTGTCGAGGTGGTCACGACCGATGACGACCGGCGCCTTCAATTCTCCATTCCTAACCATCTCGTTGAATGCCAGCCCAGCCTTGTGGCGGTCGCCCAGTCCAAGCCAGCAGATCCGGGCGGGAAGGCCCTGAAAGGCGATGCGCTCCTGCGCCATGTCGAGCCAGTTGTGCAGATGAGTGTTTTCGGGGAACAGTTCCTTCATCTTTGCGTCGGTTTTGTAGATGTCCTCGGGATCACCCGACAGCGCGCACCAGCGGAACGGGCCGATGCCGCGGCAGAACAACGGGCGGATATAGGCGGGTACGAAACCGGGGAAGGCAAAGGCGTTTTCCAAGCCTTCGTCCTGCGCCACCTGCCGGATGTTGTTGCCATAGTCCAAGGTTGGCACACCCGCGTTCCAGAAATCGACCATGGCGGCCACGTGTTGCTTCATCGACGCTCGGGCTGCCTTTTCCACGGCCTTGGGGTCGCTTTCCCTCTTGTCTTTCCACTGCGCCATGCTCCAGCCCAATGGCAGATAGCCGTTGACCGGATCGTGGGCGCTGGTCTGATCGGTCACGATATCGGGGCGCTTACCACCCGCTTGCATGCGGCGGTAAACCTCGGGGAAAACCTCGGCGGCATTGCCGAGCAAACCAACCGATTTCGCCTCGCCCGCCCTGCTCCAGTGGTCGATCATTTCGAGCGCCTCATCCAGTGTCTCGGCTTTTTCGTCGAGGTACTTGGTGCGCAGGCGGAAATCGATGCTGTCAGGATTACACTCGACGGCCAGACAACACGCCCCTGCAAAGACGGCCGCCAGAGGTTGCGCCCCGCCCATGCCGCCCAGACCGCCAGTCAGAATCCACTTGCCGGTCAGGTCCCCGTCATAGTGTTGACGCCCCGCCTCAGCAAAGGTTTCGTAAGTGCCCTGAACGATGCCTTGCGTCCCAATATAGATCCACGAACCGGCCGTCATCTGGCCGTACATCATCAGGCCCTTCTTATCGAGCTCGTTGAAGTGATCCCAGTTGGCCCAATGCGGCACGAGGTTCGAGTTCGCGATCAAAACCCGAGGTGCGTCGGCATGCGTCCGAACGATGGCGACCGGCTTGCCGGATTGCACCACCAGCGTTTCATCTTCCTCTAGGTCCATGAGGCTGGCAACGATGGTATCAAAATCTTTCCACGTCCGTGCGGCACGGCCGATGCCGCCGTAGACAACCAACTCATGCGGGTTCTCGGCCACATCCGGGTGCAGATTGTTCATCAGCATCCGCATCGGGGCTTCGGTCATCCAGCTTTTGGCGTTCAGTTCGGGCCCTGTCGGGGGATAGATGTCACGGGTGTTTTTACGAGGGTCGGTCATCGGGCAAGCTCCAATGCAGTGTCGTGGATGGCGTCAAGGATGTCTTTGAGCCAACGGCGCAGGCGGTTGGCTTTGTCGGTATCAAAAGTCCAGGGCGGCGCTTCGGCGCTCAGGTAAGCCGACTTAGCCAGCTCCATCTGGATCGCGTGAACCCCTTCCGAGGGGCGGCCATAATGGCGCGTTGTCCATCCGCCCTTGAACCGCCCATTCAAAACGGCCGTATAGGGCGAGGACGCAGCGAACTCATGCGTTATGGCTTCGACTTCCGGTGCACAGGTCGCCCCGTTGTTCGTGCCGATGTTCAGATCGGGCAAAGTACCTTCGAACAGAAAAGGAATATGACTGCGGATCGAGTGGCAATCATACAGCACCGCAACCCCATGGGCCGCCTTCAACCGCTCCAACTCAGCCTGCAGGGCGGCATGATACGGCGCATGGAAAGCTTCCCGCCGTTCGAGGATATCCTTTCCGGAAGGCGGGATGTCCCAGATGCCCTGGCCGTCGAAGTCCGTCAGCGGCACAAGGGTTGTCGTGTTCTGACCCGGATAAAGCGACACACCCGACGGGTCTCGGTTGGCGTCGATCACATATCGGTGGAAGGTCGCCCGAACCGTGGTCGCACCGGGCAGAAGTCCTTCATACAAGGTATGAATATGCCAATCCGTATCCGCCAAAGCCTTGCCCCGCGCATTCAATTTGGCCTCGATCGTGGCGGGCACATAAGTGCCGGTATGCGGCAGACCCAGCACGATCGGACTGTCACCGCGCGAAATCTCGACCGGGCCGCTCATACGCCAAGTTCCGGCATGGCGATTCCAGTACCACGGGCAATCTCGCCACCGGCGATCAGGGCCGAGGCTGCTTCGATCTCGGGTGCCATATAGCGATCATCACCCAAGGCCGGCACCACGGCACGCAGCCGTGCCATCACGGCCTGCAACGTTTCGCTCGTGGGCAGCGGCGCGCGGAATTCGACACCTTGTGTTGCACAGAGCAGTTCGACCCCCAGAATGCGTTCCAGATTTGCAACCATCTGCCCCAATCGCCGCGCACCATGGGCCGCCATCGAAACGTGATCTTCCTGATTGGCCGATGTGGGCGTCGAGTCCGTCACGCATGGATTGGCCAGATGCTTGTTTTCGCTCATCAGTGCAGCGGTCGTCACCTCGGCGATCATGTAGCCCGAGTTCAGACCCGGATTGGGCGTCAGAAAAGGCGGCAGATCAAAGCTGAGCGCAGGATCGACGATCAGCGCAATGCGACGTTGCGCAATTGCCCCGATCTCGGCCACGGCGAGCGCTATCATGTCTGCGGCAAACCCAACGGGTTCGGCATGAAAATTCCCGCCCGAGACGATCAGGCCGGTTTCCGAAAGAACCAGAGGATTGTCCGTCGCCGCGTTGGCCTCGATTTCCAGCGTTGTTGCGGCCTGCCTCAGCACATCCATCGCGGCGCCCACCACCTGAGGCTGACAGCGGATACAATACGGGTCCTGAACGCGGGTATCGCCATCCCGATGGCTTTCACGAATGACCGACCCAGCCAGCAGCGCTCTCATGGTCACTCCGGCCTCAATCTGCCCGCGATGCCCGCGCAACGTGTGGATTTCCGGTTGCAACGGGGCGGTCGAACCCATGATCGCATCCGTCGTCAGCGCCGACGTAACCAGCGCGCTTTGCGCCGCCTGCCACGCGCCAAACAGGCCGGCCAGTGCAAAGGCCGTCGAAAACTGGGTGCCGTTGATCAGCGCCAGCCCTTCTTTGGGGCCCAGCTCGATTGGTTGCAGACCCGCCTTGGACAGCGCAGCGTCACCGGGCATCACATCGCCACCGAATTCGGCCTCACCAGCGCCCATCATGACGGCAGCCATGTGGGACAAGGGCGCAAGATCACCCGAAGCCCCGACCGAACCCTGCGCCGGGATCACCGGGGTCACACCCTTGGACAACATCCCTTCCAGCAGGTTGATCACCTCTGGCCGAACCCCCGAGGCCCCGCGACCAAGGCTCAGCAGTTTTAGAACCATCATCAATCTGGCAAGGGTGCGCGGGATCGCAGGGCCTACACCGCAGCAATGGCTGAGGATCAGGTTGCGCTGCAAAGTGGCGGTGTCCTCGGCTGCGATTTTGACGCTGGCCAGTTTCCCGAACCCTGTGTTCACGCCATAAACAGCGGCCTCTCCCGCCGCCGCATCGGCAATGCGCTTATGCGCTTCTTCGACAGACGGGTGGCAAGCGGGATCCAGTTGAACCGGGCGTTCCTCGCGAAAGACCTGTTCCAGCTGTGACAGGGTAACGGTGCCCGGAGTGAGGGTCATGGTCGTCAAAGTGAGCCTCCGAATATGCGGGTATGAAGAGGGTTGAAGCCGATGCGATAGGCCAGTTCCGCAGGGTGTTCGACATTCCAAACCGCCAGATCGGCGCGATGCCCGACTGAAATCTGTCCGCAGTCAGCCATGCCGAGAGCGCGGGCAGCGTGGGTCGTCACGCCCTTAAGGGCTTCCTCTGGCGTCATGCGAAACAGGGTACAGCCCATGTTCATCGCAAGCAGCACCGAGGTCATCGGCGCCGAGCCGGGGTTGCAATCCGTTGCAAGCGCCATGGGCACACCGTGCCTGCGCAACAAGTCAATCGGCGGTGCCTGGGTTTCGCGAAGAGTGTAGAACGCACCCGGCAGAATGACGCCGACGGTACCGGCCTGTGCCATGGCCTGAACACCTGCTTCATCAAGATATTCTAAATGATCTGCCGACAACGCGCCGTATCTGGCAGCCAGTTTTGCGCCGCCCAAATTCGACAATTGTTCGGCGTGGATCTTAATCGGCAGGCCAAGCTCTGTCGCGACATCAAAAAGCGGGATCAGCTCTTCCGGTTGAAAGGCGATGCCTTCGCAGAAGGCATCGACTGCATCGACCAATCCCCCGGCATGAGCGGCGCGAAGCGTGGGAATGCACAGCTGATGAATGTAGTCCGATGCCCTGCCCTTATAGTCCTGAGGCACCGCATGAGCCCCCAAAAAGCTGGTCAGAACACGGACGGGACGATGATCCGGCAACCCCCGAGCCGCGCGCAACATGTTCAATTCAGTCTTGTCATCCAACCCGTAACCAGACTTCACTTCGATGACCGATACCCCTTCGGCCAGCATCGCGTCCACACGCGGCAATGCTTGTGCGACCAACTCCTCCACGCCAGCCGCGCGCGTGGACTTTACGGTCGAGATGATTCCACCCCCAGTGCGGGCAACCTCTTCATAGCTCGCCCCATTCAGGCGCATTTCGAACTCTACGGCGCGATGACCACCATGAACCACGTGAGTGTGGCAATCGATCAACGCAGGCGTAACCAGGCGTCCACCGAGTCGAGTCCGCGGCTGGTCGGCGAATCGTGAAGGAAGGTCAGCGACAGCTCCGATCCATGCGATGCGCCCGTCCTGCAACGCGATCGCGGCATCTGGAACCAAACCGTATGGTGTGCTGCCTTCGGTCATCGTTGCGGCGTCAAGATCGGTCAAAACCCGCGTTTGCGTCTGCATGTGACTCGCAACCTCCGTGCATTTCCTTCTTTTCTAGTACATTTCTATCAATTATATGTCTATGCATAAAATGAGGTGGAAAATGGCTATCTTCGCTAATCGCGCATTATTGAGCACCGGTTGGGCTTCGAACCTGCGGGTCGAAATCAAGGAAGGTCTGATAACGTCGTTGCAGAAGGGCGCGACGACGCAAGATGGCGATACGCGCGTCGACACTTTGCTGCCCGCATTGGCCAATCTTCACAGCCACGCATTTCAGCGCGCGATGGCGGGGATGACTGAATATCGAAAGGCCGGGCGCGACAGCTTCTGGACGTGGCGGGAACTAATGTACCGATTCACCGCGCACCTGACGCCCAATCAGGTACAGGCGATTGCCGCACTGGTCTATATGGAGATGCAGGAAGCCGGCTATGCCTCGGTTGGTGAATTCCATTATCTGCATCACCAGCCAGACGGCACACCTTATGGCAATCTTGCAGAGCTGTCCCAGCGGATCATGGCTGCTTCGGCCGAGTCTGGAATCGGACTGACGCATCTGCCCGTACTTTATTCTTATGCAGGGGTCGGCGAGCAACCGTTGGAATCGGGACAGCAACGATTTGGCAATGATGTGGACCGCTATCTGGCGCTGGTCGAGCAAGCGCAAGCGGCACTGGGCGATCTGCCGGATGACTGTCAGATAGGCATTGCCCCGCATTCCTTACGCGCGACGTCACCACAAGATCTTGCCCGGGTTTCGGAAACCAAAACGACAGGACCTGTCCACATTCACATCGCGGAACAGCCCAAAGAGGTAGCGCAGGTTCACGAGAGTCTGGGCGCACGCCCGGTGGAATGGCTCTTGAACAATGCAGAGGTAAACAATCGCTGGTGCCTCATCCACGCCACTCATATGACCGAAAGGGAAACCCGAGATATGGCGGCAACCGGCGCGGTCGCGGGGCTTTGCCCGATCACCGAGGCCAATTTGGGCGATGGCCCTTTCAACGGAGTTGTCTATCTTGAAGCCGGCGGTCGTTTCGGAGTTGGGTCGGATTCAAACATTTTGATTTCAATGACAGAGGAACTGCGAACGCTGGAGTACTCACAACGTCTGCGAGACCTGTCGCGCAATGTTCTGGTCGACGGGGACGGTTCGGTTGGACAGACACTTTATTGCAATGCGGCTTTGGGTGGCGCGCAAGCCCTGGCGCGCGCAGCGGGTCAGATCGCAGAAGGGATGCTGGCGGATCTTGTTGCCATTGACAGTCAGGATCCCGCGCTTTGTGCCCTGCGTCCTGAACAGTTGCTCGACGGGTTGGTCTTTGCCGCGAAGGATCACGTAGTGACCGATCTGTGGTCGGCGGGCCGCCATCAGGTACGCCAGGGCCGTCATATTGCACGGGATCGAATCGTATTTGACTATCGGCGGGCTATGGCTGATCTCATACTGAGGCTTTGAGTTTGCTGTTCCCTTTACGGGCTGACAAAAATGGCTTCATAATACCAATATGTTTGTACGTAATTGGATGAACACCACGTGACCGATCAAAAACACCTCGGCTTTCAGGACATTCGGGACGAAGTCGTGAACCGCATTCAAACCCGAGTCTGGCCGCAGGGAAGTCTGTTGCCCACCGAGATGGAATTGGCAGCCGAGTTCGGCGTAGCACGGGCGACGGTCAATCGGGCGCTGCGGGAACTTGCCGAACAGGGCATTGTCACCCGCAAACGTAAGGGTGGCACGCGTGTTGTGACCACGCCGGTAAAGCAGGCGAAGCTGCCAATCACTGTCGTTCGGCAGACAATAGAAGAAATGAATGCCGAATACCGCTATGCTTTGGTCAGCCGAACACTGATCGACTGCCCCGCGTGGTTACAGGCAAAGCTGAGCATTCCCGAAGGCGCGCAGGTCGTCCATTTGCAATGTATGCACCACGCCGACAACCGTCCGTTTCAGTTCGAGGAACGCTGGATCAACGTCAGCACCGTGCCTCAGGTTCTCAACGAAGATTTCCTGACCACCGGGCCGAATGAATGGCTGCTGTCCGAGGTGCCGTTTTCAAACGCTGAAATTGCCTTCTCGGCCGTCCCGGCAACAGGGCATTTACAGGAGTTCCTGGCGGTACCGCCCGGCACACCGTTGTTTCGATTGGAACGCACGACCTGGTTTCGCAGCGATCCGGTTACATTCGTGCGCATGACTTTCCATCAGGGATACCAGATGCGCACCACGTATTGAGACCAACGCGCTGAACAGGTTTTGATGGTGGTGAAAAACCTTACTGTTTCGAACACACCTTCCTTACTGCCGTCATATTCCTTACTACCGTCATAGCCCCTTTGACCCTTCCGAAAGATGACATTTCGATCCTAAAGCCAGCCTATCTGGTCCTGTCCCGGGGTTTTGCGCGGAGGCAGCGCGGGTAAGGTTAACCAGCGGCCTGCCGCGAAAGCAGGTTGCAACAGATTTTGGTGTCGGCTTCTCGACGCTGAGCCGTTTGATCCACCAGGATCGGCGCAATCCTGAGAAGCTGTCCGCCCAGTCTGATCTCGAGCGCGAGGTCGCGGAACTGCGGAAAGAGAACCGCATGCTTAAGAAGGAGAGGAGCTGAAAATTGCCACCCAGTTCTTTGCGGAGTAAAGCAAATGAGGTTTGCTTTCATCGTCAAGACCTCCGACATCCTCCCTGTCGAGCGGCTGTGCCAGATCATGGATGTCAGTCCAAGAGGGTATCGCGGCTAACGCGATCGTCCGCTCAGCCAGAACCAGCAACTGCTATGATAACGCCGCCCGCCTCTGGAAAGAATGCTATACATGAGCCTGCCGGGCAATGGTCGAAACCTTCTTCAAGGCGATCAAAGCTGAGTTGTTGTGGCAGCAATCCTGGAAAACGTGTAGAGACACCGAGATCGCAATCTTCGAATATTTCAACGGCTTCTACAATCCACGACGCAGGCACTCGGCCCTCGGCTGGAAAAGCCCTTTGGCCTTCGATGCAAAGGCTGCAATAGCAAGCAATCGGAGCGGCACGAAAGCGTGACGGGTCCATCCCAATGATCCGGGCTTTCGTGAAACAGCTTTTCGCATTCATTTGCGCCTTCCAAAGCTAAACAAACCCTACATCAGAACGAGGGACGTTTCTGGGGCAGGTCAGTTTGTCCCTTTTCGCGCAGGCGATGTGCCCGAGGCCCGAGGTGTTATCTTTGATATCTCGGCTGACGCATTGGAAAGTGAACATACCTGCGGGATCTTTCAAAAGCCCGGGTCGAAGTGGATGAAAAGCAATCCGTTGCTGTGGCGGCTTTGGGGTTGGTCCCCGGTATGCCCGCAGACCTGTTCGCAAGCACAGGCGAACGCGCAGTGATTGCTTATCCGGCACAGCCTATCAGCGAGTGTCTGGCCCAAACGTTTATCGAGTAAACGGTTTTACAAGACTTATAGCTTTAAACATTTGTGTATCGAGTGTTTTGGTGTGTGAGCGATGGTCTGCGCCCCTGTTCCGGGCGCGGGCCATCCTTTTGGTGGGCTACACCCCATAACGAGCAAGAAACATGTCAACGGCCTGAGCAGCAACCTGATCTATTTCATCCTGGGTGAAAGTGTTCTGAATGCCGAAAGCCGCCCGGGTCCAGATCCGCACTTTACACAGTTCGGAAAACTGCTCGGCGGCGATATGTACATCTTCAATGGCCAATTCGCCTTTGGCCACGGCCTTTTCCAGGTACTCGGCCATCTGTCGCTGGCCATTTTGTGGCCCAGCCTCATAGAAAGCGCGACCTAGTTCGGGGAACCTGTCGCGTTCGGCAACGCAGATCCTGAATACCTGTTGCGCGAAATCTGACACAAGAAAACTGGTCAGCTGTGTCGCCGTGATCTGAAGCACTTCACGAGCAGGTTTGGTTTCGTCGATCATCGAGATGACCCGCTCGGCCATCAGGCAGCATTCTGTTTGGGCAACTTCCATGAACAAAAGGCGCTTATCAGGGAAGTAGCTGTATAGCGTTGCTTTTGACACGCCAGCCGCGCGGGCGATGTCATCTACACTTGCACCTTCAAACCCGTCCGCCATGAAAACCTCTCGGGCCCCGCGCAGAACCTGGTCGAATTTTCGGCCGGTGCGCAGGATGGTGGCGGTCTGGGTCATGTCGTCTCCTTGATCGATAACTACACCAGCTTATAAACCGTTCGGTTTAGATACAACGATTCTCGGATACTTCAGCGAATCCGACGGTGCATTTGCTTTGATGTCGGGTACTTGCAGCGAGTTCAAACCGTGCTAGGACTTGGCCCATGCTCGACATCTTTTTGCGCACCCTTCCGTTTTTCGCGATTATCGGCCTGGGCTTTTGGGCGGGGCGCACACGGTTTTTCACGGCTGAAGCCACGGCATATCTGACCAAGTTCGTCTTTTATTTTGCGCTTTCGGCGATGCTGTTTCGCTTTGCAGCCACCCTACCCTTTGCCGAGATTTTCAATGCCCGGCTCATCCTTGGATATCTGCTGGGAACCGTGATTGTATATGTGCTGGCGACGGTCGTCGCGTGGCTGCGTGGGCTCGATATTCCGACCGCCGCGGTCGAAGCTCAGTGCGCGGCCATCGGCAATGTCGGGTTTCTGGGACTTCCCATGCTTGCTCTTTTGTTCTCTGAGGCTGCGATTGGGCCCGTGATGCTGGTCCTGACTGTCGATTTGGTGGTGTTTTCATCCCTTATCGTGATCTTGATCAATGGCGGCCGTGACGGAAAGCTGACTCCGGCCACGTTCAAGCTGATCGGAATGGGTTTGGTCAGGAATCCCATGATCGTATCCATCTCAGCCGGCCTCGTCTGGTCCTGGCTGCAAATACCTGTTCCTGAACCTCTTGGCGATTTTCTGACCATTCTCGGTGGTGCCGCAACTCCCGGAGCATTGTTCGCTATTGGCGCATCGTTGGCAGGCAAGTCGGCTGAACGTGTCCAGATCGCCGCTTGGTTAAGCTTTTGCAAACTGGTGATCCACCCGGCCTGCGTTGCGGTCGCTCTGTTGTGGCTGATACCGATTGAAATTTTTCCGGCAACTGTTGCCATCGCAGCAGCCGCTTTGCCTGTTGCGGGCAATGTTTACATGCTGGCCGCGCATTATGGAATCGCCCCGCATCGCGCGTCAGCCGCAATCCTTCTATCCACAATCGTCAGTATTCTCACCGTGCCAATGGTGATCGCCTGGATGGGCGCATTCTGACTTTCACGTTTTCGAAAAAATCTCTCAACGAAGGCGCGCAGACTTTACGCCGGGTCTGCTGATCGTTAGCCATGTTGCGACTCTAAAATAAGGACGGTGCCTGATGGAAACCCTTTCGGAAAATGCCTGTTTTGGCGGTGTGCAGGGCGTGTACCGCCACGCCTCCTCGTCGTGCAAGTGTGACATGACTTTTGGCCTGTTTCTTCCAGCCGAGGCTAAGGACGGGCCGGTTCCGGTTCTTTGGTATTTGTCAGGATTGACCTGCACCCATGAAAACGCGATGACCAAAGCCGGGGCTCAGGCGTGGGCTGCGGAACAAGGGATCGCCGTGATGTTTCCGGATACGTCGCCGCGCGGTGAAGGCGTCGCGGATCACGAAGATTACGATCTGGGTCAGGGCGCAGGTTTCTATGTGAACGCGACACAGGAACCTTGGGCGCCGCATTTCCGGATGTGGGACTATGTTGCCGAAGAGCTGCCCGCCCTGCTGTTCGAAAACTTCGCCATCGACAGCGAACGCCAGGCCATTACGGGCCATTCCATGGGGGGGCACGGCGCCCTGACACTTGCCATGGACCTGCCCGGACGCTTCCGTTCGGTGTCAGCCTTTGCGCCTATCTCGAACCCGACCGGAGCGGATTGGGGCCGCAAACAGCTGAGTGCCTATCTCGGTGACGACGAAGCGCTTTGGGCAAAACACGATGCGTCTTTGTTGATGAAGAAATCCGGTTTCGACGGTCCGATCCTGATCGACACCGGTGCAAACGATCAGTTCATGGATCTTCTGCGTCCCGAAGCTTTGGCGCAAGCCATCGCCGAACGTCGCCAGCAAGCGACATATCGCTTCCAGCCGGGTTACGATCATTCGTACTTCTTTGTGTCCACGTTTATGGAAGATCACATCATCTTCCATGCCGAGGCACTGTACGGAGACTGAGGGATGAACAAATACGATTACGACCTGATCATCATCGGGTCAGGACCTTCAGGGCGTTCTGCGGCTATTCAGGCAGGCAAACTGAAACGGCGTGTGTTGGTCATCGATCGCAAGGACCGTTTTGGTGGCGTCTCTGTCCATACCGGTACAATTCCGTCCAAGACTCTGCGCGAAACGGTGCTGAACCTGTCGGGCTGGCGCGAGCGCAGCTTTTATGGGCGTTCCTACCGGGTAAAGGATCAGATTCGTGCAGAGGATCTGAAAGCCCGCCTGCATATGACCCTCGACCATGAGGTCGACGTCTTGGAGCATCAGTTCAACCGGAACCACGTCGAAACTCTGGACGGTTTGGCCAGGTTTGTTGGACCGCACGAAGTAGAAGTCGCAACCGATGCCGGAGAAACAACGCGTGTGACGGCCGCGAAGTTCCTGATTGCGACAGGCACGAAAACCTATCGCCCGGATTATGTTCCGTTCAACGGCAAAACCGTGGTCGATGGTGACGAATTTCTTGAAATGGCAGAGATTCCGCGCTCGCTGGTTGTCATCGGTGCCGGGGTCATTGGCGTGGAATACGCCACAATGTTTTCGGCACTGGACGTCCGCGTCACGTTGATTGAACCCCGCGACACGTTTCTGGATTTCATCGACAGCCGGTTGATCCACGACTTCACCCACCAGATTCGGGAAAACGGTGTCGACCTGCGTTTGGGCTCGGCTGTCGAGAAGATTGAAGACGCCAGCGAACATGTGGAAGTGACCCTCGACAACGGTCGCCACGTTCGTGCTGAAATGCTTCTGTTCGCGGCCGGGCGCATGGGAGCGACGTCCAAACTCAATCTGGATGCCGTCGGGCTGGAGACGGACCACCGCAACCGGATCAAGGTCGACCGTAAGACCTATCAAACGGCTGTGCCGCATATCTATGCCACAGGCGATGTGATCGGACATCCTTCACTGGCGTCAACTTCTTTGCAACAGGGGCGAGTGGCTGCCTGTCATGCGCTCGAGACGCCCACGCTGCCGGAAAGCCCGTGGTATCCGTACGGCATCTATTCAGTGCCCGAAATTTCAACCTGCGGAATGTCAGAAGAAGAATTGCAGGAGCGCAACATACCCTACGAGGTCGGTGTGGCACGGTTCCGCGAGACGTCACGCGGGCATATCATGGGGCTGGAACACGGCATGTTGAAGATGCTGTTCTCGCTAAAGACCCGCAGGGTGCTGGGCGTTCAGATCGTCGGTGAAGGCGCGACTGAACTGATTCACATCGCGCAGGCCGTGCTGAACCTGAAAGGCACAGTGGACTACTTCGTTCAGAACACGTTCAACTACCCGACACTTGCCGAAGCTTACAAAATTGCGGGCCTGGATGCGTTCAACCGAATGCCCATACCAGAGGAATTCAAGGTTAAAAAGAGACCAGCGGAACCGGCAAAGAAAGAGGCGAAGAAAGCGTGACGACGCTGTATGTCGATGGCGATGCCTGTCCAGTAAAGGCCGAGGCCGAACGGGTCGCAACGCGACACAAAGTGCCAATGGCGCTGGTGTCTAATGGTGGGCTTCGACCATCGGCCAACCCGCTGGTGCAGGTCATTGTCGTTTCCGAAGGCGCCGATGAGGCCGACAAATGGATTGCCGAACGCTGTGGAGCGGGGGATGTCGTCATTACGTCCGACATCCCTTTGGCTGCAAAATGCGTCGAAGCGGGTGCGCGCGTGCTGCGCCCAAACGGTGAAATCTTCACAGCGGCGAATATTGGTCAGCAACTGGCTATGCGTGATTTGATGGCCGATCTGCGCGCGGCCAATCCGTTGGGAACCGGCGGTGGTGGTCGACCGTTCGGCAAGGCAGACCGCTCGCGATTTCTGGACGCCCTGGAACGGGAATTACGTGCCGCCAGACGGGGATAGCCAAGGCGGCGGCCTGCCCAAATTACTGACGCGAAATCAGAAACGCCCGTTTACAAGTTCTTCATAAGAAAGCACCCTGTAATTGAATTCTGGCCAGGCCATTCGAATACGGAGACTGCATTATGAAAGTACAGGGCACCCATTACCGGTCGATTTGGTGGGACAAACCGGCAGGTGTGGTTCGGATCATCGACCAAAGGTGGTTGCCGCATGATTTTCGGGTCGTAACCCTGAAAACGCTTGACGAATTCGCAGCGGCGATACGGGATATGTGGGTCAGGGGCGCACCTTTGATTGGTGCGACCGCTGCGTTTGGAATTGCCGAGCAGATGTCTCGGGACAGTTCGGAAGCTTCCTTCGACGCTGCGTATGACGTTCTGCACACAACCCGACCCACCGCAATCAACCTGCGCTGGGCATTGGACAGATGCCGAGAAGCGCTGATGCCGCTTGCTCCTGGTGATCGTGCCGAGCGCGCCTGGTCGCTGGCGCAGGAGATTGCAGACGAAGATGTCGAGATCAACGCCGCAATTGGCCGTCACGGGCTGGAACTGATCAAGGATATCGCAGCTCGAAAACCCGCCGGTGAGCCGGTAAGGTTGTTGACCCATTGCAACGCGGGATGGCTGGCGACTGTGGATTGGGGCACGGCCACAAGCCCGATGTATCACGCGCATGACGCGGGCATCCCCCTGCAAGTCTGGGTGGATGAAACCAGACCGCGCAACCAGGGCGCACTGACCTCCTGGGAATTGGGTGAGCATGGCATTCCCCATCGTTACATCGTGGACAATGCCGGCGGTCATTTGATGCAGCACGGCTTGGTTGATTTGGTGATTACGGGCACAGACCGAACCACGGCCCAAGGTGATGTTTGCAACAAGATCGGGACTTATCTGAAAGCTTTGGCTGCACGTGACAACGGTGTGCCATTTTACGTCGCCCTGCCCTCTCCTACGATTGACTGGACAGTTCGCGACGGTGTGGCCGAAATCCCGATCGAGGAACGTGATGCAAGGGAAGTAACCCATGTCATGGGGGTTGATGGGCAGGGGAATATCTCGGACGTACGCGTGACGCCAAATGGCACAGAAGGTGGCAATCCTGCCTTTGATGTCACACCAAACCGGCTGGTGACGGGGCTTATCACCGAGCGCGGCATCAGCGAGGCTTCTACCGACGGGCTAGCCCGGTTGTTTCCCGAACGGGCTGGTTAATACTTTGTTTAGCGCAGTCCTGAATTGTGCAATCGCCCCCGCGGATTATGCACCCGCTTAACTTGCTGAGAATGAATGATGATTGAAAACTGGTACAGGGCCGATGAGGCACGAAAATGGCGGGATCGGGTCGGAACAGATCCCGCAGATCAGGAACTGGGCGAACGTGTCTACACCTCGCGGCTGATCGGTCAGAACCCGGACCTTCTGATGCATGGTGGAGGCAACACGTCAGTCAAGCTGGAACGCCCTGATCTGTTCGGCGATCCGCGGCGTGTTCTGCATGTCAAGGGGTCTGGGTGGGATCTAGACAGCATCGAGGCGCCGGGCCTGCCAGGTGTTTGGCTTGATCCTTTGATGAAACTGCGCGCGCTGGACCACCTGTCAGATGCGCAGATGGTCAATGTTCAGCGCGCCAATCTGCTGGACTCGGGCTCACCGAACCCCTCTGTAGAAACACTGTTGCATGCGTTTCTGCCGCACAAATATGTGGATCATACGCACGCGACACCCTTTCTGGTGCTCGCCAATCTGCCAAACGCCGAGGAGGTTTGCCGCGAGATTTTTGATGACCGATTGGGCATTGTACCCTATATCAAGCCTGGCTTTGGGCTGGCCAAAAAGGCGGCCGAGGTGTTTGACAAAAACCCGAATGTCGAAGGACTTCTGCTGCTTCAGCATGGGCATTTTACGTTCGGCGCGACGGCGCAGGAAAGCTATGACCGGATCGTGGCCCATACCAACGAAGTCGCTGCCTATTTCGGAATGAAGGACCTGACAACAATTGGCCGTCGCGATCCGGCTGAGAATCTTGAGGTATTGCCGATCCTGCGCGGGGTCATTGCCGAAGTCGCAGCCCAACGGGATGACCAGATGCCGGTTTTTGACCTCCGCAACGGGCCGGATGTCATGCAGTTTTTTGATCGTCCGGATATTGATTCATTGGCCCAGCGAGGCATGGCGTCGCCGGATCATGTATTACGGACAAAAGGCTGCCCGCTTGTATTGCGAGCATCGGATTTGTCTGGGGGCCGGGCGCGGATCAAGGCGAAGGTCGCAGAGTTTGCCAAAGACTATCGGGAATATTTTGAACGGCAGGCCCCGCAGGTCGACGAGCCCAAGAAACTGCTGCCCCAAGACCCCAAGCATGCTTGGATCGAGGGTGTTGGGATCATTGGAATAGGCCCAAACGCGAAGGCTGCCTCGACAGCGGCGGATCTTGCGGAACAAAACCTGCGGGTGCGATCAGTGGGCGAAGACGCGGGCGGTTTTTTTCCCAACAATGAAAAAGATCGCTTTGATTGTGAATACTGGTCGCTGGAACAGGCGAAGCTGGGCAAAAGCTCACCACCTCCGCTTCAGGGTAAGATTGTTATGGTGACCGGCGGTGCAGGAGCGATAGGTCTGGCGACAGCCAAGGCCTTTGCTGATGCCGGTGCAAATGTCGTTCTGGTGGACCGGGATGAAGGCGCGTTGGCCGAGGCCAAATCGACCCTTGGCACATGGCATTCGACATACGCTTGCGACGTAACCGAAAGAGGCGCCGCGGATGCCGCAATAGCCGCGGTGATACACCGGTTTGGTGGGCTCGATGTAATGGTGTCAAATGCCGGGGCCGCGACCTCGGGCGCATTGCTGGATCTTGGCGACGAGGAATTCCGTGCTGCTTTTGAACTGAATTTCTTCGCGCACAAAGCATTTGCGACACAGGCTGCCCGAGTTATGCAAGCTCAGGGCCGCGGCGGTCAGATCCTGTTCAATATCTCGAAACAGGCGATCAACCCGGGCCGGAACATGGGGGCCTATGGCACGCCGAAAGCCGCCACCCTGTTTCTGTTGCGCCAGTTGACGCTTGAATTGGCCGAATATGGAATCCGTGTGAATGGGGTGAATGCAGACCGAATTCGGTCTGGCCTGCTGACGGATGGGTTCATTCAGGAACGCGCTGCCGCACGTGGCGTTTCCGAGGAGACCTATATGTCAGGCAACCTGCTGGGCCGCGAAGTAGAGGCAAAGCACGTCGCAAATGCCTTTGTTGCATTGGCGCTGATGGAACGCACCACCGGTCATGTCGTGACGGTGGATGGCGGCAACACCGAAGCCGAGCTTCGGTAACGCCTTTGCCCGATTGGTTCCCTGCCTGTGGTGTACCGATGTGCCTCAGGCAGGAACTGCGGATCGGTCTTCACGGATCGGCAGGTGTACTATCGCGCTGAAGGCACCGATCGCGACCCCGATCCACCAAACCATGTTGTAGTCGCCATACTGGTCATACATGCGACCGCCAAGCCAGACGCCCAGGAAGCTGCCGATCTGGTGGCTCAGGAAGATAAAACCATAGAGCGTGCCCATATAGCGCAGACCGTAAAGATGCGCGACGAGACCCGAAGTCAGCGGCACGGTAGCCAGCCAAAGCGATCCCATCATCAACGAGAATACGATGACCGTAAGTGGTGTGATCGGGAACAGGATGAACAATGCCGCGGCAATCGTCCGGCCCGTATAGACTGCGGCCAGAAGGTATTTCTTGTGAAAGTGATTGCCGGCCCAACCTGCTAGAAGCGTACCGCCGATATTGGCCAGACCGATCAATGAAATCGACACCGCACCAAGCGCCGATGTGGAGGTGATACCGATGGAATGCAGTACACCTCCGGGCTGGATTGGCCCGCACATCTCGGTTACGAAAGCCGGGAAATGCGCGGTGATGAAGCCCAGTTGATATCCGCAGCTGAAAAACCCCAGAAAAATGAGAGCGTAGGAAGGATCGCGGAACGCCTTGCCCAGTATCTCGCTCATGCTTTCTTCCAGCTCAGCCTTCGAGATCGTCTGTGGTGCGCGCATAAAGGGCAAGGTCAACACAAGCGCAAGAATCGCCACGGCGAACACGACAAAGACGTGTTGCCATGGCAAGAATGACAGCAGCCATTCCGCCGTTGGCGCCCCCACAACCTGCCCAAAGCTGCCCGCGGCGGTAACGATGGCAAGCGACATGGACCGGTTTTCGTTGGCAGACGCGCGACCGACGACCGCCAGAACCACACCAAACCCGGTCCCGGCGATACCGAAACCCACCAGCCACGCATACATCTGATGTTCGAACGGTGTGACAGACCACGCTGTCAGCACCATGCCGGCCGCGTAGGTGAGAGCGCCAAGAATGATGGCTCGTCGGTCGCCTACCTTTTCGGCAATAGCGGCAAAGATCGGCTGTCCGATACCCCAAGCCAGGTTCTGAATTGCAATCGCCATTGAGAAATCGGTCCGCAGCCAGCCGAACTCATCCGCTATCGGAATCTGGAATAAGCCGAAAGAGGCGCGCACGGCGAAACTGACCGTGACGATGATGCATCCGACGATCAGGATCGGATTCAACAAGCGGGCGTATTGGGGCATGGGACCTCAGGCATTGCGTCCGAAGGACCGTATTAGTTTTGGTGTCAGCGTCAATTCAGCAGATTTGCGGTCACGGATATACAAAATTGATGTGTCGCCAAAAATGGCTTCTTTTCAACAGGCGAGGTGACGGGTAAGGCTCAGATTCATGACGGATCTAATTTCGCTCTACGAGGCCCGCATCGCGGATGGAACCCTGACACGCGACGACGCGCAAGAGGCCGTTCTGCCTCAATTCGAACGTATCCGAGCCGCTTTGTCCGAGCCGGTCAAACGCGGGTTCTTCCGCAAGGCACCTCCGCCCCCCAGAGGACTGTATCTATGGGGCGGTGTCGGGCGTGGAAAATCGATGCTGATGGATATGTTCGTCGATACGCTGAGCGACATCCCCGCACGACGTGTGCATTTTCATGCTTTCATGCAGGAAATCCATGCTGGAATGCACAAGGCACGACAACAAAATGTCGAGGATGCCCTGGCACCAGTGGCGAAAGAGGTGGTCAATTCAGTTCGCTTGCTCGCATTTGACGAAATGCAGATCACCGACATTACGGACGCAATGATTGTCGGGCGGCTGTTTGACTTGCTGCACGAGGGCGGCGTAGTCGTTGTAACCACGTCGAACAGGCATCCCGACGATCTGTACAAGGATGGGCTGAACCGGCAGCTGTTCCTGCCTTTCATCGCGCATATCAAAGAGCAGTCGCAGGTGTGGGAATTGGTGTCACCCACGGATTACCGGCAAAACAGGTTGGAGGGTGCCCCGGTCTACTTCACACCGATTGGCCCAGAAGCCCGGCAGAAAATCAGAGAGGTCTGGACAGATCTTGCCGGTGGACCCGCAGAACCGCTTTTATTGCAAGTCAAAGGCCGTGCCGTTGAACTGCCAGCCTTTCGCAACGGAGTGGCCCGGGCTTCATTTTATGACCTGTGTGGGCGCATGCTGGGACCGGGGGATTATCTGGCGATTGCGGAAGAAGTGAAGGTGCTGGTGCTTGAGGATATCCCGCGCCTGTCGCGGAACAATTTCAACGAGGCCAAGCGTTTTGTCACCCTGATCGATGCGCTCTACGAAGCCAGGGTGCGATTGATCTGCTCGGCCGCGGCCGAACCCGAGATGCTGTATGTCGAAGGCGAAGGGACATTCGAGTTTGAACGCACCGCATCGCGCCTGCGGGAAATGCAGGATCAGGATTGGGGGCAACTTGGGCGCTGATCCGCCCGTATCGCGTGACCCACCCAAGACTATGTCAGCCAGATCAAGAGGCTGGAACGCGCCTACGCGTTTTCTTGCAGAATTTTTCCGGCCAAATAAAGCGAACCGCAGATCAGAACACGCGCCTGCGGGTCATTGTCCGTGATCACTTTCAACGCGTCCGCTACGCTGTCTGCGGTGGACGCGGGCAGGTTGACCTTGGTCGCAGCCGCAGCGGTTTCTTCTGCACTAAGCGTCGCCGCTTCGCCCGGAATGGAGACGGCTGTAAGGCTTGCGGCCTTCTCAGCAATAGGTGCGAGATACCCGGTCACATCCTTGGTGTTGAGCATGCCGCAAATCATGTGGGTCGGTTTTATTGGCAGATTCGTCAACACATCCGCCAACGCGACACCTGCGGCGGCGTTATGACCACCGTCCAGCCAAAGCTCGGCCTGCGGGGCCTGATCTACGAGCGGGCCGGATTTCAGACGCTGCATGCGTGCCGGCCATTCGGCTTTGGTGACAGCGGCTTCGTATGCGTCGTCGCCCATGTCCAGATGACGCAGAACTGCCAACGCTGCGCCGGCGTTCTGAACCTGGTGCGCGCCCAGAAGGTTGGGCAGAGGCACATCGCGTAAACCTGTTTCGTCCTGATAGATCAGGCGCCCGTTTTCTTCCTGCACGTGCCAGTGCTGCCCATGGACCAGCAAAGGCGCACCCAAACGGGCGGCGGTGTACTCGATGACCTCAAGCGCTTCGTCCTGTTGTGAGCCGACAATGCACGGAACGCCGGGCTTGATGATACCCGCTTTTTCCGCCGCGATCTTGCCCAAGGTATCACCCAGGAATTGTTCATGATCGATGGATACGGGTGTAATAACTGTGACGGTCGGGTTTTCGATCACGTTTGTAGCGTCCAGACGCCCGCCCAGCCCGACCTCAAGCAGTGTGTAATCTGCTTTGGCACGGGTAAAGGCCAGCAGGGCAGCACATGTGGTGATCTCAAAATAGGTGATGTTTTCACCGCCGTTGGTAGCGTAGCATTCATCCAGAACCGCCGTCAGTTCTGTTTCCGAGATCAGCTCTCCGGCCAATCGAATGCGTTCATGAAATCGTGCCAGGTGCGGCGACGTATAAGCGTGTACCGAGCGTCCTGCCCCCTCAAGCCCCGCTCTGATCATCGCCTGAGTCGAGCCCTTGCCGTTGGTGCCGGCAATATGAATGACCGGCGGCAGTTTAAGTTGAGGATTGTCCAGCGCCGCCAGCAAACGCCAAACGCGGTCCAAGGTCAGATCAATGATCTTGGGATGCAGCGCCATCATCCGGTCGAGGATGGCGTCAGACGTCTTGGCCTTCATTTTGGATCTGTCTCTTCCACTGGGGCCTCGATTGCGTCGGCTGGTTCCGGTGCGGGTAGATCACCCTTGATCGCAGGGTGCAGCTTCATCAGCATGCGCGTGATGGTGATCAACTCGTCACGCAATTCGGTACGTTTGGTGACACGGTCCAGCATACCGTGATCCAGCAGGTATTCGGCGCGCTGAAAGCCTTCGGGTAGTTTTTCGCGAATCGTCTGCTCGATCACGCGAGGTCCGGCAAAGCAGATCAGCGCATTGGGTTCCGAGATGTGGACATCGCCCAGCATCGCATAAGATGCAGTGACCCCGCCAGTCGTCGGATGAGTCAGAACAACGATATATGGTAGGTTGGCTTCTTTCAGCATCTCAACTGCCACAGTGGTGCGCGGCATCTGCATCAGGCTGAGGATGCCTTCCTGCATACGGGCCCCACCGGCAGCCGAGAAAAGGATCAGAGGACGCTTGAGTTTTACCGCTTCCTGCGCGGCAGCGATGATCGCGTTGCCGACATACATCCCCATCGATCCGCCCATGAACGAAAAGTCCTGGGCTGCGGCCACGATTGGGGTGCGGCCAATTTCACCCAAGGCGACCAGCATGGCTTCCTTTTCGCCGGTCTTTTTCTGCGCTGCTTTCATGCGGTCGGGATATTTCTTCTGATCGCGGAATTGCAACGGGTCGTCTTTTGGGGTGGGCACCTCAACCTCGGCAAAGACTCCGCCGTCAAACAAGTGCTTGAACCGTTCACGCGGCGTGATCGCCATATGGTGGTCACACTGTGTGCAGACATTCTGGTTTTCCGCCAACTCGCGATGGAACAGCATCGTTCCGCATTCGTCGCATTTGTGCCAGAGGTTTTCGGGCACTTCGCGGCGTGAGAAGATCGAGTTGATCCGGGGGCGGACGTAGTTTGTGATCCAGTTCATGTCGGAACCTTGGCTTGTGCGGTGTTGACGTCAAATAGGACGCCACGGAAGGAATTGCAATCAACGCCTGAGCGCAAGTCGCGCGGCCAGCCAGCAAACGAACATCACAGCCAGGTCCACCAGAAGCCAGGGACGAAGCTGCTCGGCGTCAGATGCGTCGAACGGAAGGGTAAACAGGGCCAGCCCGTTCAGGTTGTCAGGCAACGAGATGAACAGCAACGCAATGATGTTGTTGAAAAAATGCAATGCAATAGCAGGTCCCAGTGTTCCAGCCCGGGCCGTCAGGTCCGACGTCAACAGACCGAAAACGCAAGCCCATAGCGCAATCAGCAGCGCATTGTCGCCAGCCATGTCGGGCGTGTAATGTCCAACGGCAAAAAGGATTGAGGGTACCCCCATCCAGATGACAGGAGATTGGAATCTGGCTGCCAGAGTTTGCTGGATATACCCTCTGAACAATAGTTCTTCGGCGCTGGTCTGTACCAGAACAACCAACGCCGAAACCGGCAACAGAAGAAGCCAGGTCGACAATGGCAGGTTCTGCGATAGAGATCCGCCGAAGCCATAAGGCGGCAACAAGAACCCGACCACACCCAAAATAAGAAGTGCTTTCAACACTTGCAGGAATTGCCCCGCTGCCAATCGGTACCCGCCGATGATAGACGCCAAAGACCTTTGCTGAACTTGCCGCGCGGCGACTGCCACGCCTAGAATGATGAAACCGAAACTGGCCAACAGCAACAGCAGCGCGAGGGGTGAACTGCCCATCAAAAGCGTCTGCGCCCAGCTTTCCGGCCCCATCCCGGCGATCACGGTAAAAAACACGATATTCAGAACGCTGACCAGCACTGCAACCAGCAAGAGCCCCAGCAACAGGCGCCAGATTTCCGGTTTGGCGCGTGCCGTTTCGACCAAATTGCTATGAGCGGTATATGCTTTAGGCATTTTTATCCGTGCTTTCCGGAGTCACCTGATCCGCAATGGCAGGGAGCAGCTCCTCAGGGTTCTGTGCTGCGTTGATTCTTGTGGACAGCGTAGTCAGATACCCCGCGACAGTCTGCAGCAATTGTGTTGCAACCGAAGCGTCGCTTTCGACCACGGCACGCAGTTCCTCTGCACCGATACGCAGGAAACTACAGTCTTCGATGGCGACCAGATCCAGTTGTCTGGGTTCTCCTGTAATGATGGATAGATCACCGATCAGACGCCCGGGCTCGATGATCGAGATTGGGTGTTTTGTTCCATCATCCGCAGGCCAGTCCAGTCTGGCCCGACCTGAGATGCACAGATACGCCGCGTCCGGTGCCTGACCACGCGAGAAGATGACTTGCCCAGCTGCAGCCTCGTACCATTGCGCTGAGAAGGCCAGCAGTCGCTGGTTGCGACCGTCCACGCCGGAAAACAACTCGGTGGCGGATAGGATTTCAAGCTTTCGGCTCAGGTCGTCCGAAGTGCTGTCTTCTTTTGTTGAAGAAGTGCGTGATACTCCGTCGATACGACCTTCTTTGATTTCCACAAACAAATCATAAGCTTCGGGATGTGCAAAGTGATCTTCCATAAAGATCATAATGGAATCCGGCAGCAACTCCCGTAGCTTCAGGCGGGTGCGCAGCCGGCTTTCAGAATCGTGACTTGCCAGAGCCTTATCCAAAATCAGGATGTCAGGACGCTTGATACCGGCGCGAGAGAAAGCGGCACGTTCCTGAAAGACGGTCGGCAGATTGTTCCCGCCCAGACCCGTTGGCAGATCATAAATGATGGCCGCTGCCCGGCGTCGCAAGCCGGCTTCGTTCATGGCTTCGGCCACGACGTCTTCTATGTCGTCTGCATGTGCACCTGCCATCAAAGACACCCGGCCGTAGATCGCATTTTCCAATACTGTCAGACGTGGCACATAGATATCCGGCGCAACCGTTATGAACATACCACCCATCGCATCCCGCAGCCGCTTGGCCTGACTTTTGCGAATGGCAAGAATCTTTTCCTTGTACTCGTCCGGAAAGTCCGGGCCGATCTGTTCTGCCGTCAACAGGAACGGCACCGTCAATAGCAATGCACGCTCCTGATCGCTCACAGCCATATCACCTTTGGCTTTGCGCCGTTCTTCGATATCCAGCAAGTTGTGATACATGTCCTTGGACATACCAAGCCTTAGGAAAAGCGGGTGATCCGCTCCGTCCCTCCCGAAGGTCTTGCTGAGCGTATCCATAACGGCCTGAGAGATACTAATCACGTCGTCAGCCAGATCATGGGCGCTGAGCATCTGAACAAACCGTTCGTCACCTGCCAGAATGTCCGGAGATATGTCCCTGGATGGTGCCGCGAACAACAGGTTGCCGCCCAGCGGAACTGCCGGGTTGAAGCGATCGGGGTCAAACCGGTACACATAGCGGTCAAGCCCCTTTTCCGCCAGGCGCTTGGCGATTGTCCCTCGTAGATTGACCACTTCCTGTGCCAGAACCGGGTGAACTTCGGGGTCAAACTGCGTACGCAATGTGCGGCGGAACATGAACTCATCAATGCCCATCGCTTCCACTAGCTGGAACCACCAGTCACGTATGTCTTCGATATCGTCAAGGCCAGCGAGACCCGGATCAATCCATTCATCGCCCAGAGAATCCGGTGAATTGCCTGCACGAACAGCTTCGATCTGCCACCGTGTCGGGGCTTTGAGCGTTTCTGCTTCATGACGTGGGTGCGTCCGCAAGGGCATCATGAGGTTATCGCCCAACGTCCCGTCAAACAGGTACGGGCGCGAATAGGCATAGCCGATCCGGGCCGCAATGACGGACTGATGCAGGCCGCGTAGATTGTGTCCGGCCATAATCACCTCGCCCTGCACCGGTAACACTTCACGTGTCAGGAGCTGCCCCAACGCACTACGCTCCGACGCGTGTGGAGACTGAATCGCGACACGCGCGCCACGTGGAATGGTCAGATCGAGATCTTCTAGAACGGTTTTACCATCAATATCGCGGACCGTCACATTTCGCAGCTCGATATCGCCAGTCAGACGCGGGATGGTTTCAGGTTCACCCTCGAACAGCTCTTCCGGTATCATGTTATCCGGAGCAAATCTCTCGGTGACGATCTCCCACCGCAAAGACATGTCCTGCACCTGGTTGTAATAGGTCAGCAGATCCTTCCATGGGCCGCTCAGATCCTTGTAGGCACCCAATGCAGCAACCAGAGCGCCTACGGTCACCTCACCGGTAATCGCCAGATATCCACCCACTGAATAAAACAGAAAGGGCGTTATCTGAGTAATCAGATTGTTGAGGAACTTCATGAAGAATTTTTTGTTGTAGATCTTGAAGCGGATCTCGAACAGGGTCCCCAACCGATGGCTGAATTGCGCCAGGCGATAGCGCCAACCGCCATTGGTACGCAGATCGCTGATACCCGCCGCAGTTTCGCCGATCTCCGAGCTCAGACGTCGAACTTCCTGAATGCGGTCCTTGTTCAGAAGATTGATCTGCCGCTGAAGCTTGGGGATCAGCCAGGCCTGAAGCGGGATCAGCGCGATACTGGCAAGTCCGAACCAAACACTTTGCATGAACAGGAATGTGACGATCGTCATCATCTGGCCGAACTGAAAAACCGGCTGTGCGATGGCATCCCCCATCAAGCCGCCCATCGGTTCGGCCTCGGATGTGATCATCGATACCAGCTCACCCTGGCTGGTGGTCGCGAAATAGGATTTCGGAAACCGCATCGAGCGCTGGATCAACGTATAACGCAGGCGCCGCAGCATGCGTTCCGCAAGGATGCCCTTCATCGTGTTGATGCGCATCTTCATCACACCACTTGCGATCACCGTCGCCAGGAATGCAATGCACAGTATCATCAGATACTGCACCTGCGTCACGGTGAAATTCCAGATGGTTACCGTGTCACCCGGCGCGCCGATTGCGTCGTTGATGATTTGTTTGGGCAATTCCAGCGAGGCATAAAGAAACGGGAACGACAAGACTGTCAGCAGAAGAAGAACAAGTTGCTGTTTCTTCGAATGTTTCCAAATGAAGGCAAATAAAGTGGACTCCATAACCTGGCCTTGTCATGAGCTAAACTGTTGCGTGGCTGTTGTTGGGGTGACCCACTTTGCAGGTACCAGACGGTAAGCACTGACCCTGTGTATTGCAAGAATAGACCAGTTCATATCCAACACGTCGCGCCTATCCAAATTATGGTCCGACCCCAACAGAAAACCGCAGGCTTTCGATAGCAATTTTGTTATTGCGGGTTTGTTCATGCTCTTCTCCTTGACTAACGACGGGCATTATCGGACGACGTGGCCATGAGCAGGATTCTGGATAGCTATATTCATCGCAAGATTATGGGGCGTTGGCGCCGGGCCGCGCACCAGGCCCCGTATGCCACGCAGGCAGATTTGCGGTTGCAACGAGACCAGGCCCGCGGTTTGCGCCGGCATCTTGATCATTTGATTCAGCAGGCAGACAGCCGCCTTATCCGGCCAAAGGTTGGGTCCACGCAGTTTTCCAAGCCCCTCGGGACGGACTGGAGCTGTCGCCCCGACCTTTGGCGTGGCCCCCTGACGCAACCGGGTGTGGCTTCGGCCCCGCGAAAGGCCGTTCTGGATAGGCAGGTCAGCCTGTTCCACGATTGCCCGCATTCTGAAATTGCCGTGCGGCAGGTCCGCAACAGGGACGGCAGGGATCTGGCCCCGTTCAGTCTCGTGGTCGAGGTTTTCAGCTTTGAAGGATCCTTTCTGTCAGTTTCGGTCGAATTACCTGAGGATGCAGCAGTTAACCTCACACGCGAGCACCTTGTGAGGGTGGAAACCCTGATCGAGTGTGAAAAGCCATCGAGCGTGTTCGCGCGCCTCAACATTCAGCACGGGCCCAATATGGAGCAAGTGTTGCGAAGCCTTGATCCCACTGAGGCGTCGAATGCGGTGGATTTTGATCTGGCGCACCTCCCCCTGAATGAGCGCAGGATCGAAAAAATCTGGCTGGACCTGATTTTTGAAATGCCCGAGATGAACCGCATAGTGGTGCGGGATCTTACGTTTTGCCGTTTTCATCGCGCCGACTTGTGAGAAGATCAGACATGACGCAAACCACGTTAACCTTCATTCGGTTCGAAAACGGAAGCTGGCAAGGCCATATTCAAGCCAGCAGTGAGCCGATTCTGGAGGTCAGCTACCAGGGCGAAACCCTTAACAATGTTGACCTGTCGCCCGCAGAAGACGGATGGGATTTACGCATACAGGTGCCTGTTGCCGCCCTATCCGAAGGCGTGCACACGTTCGTCATTGCAGACGCAGCTAATGCTGAAAAACTGGGACACTTCACGGTAATCTCGGGTGAGCCTGCAGCAGATGATCTCAGGGCCGAAGTAGATTTGTTGCGTGCAGAGCTGGATATGCTGAAACGCGCATTTCGTCGTATCTGCCGGGACGGCTACTGATCCGTTCTGGCCTGTTTTTTCTATCCTTTTCACCGATTCCGTGCATCATGGTTGCATTCGAAACGGATCGTGCCCAGCCATGGACCGCAACAGCATTGTCAAAGTCATCGCGTTGATGGTGACAGGATTTGGCATCGGTATCGATTTTACCGGTGCCCTCATGCTGGTGCCTGCAATCGAAAACGGCTTTGACGCCGATATCACCAGCACCCAATGGGTTCTGAACATCTATGCGTTGTTTTTTGCCATGACCATGGTCGCAGGCGGGCGGCTTGGCGACATGTATGGCCACCGCAGGATGATGCTTTTCGGCTTGTCGATCTTTCTTTTTTCCTCGGTCATGTGCTTTGTTTCGCCTAGCCTTGACTTCCTGATCGTTGCACGTGCGTTGCAAGGTATTGGCGCGGGATGCGTCTGGCCTTGCACTCTGGCGTTCGGGGCAACCAAGGTGTCGAAGCCTGAGCATCGGGCGTTGGTGATGGGGCTTATTCTGGCGGGTGTAACGACCGGTAATGTGTTTGGCCCGATGATCAGCGGGCTGGCTGTGAACCTGGGGGAGTGGCGGTACTTCTTCCTCGCCAATGTCGTCTTTTCCTGCATTTCGATGGCCACCGCGCTGATCCTGATGGAACGGGAAACCCATCACAAACAGGGTGAGCATCTCGACCTCGCCGGAATGGGTGTATTGTCCTTCGCCGTATTAATTCTGCTTTACGGTCTGGATGTGGGCGCGGATTGGGGGTGGACGTCCGTACCGTTGTTGATGCTCTTTTTCATCAGCGCTGCGCTATTCATTCTGTTCCCGAAAGTCGAGCAACGCGTAACAGAGCCACTGCTTTTACCGCAGATGATGCAAAACCGCGAGTTTCGCATCACCCTTGGCCTGAACATGTTCAACGTGTCCGCGGCTTTTGTGGGGCTGCTGTATTTCCCGCAATACATGCAAAAGGTGCTGGGCTGGTCCACGTTTGAATCTGCACTGGGGTTGGCACCGCTAACCGTGTTGCTCGCGGTGGGGTCAGTCGTTTCAGGCACGCTTTACAGTGATTTCGGCCCCAAGCGGTTACTGTTTTGGGGGTACCTGATTGCCACGATTGGGGCTGCGACGATTGTGGTGATGCCCAGCGATCTGGGATACTTTCGTATCCTGCCCGGCATGGCGATGATCGGACTGGGGGCAACCCTGACCGTCGGACCGTCCGGCACGGCTGCAATGTGTGCAGTGAAGCCGGAACGGGCTGGGCTGGTCGGCGGTCTGAGCTTTATGACCCATCTGGTTTATGGAGCAATTTCTGTCGCGTGTGCCACGGCCATTATGTACGTCGTCAGCCTGTCTGAGCTTCGCCAGTATGTGGTTGCTTCCGGTATCAAGTTGACGGAAGCAGAGCTTCGGACGATCAATGGCGGAACACTTGATACGCCGTCCGCCCACGCGGTTATCAGCCGGTTGTCATCCAGCGAAGCAGAGACGGTTCATCGGGCATTGTCGGCAGCGTTTGACAGCGGGATGAGTATGGCTTTCGTCTTTTCTGCCTTATCGGTCTCGGTCGGTCTCGTTCTGGCGCTGCTTCTCGATGAAAAGAAACTGCACAGGATCGAAAGCTGAAGCCGGTCAGAAAGGGCTGCGACATGCGCAGCCCCTACAGTTTACTGTGACGGCCCGTTGGGGTTGAAGGCCGACAGCCCCTTCAGGATGTCGATAGCATAGGCCAGCTGGTAATCCTCTTCCCTCAACTCAGCCGTCGCCTCAGCCTTGGCGCGATCTTCTTCGATCTGGCGGATCTCATCTTCGCTCAGGCTGTCATTGTTGAGGCTGCCCCGCAGATCGGCCTCGGACCGCGAACGGGCGTTGGTTTCTTCCTCTTCCGGTTCAGGCGCCGGGCGGGGTTGTTCCACGATAATATCAGGGCTGACACCCAGAGCCTGAATCGACCGCCCTGATGGGGTGTAATACCGGGACGTGGTCAGGCGCATCGCACCATCACCCCGCAGCGGCATCACCGTCTGAACCGACCCCTTGCCGAAGCTTTTGGTGCCGACGACGATAGCGCGGCGATGATCCTGCAAGGCACCGGCAACGATTTCGGACGCTGAAGCCGATCCGCCATTTATCAGCACGACAATGGGTTTGCCTTCCGCCAGATCTCCGGGCGCAGCGTTGAACCGCTCACCCTCTTCCGGGTCCCGTCCACGGGTCGACACGATTTCACCTTCGTTCAGGAACGCATCCGAAACTTTTATGGCCTGTGTCAACAGTCCGCCGGGGTTGTTGCGCAGGTCCAATACGACACCATTGACCTTGTCGATGCCACCGGCTTCTTCGATCTGTTCCCGCAACCCTTCCTGCAGGTTTGGGAAGGTCTGATCATTGAAGGTCGTTACGCGCAGGACGACGCTAGTGCCTTCGGTGCGCGCACGAACGGCGGTCAGCTTGATCGTGTCACGGATAATGGTGACATCGAAGGGATCAGGCTCGCCTTCGCGCACGACGGTAATGACAATCTCTGAGCCGACCGGACCACGCATCAGATCCACCGCTTTGTCCAGCGTCAGGCCCAGAATGCTTTCTCCATCCACATGTGTGATGAAATCGCCGGCTTCGATCCCGGCCTCGTCAGCGGGTGTGTCATCTATGGGAGACACGACTTTGACAAAACCGTCTTCCTGCGTGACCTCAATGCCCAGCCCACCGAACTCGCCCCGAGTCTGCACGCGCATCTGTTCGGCATCATCGGGCGAAAGATAACTGGAGTGCGGATCAAGAGAGGTCAGCATGCCATCGATAGCAGCCTCGATCAGTTCTTCGGGCTCAACCTCTTCGACATATTGTGCACGGATGCGCTCGAAAATGTCACCGAACAGGTCAAGCTGTTCATAGACGCTGGCCTTGTTCACGGCCTCTTGCGCCAGCAGGGGGCCTGCGATCTGCGTTGTAGCAAGAATGCCTGCCACCGTTCCGGCCATACCGGCCATCACAAATTTCTTCATACTCGTTTATCCATCCTTGTCGGTCCGAAACCACGTTTCCGGGTCCACCGGGCTGTTATCTTCTCTTACCTCTATATAGAGCGTTTCTGGGCGATCAGTTCCAGTGCCATCACCGCTTGTTGACAATATTGCGCCGATTTCCGGCGTTTCACCCGGCATCAGACCAACCGGAGTGCCTTTTGGGATCACCTGCCCGGGGTGACCATAGACCTCTTGCAAGCCCGAAAACACGAACAACAGGCCCGGTTGCGGCTCCAGAATGACCAGGTTTCCCAGATCCAGCAATGGCCCGCGATAGCGGATCGTGGCCGCGGTTGGGGATGTTACAAGCGCACGGGAACGAGTGCCGATAACCAGGCCTGCGCGGGTAACCCCTGTCGCGTCCGGCTCACCTGCCTTCCGAAGCACGACGCCTTGAACTGGCAAAGCGATCTGCCCTTTCTGGTCCAAGACGCTAGCGTCGGATTCCATGATCTCACCTTCCGAGATTTCTGACAGGCCGCTTGCGAAGCCATCCAGAGTCTCGGTGGATGATATCAGAATGGCCGTGCGCACCGGGTCTTCAACAAATCGACGCGGCAAATCAGTGCGGTCGGCAATCGCTTCACTCAACCGTGTGCGGGCCTCTTGCACACCGCTCAGCCCTTCTGTCAGAGTTTCCGAGGCGCTTTGCTGCAGAAGGCGCAGTGTCTGAACTTCGTTCAGGTCCTGTGCCAGCGCTTGCGCTTTAGCGTTGAGACCAGGCGTGACCTCAGACAGTATCATTCCGGCCCGCGCCGCGCCCAATGGGCCTGAAGGGTGCAACATCAGCACCGGCGGGGCGGTCGTTTCAATGGTCTGCAAAACGCCAAGCAATTGCCTGACATCCTTTTCGCGCACCCTCAGTTGCGCGCTCAGTTGCGCTTCGCGCGTCGCAGCTTTGCGCAGACCATTCCGCATCGCGCTTAGCCCGGCCTCATAGGCCTGTATCGTTTCGGTCAACGCGCGCACCCGATCCCGGGCACCTTCGGCTTCAGTCAGAGAGATAGACGCCTGTTCCAGCATCTCTGCGGCTTCAAGTGCAGCCTGGGATGAGTCAGTCTGGGCCAGAGCCTGCAAGGTTGACAGCAAAAATAGTGCAAGGGCGGTCAGCCTCATGACAATAGGCTTTCTCCGGTCATTTCTGGCGGTTTGGGCAGGTTCATCAAGTCAAGCAGCGTCGGCGCCAGATCAGACAATCGACCTTGACGCAATCGCGCCCCTTCAGGTCCGCCAACCAACGCAACGGGCACTGGGTTCAGCGTGTGCGCCGTATGTGCACCACCGGTTGCCGGATCAACCATCACTTCACAGTTTCCGTGGTCGGCGGTGATAATCATTGCACCGCCTGCCTTTTCCAAGGCAGCAACGACCTGTGCCAACCCTGTATCGACAGCCTCACATGCCTTGATCGCAGCTTGCAGATCGCCGGTATGCCCGACCATATCAGGGTTGGCGTAATTGGTCACGATCAGGTCATACCCTTGTTCAATCGCCTCGACAAACCTGGCTGTGACCTCAGCCGAGGACATCTCGGGCTGCAAGTCATAGGTCGCGACTTTAGGTGACTTGGGCATACAGCGATCTTCACCCTGTTCCGGGGTTTCCTTACCCCCGTTCAGGAAAAAGGTTACATGGGGGTATTTTTCAGTTTCAGCCAGCCGGAATTGACGTAATCCCTGCTTAGCCACCCATTCCCCGAGCGTGTTCTCAATCGCCCGTTTCGGAAAAACCGTGGTCATGTATGCGTTGTGACCGTCCGAATAATCCACCATACCCAGCAGCGCCGACAGTTTTGGCCGCGGCCCGGTTTCGAACTCTGCAAAGCCCGGTTCACCAATCGCGCGCAGAATTTCGCGAGCGCGATCTGCTCGGAAATTCAGACAGAAGAAGCCATCTCCGTCGACGACGCCTTCGTAACCTTCCAGTACGGTTGGCGTGATGAATTCGTCAGACTCCGACTGGTTGTAGGCGTGGTCCACGGCGCCATGTGCGGTGTTGGCCGCCCTGCCCTTGCCGTTGATCATCGCGTCGTAAGATTCTGATACCCGCTCCCAGCGATTGTCGCGGTCCATGGCGAAATAGCGACCGCTCACCGTGACAACGCGGGCACCCTCGGGCAGCCGCTCTTCCAACCGGGACAAATAGGTCAGCGCAGATTTGGGGGCCACATCGCGCCCGTCGGTAACGGCATGAAGGGCGACAGGAACGCCGGTGTCCGTAATGGCCCTGGTTGCAGCTATGATGTGGTTCAGATGCCCATGGACACCACCGTCCGAGACCAACCCCATAAGGTGAGCCGTCCCCCCGGAGGCTTTGACCTTGGAAATAAAAGCCTGCAGGGCCTCATTGCCAAAAAATGAACCGTCTTCGATGGCCAGGTCAATCTGACCCAGATCCATGGCAACAACGCGACCTGCGCCGATATTGGTATGGCCTACTTCGGAATTACCCATCTGCCCGTTGGGCAAACCCACATCAGGGCCGTGCGTTACCAGCGTGGCGTGCGGGAACTTGGCCATGATCGCGTCAAAGGTCGGAGTGTTCGCCAGTAAAGGCGCATTCGCCTGCTTGTCGTCAGACAGGCCCCAACCATCAAGAATACACAGTACAACTGGTTTGGGGGTGGACATTGAAATTCTCCGATTACTGCTCTTGGGTCATCTTCTACCGTCTGGCTGGCAAGGGGTGAACCGTCTTTGCGTTAATTTGCGCAGAATTAATCAAGCCGCCGGGTGCCCAAGATCTCCCGCTGGAAGACAACGAACCCCTGAACAACTCGATTAAAGGGCCTCATGTTTTGTTCGATGAAAACGCGGACAAAACTAATCTTTTAGGTAGCTTTTGTATGGCTGCGCCATGCGGTCGCGATACTTGACCGTCAGTTCCAACGGCGTGTCGTTTTCGTCGTAAATACCGATCATGATTCCTGTACCCCCACTTCGCGTCCGCATATCGACCAACTGCTGTTCGGATCGGGTAGTGCGCTGAGACGTGCGCCGCGCCCAGGCGAACAGGTGATCATACATCTGCGCGATAACATCCGAATGGTCCGCGCTGTCACCTAAATCGATCAGCTCATCCGGGTCGTTTTTCAGATCGAACAGGATCGGCCTGTACCCACCTTCGCAATGGATGAGCTTCCACTTTTCATTCGCGACCATGAACATCACCGCATCGCGAACAGATGCGTTCAGCCGCTGCGCGATCGGAGACGCGGAATAGTCGTACTCGCAGATTGCGACCGTTCGGGGCGTTTTGTCGGACTGACCATGCAGGATCGGCAGCAGAGAATACCCCTCGAGAATATGACCGGCTTTTCCACCGCCTGCCTGTTCCAGAAACGTTGGCGCCAGATCGATCGACTCGACCAGCGCGTCGCAGGTGGTGCCGCGCGTGAGGTCTGCTTCAGGTGACGGATCATAAATAATCAGCGGCACTTTGGTTGAGGCATCGTGGAAAAACGTCTTTTCACCCATCCAGTGGTCGCCCAGAAAGTCGCCATGGTCTGAGGTCAACACGATCATCGTGTCGTCCATCCGCCCGGTTTTCTCCATCCAGTCGAACAGGCGACCCATCTGGTCATCAGCTTGTTTGATTAGCCCCATGTAAGCTGGGATCACCGCCTCGCGGACATCCTGACGCGAAAATGCCTGCCCGACCTTGGTGTCCATAAAGGCCTTCAGGACGGGGTGTGCAGTCATTCGCTCGCCCTCAGAGCGGACCACGGGCACAACATGCTCTGGTCCATACATCGAAGCGTAAGGTTCTGGCACAACGTAAGGCCAGTGCGGCTTGATATAACTGAGGTGACAGCACCATGGTCCTTCATGGCTTTCCATGAACTCGATCCCACGGGTCGTCAGATATGGAGTTTCACTGTCCTCTTCTGCAATGTTTGCAGGCTCGGATGAATTCTTCAGGAACCAGCCTGACAGAACATTGCCATCGGCATCCAGACCGGAATTGGCAAAGTCATGCCAGGGGTTGTCGCTCTCGTATCCCTTGTCCGCAAGGTATTGGTTGTATTTCTTTGCCCCGTCCGGATCATAGAACCCATCCGGACCCTCGGCACGCAACCCGTCATCGCGTTCGAACACGTCAAACCCGCATTCCGCCACGCGGGCACCGATGACGCTGTCGGGCTCCAGCCCAAGACGGGCCATCCCCTCGGCATCCGCGGCCATATGTGTCTTGCCAACAAGCCAGCAATCCATTCCCGTTTTGCGCAGGTGGTCGCCCAGCGTGATCTCGCCCACTTTCAGAGGGATGTTGTTCCATGATGCACCATGGGAATGCACATATCGTCCGGTATAGGTCGACATACGTGAACTGCCGCAAATCGGGGACTGGATATAGGCGCGGTCAAAGCGGACACCGCGCGCGGCCAGACGATCGATACTCGGAGTGTGCAGATGTGGATGCCCATAACAGCTCAGATAATCCCAGCGCAGCTGGTCGAACATGATGAACAGGATATTCTTTGCCTTGGCCAACGCGACGCCTCTCCGAAAGTCATGGGGACCTAGTTAGCCATTTCCGCCCGCAGAGCGAAGAAAAACTTGCTTCAGGTCTGCTGTTCCATTTGTTCCAGCATCTTCCTGGCACGTTTGCATTGCAATTGGTCGCGCAGCGGGCTGTCCGGGTCAACATCTTTCTGGCACACAACGCACTTATCAGCGCCCGAAATCGCGTTCAGGCCACCACAGCTGCCCTTGATGGTCTTACCCATCAGTATGACACCCAAAGACATACCGACCATGACAAGTGCCAGCAGAATAAATGCCAGAATAAAAGTGCTCATCTTGGTCCCTGCCTGTCAGTTGGTTCCCAAAGCGTCTTTGAACGCGGTGCTGTGCGACGTAATATAGGCATCTTCGCCGCCTGTCACATCCCGCGAAATGAAGTACACGGCAAGTTTATGCTTTTCCGCAATGTCCATTCCCTTCTCCTGACCCAAAGCCAGCATGGCTGTTGCCCAGGCATCCGCCAACATAGCGTTTCCCGCCAGAACCGTGACAGAGGTCGTGCGATGTGTGATCGGGCGTCCCGTGGTCGGATCGATGATATGCGAATAACGCACACCGTCCTGTTCGAAGAAATTCTTGTAATCACCCGAGCTGGCCATGCCACGATCATCCAGGGAAACGATCAATTGAATGCTCTGAGTGCCCGTTTCAGGCTTTTCGATGCCAATGCGCCAGGCTTCGCCCTGCTCATTCTTTCCCTTGGCGACAAGATCACCGCCGATCTCGACAAGGTAATCGTCGATACCGGCATCCTGCAAAGCGCCGGCAACCGCATCGATGCCATAGCCCTTCGCAATCGCCGACAGGTTGATGCCCACTTGCGGATCAGATTTTGACAGAGTGCCAGATTCGGTGTTGAGCGTCAGCAAACTGGCTTGCCCGACGCCGCTTAACGCGGCCTCGATTTCGGCATCCGATGGCACCGGATCCTCGGGCTTGCGCGGGCCAAAGCCCCAAAGTTCGATCAGCGGGCCCAGAGTTACGTCAAAGGTCCCACCAGTTTTTTCGTGCACGTCATTGGCTGCCGAAAGGACCAGCGCGAGTTCGTCTGAAACCGGAACCGGGGCTGTGCTGGTTGAAGCCGAAAAGACAGAAACCTCGGACTTTGGATCCCAGTTGGACATTTTGGCGTTGACCTCGGCCAGCGTCTCTTCGACCGCGGCGGCCAATGCGGCCTCATCAATATCTTCACCGATCGCGGTAATATTGAAGGTCGTGCCCATTGTTTCGCCCGACAGACGAACCACCTCGGGTTCCTTGTCGAACAGACAGCCGGAAAGGAGGGTGGCAACGGCCAGTACAGGCATAAGACGCATCGGTCGATCTCCGGGAAATTCTGTGCCCGGCATATGCCAGTGGCCCCGGCCAGAGTCAAACTGCGATCACATCTTTAGCGGCAGGAATCCCAGCACCAACAGGCCGACCCCCGCCGGCACGCCAAAGAACCACGCACGTTTTTGCCAACCCGGCGGCTGTTGCTTCCACGCCATGCGAAAATTGTGGCCGCATACGACAACCGCAAAGAAGATCAATGCCGCTATGGTTGGAGTAAGATAGAGTTCACTCAATAGCTTAAACGTCCTTTCCGGGCCCGCGTTTTTGCCGATCCGCGCAATTGCACCCTATACAGGTCGTTTAGCTGCGCTAAGGTGAAAGGGAAAGACTTTGCAAGAACCACAAGGAGATTGCCCATGGCTCCAACCTCTTACCAGTCGCCCTCGCGCGGCGACAAGGCTGACAAGACGACGTACAGCCAGTCAGCGGAATCGAACCTTTCGCACTCGCAGACAACTGTGGCCAAGCTGCTTGAAGGTAAAGGGGACGCGGTTTTTTCGGTGCGCCCAAACGACACCATTCATTCTGTGGTCAACACGCTGAAGGAAAAACGGATTGGCGCTGTACTTGTGACGGATCAGAACGGGGTGTTGCAGGGGATTTTGTCAGAACGGGACATTGTCCGGCGGATGGCAGATACACCCGGCCAGACCCTGCCGCAATCGGTCGAAGACCTGATGACCAAGGACGTAAAGACTTGCACACCCGATGATCTGCTGAATGAAGTCCTGAAAACAATGACCGAAGGCCGTTTTCGCCATATGCCGGTGCTGCGCGACGGTAATTTATGCGGCGTTATCACGATCGGAGACGTTGTCCACTTCCGCCTGAAAGAGCTGGAATACGAAGCCCTTCGCATGAAGCAAATGATCGTCGGTTAATCGTCCATTGTTCAAACGGTTGAGGTGAACCGAACGCAGCCGGTGTTGATCTCGGCGGCTGTCAAGCGACCCGAAGCGAAAGCTCCTGTGTCAAGAGACAGCACCCGGTTCTTGACCCGGGGAAGGTCTACGATGGTGTGGCCATGCACCACCCACTGGCCATCGCTGCGTGCGAGCCTGGGAAACATGGGATGCCCCCAGAGGCAAATCTGTGGTTCCTGGACCTCAACCGGCTGTCGGGGGTCCAGGGCCGCATGAACAAATGTGACGTTGCCGCTGGTCCAGGCCAGGGGCCGATCGGCAAGCCAGTTGAGCAGGCTTTCTCCCATCTTCAGGCGAAGGTCATCCGCCAACTTTTGAACCTGCTGGTTTTCATTGGTATTTTCAGGAGGTTTTAGCCCGAAAGACGCCAGCGTTTGCACGCCCCCGTTTTGAAACCAGAGCCGGGCATTGCATTCCGGCACATCCAGAAATCGCAATAGCATCTCTTCGTGGTTTCCAAGAAGACAGTGAACACGACCTTCTGACGTCTCGCTCAGGTGACGCAGATGGTGCAATACCTGTGCGCTGTACGGCCCCCGATCGATGTAGTCGCCGACAAAAACCAGCGAGCACTGATCGTCCAGCCTGGGCAACAACGCCTGCAGCAAGTCCAGACGACCATGAATATCGCCCACGGCCGTCACTTTCGCAGCCGGAGCGATGTCGCAAGGCACTGTATCCGTTGTCTGCCCCGGTGCGCGGTCGAACCGCCGTCTGATCCAGTTCGTAATCATGCACGTTGATCCCTACCCTTCTCGTCAATTGGCGGCAATGAACAACTGATTGAATCGGCAAAGAGTTGACCAATGACGTCGGGATGTCCGATATGACTTTCGAAGTGGTCAAAAGTATTTGCCCCGATACCAGGGACAAAGTCTTTTGATCAGCAATAGTCATGCAGGGCGTATTGAGGGTTCTATGAAACGGGTTTTGATTACGGGCTCTGCGGGGTTCATTGGGTTCCATCTGGCGAAACTGTTGTTGGAGGAAGGGTACCGCGTGCATGGCTACGACGGGATGACGGATTATTATGACGTGGTCCTGAAGCAGCGCCGCAATCAAATTCTGCTTCAGACACCCGGCTTTACGGCAACCGAGGATCGGTTGGAAAACTATGATCGGCTGTTGCAGGTCGCCGAAGAGTTTCAGCCGGATGTCATTGTTCATCTGGCGGCTCAAGCCGGTGTTAGACACAGTTTGGAACACCCCCGCAGCTATATCGAATCAAACGTCGTTGGAACTTTCAACGTGATGGAAATTGCGCGTCAGCATAAGGTGGAACATCTTTTGATGGCATCGACCTCATCGATATACGGTGCCAACGAAGAGATGCCGTTCACTGAGACGGAAAAAGCCGACACCCAACTGACCATCTATTCCGCGACAAAGAAGGCGAATGAGGCGATGGGGCATTCCTACGCGCATCTGTGGGACTTACCGACGACAATGTTCCGGTTCTTCACTGTGTACGGCACTTGGGGGCGGCCCGATCTGGCGTATTTCAAATTTGTTGCCGCCATCCTGGATGGCCGCCCGATCGATATCTACAATCACGGTGACATGTATCGGGATTTCACCCATGTCGAAGACCTTGTGCGCGGGATCAGATTGCTGATCGACGTGCCTCCGGTGCGGCCAGCCAGTCGTGATGACATCGTGGACGGTGACAGCCTGTCACCCGTCGCGCCCTACCGCGTCGTAAACATCGGCAACGGAGACAAAGTGCGTCTGATGGATTTCATCGAAGCCATCGAGCAGGCCGTAGGAAAGAAAGCCGTGAAGAATTTCATGCCGATGCAGTTGGGCGATGTTTACGCCACTTGGGCTGACAACAGACTGCTACAACGACTGACGAACTATCGTCCACAGACAGAGCTGAGTGACGGTATCGCTCAATTCGTCGCGTGGTATCGGGACTATTACGGAAAATAGCGCGGGCCAGCCGCCAATTGAAAAAACCGGCGTGTTCAACGCCGGTTTTTCTTTGTTTCTTACCCACCAAAATCGTCGAGCATGATGTCTTCACGGTCCACGCCCAGATCCAGCAGCATGTTGATGACCGATTGGTTCATGATTGGCGGACCACACATGTAGTATTCGCAATCCTCGGGCGCGGGATGGTTCTTGAGGTACTCTTCAAACAGAACGTTGTGGATAAAGCCAGTATAGCCTTTCCAGTCATCCTCGGGCTGTGCGTCCGACAAGGCGACGTGCCAATCGAAATTGTCGAACTCTTCGGCCAATTGGTCGAAATCTTCAACAAAGAACATCTCTTTCTTCGACCGCGCACCGTACCAGAAGCTGATCTTGCGATCACGGTTTTCCAAACGCTTAAGCTGGTCAAAGATGTGGCTGCGCATCGGCGCCATGCCCGCGCCACCGCCGATAAACACCATCTCTTTTTGGGTTTCGCGGGCGAAGAACTCACCAAACGGACCAGAGATCGTGACTTTATCGCCTGGTTTCAGGTTGAAGATGTAAGACGACATCTGACCCGCCGGAATACCCTCTGAGCCCGGAGGGGGCGAGGCGACGCGGACGTTCAGCATGATCATGCCTTTTTCATCTGGATAGTTGGCCATCGAATAGGCGCGTTCGATCGGCTCATTAACGACCGAGTCGTACTGCCACAGATTGAAGCGATCCCAATCCTCACGATATTCCTCTTCCACGTCGAAATCGGTGTATTTCAACTGGTGCGCCGGAGCTTCGATCTGGATGTAGCCACCAGCGCGGAAGTTCACATCCTCACCTTCCGGAAGGTCCAGGGTCAGCGCTTTGATAAAGGTCGCTACGTTCTCGTTCGAACGAACGGTACATTCCCATTTCTTAACGCCGAAAACTTCTTCCGGAACTTCGATGTCCATGTCCTGCTTGACGGCAACCTGACAAGACAGGCGATCACCACACGACGCTTCGCGTTTCGTGATATGGCTTTCTTCGGTTGGCAGGATCGACCCGCCCCCCGAATGCACCCGCACTCGACATTGCGCACAGGTGCCGCCGCCACCGCAGGCCGAAGGAACAAAGAGCTTCTCGGCAGCCAGTGTCTGTAACAGCTTGCCACCTGCTGGAACGGAAATGGTCTTTTCGCCGTTGATCGTGATGTTGACGTTGCCAGTCGAAACCAGCTTGGATCGTGCGGCCATGATGATGGCCACCAATGCCAGAACGATTAAGGTGAAAAGAGCTACGCCTAGGGTAAAGGTTTCCATCAACGCCCCCTTACAGTTTCACGCCTGAGAAGGACATGAAGGCCATAGCCATCAGACCTGCGGTAATGAAGGTAATGCCAAGACCTTGCAGGCCATCGGGGATGTCCGAATATTTCAGCTTTTCCCGAACTCCGGCCATTGCCGTGATTGCCAGTGCCCAGCCAAAACCGGAAGACAAGCCATAAGTCGCCGCCTCGGCAAAGTTGTAGTCACGCTCCACCATGAACAGAGACCCGCCAAGGATGGCGCAGTTTACTGTGATCAGCGGCAGGAAGATCCCCAGCGCATTGTAAAGCGGTGGGAAGTACTTATCCAAAACCATCTCAAGTATCTGCACCATCGCCGCAATCACACCGATATAGGAGATCAGGCCAAGGAAGGTCAGGTCCACATCCGGGAACCCTGCCCAGGCCAGCGCGCCCGGCTTGAGCAGATAGTTCAGCAACAGGTTGTTGGCAGGTACGGTGATGGCCTGAACAACCATGACCGAAATACCCAGACCCAGCGCGGTTGATATTTTCTTGGACACGGCGATGAAAGTGCACATGCCAAGGAAAAAGCTGAGCGCAAGGTTTTCGACAAAGATGGCCTTTACGGCCAGTGAGATCAGACCTTCCATCAGTGGGCCTCTACCTGCTGAATTTTGTATTCACGCTCTTCCACCTGGTTCGGCTTCCAGGTGCGGAAGGCCCAGATGATCAGACCGATGATGAAGAACGCCGAAGGCGGCAACAGCAGCATGCCGTTGGGCACGTACCAGCCGCCGTTGTTGACGGTTTCCAGAATCGTGATTCCGAACAGCGACCCTGCCCCAAACAGCTCGCGAATGAAGCCGACCAGCAGCAGGATCAGGCCATAGCCCATTCCGTTGCCCATCCCGTCGATGAAGGACGCAACCGGGGGATTCTTCATCGCAAACGCCTCGGCGCGACCCATCACGATACAGTTGGTGATGATCAGGCCGACAAAGACCGACAGGGTTTTCGAAATCTCAAACGCATAAGCCTTCAGGATCTGATCCACGAGGATCACCAGCGAGGCGATGATCACCATCTGAACGATGATCCTGATCGAGCCTGGGATCTGGTTGCGCAGGCATGAGATGAAGAAGGACGAGAAAGAGGTCACGAAGATCACCGCGAGCGCCATTACCATCGACACCTGCAGTGACGAAGTCACCGCCAGCGCCGAACAGATACCCAGCACCTGCAAAGTGATCGGGTTATTGTCGACAAGCGGGTCGACCAGCATCTCTTTTTTGGTCTGGGACATCAAATCTCTCCTGCTTGCAGTTTGGCCAGGAAGGGACCATAGCCCGCATCGCCCATCCAGAATTTCACAAGGTTATCGACACCGACCGACGTCAGCGTGGCTCCCGCCAGCGCATCGACATAGAAATCTGGTCCGGCTGAGGGCTGCGATTTGGCAACGGTGATTTGCAATTCACCTGCTTCGTCGCGCAGCTTTTTACCGTTCCACAGTGCTTTCCAGCGTGGGTTGTCCACTTCGGCCCCAAGGCCCGGTGTTTCACCATGCTGATAGAATTGCAGGCCGTAGATATCGTTGCCGTTATTCTCAAGCGCGATAAAACCATAGAGCGTCGACCATAGACCATAGCCGTGCAGAGGCAGGATCACCTTGTCCAGTTCACCTGCGTCATCGCGCAGCAGATATATAACGCGGTACTTGGATTTGCGTCCGATACCGGCGGGGTCGTTGTCCAGCGCGACGCTCAGCTCTGGATCGCTGGCGGCGGCGATGTCGTCAAACGTGGTCGGATCAAACTGATCATCGACGAACGCACCGGTGGACAGTTCCAACACATGTGGTTCGAACGCGGCAAAAGCCTCTGTTACGTCGATGCCGGGCTCGAACACGCCCGCAACTTGCAGAACGTTCACCTGTTTGTCCTTCAGGCGGTTGGCCTCTTGCACCGGGCGCAGACTGACTGCCGCCGCGGACACTACCATCGAGGCGACCAGACAGACGGCAACGGCGATGAAGATCGTCTTGCCAACTGAATCCGGCGATGCCGCCAGAAACTTGGCCAATGCGCCCTTGGGTTCGTGGGATTGCGTATCAGACATGGCGACGCGCCCTCCGTTTGATGTTGGCTTGCACGACGAAATAGTCGATCAGCGGTGCGAAAACGTTCCCGAACAGGATTGCCAGCATCATGCCTTCGGGGAAAGCCGGATTGATCACACGTATCATCACGACCATCACACCGATCAGCGCGCCGTAGACATAGCGACCCACATTGGTGTGGCTGGCCGAAACCGGTTCCGTCACCATAAAGGCCAGGCCGAAAGCGTAACCTCCCAACACGATATGCCAGTACCATGGCATCGCAAACATCGGGTTCGTGTCCGATCCGATCAGGTTCAGCAGCAGGGTAAAGCCGATGGTGCCCGCCAGACAGCCGACAATCAGGCGGTAGTTGGCGATCTTGGTCATCAGAAGGAAAGCCAGACCGATCATGCAGGCCAGTGTCGATGTCTCGCCAAAACTGCCCTGGATTTGGCCGAAGAACGCGCTCGACCACGTGATGCCGTCAGCAGCCAGGGCCTGCACGCCGTCAGCAGCCGATACCGCCAGAGCCGTAGCGCCCGAAAACCCGTCAACCGGGGTCCAAACCGCATCGCCCGACATCTGCGCGGGGTAAGCAAAGTACAAAAAGGCCCGTCCAACCAATGCCGGGTTGAGGAAGTTCTTACCCGTTCCACCGAACACTTCCTTGCCGATCACAACACCGAAGATGATGCCCAATGCGACCTGCCAAAGGGGCGTGGTTGCAGGCATGATCAGCGTGTACAGCATTGATGTAACAAGGAAACCTTCGTTCACCTCATGCCCGCGAACGGTCGCGAAAATGACCTCGAAGATGCCGCCTGCCACCAGCGTGACGATATATATCGGCAAGAAGTACATCAGCCCGTGCATGACATTGGCAAAAATGCTGTCCGGGTTCAGCGAAATGCCAAATACCTGCAAAATCGCGATCCGCCAGCCGGTAGCCGAGTCCGACCCAAGCTCAGCAATGGCTGAATTGGCCTGATAACCGGTGTTCCACATCCCCCATAAGATACAGGGGATCGTCGCGATCACGACGTAGGTCATGATCCGCTTCATATCCACGTAAGACCGCGCATGAGGGGCAACGGTGGTCACAGTTTTCGGAGTGTAGATAAAGCTTTCCACCATCTCGTAGATGGGAAAAAGCTTCTCGTACTTGCCGCCCTTGGTAAAGTTCGGCTCGATCCGATCGAAGAAGCTGCGCAAACCCATTTGGATCAGCCCTCCTTTTCAATCTTGGTCAGGCAATCGCGTAGCGCCAGCCCGTATTCATATTTCGCAGGACAGGCGAAGCCCACAAGACCCAGATCTTCTTCATCCAGCTCCAGCGCGCCCAGAGACTGGGCCGTGTCCGTATCCATTACAAGCAGTGCCCGCAGCAATTGAGTGGGCAGATAGTCCTGCGGCATCAGTTCTTCGAAAACACCTGTCGGCACCATGGCGCGACGACCGCCGTTCAGGTTGGATGTGAACGCATACAGCTTCTTGGCGAATGCAGAACCCAATACAGGCTGGACCGAGTATTTCGACGGCATCGGACGAATCCAGCCCAATGGGATTTGATCGGGGTCTTCACGGATAATGCTGATCTGACGTGCAAACCGGCCCAGATAAGCTGTCGGGCCATCAGCGTGTCGGCCCGACAGGATCGAACCCGAAATGATCCGAGGTGTGCCGTCCAAATTGACTTCGTCGCGGGTCAGATCGTCAGTTGATGCGCCCATCACGGTACGGATCAAACGCGGTTGACGCGCACCGGGCCCCGTCAAAGCAATCACGATATTCGGATCCAGATGGCCGGTCAGCATCAAGCGGCCAATGGCGATGACGTCCTGATACCCGATGGTCCAGACCTGCTTGTCACCTGCAAGAGGTTCGAGGAAGTGAATATGCGTTCCAGCCAGCCCTGATGGATGCGGGCCTTCGAAAGATGCAGTTTCGACACCGGCGACATCTGTGCCGGGTATTGCGTCGCCTTCCTTTTGGCAAATATAGGTTTTACCCTCGGTCAGCGTGGTGACCGCGGCCAACCCGGCAGCAAATGCTTCCGGTGCCTCCGCAAGGATCAAGGCAACATCCGCAGCCAGCGGATCACTATCCATTGCGGTGACAAAAATTGCATCCGGTTTGACGCCGGGCTCCGGCATTTTTGAATAGGGCCGCGTACGGAACGACGTCCACAGACCGGCAGCGCACAGTTTGGCGGTCACGCCTTCAGCGCTTTCAGCATCCCCTACGCCCGAGAAATCCATACCAGCGTCATTGACGTCGGACACTTCGATCACAACGCTTTGCAGCACCCGGCGGGCACCACGGTTGATCGCGACGACCCTGCCACTGACCGGTGCGACCATCATCGCGTCAGGTGCATCCTTGTGACAAAACAGCGGCGCGCCACGCGCAACACTGTCGCCTTCCTGCACAAGCATCTTGGGTTTCAGGCCGATGTAGTCACCGCCCAAGACGCCTACGGTCGAGTATTCCGGGCCCGGGTGAATGGTCTGGTCAGGAGCGCCTGCCACTGGCAGATCCAGCCCTTTTTTCAGTTTGAAAGTTTGCATGTTGCTACGTTCTTCCAAGCCTCTTTTCTGCGCCAGCTCTGCCAACGCCCTTTCGGGGTCATGCAATAGCGCGGTTTTCTCGAACCTCCGTCGCAAAAGCGTCGAAAACGGTCCAAAATCCGCAGGCGTATTTCCGATCAAGGACCCTTTACGCGGGGAAGTTCACAAACGCAAACCTGTTACCGCCAAAAGTTAAGAATGAACCACACAATCCTGCAATTTACCGTTCAAACCTACCGAATCCGAAGCGTACAATTGTATGTCGCGCCCACCCAAGTTCCAGTGTAAGCAACCGGAATGGAAAAAGACACAGATTTGGAAATCTTTCTGGTTGCCACCCCAGGCCTTGAAGCACCTCTCGGTGACGAGGCGCAATCGAACGGATTCGCAGGGGTCAGAACCGTACCAGGTGGCGTGTCATGCCGGGGGTCGTGGCCCGAGGTCTGGCGTGCCAACCTGATGCTGCGAGGCGCCAACAAGGTTCTGGTGCGACTCGGCAGTTTCCCCGCTGTGCATCTTGCCCAATTGGACAAACGTGCACGCAAATTCCCTTGGGGTGATGTCTTGCGTCCTGACGTGCCGATCAAGGTGGAGGCCACCAGCCGCAAATCCAGAATTTATCATGCGGGTGCAGCGCGTCAGAGGATCGAGCGGGCAATATCCGAAACATTGGGCGCTCCGATTTCATCCGACGCAGGGCTTCGGGTCTTGCTCCGAATCGAGAAAGACATTTGCACGATCTCCGTCGACAGTTCTGGCGAGCTTTTGCACAAGCGCGGCCACAAGGAAGCCATTGCCAAGGCTCCGATGCGAGAAACAATGGCCGCAATGTTCCTGAGAGAGTGCGGCTACTCGGGCGACGAACCCGTACTGGACCCGATGTGCGGGTCAGGCACATTCGTGATCGAGGCCGCCGAGATCGCTCTGGGTCTGCGTCCTGGCCGCTCCCGTAGTTTTGCATTCGAAGAACTGGCGGGTTTTGATCCTGATCAGTGGCAAAAGATGCGAAGGGAAACGAATACGGCAGAATGTGCCCTTACCTTCTACGGCTCGGATCGCAACACCGGCGCAATTGATGCTGCGACCGCCAATGCTGAAAGGGCACAAGTCGGTGCTTGGACACGGTTTCGACAGCATTCCGTCAGCGACATCAAACCACCCGAGGGTCCTGCGGGGCTGGTCATTGTCAACCCGCCATATGGAGCGCGAATTGGTGACGAAAAACGCTTGCGTTCAGTCTATGGTGCCATGGGAAAAACCCTGATGAACCGATTCAGGGGATGGCGCGTAGGCGTAATCACCAGCGCCCCCGGGCTTGCTCGGGCCACACGCCTGCCATTGCTGGCACCAGGACCGGTAGTGGACCATGGAGGAACCAAAATTCGCCTGTACAAAACCGATCCCTTGTCGTGATTGCCAAATCGGGTTCCGCCCAAATTCTTTTCGATTTTTGAGACTGAGTGATCCGGGTGTCCCCATTTCAAAAACCTCTTGCGCAACAGCAGCACCGCGTATAGATCACCCGCCACGGTCGGAGTGTAGCTCAGCCTGGTAGAGCACTGTCTTCGGGAGGCAGGGGTCGGAGGTTCGAATCCTCTCACTCCGACCAATTAAATAAGGCGCCCAAGGGCGCCTTTGTTGTTTGTAAGACAGTGATCCAGTGTTTAGTGAACCTGAGCACTACTCGAACTCCAGTGCGTCGGCCGCTTTTCGCAGGTGGTCCGGGCTGTAGCGCGCATAGACAGACTCGGTGATCCGTGAGTTTGAATGGCCGAGAAACTGGGCTATCTCCTCCATCGAGACGCCGGCCTCCGCCATGTGGACTGCCGCTGTGTGGCGCAGAACGTGCGGTGACACATCAGGCAGACCTGCCTCGATCGCGGCGGCCTTGAAGCCCTTCTTGATGGACTTCACGGGCCCACCGGCCCATTCCACGACGTAGTCGGACAAAGCCGCCTTCCGCGCCTCCAGGAGCGCCGCACGCAGGCTCCCGGTCATGGGGACGATGGCCCGGCCCTTCCTCTGCCCCTCCCGCCGAGGAAGATCACTGGGCTGGCTAGGGTGCTCTCTGGCAACGTCCAGCGCTGTTTTCGATACACGACAGCATTGAAGTAGAAGTGCACGCCCTGAGCGCTCTAAGCGCTTTGGATCGTTTGTCCACAAAGCAACAATAGCTACGGGAGGTTTGGACCAATCAAACGCTGCGGACCCAGAACCCATCCCCTTAATTATGCGTGGGGAAACCTAGGACTTCGATATTGTTGGGATCTGGAGAACGGGCTTGAACGAGGCGCTCTGCCATTCCTCGCCCGCTTGCGTGATTGGGTCCGTTGTTTACGACTCAGCACCCATCAGACAGATCCAGCTGTTGCTGGTCTCCATTTTTTCAAACCCGAATTGTCCCTTCTGCTCACGCTCTGGCCGACCACAACAGAGACAATAACTATGGCTGCTCCTATGGACTGAGTGAAGCTAAGCGTTTGTCCCAAGTATACCCAGCCGAGCACGACAGCTGTCAAAGGACTCATCATGCCAAGCATCGAGACTGCACTGGGGTCCAGGCGCGCTATGCCACGAAACCAAAGAGCATAGGTTGCTGCAGCACCAATCAACCCAAGCCAAATAAGGCCGGCGACATTTGTCGCGCTGAGCGCAGGTAGAGGCGGCTCAAGAAACAGTGCGACTGGCAGCAGTATCAAACCACCGGCTGTTAATTGCCACGCTGTGACACTAAGCGCCGAGACCGGTGGTTGCCATTTCCGGCTGAGAACAGTGCCGGCAGCCATTGACGCGGCTCCTCCCAAACCCGCTGCTATACCGATCCAATCAAGTTGTGCTTCTGGTCCGATCAGCAGCAGAGACACACCCATTACGCCAGTCGTGGCGGCGCCAAGTGCACCAAGTCGGATTGGGGTTCCCAGCCATCCCCACGCCATCAAAATCACGATCATTGCTTGCAACGATCCCAGGGTGGCTGCCACACCACCAGGCAACCTATACGCAGCAACGAAGAGGAGCACCCAGAACAGAGCGAAATTGAGGCTGCCTAAGACGAAAGTTCGACCGAGCCATTCGCGTGGTGGAACGCAGCGCGTCACTGCAAGCAACAACAAGCCAGCTGGCAGAGCTCGTAACGCAGCCAGGGTAATCGGATAGCCAGCCGGGAGCGCTTCCGTAGTTACCAGATAAGTGCTTCCCCATACCGCTGGGGCGAGCGAAGTGAGAAGAATATCGGTTGAGCGTGACATTGTATGTCTCCCGGCTGAGGCGTTTGAGAATTTGAGTGAGACGTCAGAGGCGCGCGGGTTACGCTGCTTCCGCTTGAAGGTTTGATCCAGCGAGGCACGCTGTAATCGTTGCAACATGAGCACCCTGGAACCGCGCCCCGGCTAGGTCGGTTTCGGTAGGCGTGCGAGAACCATCAGCACCGGCGATCGTTCCCGCACCATATGGTGCGCCGCCAATGATTTCTTCTGATGTAGTCTGGCCAGCAAATGTGTAGGGCATTCCGGCAATCAGCATCCCAAAGTGTTGAAGAGGGACTTGCGTTGTCAGAAGGGTCGCCTCGTGCCCGCCATGTTGCGAACCCGTAGATGCAAAGACCGCCCCGACTTTACCAACCAGAGCATTCCTAGCCCAAAGCCCGCCAGCCTGATCCAAGAACGACTTCATTTGGCCGGCCATCATGCCAAACCGGGTCGGTGTTCCTAAAATTATTGCATCATAGTTTTCCAGATCTGCCGGCAAGGCGATAGGCGTATCATCGACGACATAACCGGCCTGCTGGCGGAGTTCTTCAGGGACGGTTTCGGGCACACGCCGAACGTCAACTTCGGTGCCGGGAACACTTCTGGCGCCTTCAGCTTCTGCATCGGCCAATGTGCGGACGTGGCCATAGCTTGAATAGTAGAGAACGAGAATACGTGACATAGGATACCTCTCAGGGCTGTGACTTGTTCCCTGAGAGAATGGAATTTGTTGCGCCGCCAATTAAGTCGCGCTCTTTGACATCACTCTTTACCTGTATTGAACAATGTCACGACCTGAGAGCCAGGCGCAGATGATCAAGAAAGGCTGTGACCTTGGCGTCCATTCCCAAGCGAGATGCCGTAACGGCGAATACTTCCGGCGCGGGCAATTCGTGGTCAGGAAGAACTCGCACCAAGGCCCCGCTGGCTTCGGGAGCATCAGAGACGAACTCGGGCAGTGTTCCGATACCTTGCCCCGCTATCAGCAGATCCCGCAAAACGAGGCTGTTGCCGACCCGCACGCGCGGATCAAGTTCTAATGCGGTGACACCGTTGGCGGCCGAGAGCTTCCAGCTGGTCAAATGATCAGCAAGCAAAAAGCCGATGATCGCGTGGCTTTTCAGATCCGCCGGCTGGGTCGGCGTCCCGCATCGCTCCAAATAGTCAGGAGACGCAAATACTCTCTGCCGCATCACGCCGATCCGTCGGGCGACCAGTGCCGAATCCGGCATGGCAGCACGGATACGTATCGACAGATCGAACCCGCCCTCGACCATATCGATCACCTTGTCGTCCATCGAAAGCGTAAATCGCAGATCAGGATAGGTTTCCAAGAACTCGGGAAGCATCGGTGCGATAACGGTTTGGCCGAAAGAGCTTGATGCATTCACCCGAAGGTGCCCGCGCATCGCTTTTGCACCTTCCCTGATGGTCTGTTCCGTTTTTTCGACAGCGTCGAGAATTCCAATTGCATCTTGGTAATAGAGACTGCCGGTGTCAGTCAGTGACATGGATCGGGTCGTTCTGGTTAGGAGGACGGTTCCCAGACTTTCTTCCAGAAGCTTGATTTCTCTGCTGAGAAGCGCGGGAGAAACACCAAGGTCTTCCGCCGCACGGGCAAAGCTACCGCGTTCAACGATACGGCGAAAAGCTTGCATGACTGACAGTTTGTCCAACTCTAGGCCCTCGATCAGTTTTTTGAGCCGCCCAGTTGGGCGTAACGAACTGCAAGTTATACGACCGCGAGACTTGTGCGAAGGGGCGACACGCCTGTTTTGCTGGTGTTGATCTCCGGGCGGTTGCCAGAAAACAATCATCGGTCTATTTTCGATGAGTTTAGGAGTTAGGGGTTATGGTAAAATCTAAGAATCCGCATACACCGAAAAACGTTCCAAGCCGGCCGAACAATGAAAAGTCGGATCGCCCAGACGAGAGCGGGCCCATATCGGTTAGCGACGCTGTTAGTGAGCCAACTCGACAGGAAAGACTCATGGCGATTGCAAAAGATGCGGAACAACGCCTCAAGGGTTCGATGAAGCTACTCTCTTGAAGTCGCAATACGAACTCCCAAAGGAATAGCAGCACAAAAATTCAAAGTGCAGCCTTCAATACGCTTCACCGCAAGTTGCCAGCTTCCCAATGAGCACTTAGAAGCAACAGAGCATACAAAAGGTCTGGTAAACGCAAGCGCAAATTGGGCGCCGCCCCGAATACTCCCTCCTACGATTACCCCTCTACACACGCGCACCTGTTCTCTCTAGGCACATACGCTCTCTATAGGGACTTTCTCTCTACTGGCACCTCTCTAGGGCTCTCTTACGTGTGACCGCTCTCTTAGAGTGTTTCTCTCTAGGTGCATCTATTACCGCTCTATGTGTAATCGTCGGTATTTGATCTCCGGAGTAGCTTGAAAGCTTTGCTGGCCTAGACCTGTGTGTTTGTTCTCTATGAGGTTTATGCTCAGGCTTACTGTGCGCTGGCCTGAGTGCTGTCCGTTCTCTTACGTGTGTCAGGTGTTAGCTGGCCTGTGTTTCGCTGTTCTGTGCGCTTTTCTGGCCTTGGTTCGGATGTGTTGTTTCCGAAGAGCCATGTTTTATTGGGTTTTGCTCTGTGAAAGGTTTACATTTTGGTCTGAAAAACCTGATTTTGGGCGAAATCTGTCAACTTAATGTAAACTTAGTGTAAACCTTTGGCCTGATTTTGGGGTGGTTTGAGAGGTGAAAGGTTTACATTCCGTCAGTCCCGCGAGGGCGGATGTAAACCTTTGTCAACCTTATGCAACCTTTGCAGCTCTCTTAGGCGGCATGCAGAGCAGGATGAGTAGACCAAAGGGCCAAGGCGCTACGAGGCCTCAGGCCCAATGTCTGCCGATAGCAAGCATGTGTCGTATGCCGACCCAAATCAAGAGACCGATGCCTACCACGTAAGTCGCGGCAAGACCGTTCTGGCTTTCGCCCCATGCTATGAAAGTTGTGACCAATGCCGCTGCGACCACCTCTAAGATGTAGCGGATTTTGAGCTGCGTGGTATTCACTTTGGTGCTCCTTGATAAATCTGCCCAGTCATCTTCCGGAACTCTTGTGTCGTCAAGGTGGCGTGGTTGCTTTCTACGCCGTCATACCAGAGATCGACGAAGGGATGGATGTTGTCGATGGTGATGTGAAATCCGAGACTCCAGACCTTTTTGAGAAATTGGGTGTGAATGTCTTCACAGATTGGACGGTGTTTGTGGACTGATAGACCGGCATGCCCTCGTAATTGAAACCGATGCCGAGCTAGTTGTATCGAATTTCAGCTATCTCATCGCGGTCATCCTTCTTGACCGGCTGTTCCAACTCACCGATTACGCCAAAGTTAATTATTTTGTCGCGACTGGTGTCTCCTTTTCTTCACATGCGGGAATGGCCACGCGAAGATCACCCTCTATCTCGCGTGTCTCCAAAGGGATCCGGTGAATCTCAGCTTTTCAGCCATTCCTCACCGCCATCCTTCTCTGTATTTCCATCAAGCTCTCCGAGGTTCGCAAAGGCGCCGAAGGAGTTGCACCCGGCGCAAAGTCGGCCTCGGATCTTTCTTGTTACTCACTTCTCGTAGGAAGCGCAGCCAGGCGCGCTCATTGGGTGTCAAGTCTCCCTCATTGTCAGACATGAAATTCACCTCCCAAAGATCGCATTGATCGCCGTCTCTGACCGACAGGTCAGCCGAGGATCCGTGTTGTTGGAGGCTTTGCGTATTGCTTTCAGCCAGCCAAGTTCATTCGACGTGACAGGTTCTCCGAACACCTCGACAACTGCCTCGGCTGCAGTCAGGCCGATCGACTGCTCAATTGCGAGGCGCAAAAGGTAGGCGGCGTCGCATTCCAGAGCTTTCGCCAACGCCGGGACTCGATCCAGCGCCACTTTGGAGCTACCCTGCTTGATCATTGTGATCATGTTCTGGTTCACATAGCCAGCCAGGGCGGCAATCTCAGCCTGTTTCTTTTTGGGTTTCAATTCGAGCACCCGGCGCTCGACATACCTCGCCATCCGGGTGTCCGCATGCGGTTTTTTTGTCATCACTATCCTCTCAGATTTCACGCAGCACTCACTGCATGTTTTCGATATAGCGAAGGGATGATTGGGTATTTCCAGGGAAACGATATGCTGTTTGAATTCCCGTGTTTTCGTCGACTATAGCGACCCCAATAATTCTGCCTTGACGGTCACGACGTCGTAGTTTCAATTTCTCTCATAGTTTTAGTGTTTATTGGGGAAATATGTTGGCCTTCCGGTTCGTTCACACTGCAGATATTCATTTGGACTCACCGCTAAAGTCTCTAGCCATGCGCGACGAAGCACTGGCAGAAGTAGTCGGAAATGCGACCCGAACCACATTTAGGCGGCTGATCGATCTGTGCGTGACCGAAGATGTCCAGGCGCTGCTGATTGCCGGCGACCTGTATGACGGCAGTCAAACATCAATGAAGACTGCTCGGATCCTCGCTCTAGAGATGGAGCGCCTAGACGCAGCGGGCATTCCGGTTTTCATTATCCGCGGCAACCACGATGCGGCATCCAAGATCACGCGTGAGCTAGTCTTGCCGGAAAACGTGACGGTGTTCCCGGGCAAAGCACAGGTCGTCGAGACTGACTGGAACGATCATTCAGTTGCTGTTCACGGTGTTTCATTTCGTGACCCCCATGCACCCGACACTCTGTTGGACCGTTTTGGGCCACCGGTGATGGGAGCTTTCAATCTAGGAATGCTACACACGTCCCTCGGCGGAGCGCAGGGGCATGATCCATATGCACCTTGCACGCTGGCCGAACTTCAAGCGACCGGGTTCGACTATTGGGCGCTGGGGCACATCCACCGGCGGACCATTCACACCGGCACGACAACTGTAGTCATGCCCGGAATACCGCAAGGTCGCGACATCGGTGAGGCCGGGAACAAGTCGGTTTCGCTGGTTTCGGTGGCCGACGACGGTTTGGTCGCAGTAGAAGAACGGCACCTCGCGATGGCGCAGTTCGAACGGCTCCCGGTGGAATGCCACCTATTATCTGACTGGCCAGACCTAATTGAGGCGCTGAAGCATGCTCTGCACACAGCGCGGCGTGACCACGCTGGTGAGCAGCTGATCGTCCGACCAGTGCTGACTGGAAAAACTCCATTGGCCTGGAGAGCGGGTCGTGACCTCGACCTGCTACACGCCGAGGCGCAGAACGTCGCCGAGCAGATCGGCACGCTTTGGATCGACAAGATCGAGCTTGCGTTGTCCGCCGTCAGCAATGCGTCCACTGGAGGCGCGTTAGAGGAACTGGCTCAGATCATCACGCAGCGAAGTCTTCCCCCTGATGATCCGGCCGTTCTGGAAGACGTGGAACGTTTGCTGAAGTATATCCCACGTGAGTTGCGAGCGCTCCTGGGTGATAGTCAGGAAGAGACGGCCGCGACTATTGTCCATGCGATGCAGCAGGGCGCAATGGAGGTTCTTGCGCGCCTCGAAGAGACCGATGGTTGAGCGATGCGATTGAACCGGCTCGACCTCACCCGTTTTGGCAAGTTCACTGATCTGAGCCTTTCGTTTCCCGTCCAAACACCCGGTGACCCCGACCTGCACGTGATCTACGGCGCAAACGAAGCTGGGAAATCCACCCTGCTCGAAGGTTGGCTGGACATGCTGTTCCAGATCCCCGTGCGAAGCAGCATGGGATTCATTCACCCCTATCAGTCGATGCAGTTGGGGGCCGTGCTAGAAATCGACGGGCAGACGCATGAACTGCTTCGGGTCAAGAAACGTGACAATTCTCTGCTCGACGCCAGCGGTGAACCGCTGGGTGAAGCGCTGCTGCATGGCGGTCTGCGAGGACTCGACCGCACATCCTATGCGGCGATGTTCTCACTCAATCGACAGACCCTGGATGAAGGAGGCGAAAGCATCCTTGCCAGCAAGGGGGATCTCGGTGAGTTGCTTTTTCAGGCAAGCGCGGGGATGACCGATTTGGCGGCGCAGTTGGACGAATTGAATGCAGAGTCAGAGGGGTTCCTGAACAGGACCGGACGCAAGGGTGCGTTGCGCGATCTTTGTGCCGCCTACGACGACTTGGGAAGGCAGATTAAGGAATTGGACACTGCTGCTTCCGAGTATGCTCGCCTATCAACTGAATGCGATCGGACCAAAGATGCCCGGCACAAGGCGCGCGAGGCGGCAGAAGCTGCACAGACCGATGTAATCGAGACCGACCGCCACATCGCAGCACTACCGCTTTTGCCGCGGCTGGACCGTCTAGAGGCGGAGATCGCCAGTTACGGTTCGCTACCAGAACCTCCAGAGGGATGGCTCGCCGAACTTCCCGAACTTGACCGCAGGGAGACCGCCATTGCCACCCGGCTTGAGGCCGCGAAAAAGACTGTGGCAGGGTTGGTAGCCGAATTGAACGACCTCCCACCCGACGGGGTGGTTCTGAAAGCACGCGAGGACATCGAGGCGGCGGAACAATTGAAATCGGCCCATGACACCGCGGTGGAGGACTTGCCCAAACGGCGGGGAGAGCTCGATGCTAGGGCCGCAGCAGTTAATGATTGCCTGTCTCGACTGGGGCACGTCGGGGCGGATCCGACCAAGCTGTTGCCCGAGGCAAGAAGCCTGGGGCGCCTGCGCGCGCTGATCGAAAAAAGTTCTGGTGTGGAAACCGCGTGCGATTCTGCGACTAGAGAATTGCAGCTTGCTAAAGATGGCCTCGAGCGCGCTGAGCGGCGTTTAAGTAAGGCTGGAGGCAGCGTGTCAAATTTGGGTGGGCTGGCCGGTTTGGTGCAAAATCTTCGCCGCGACGATCCTGTCGGCGCTCACGACCGTGTAAGCACCGAGCTTGAAGAGAAGGAAGCGCGTTTGAAATCAGCCCTGTCTACGCTTTCGCCCTGGACGGGAAACAACGATGAACTGGCGAGTTTGACTCCGCCAGACGACGCCGCTCTTGAGCAACTGGACGCGGAAATCGCCGAGGCTGATAGGGCGATCGACCGGGCGGATGATTGGCTGGAGCAACTAGAACACGCTGTGACCCAAGCTCTCGCTCGACGCGATGCAGTCGGAACAACTGCCGTAGTTACTCTGGAAGAGGCAGCTCAAGTGCGAACACGTCGGGAATTAGAATGGTCCCGCCACCGTGCGGATCTGACGGACAAAACAGCAGAGTGCTTTGAGGTTGCGATGCGCCTCGACGACCAGGTGACCGCCACCCTTGCGGATCAGCGCGCCCATGCCGAAAAGACTGCCGAGGCCGAGCGTGCGTTGGTCGAAGCCCACCAACAAGTTGAAGCTGCCAAAGTGAAATCGGCCGAGGCCAGGGAGCGGCGCAAAAACCTGGCGAAACGGCTTGCCGGAATCGCTGCCAAGGTCTCCCCCGCACTCCCCACCGACATCGACCTGCCAACTTTCCGCGCTTGGCTCGACAAGCTCGACATAGCACAGGATGCCCAGGTCAAGCACGATGACAAGGCGCGCGATCTTGCCCGGCGCGTGCAAATCGTCGCCCAGGCTCGTTTGGATATTTCGAACGCTTTCGCACAGGCGGGCCGCGCAATACCCAAAGATACGAGCCTGGCCCTAGCCCTTGAAACCGCTCAATCTCTCTTGGACCAAGTGTCTAAGGTTGAGGCTTTGAGCGAGACCGAAGCCGAGGCCCGCCAGAACCTGACCAGACGTGAGCGCAACAAACTAGAGGCAGACGACGCGCGCGCCGCATGGCAGGTGGAGTGGGAAGCCGCCTGTGCCGACACTTGGATGGCTGACGCGCCACCCGCTGTCGACGAGATGCGTGCGATCCTCGAAGAGCTCGACCAACTACGTGAACATCAGGACCGCATCGGTGAACTGACCCACCGGATAACGACCATGCAATCCAACCGCGAAAGGTTTGAAAAAGAGGCTCGCGATTTGGCGGTTCGCCTCGAAATGCCTTCCGATCTGCCAGCGACTGATCTGTGGCGTGACATCACCCGGCGACAGCGCGCAGCGGAGAGCCGCGAAGATCAGCGAGCCAACCTCTCAGATCGTTTGACGACGGCCACACAAGCCCTCTCGGAGTTGGAAGAGGAAGCCGAGATTCATCGCAATCGGACCGTCGAGTTTTCCCGTCACTTTGAAGTCGACGTTTGGGCCGAAGCGCGCGATGCGCTCACGCGAGCAGGGGAACTGTCGAAACTGCGTGAAACTCAGCGCGAACTGACCGAAGACCTCTGTGCAGGAATGCGATGCGATACAGTCGAAAAAGCACGTGCGCAACTGCGTGATCTAGATGCCGATGCGCTCGCCGCACGCGCTGACAGCCTGCGGACCGATTTGAAAACCCTGCGCTCAGCACAGGAAGAAGCACAGGACGACTTTCGCAAGGCGGAAGACGCCGTCGAAGCGGTCGGTGGCGATGACGCAGTTGCCCGTCTGGAAGAACAACGCCAGACATTGTTGCTTGAGATTGAGGACGGCGCCCGGCGCCACCTACGGCAGCGTTTGGGGCTCTTGGCAGTCGAAGCCGCTCTCAGGAGCTATCGTGACACTCACCGCAGCGGTATGCTCGAACGCGCATCAGAAGCCTTCCGCATCATGTCGCGGGACCGCTATTCCGGCCTCGCCGCACAGCCGGATGGTTCCCGCGAAGTATTGGTGGCGCTGGCCGCTGGGGGTGGCTCGAAACAGGCTGACCAACTCTCAGACGGCACCCGTGCTCAGCTCTACCTTGCGCTACGCATTGCAGGCTACCACGAGTTTGCTCGCAACAACGGCCCAGTGCCGTTCATTGCCGATGACATCATGGAAAGCTTCGACGACGATCGCACCGCCGAGGCCTTCGGCCTGCTAGCTGAGATGAGCAAAAGCGGCCAGGTGATCTACCTGACTCATCACGCGCATCTCTGCGACATCGCGAGAAATATATGCCCATCTGTGTGTATTCACGAGTTACAGGGCTAAAAGCGTGGTGTTCAACATCTTTATTTTTTGTTGAACATATGTTATGTTCAACAAAAATAAAATCCGTTGAGCACAGTGGAAGCCAAGATGTTCACGCGCCATTCATCCATAGCACATGCCGCTTATCACGATCTCCTGCGTTCACTGCGAGACGATTCCGATTCGGACATCCGGGGCACCCCCACACGAGTCGAACGCAACGACAGGACCTACTGGTATGACACCTACCGGGTCGGTTCCGATGTCAAAAAGCACTACCTGGGAGAAGATTGTGAGGAACTGCGCGGCCGGCTGGAACAGCACAAAACTTTGAAAGCCCAACAGGAAGACCGCCGCCGCAACCGGGCGCGCCTCGTGCGGCTCCTAAGAGCAGAAGGTTTCCTGGGTCTGGACGCTGCCACCGGCAGCCTGCTCTCTGCGATGGCAACGTCCGGCGTATTTCGTCTAGGCGGCACCATAGTGGGGACCCACGCCTTCCGCCTCTACGAAGGTGAATTGGGTGTGCGTTTCGACATGGATATGACCGCTCACACGGATGACATCGACATCGCCAGCTTTTCTAGGTTGTCGCTGGTGCTGGAGGACACTGCATCACCACCGCTGGAAGATGTGTTCCGCGATTTCGACTTCATGGCGCAGCCCAGTCTCACGGCCGGACGCACCTGGCGTTGGAAACAGACACGAGGCGACACGCTTATAGAATTCCTCACTCCATCATTTGGTGAGGATGAGGATGTGCGCGAACTGCCCGCTTTGGGAGTGGATGCGCAAGGGCTGCACCATCTGAACTACCTTATCGCGGAGCCAATCAACGCTGCTGTAACCTACCGGAGTGGCGTTTTGGTGCAAATCCCGCAGCCAGAACGCTATGCCATCCACAAGTTGATTGTCGCGGACCGTCGTCGTCCCGGTGAAAATGCCCTCAAAGCAGAAAAGGACAGACGACAGGCCGCGTTTCTAGTCGAGGTGCTTGCTCAGGATCGGCCGGATGAATTGAATGACGCCTACGAAGATGCACTCTCTCGTGGCCCCAAGTGGCGTTCTAGGATTGAGGCCAGCCTGGACCGCATGCCGAAAACGCAGCAGCTGTTACGGGAACTGTAGGATTAACGCGCATGTAGACAGTGCTCTCAGGTTCAATGAACCTGTCGAACCGTATCTTAGTTGGTTTGCTTGGCAAAGCAGCCTGAAAAACAGGGCTCCTTTGACCAAAAATCAATAACTTGGCCACCTGCACCGATCTTCGGGAGGCAGGGGTCGGAGGTTCGAATCCTCTCACTCCGACCAATAAAATAAGGCCCCTGACGGGGCCTTTTGTTTTACAGCAATACACCGCAACGAAATGCGAAGCGCAACAAGAGCATCCCACCAGTATGCTTTCCTGATCGATACCCGATAGATCAGCAAGTGCGTATGACGGCTTTGTTGGTGGTTTTTCGTATCCGGGGGTGGCGATAAGGACGCGCGGTCGAGATTGAATTCATATGGTAACGGAAATATGCCGCCCTCAAGAACAGCGCCCCAGATACTGATGTTTGTCTTGTCAGATTTAATCGGTCCGATACCATATCAGAAGTGAGTATTTTTTGTTTCGCGCCGCTCTACAGAGACTTTCTTTCTACGGATCACTTCATTCCACGCTCGCGTCAGAAGGGAGAGTCAAGAAGGACGGCAGGATGCGATTTCTCTGGCCGTATCTTGATGATATGAGGGATGATTAAGGAGCAAATCCCTTCGGCACACCGAATTTCGACGAGTCGACGCTGCTACCTGTCAACGAATGCAGAAAAGCAATCAGGTTTTGGGTTTCCACTTCCGTGAGTTGGATCGGTTCAATGTCATTTTTTTTGCGTTGACGCTCCATTTCATAGTAGTCCTCCCAAACTAGGAAATCAGTTTTTTGTAACCATGGTACCTCGGGTAATGCAGCCATTTGAGGAGTCCATGTGTCGAGGCTTGCCTGCGGATCCAAATGATGGCGAATGACGCTTTCAAGATCGGGGAACGCGCCATTGTGACCATAGGGCGCGGTCAGGGCAACGTTTCGTAGCATCGGGGTGCGGAACCTGTAAGCATCCTCCAGGCGGTTGCTTTCACCCATGCGGCCCACATCCCGGACGAAGGGATCCCACTGCCGGGTACGACCCGGCCCAAAGGGTGGTAAACCCAATGCATGGAACTTCTGATCTGACAAGAGCGGTCCGGTGTGGCAGGTGGAGCAGCGAGCTTCGCCGTAGAATAGCTTCATCCCATCCATTTGTGCTGTTGAAAGGGCATTCGTGTCGCCCGCAAGGTAGTGGTCAAACGGGCTGTCGGTGCTACGCCACTCAATCGCCATGAAAGCGGCCAGAGCGTTGGCGACGTGCGTGATAGTGATGTCCTCGGTCGTCTCGACCTCATCAAAGGCGGCGACGATGGCCGGACCATAGCGTGGATCGGTGCGGACGCGTTTCGCCAGAATCGGCCAGCCCTTGTCAATACGATCCTGCACCGCGCCCGTGACCTCATTTTCGGCCACATTGCCCGCCATCTCGAATTGTGAGGTCAGCGGAAACAGAGCCTGTGCCGCAAGCAGAGAATTCAGGCCTTCGGGCAGCCACTCCTGCGCCGGGGAATTGAAGCCGTTGCCGTAGTCGTTGGAAATGCTCAGCCTGCCGTCATGAAAGACGGTGTGAATGTCCTTGGCCCCAAGGTTCCATAGGCCCGGTGAGTTGCGGGGGATGCGTTTGCGTATTCTGTCGGCCCCGGTGCCGGGTGTGCGGTCCGGTCCCAATCCCTGTCCGCCTTCTCCTATGCCCAGCGACAACCCGTCCGAGGTGCCGAAATCCGGGTGGTGACAATGGGCGCAGGTAATATTGCGGTTGCCGGACAGGATCGGGTCGTAAAACAGTTGATGACCGATGGCGGCCTGTTCCATATCAAAGGGGATAAAGTCATCATCGGTCAGCGGGTGCGGCAATTCCTGTGCCGCAGCGGCCGCGACCCAGGAGAGAGCAATCATCCCATGCGCCAGCTTGTTTTTGCCCTTTGCGTTTTTGCGTCTCCGGCTCTGGCTGAACTGGAGCAAGCGCGCGATATGATGGAAGCCGGACAGTTTGCAGCCGCACGCGAGGAACTTCTTCCAGCCGCTCGCTCGGGCAACGCCGAGGCCGAGGAGTTGATCGGCGTGATGTACGGGCTGGGTCTCGGGGTCGAGCAGGATTACGAACGGGCCTTTGAATGGTATATGCGCGCCGCGATGAAGGGGCATCCGGGGGCGCAGTCGGGCGTTGGCTGGTACTACGAATTGGGTCTGGGAATACCTGCGCCCGATTTGGTGCGTGCGTATATGTGGTACACGCTCAGCGCCATTGGCGGCGACCCCGACGCGGCGATCAGCCTTGAGGAAGTGGTAAAGAAAATGTCGCCGGAGCAAATCGAAAGGGCGCATGTTCTCGTCAATGACTACAAAGGGTGGATGTACCCGTTTCGGTGAGGGCCGGGCCGTAAAGCCCGACCCTTCCGTTTAGTTCAGGTCCGCATCGCGAGCGGCGTTGATGTCCGCCTCAGCCGCCGCAACCGCTTCGGTCATTGCAACGAAGATCTCATCGCCACGAGCAACGTTGGACTGGAACCAATCATAGACTGGCGTTGCGGCCTCTTTGAACGCAGCTTTCTGTTCGGGTGTCGGCACATAGAGGTCACCGCCACCGGCGACGAAATCCTCATAGGCTTGAATCGACTTGCGCTTGGGAGAAGCAAAAGTGGCCTGTTGCAACGCATAGAACCCGTCGACCACGACGCGACGCATATCCTCAGGCATCTCTTGGAACTTGGCGTTGTTCATCCACCACAGTGCGCCCATATAGGCGTGGCCGTCCAGCGTCACATATTGCAGGCCCGCATCCGGGAATTTCATGCCCATGATGTCTGTGATGCCGTTCTTGGATCCTTCAACGACACCGGTCTGGAAACTGGTGAACAGTTCCGGCCATGGGATCGGGGTAGGCGAAGCGCCCAACGCCTTGACCAGTTCCTGTGGCAGATCGGCGACCACGGTGCGGATTTTCAAACCTTCCATATCGGCAGGCTCAGCAATCCGGCGCTGGGTGTTGGCAAAGTTGCGCCAGCCGCCGGTGTTGCCGATGGTCATCAGGCGGATTGCGCCACCGGAATCCTCAAGCGCCATGTCACGCATGGTACGGGTGAAGTCGCCCGACAGTACATGCTCGGCAATGCGATCATCGGCCATCAGATAGGGCAGGTCTAAAACCTGCACGTAGGGAAAGATGCCTGAGGCACCGCCGGAAGTGGAGATGTAGATGTCGATTGTGCCATCTGCCACGCCCTGCAAGCATTCGGCTCCGTTCGAGCAGAGCTGTGTGCCGATGAACAGATCGACTTCAATCGCGCCGTTCGAGGCAGATTCGACATAATTCTTGAAGACGATCAGACCATCATAATCCTCATCGTTTTCGTTCGAATTTGCAGTTGCGCGCAGCGTATAGTCGGCGGCTGTCGCGGCCATTGCGGACGCCGCCACCAGCGATGTGGCCACCGCTGCGGTTTTGATAAAGTCTCTGAGCATGCGTTTCCTCCCTGTGGAACTTGGTTAGTTGGCAAATCCCGTTATCCTCGGGATCGTCATGGATAGTGCGGGGATATACGTGATCAGGAAGATCACGATGATTTCGACCGCCAGGAACGGCAGGATCGCCTTGGCGATGGTTTCGACCCGTTCGCGGGATACGGCTGCTGCCACAAACAGCACCAAACCCATCGGTGGTGTGGCGAGGCCGACCGTCAGGTTGACGCTCATGATGATGGCGAAATGGATCGGGTCGACGCCGAGGCTGGTGAAGATCGGGCCAAGGATTGGTCCAAGGATGATGATCGCGGGGCCTGCGTCCAGGAACATGCCGACGATGAACAGTAGCAGGTTGATCAGGAACAGAAGGATCAGCGGGTTTTCTGACAGGCTGAGGATCAGCGAGGCCAGTTGTTCCGGCGCATGGCTGAGGCTGACAACCGTCTTGAACGCCATTGCCGCGCCGACCAGCAGAAGAACAACGGCTGAGGTCATGCTAGCGTTGCTGAGCACCTCGGGAACTTCTTTCCATGTCAGTGTGCGCAGGACGAAGAAACCGATGATGAAGGCATAACCCACGGCGACTGCCGCAGCCTCAGTTGGCGTGAAGATACCACCCAGAATACCGCCCAGAATGATCACAGGTGTCATAAGTGGGAAGAAGGCCTTCAAACTGGCCTGACGCCGCTCGGACCATGTGTATTTGCGGCTGGCGACGGGGAAGTCGTAGCGGTCGGCCATCAGTTTGATCATCAGCATCAGACCGACTCCGACCATCACGCCCGGAACGATACCCGCAAGGAACAATGCGGCCACGCTTTCGCCCATCACATAGGCATAGATGATCATTATGCCCGAGGGCGGAATGATCGGCCCGATCACGGAACTCGCCGCCGTGATCGCGGCGGCAAATTTGCGGGTGTAGCCCTGTTTCTCCATCGCCGGGATCAGCATCGATCCCAACGCGGAGGTATCAGCAACGGCAGAACCGGACAGGCCCGCGAACAGGATCGAACTGAGGACGTTCACATGCGCCAGACCACCGCGCAGGTGGCCCATCAAAGCCTGGGAAAACTCGACGAGGCGGATGGTTATGCCGCCTCGGTTCATGAGCTCTCCTGCCAGCATGAAGAACGGGATCGCCATCAGAGGGAAGCTGTCCATGCCGTTATAGACATTGCGATAGAGCAGCGTGATGTCGTTCGTCTGGCCGTTCAGCCACAGCAGGATTCCGGGCGCCGCGAGCAAAGCGAAAAAGACCGGCAGGCCGATCAGCAGGAAAATCAGAAAAGTGGGCAGGAACCAGATCAGCATTTATTCGGCCCCCACTGCCGCATCGGGAATTTCCGGCAACAGGTGGCCGCCGCCCAGCAGAGTGATGAAGGATCGCAGGATCAGCTCGATATTCACCGAGATCAGCAGGATGATCCCCACCAGCAGCGATGCCATCATCCAACTGCGCGGAATGCGATACCATTCGTCGAACCCGAAAGAGGTGGGCAGATACAGCGCGGCAGTGGCGAATTTGCCGCCAAAGCCGGTAACCTCGGACCAGCCGATGTTGACAGCGACCGCCAAGACGGAGAGCGCGATCAAAAGCAGGAACAAATTCAGCGTTTGGCCGATGACGCGGGGAAGGAAGCGTTCCAGCATGTCTATGGCCACAAAGCCGCCGCGCCGAAAGGCGGTGGGCGCCATAAGACCGGTCATCCACAACATGCAGAACCGCGCGGCCTCATCCGGCCAGGGCAGCGCGTTGCCCAGAACGTATCGGAAGAACACCTGGATCAGAATTGCGATAACCATGAGCGCAATCGCAACAACACCAACCGCGCGGCCCAGACGCAGCACGGTTTCGTTCACGAATGCAATCGGCGCAAGCACCGATGCCAGTCCGCTCATGCGGATCCTCCCTTGTTCAGCCGCGGGTATGTCCCACGGTCGTCAAATCGCGCTTAGGCTTTCGCGAATTGGCCGAGTTTCCCAGCATAGAAGGTCAGCGCGTCTCCATCCGACATGCTGGCCTTGAGAACCTTTCCAACTACAATAACGTGATCGCCTGCATCGTGATACGCGTGCTGTTCGCATTCGAACCGAGCCAGGCAGTCCGCCAACACCGGTGTCCCATTCTCACAGCGCTCGTGGTTGATGTCCCGCAGTGCAAAGGCGTCTTTCGAGCAGCCGAAGCACAGCTCGGCCTGTTCCGAGGACAGCACGTGGACGCTGAAATGACGGGCTTTGTGGAAATAGGGGAAGCGGCGCGAGTTGCGGTCTCCGGCCCACATGATCAGCGGTGGGTCGAGCGATAGGGACGAAAAGCTGTTCGCGGTGATGCAGACCGGCCCGTCCGCGCTGTCACAAGTGACGATGGTGACACCGGTCGCAAAGCGGCCGAAGGCATCGCGCAAGGTGCGGGTGTCGTCCTTTTGAGGAACGAAGGTGTGGGTCATGTCCTTTGAGATTGCGTTCATCATGGAACCTCGTGCCCCAGTGCAGCCTCGTACAGGCGGAACCAGCTTTCCCGATCCAGTTTGACTTTCAATGCGTCCGAGGCGCGTTTGATCCGGTCCATACTGTTGGTGCCCAGAACCGGCAGGATGTTGGCCGGATGGGCCAGCAGGAACGCCACGGCGACGGCGGCGCGATCCACGCCGAACTCGGCTGCGATTTCATCAGCGACGACCCCAACCGGTGGGTTTCCGGCCATCAACAGACCTCCACCCAGCGGCGACCATGCCATCAACGGATGGCCATGCTGTTGGTGAAACGCCAGGTCTCCGTTGGTGAAGGGGCTGATCTCACCGAGAGAGATTTCGATCTGGTTGGTGACCAACTGCGTTTTCATCGCCGATTGCAGCAACGACCAATCCCACGGGCGGAAGTTGGACACACCGACGGCGCCGACCTTGCCACTGGCAAAAACCTCATCCAGAGCTGCTCCAGTTTCATGGTGGTCCATCATGGGATCTGGGCGGTGGATCAACAGCAGATCGATGTGGTCAATCGCCATTTCCGACAGCGACGTGTCGACCGATTTCAGAATGTGGGCGCGCGAGGTGTCGTAGTATTTTACTTTCGCATCTGCGTAACGGCCAACCGGCGCGACGATGTCACATTTGGTGACAATTTCCATCTTCTGACGCAGGCTTGGATTGGCGCGCAAGGCCGTGCCCAGCACAGCCTCGGCCTGGTAGCCGCCATAGATGTCGGCCTGATCGAAGGTGGTGATGCCCTGATCTAGGCAGGCCTGAATCTTGGCCTCGACATGGCCCGCGGACGTGTCACTGTCATCGCCCAACCGCCACATGCCATAGACAAGGCGGCTCATTTCCAGCGAGTCAGATAGTTTCACACGTTGCATCAGCGGCGTTCTCCGTTGCCCAGCGGTGTGGCCGGGGTCGCATTTGGAACCCTTCCGTAAGCTTTGGGAAGGGAACAGGTTTTCAGGTTCGGCAACACGCGGGCGCCGAAATGACGGGCTTCGCCCAGATGCGGGTAGCCCGAGAAGATGAAAGCGCGGATGCCCATCTTCTGGTATTCCTCGATCTTCGACATAACCTGATCGGTTGATCCGACCAGAGCGGCACCGCAGCCAGACCGCGCCCGGCCAACACCGGTCCAGAGACCGGGTTCGACATAGCCGTACTCATCCGCCAGGTCGCGGTTCCTGGCCTGATGCGCCACACCCAGCGAGGTCGAATCCAGCGCCCGTTCGCGGATGGCGCGACCGTATTCGTCGTCCAGCTTCGAGACGATGTAATCCGCGTATTCCTGAGCCTCAGCCTCGGTATCGCGAACGATCATATGGACACGCAGGCCGTAATCCAGCGTGCGGTCGTAGCTTTCAGCGACGGCGTGAACAGCCTTCATCCGTTCAGCCAGTTGGTCCTTGGTTTCAGGCCACATCAGATAGACATCGCAGTGCTCGCCACACAGATCCAAAGCGGAGGGAGAATAGCCGCCGAAATAGAGTAGCGGCCCTCCAGTCTGGTATGGCTTGGCTGGATCAGTGGTCAGGCCCGAGAAGTTATAGACTTCGCCTGCATGATTGATCTCATCCTGCGTCCAGGCCTGTTTCAGAATCTTCACCACTTCGCGCGAACGTTGATAGCGAAACGCGCTGTCGGCTTTCTCACCGGGAAAGTCGGATGAGATGATGTTAACCGTCAACCGCCCCTTCAGCATGTGATCCAGCGTTGCGATGGTGCGGGCCAGCATGATCGGTTGCATCTCACCACAGCGTACGGCGGCCAGCAGGTTGATCCGGTCGGTGATCGGAGCGCAGCCGGCGACAAAGCTCAGCGTGTCTTGACCGACCTGATAGGAGGACGGGCAGAGGATGTTGCGAAAACCCTGCGCTTCGGCCTCTTTCACAATGTTCGAACAATGCTCCCAACTCGACCGCAGGTCGCCATCGGGAACGCCAAGGAACTGGTAATCATCCGAGCACAGCGCGGCAAACCACGAAACTTCGGCCGCATCCAGATCGGGGGATGTGATGGGGACGATGCTCATTTGATTCACGCTCCGTACATCTTTGACTTTCCTCTTGCGTAGCAATCGCTTTGATGTAGATCAATAGTGTATCAATTCTTCCTGCGGCCGAGTGAAGCGTCTACTGTGCCTGTGTCCAACCGAAACCAAAATGCCCTGCCGGTATATATTCAGATCGCGGAACTTCTGATCCGTGACATCGCGGCTGGTCGCCTTATTGAAGGTGAGCGCTTGCCACCCGAGCGCGAGATGGCCGCGGAGTTGAATGTCTCGGTTGGAACGCTGCGAAAATCGCTCTCTGAGCTAGAAAAAAAGGGGATGTTGGAGCGTATCCAAGGCTCGGGCAACTACATCCGCGAGACCGGCACACAAAACAGCGTCTATGCAATGTTTAGGCTGGAACTGCCTGAAGGAGGTGGCCTGCCACGTGCAGATATCCTGTCGGTTAACCATCTGAAGAAGCCAGTCGAACTGCCAAAATTCGGCGCTTCTGATGCCGGTTCGCGTGTCCGGCGGATGCGCTACCTGAATGATACAATCATCGCTGTCGAAGAAATATGGCTGGACGAATCAGCGGGCCTAATCGACCAGAGCCTGCTGTCCGACTCGCTCTATCGCTATTATCAGCACCAATTGGGCTTTTGGATCGCAAGGGCCGAAGACAGAGTCTCGGTCCGGCCTCTACCGGACTGGACGCCCCCAAACTTCACCAAACCAGCGGGCCAAGCGGTAGGTTATATCGAGCGGTTCAGCTGGTCGGAAAGCGCCGAACCCGTTGAATTCTCAAAAACATGGTTCGACCCGGATCGGGCCAACTACGTTCAACGTCTGAAGTAAAAGGAATCGCACATGACCCGGACCATCAATTACGGGCTGATTGGATGCGGAATGATGGGGCAAGAGCACCTGCACAATATCGGATTGCTGGAAGGCACCAGTGTGGCTGCGATCTTTGAACCAGATCAGGAGATGGCAAAAGCCGCTAAGGCAATTGCGCCAACTGCAACCGTGGTAGGTTCCGTGCAAGAGCTTCTGGCGGTAGAGGAGCTGGACTGCGTCGTCATTGTCAGCCCGAACCATCTTCATGTGGACCAGATCTGCGAAATCGCTGAAACACGTCCACTACCGCTTTTGGTAGAAAAGCCATTGTTCACCGACCCGCAAGACATGCCGCGACTCGAGCAGTTGCAGCGCGACTACACTTGCCCGATTTGGGTTGCGATGGAATACCGGTACATGCCCCCCATTGCTGCTCTGATCGAGAAGGCTGAGGCGACAGGTGGGGTAAAAATGCTATCGATCCGCGAGCATCGTTTTCCATTCTTGGACAAGGTCGGCAACTGGAACCGGTTCAACCGAAATACTGGTGGTACTTTTGTCGAGAAATGCTGCCACTTCTTCGACCTGATGCGTCTGATATTGAAATCCGATCCGGTGCGTATAACGGCAAGTGGTGGGCAGGCGGTGAACCATTTGAACGAGAGTTACGACGGTCAAACCCCAGATATTCTGGATCACGGCTATGTTCTGGTCGACTTTGCTTCGGGTGCGCGCGCGATGTTGGAACTTTGCATGTTTGCCGAAGGCTCACGCTATCAAGAAGAAATATCGGCCGTCGGACCGGACGCCAAGATCGAGGCGTTGGTGCCCGGACCCGGACGATTCTGGCCCGATCATTTGGGAACCCCGCCACTGCCGCAGTTGATCCTGAGCCCGCGCAATCCCAAAGGTCCGGTATCAATGGACGTTCCGGTGAACCCCAACCTTTTGGCGGCCGGGGATCACAATGGGTCGACCTACTATCAGCATAAAGGGTTCCTGGCCGTGCTTCGTGGCGAAAAGGCAAAACCGGATGTGAGTTTGAAGGACGGCCTCTCGGCCGTTAGGATGGGGCAAGCGGCACAACAAGCAATAGAAACTGGTGAAACGGTTTACTTGATCGATTGATTGGGGCCGGAGTCACGGGTGCGGGTTTCAACCGCTAAAAAGCCCCATTGTTGCAGGCAGTGTCTGTCATCGAACGATTTGGAACACGAGCGTTTGATTGGTTTAGTGAGCGACTCCGGCTCGTTGCAGTATAGGGCGGCAAGGCCAGACTTTGGTCTTGACCCCAGAAACTGGTCCGAACTGAGTGCAATATTTTGGGTGCAATTCTGGCAGCAGCGGCCCTGTGCGGCCTCATCTGACTGGTCCAGTTTGATTGTAAGTGTATCATCGGCCTGTAATCCACCGGGATGATGGTTTCGGGCGCTGGCGGGCGATAGCCCAGAACACTAAGGGGGCGTTTTATTTTACAGTGTCTCCTCCGTTGTTCGATCAAGGTTTTTGCTTCGCGTAACGCAGCTGCGGCGGATATGGCGATGCGCTATTATACCAAAGACAAACATCGTTTTTCTCGGTGGCTTCAAGTGGAGGCCGGGAATTGTACGACCCCAAACGAATGCGCCGACCCTCGCAGATCGGCGCATTTCACTTTTAATGATTTCAATGACTTAAGTCGCAGTGGAAGAAACGGACCTGAAAAGTGGCAGACAATTCAGCCAAAGCGGCTCTGAATTGCCCGTCCTTTCTTAACTGGACTAAGAAAACTAACCTGAACACTTCGAATGCCCACAACTGCGGCAGGTCATGCAGCCCTCGATCATCACCATGTCGTACTGGCCGCAGGACGGGCAGGCCTTGCCGCGCGGCGCGTCCATGTTGACCACCTGCGCCTGCGGGTCGGACTTCAAGCCCATGCCCTCACCCTCGAGGAACCCAATCGCGATCAGGTGCTGCTCGATCACGCCACCGATCGCCGCCAGGATCGACGGGATGTATTTGCCCTTCACCCACGCACCACCACGCGGGTCGAACACGGCTTTCAGCTCTTCTACCACAAAGGACACGTCCCCGCCCCGCCGGAATACGGCCGAAATCATCCGGGTCAGCGCCAAAGTCCAGGCGTAATGCTCCATGTTCTTCGAGTTTATGAACACCTCGAACGGACGCCGCCTGCCGCCGATGACGATGTCGTTGATGGTCAGATATATCGCGTGCTCGCTGTCGGGCCATTTCAGCTTGTAGGTCGACCCTTCCAGCGACTGCGGCCGGTCAAGTGGCTCGGACATATAGATGACGTCTCCGCCATCCACCTCGTGCGGAGCATCCGCGCTTTCGCCCGGCACCTTGTCATCGCTTTCCGAAACGGTCAGAACCGAACCGGTCACATCATTCGGGCGATAGGTGGTGCAGCCCTTGCAGCCCTGATCCCAGGCTTGCATGTACACGTCCTTGAAGGCGTCGAAAGAGATGTCCTCTGGGCAGTTGATCGTCTTCGAGATCGAACTGTCGATCCATTTCTGCGCTGCCGCCTGCATCTTGACATGCTCGGCCGGCGTCAAGGTCTGGGCGTTCACGAAATAGTCGGGCAAATCCTTATCGCCAAACTTGTCGCGCCACATCTGCACGGCGTAATCTACCACCTCTTCTTCGGTGCGCGATCCGTCCTTTTGCAGAACTTTACGGGTATACGCATAGGCAAAGACCGGCTCGATCCCTGACGACACGTTGCCCGCATAAAGGGAAATCGTTCCTGTGGGCGCGATCGACGTCAGCAGAGCGTTGCGGATACCGTGCTCGCGAATGGCATCCCGGACATCGTCATCCATCTGCTGCATGGTGCCGCTGGCCAAGTATTTCTCGGCGTCGAACAGGGGAAACGCCCCTTTTTCCTTTGCCAAGTCCACCGACGCCAGATAAGCGGCGCGCGCGATCGCGTGCAACCAGCGCTCGGTCTGACGCGCCGCCTCGTCGGAGCCATAGCGCAGGCCCAGCATCAGCAGCGCATCCGCCAATCCAGTCACGCCCAATCCTATACGGCGTTTATCTTGCGCCTCAGCCTCTTGCTCGGCCAGCGGAAATTTTGACGCATCAACGACATTGTCCATCATCCGAACAGCCGTGGCGACAAGTTCTTGCAGGGCTTCTTCATTCAAACGGGCGGTTGCTTCAAACGGTTCAGACACCAGGCGCGCCAGATTGATCGAACCCAAAAGGCAGGCCCCGTAAGGCGGCAACGGCTGCTCGCCACACGGGTTCGTGGCCGCGATGGTTTCAACGTAGCTGAGGTTGTTGGCTTGATTGATCCGGTCGATGAAGATCACGCCCGGCTCGGCAAAATCATATGTCGCCTGCATGATCTTGTTCCACAGATCACGCGCCTGAACGGTGTGATAGACTTTGTCACCAAACACCAGTTCCCACGGTCCATCAGCCTTGACCGCCTCCATGAACGGATCGGTCACCAGCACAGACATGTTGAACATGCGCAGGCGGGCGGGGTCAGACTTGGCAGTGATGAACTGTTCGATATCCGGGTGGTCGCACCGCATGGTCGCCATCATGGCGCCCCGGCGCGAGCCTGCCGACATGATCGTGCGGCACATGGCATCCCAGACATCCATGAAGCTCAGCGGCCCCGAGGCATCCGCCGCGACGCCTTTCACGTCAGCGCCACGAGGCCTGATGGTCGAGAAATCATAGCCGATCCCCCCACCCTGCTGCATGGTCAGCGCGGCCTCTTTCAGCATGTCGAAAATGCCGCCCATGCTGTCGGGGATCGTGCCCATCACGAAACAGTTGAACAGTGTCACCTGCCGCGCGGTGCCCGCACCCGCAGTGATGCGCCCGGCGGGCAGGTACTGGAAATCCTCCAGCGCCTCATAGAATTTCTCTTCCCAATGCTTCGGGTCTTTTTCCACGCGCGCCAGATCGCGGGCAATGCGCCGCCAACTGTCTTCGACCGTCTGATCGATGGGGGTGCCATCCGCCTGCTTAAAGCGGTACTTCATATCCCAGATCTGCTCGGCGATGGGGGCGGCAAAGCGACTCATTGGTGATTCCCTGTGCTGAAAGAGGTATCCAGACTACCCCAAATCACATGCTCACCACAACACCTTGATGACACCGGGAACCAAGCTACAATATAAAGATCAACGTCGGGACGACTCTGTGGGAAAGCTGTGGATAATTACGTAAACCTCATAAAACTGTCCGTTGGTTCGGAAAGTGTCGATACGTTGATGGGCTGGCAGGACAGCCGCATGTCGCTTTACGAGGACGGCTTACCACGCCACGTCACACGTATGTGGCCCAAGCGCGAAGCCGAAATACTCAACGGCGGATCAATCTACTGGGTCATCAAAGGTGTAATCCAGTGTCGGCAGCGAATCCTGCGTCTGGATGAAGTGATCGGAGAGGAAGGCATCCGTCGCTGTGCCATTGTACTGGACCCCAAGCTATACCGCACCCAGAACGCCCTGAAACGCCCGTTCCAGGGGTGGCGTTATCTCAAGCCAGAAGATACACCAGCCGATTTGCCCAAAAACCGCGAGCAGGACGACGCCCTGCCCGACGATCTGAACCGCGCCCTGGCAGAAATAGGCGTGCTGTAATTACCGCAGCCGACCCAGCAATTCGGACAGGGCTGCTTTTTCTGCCGCGTCATATTTTGCAACCCGACTGCGCCACAACGTGGCCTGCGATTGCAGTATCAGACCGTCCGAGAGGATCTTCAAATGGTTGGCCCGCAGGGTCTCTCCGGTCGAGGTGATATCGGCAATTGCTTCGGCGGTTTCATTCATCACCGTGCCTTCAGTCGCACCTTGGCTGTCGACCAGCGTGTAATCGGCCACGCCCGCTTCTGTCAGGAATTCCCGAACCAGACGGTGGTATTTGGTGGCAATCCGCAGCCGGTGGCCGTGGGTCTTGCGAAACGCAGCAGCTGCCGCGTCCAGGTCATCAAGCGTATCGACATCGACCCAACACGCCGGGGTCGCGATGATCAGATCAGCTTTGCCGAAGCCAAGCCGCGAAACCTCTTCAACCTGCTGTTCCCAGCGCGGCAGTTTCTCGTGCACCAGATCGATCCCGGTAACACCCAGATGAATCCGCCCCGCCGCCAGTTCACGCGGGATCTCCCCCGCCGACAGCAGGATCAGAGAGACACCGTCGATCCCTTCAACCTTGCCTGCGTATTCCCGATCCGACCCGCTGCGTGACAAGGTGATGCCGCCTTTTTCGAACCACGAGAACGTCTTTTCCATCAACCGGCCCTTTGAGGGCACACCCAGTTTCAGGCTCATACTGCACCTTCCTCGATCTCCAGCATCAAATCGGGGCGCAACACACCACCAACTGCCGGGATTTCGTCCCCGTTGCCCAATTGGCGGGTCAGCGCGTCATAACGCCCGCCCGTGGCGATCGGAGGCAGGTCAGGCCGACCTTCCGCGTAAAAACCAAATACGAACCCGTCGTAATACTCCATCGACGTCCGGCCGTAGGCGGCCTCGAAATCCAGCCGATCCACATCGACGCCACGCGCCTGCAGCGCAGCCACGCGCGCCTCCAACCGGTCCAGAGCGGGCGTGATCTGCGGCAGGTCCACTGCCACGTCGCGCAGCTGTTCCAGCGCGAATGGCATGGTCTCGCGCACGTTCAGCAACGTTTCCAGCCCTGCAAGTTCATTGTCTGAAATCGGCGGGGTATCGCGGTCTTCGCGCAGCGCCTCGACCCGCGCTGCGATTTCAGCTGCGCGGCGCTTGCCGATCATAGGGGCATCAAACGCCATCGGATCGGCTGCGTCCAGTAGCGCGGTGCGCCCTTCCAGAGGCGGCTTGCGACCTGCAAACCGATCCAGCAACATACGGAATCGGCGCGGTCTCCACAGGTGTCGCATCAGCGCTGCCTTGCGACGGTCGGTCGTGCGCAGCCCCTCGACAGCGGCGGTGAGGATACCGATATCCCCTGTCGCCGCCCGCAGAGGCAACCCACGCAACTGCAGTGCCATCAGCGAAAACACCTCAGCATCCGCCCCGGCGGGGTCTTCCCGATCAAAGACCTCATAGCCCACCTGAATGTATTCGTTGGCGCGATCGGGGTCATGCTCCTGACGGCGGAACACTTCGCCCGAATAGGTATAGCGCGCGGGCTCAGCGCCTTCGCTCATGTGCATCTGCACGACAGGCATTGTGAAATCCGGGCGCAGCATCTGTTCACCGCGCAGCGCATCAGACGTGACATAGGCGCGGGCCCGGATGTCTTCACCATAAAGATCCAAAAGCGTTTCCGCCGGTTGCAACAGGGGCGTGTCCACCACCTGAGCACCCGCAGCTTCAAACCGGACACGCATCATCGCGGCGCGGGCCTGTATCTGTGAACGGTTGGGCATGTGTCAGTCCTGACTGTCCAGAATTTCACGCACTTTCGAGACCAGATCACCGCGCGGCACTTCGAACTGGCTGGGGCGTTCCTTCCATTCCTCTAGCGTTGCGCTTTCGGCAATTTTGGCGCCAAGGATCAGGTCCTTGATCTGGACGATACCATTGACTTTTTCATCGCCGCCCTCGATCACCGCAATCGGAGAGTTCCGTCTATCCGCATATTTCAGCTGATTGCCGAAGTTCTTGGGGTTACCCAGATAGACCTCGGCCCGTATACCGGCATTGCGCAGTTCCGCCACCATCGCCTGATAGTCGGCCATCCGGTCGCGATCCATAACGGTCACGACTACAGGACCCGTGGCCTGCGCGGCGATCCTGCCTTTTTCGCGCAGCGCGGCCAGCAGACGGTCGACACCGATAGAGATGCCGGTCGCCGGCACTTCCTGGCCGGTGAAGCGCTTGACCAGGTCGTCGTAACGGCCGCCGCCCGAGACCGATCCGAACTGCCGCTTGCGGCCCTTTTCATCGAAGATTTCAAAGGTCAGCTCGGCCTCATAGACCGGACCGGTATAATAACCCAACCCCCGGACGACGGAAGGATCAATCTCGATCCGGTCCGCACCATAGCCACCGGCATCCAACAAAGTGCCGATCTGTTCCAGTTCGGCGATCCCATCCGCACCGATCTTGCTGTCGCCCACCGCAGCGCGCAGATTGGCCAGCGTTCCGGCGGTATCCAGAGCCTTAGATGTCAGGAAGGCAATCACCGGTTCAGCCTGATCTTTACTGAGCCCTACACCGTCAATGAAGGCGCCCGAGGCATCCAGGCGGCCCTTGGTCAGCAACTCGCGCACACCCTGCTCACCCACCTTGTCGAACTTGTCGATGGTGCGCAGAACGTTGTCTCGGGCGGCGGCGTCTTCGCCCAAGCCCATCGCTTCGAGCACGCCGTTCAGAACCTTGCGGTTGTTGACCCGCACCAGATAATCGCCGCGCGGTATTCCCACGGTTTCCAGCGTATCCGACAGCATCGCGCAAATCTCGGCATCCGCCGCCATCGAGGCCGTACCAACCGTGTCCGCATCGCATTGATAGAACTGACGATAACGCCCCGGTCCCGGCTTTTCGTTGCGCCAGACCGGACCCATCGCATAGCGGCGATAGGGCGTGGGCAGGTCGTTGCGGTGCTGCGCGTAAACGCGGGCCAGAGGTGCGGTCAGGTCATAGCGCAGGGCCATCCAGTCGCCATTGCCGCCATCATCGAATTCCTGCCATGCAAAGACGCCCTCGTTCGGGCGATCCACGTCGGGCAGGAACTTGCCCAGCGCCTCGACGGTTTCGACCGCACTGCTTTCCAACGCGTCGAACCCGTAACGATGATACACGCCCGCAATCGTCCGCAGCATCTCGGTGCGCTGCGTGACTTCCTCGCCGAAATAGTCACGGAACCCTTTCGGCGTGACGGCCTTGGGGCGGGGCTGTTTCTTGGGCTTGGCCATGTGGGGCGTCCTTGGGAGAGTCTTTGTTCCGCGCGCGGTCTATCCCATGGCCCGCATCGGGGCAAGGCGCGCTTTCTCTGGCCTTGGGCCGACTGTGTCGCTATGACCAGCGCAGGACAGGAGTCACTTATGCAGCATCTGGAAGAAGAGATCGCCCATCTGACCCGTATCGTGGACGAGTTGAACACAGTCGTCACCAGACAACAGTCGGAAATCGACCGGCTGACCCATCGGGTTGAAATGCTGTTGCAGCGAGAAGCAGAACGGGCGCAGGAAGGATCCGGCGGCATAATCCTTGGTGACGAACGGCCGCCTCACTACTGATACATTACAGCCCCAGTGTCGATTTTACAGCATTGTCCACGACACCACCCAACAAGGCGTTTTCGTCCCCGGCACAGCCCTCTTTCAAAGCGGCCACAAAGGTTTCGCGCAGAGCGGCCTTTTCCTCGTCCGAAGTCGCGTGGGCCTCGATATCGACCTGTCGGTTGTATAGCGACAGGGCCGTCATCTTCCCAACTACGTCCAGAATGTATTCTTCGTTCCCATCAGCCTCTTCGACAACAGAAGCGCAGGTGTGATACATCAGCGGCAGCGCGTTCTGCATCATCTGTTCGGCTTCCTCGTCAGCAAAGGCCGATCCGGGGGCTGCGATCAGAAAGGCGGAGGCCGCTAGCTTCAGCGAATTCATACGCATCTTCGTTCTCCTCCACTCACTTGGAATTTGCGCCGATCAGCGCACCAGCCACTGCACCTGCGGCAGCACCCTTGCCGTCGCCGATCAGGGCACCGACACCTGCGCCGATCACAGCGCCTTTGATCGTATTTTCCTTTTTCTTGTCATCCGCCAGCCCACCTGAAGCCGAAACCAAAGCCAGCGATGCCGCTGCTACAAATACAATCTTTCTGAACTTGAGACCCGCTATTGCCATAACTGCGCCCTCCCGTGGCATGACCTAATGACATCTCTCTCTGTCAGGTCAGCCTAGCGAGGCGCTAATCAACTGGCAACAAAGCGGTATCAGATCTCTTCGACGGTCATCACGCCCTCCAGCGATTTGACCGCGCCCTTGATCTGAGGGTTGATCGGGAACTCGCGCCCCAGATCCATTTCGACATCGCCGGGCAGGCTTGGGTCCAGCAACATGAACTGGATTGGCCCCCTTGCAGCCCCTTTCGCGGCAGAGGCGGCGTCTTCCAGCACCTTGGCGACCGAAGGCACAGCCTGCGCTTCGTCAACGTAAATTCGCAGCCCGGTTGCCCCGGCCTCGGCCACAAGGGAATCCGCCGGGCCAACCGAGCGGCCCAGCAGCTTGAGCTGATCGGCTTCCATCGTCGCCTCGGCGGTCAGAACCACCTGCGCACCGGTTTCCAGAAACTCGCGGCACTTTTCCAATGTGTCCGAAAACAGCGTCACCTCATATGCGCCGGTGGGATCAGACAGCTGAGCGAAAGCAAAGCGGTTGCCCTTGGCCGATTTCCGCTCCTGCCGCCCGGCGACAACCCCGGCCATCTTGGCGATCAGCGGACCAGACCGGGCCTTTTCCGTAACCTCATCCAGCGTCATCACCTTTTTTCGTTTCAGCGCAGGCATGTAATCGTCCAGCGGGTGCCCTGAGAGGTAAAAGCCGATGGCCTTGAATTCTTCGCTGAGGCGCTCGGCCGGCAGCCAGTCCGGCGTCGGCGACAGGCGTGGTTCAGGCAGGTCGTCTCCGGCCTCACCGAACAAAGACACCTGATTGGAGTTTTTCTGTTCATGGATGGCCGCCGAATACTGTACCAGGCGGTCAAAGCTTTCGAACACGCGGCGACGGTTCTTGTCGAGCTCGTCAAAGGCCCCGGCACGCGCCAACATTTCCAGCGGACGTTTGCCGACTTTTTTTAGATCCACTCGGCGGGCAAAGTCGAACAGATTGACAAACGGCTTGTCGGCGCGCCCTTTAACCACAAGATTCATCGCCTCGACGCCCACGTTTTTCAAAGCGCCCAGCGCGTAAACCAGTTTGCCGTTCACAACGTCAAACGTCGACAGTGAGCGATTCACGCATGGCGGCACGTAGGGCAATTCCAGTCCCTTGCGCACTTCTTCGAAATACACCGCCAGCTTGTCCGTCAGATGGATATCGCAGTTCATGACACCGGCCATGAACTCGACCGGGTGGTTCGCCTTGAGCCATCCGGTCTGATAGCTGACCACCGCATAGGCCGCGGCGTGGGATTTGTTGAAGCCGTAGTTGGCGAATTTCTCCAGCAGGTCGAATACTTCGGAGGCCTTCTTGGCATCCACGCCGTTCTCACCTGCGCCCTTTTCGAATTTTGGGCGTTCGGCGTCCATCGCCTCTTTGATCTTTTTACCCATCGCGCGGCGCAGCAGGTCGGCGCCGCCCAACGAGTAGCCCGCCATGACCTGCGCGATCTGCATCACCTGCTCCTGATAGACGATGATGCCCTGCGTTTCCTCAAGGATATAGTCGATCAGAGGATGCACGGACTCGATCTTGCGTAATCCGTTCTTGACCTCGCAATAGGTCGGGATATTCTCCATCGGGCCGGGACGATACAGCGCCACAAGAGCCACAATATCCTCGATGCAGGTGGGTTTCATGCGCTTGAGTGCATCCATCATGCCCGAACTTTCAACCTGGAACACCGCCACGGTCTTGGCTGCTGAGTAAAGCTTATATGTCGCCTCATCATCCAGCGGTATGGCGTTGATCTGGTTTTCGGCCCCCTCAGCGGGTTCATAAAGCTCGGTGCCATCGGCGGCGATGTGCAATGGACGCCCAGACTTGAAGATCAGGTCCATTGCGTTCTGGATCACGGTCAGCGTCTTCAGGCCCAGAAAGTCGAACTTCACCAGCCCGGCCTGTTCAACCCATTTCATGTTGAACTGGGTCGCGGGCATATCGGAACGCGGGTCCTGATAGATCGGCACCAGCGCATCCAGAGGCCGGTCGCCGATCACCACCCCTGCCGCGTGGGTCGAAGCATTCCGCAACAGTCCCTCGACCTGCTGGCCGTAGGTCAGCAACCGGTCGACCACCTCTTCCTCGCGCGCGGACTCGCGCAGGCGTGGTTCGTCTTTCAGCGCCTTTTCGATGGAGACAGGTTTCACTCCCTCAACCGGGATCATCTTTGACAGGCGATCCACCTGCCCATACGGCATTTGCAACACCCGCCCGATATCGCGTACAGCGGCTTTTGACAGCAATGCGCCGAAAGTGATGATCTGCCCCACCTTGTCGCGCCCGTATTTTTGCTGAACATAGCGGATCACCTCTTCGCGGCGGTCCATGCAGAAGTCGATGTCGAAGTCGGGCATCGAGACCCGCTCGGGGTTCAGGAAGCGTTCGAACAGCAGGCTGTAGCGCAGCGGATCAAGGTCGGTGATCGTCAACGCATAGGCAACCAGCGATCCCGCACCCGATCCCCGCCCCGGCCCGACGGGAATGTCCTGATCCTTGGCCCATTGAATAAAGTCCGCAACGATCAGGAAGTAACCAGGGAAACCCATCCCTTCGATGATGCCCAGTTCGAAATCCAGCCGTTCCTGATACTCTTCAGGCGTCACGGCATGCGGGATCACCGCCAGTCGTTTCTGCAAGCCCTCATTTGCGATGCGACGCAGTTCGGCAACCTCATCATCAGCGAATTTCGGCAGGATCGGGTCGCGTCGATAGGCCATGAACGCGCAGCGTTTGGCGATCTCGACGGTGTTTTCGATGGCCTCGGGCAAGTCGGCGAACAGGGTCGCCATCTCTTGTTGTGACTTGAAGTAATGCTGAGCCGTCAGGCGGCGGCGGCCTTCCTGCTGGTCGACATAGGCCCCTTCCGATATGCAGATCAGCGCGTCGTGAGCTTCGTACATGTCCGGTATCGGGAAATAGACGTCATTCGTGGCGACCAGCGGCAGGTTCTTGGCATACGCCATCTCGATATGGCCACGTTCGGTCAGTCTCTCTGCCTCGGGCTGGCCATCCTCACCCGGATGGCGCTGGAGTTCGATATAAAACCGGTTAGGGAACATTGCCGCGAGCCGGTCGACCAATGCTTCGGCCGCAGGACGCTGGCCCTGTTGCAGCAGCATCCCGACCGGGCCGTCGGGTCCACCGGACAGGCAGATCAATCCTTCAGATCGTTCAGCCAATTCTTCCAAAGTGACCTGAGGCAGTTGCCCGCCCTTGTCCACGTAGAGACAAGTGCTGAGCTTCATCAGGTTTTCGTACCCGGTCTCGGACTGCGCCAGCAGCACCAGAGGCGCGGGTGTCTTCGGCTTCTCGCCGGGCTGGGCCTTGACATAGGTCAGATCAACCTGGCACCCCATGATCGGCTGCACCCCGGCCCCGCTTGAGGTGACCGCGAATTCCAGCGCCGAAAACATCGAATTGGTATCCGTCACGGCAACGGCTGGCATCTCCATCTTCTCGCACAGACCCGGCAGCTTTTTCAGCCGCACGGCGCCTTCCAGAAGGGAATATTCAGTGTGAACGCGGAGGTGAATGAATCGTGGAGAACTGCTCATAACGCCCAAGTTACTCCAGCCGGCTGCGCGACAAAAGGCAGAACCGCGCCACGTTTGCCGCAAAAATATCGCCATTTATTATTCGGCTTTTTCAGAAGGTGCTTCGGGATTGACTGGGCGACGCAATCAAAAACCGCTTTATTTACAACTGGCTGCCTATTAATCAGACAAGACGGTAACAGACCGTGGACGTGTAATGGTGCATAATAGAGGCGGTTTTTCTTGCCAGACAAGCCGCGCTGTTTCTAACATCTCATGGCAAGCTATTCGCCCGCCACTCTTTCTACGTCGCATCGAAGGAGGGCCGCAGGGGCGCAACCGGGGTAAGGCGACGGGTTTCTCGAATGAACATCACGTTTCTTCTGAACGGAGAGACAGTGGAGCTGGCGGATGTTGATCCGACAACCACCCTGCTGGATTGGCTGCGCGAAGATCGCGGTCTGACCGGCACCAAAGAAGGCTGCAACGAAGGCGATTGCGGGGCTTGCACCGTGATGGTGACGGATGAAGAGGGCGCCAAGGCTCTGAACTCGTGCATTCTGTTTCTGCCGCAATTGCATGGCAAGGCCGTCCGAACAGTTGAAGGCGCAAGTGGCCCGAATGGCGAAGTGCACCCGGTCCAGCAGGCAATGGTCGATCTGCACGGCTCGCAATGCGGCTTCTGCACACCCGGATTCGTTATGTCGATGGTGGCCGGGCACACGAATGGCGCAACGGACCATGACACTCAGCTGGCAGGCAACCTTTGCCGCTGCACCGGCTATGCGCCGATCATTCGTGCAGCCGAAACTGCAGAGGAACATCCGGTTCCGGTTTGGGTGAAAGACAAACCGGTTGTGCCACCTGCCACTTCTCCGTTTCTACCTGGTTCTTCCGATGAATTGGCGAAGGTCTATGCCGAAAACCCGAATGCCACACTGGTTGCAGGGGCAACGGATGTGGGTCTTTGGGTCACAAAGCAACTGCGCGAACTGGACCCGGTGATCTTCCTCAACCGTTGTGACGATCTGAAAGAAATCACGATCACCGACGATGAAGTCCGCTTTGGTGCCATGGTCGACATGAATCGCATGGGAGAAGCGGTGGCTGACGTGCATCCCTCCTATGCCGAGATGATCCGACGCTATGCCAGCGTTCAGGTCCGCCATGCGGCAACTGTCGGAGGCAACATCGCCAACGGCTCGCCCATCGGGGACAACCCGCCCGCGCTGATCGCATTGAACGCGACACTGCACCTGCGCAAGGGCAACGATCGGCGGTCGATCCCACTGGAAGAGTTCTTCATCGACTACGGCAAACAGGAACGGGTTCCGGGCGAGTTTGTGGAAGCCGTCAGCTTCCCCCGCCAACCAGATCGCCTGAAGGCTTACAAGCTCAGCAAACGGTTCGATCAGGATATCTCGGCCGTTTGCGGGTGTTTCAACATAACCGTTTCGGACGGCAGCGTCACACAAGCGCGCATCGCGTTTGGGGGCATGGCCGGTACTCCGAAACGGGCAACCCATGTCGAGGCCGCGTTGATCGGCAAACCGTGGAATCGCGCGACCATTGACGCCGCGCTGCCATCATTTGCCGACGACTTTTCGCCACTCACGGATATGCGCGCCTCGGCCTCCTATCGTCTGGAAACCGCAAAAGCGATGCTGCAACGGTATTTCCTGGAAGATCAGGGTGAGATCACCAATGTGCTGGAGGTGTCGGCATGAGTGTGACCAGAGCCCTGCCCCACGACGCCGCCCCTTTGCATGTTTCGGGTTCGGCGCGGTACGTGGATGACATCCCGACACCCAAAGGCACGCTGCATCTGGCCTTTGGCCTGAGCCCGATTGCCAGGGGCAAGATCACCGCTATGGATCTGTCGGCTGTCAAAGGCGCCGAGGGTGTCGTGATGGTTATGACGGCAGGGGATCTACCTTTTGCCAACGATGTCTCGCCCTCAATCCACGATGAGACGCTGCTGTCGGACGGCTCGGTGCACTATATCGGTCAGCCCGTGTTTCTGGTCGTAGCGACCAGTCACCTGGCCGCCCGCAAGGCCGCGCGATTGGGCAAGATCGACTACGCCGAAGACGTGCCGATCCTGACGATCGAAGAGGCGCTGACCGCCGACAGCCGGTTTGAAGACGGTCCACGCATCTATGCCAAGGGCGATGCGGATGCGGCCATTTCCAATGCACCGCATGTGATCGAAGGTTCGTTTGAATTGGGCGGGCAGGAGCATTTCTATCTGGAAGGTCAGGCCGCACTGGCCGTGCCCAATGAAGGTGCGGATATGCTGGTGCATAGCTCGACCCAGCACCCGACCGAGATTCAGCACAAAGTGGCCGACGCTCTGGGCGTTCCGATGCACGCCGTCCGGGTCGAGACCCGCCGCATGGGCGGAGGATTTGGCGGCAAGGAAAGTCAGGGCAACGCGTTGGCCGTGGCCTGCACCGTGGCCGCACGCGCAACCGGCAAAGCGTGCAAGATGCGTTATGACCGCGATGATGACATGATCATCACCGGCAAGCGCCACGCCTTTCGCATCTCGTACAGTGCTGGCTTCGATGAGAATGGACATATACAAGGCGTCTCATTCCTCCACTATGCTATATGCGGCTGGGCGCAGGACCTGTCCTTGCCCGTGGCCGACCGCGCGATGCTGCACTCGGACAACGCCTACCTTTTGCCGAACGCTCGGATCGAGAGCCACCGGCTGAAGACCAACACCCAATCTGCCACAGCCTATCGCGGGTTCGGCGGCCCCCAGGGCATGGTCGGCATTGAACGTGTTATGGACCATGCCGCGCATGAACTGGGTTTGGATCCCGTTGAGCTGCGCCGCCGGAATTACTACGCCCCTTCGCACGCAGTGGCCGAACGCGCACCGACAGAAAAAGCACTGGATCATCCCGATCCGCATGAGGACCTGACCAGCCGCGGCGCCGTTGTGATGGGCGATGCGCCCGTGCGCCCCCTGCCCGCCGGTGGCAACACTACACCCTATGGGATGAAGGTCAGCGATTTCGAACTGCACGGAATGACCGAAGCGTTGCTGAAATCCAGCGACTATGCCGCGCGCAAGGCGGCTATCGCGAAATGGAACGCCGAGAACAGTGTAATCAAAAAGGGCATCGCCTTTTCCCCGGTCAAGTTTGGTATCTCCTTTACGCTGACTCACCTGAATCAGGCGGGGGCGCTGGTGCATGTCTATCAGGACGGATCAGTCCACCTGAACCACGGTGGTACCGAGATGGGTCAGGGCCTGTTCCAGAAGGTCGCCCAGGTCGCCGCGTCGCGCTTTGGCATACCGCTGGCGATGGTGAAAATCACCGCAACCGACACGGCGAAAGTACCGAACACGTCTGCTACGGCGGCATCTTCAGGAAGTGACCTGAATGGTATGGCTGTAAAGGCAGCTTGCGACACGATCCGCGATCGGATGGCCGTCTATCTTGCAGAGCGTCATCAGGCCGATCCATCGACGGTCACGTTCACGGATGGGCATGTCTCCGTCGGAGAAGAACGGTACACTTTCGCCGAAGCCGCCGCACTGGCCTATCAAGGGCGCGTCAGCCTGTCGGCTACAGGCTTTTACAAAACACCCAAGATCGAATGGGACAGGATCGCGGGGCGTGGCCGCCCATTCTTCTACTTTGCCTATGGCGCTTCAGTTACGGAAATTGCCGTGGACACTCTGACTGGTGAGAACCGCATTCTGCGAACGGATATCCTGCATGATGCGGGCGCGTCGCTTAACCCGGCGCTGGACATAGGTCAGGTCGAAGGCGGTTATGTGCAGGGCGCGGGGTGGCTGACGACCGAGGAACTCGTGTGGGACGGCAAAGGAAACCTGCGCACGCACGCGCCCTCGACCTACAAGATCCCGGCCTGCTCGGACCGGCCGGACATCTTCAACGTCACGCTTTGGGATGGCGAAAACCGCGAGGACACGATCTATCGCTCGAAAGCTGTGGGCGAGCCGCCTTTCATGCTTGGTATTTCCGCATGGCTGGCGCTGTCGAACGCAGTTGCCGCCTGCGGAGACAGGTACCCGGCCCTGAACGCTCCGGCCACGGCTGAAGAGGTTTGGCACGGGGTCCAGAGGATGAAGGGAGGCATCTGATGGGATTTGACCTTGAGGCTTTGAGGGAGGCGGTCAAAACCCACGGGAAAGTGGTTCGGGTGGTCATCGCCGGGATCAAAGGGTCGTCCCCGCGCGAGGTGGGTGCTGCAATGCTGGTCTGGAAAGACGGGCAAAGCGGAACCGTCGGCGGTGGTACGCTGGAATACCAGGCCGCAGAGGCCGCACGAACGCAAAAAGTGGCCACGCGGCTGACGCATCACACGCTGGGACCGGACATGGGGCAATGTTGTGGCGGAGCAGTCTCTTTGTTCAGCGAGGTCTATGATCTCAAGACGGTTGAAACGCTGGATGATACGATCATTGCACGATCAGCTTCGGGGGGCGCCATGCCTCTTTCCGTCAAGCGAATGCTGGCGGCGGCACGCAGTCAGGGCATTGCACCCGAACCGCGCCTGATCGACGGCTGGATGATCGAACCGGTGCATAGACCGGCGCGAAACCTGTGGATCTGGGGCGCAGGTCACGTCGGACGGGCGCTGGTGGATGTTCTGTCCCCCCTGCCCGATCTTGCGATCACTTGGGTCGATACCGGCCGCGAGCGCTTTCCCGACGTGATTCCCCAAGGCGTGACCGATCTGCCAGCGACGAAACCGGCCGACCTTGTGCGACATGCACCGGCCAATGCCGAGCACCTTGTGCTGACTTATTCACACAATCTGGATCTGGAACTGTGCAACAGGCTGCTTTTGCACGATTTCCGCTTTGCGGGACTGATTGGCTCGGCTACCAAATGGGCGCGGTTCCGATTGCGGCTGGCGGCCCTTGGGCATCCGCCCGACCGGATAAGCCGGATTACCTGCCCGATTGGTGACCCGTCGCTGGGCAAACACCCGCAGATGATCGCCGTGGGCGTCGCAGCGCAACTGTTGCGCCCGGCCCTGCAGAATGAGTTGAAGAAGGACATGAGCGCGTGACCACTCCATTGCTGAGCCTGCAAGTGTTGACCAAAGCCTATCCCGGTGTCGTGGCAAATGATCAGGTGTCCTTCGACATCGGTGAGGGCGAAGTTCACGCCTTGTTGGGTGAAAACGGCGCCGGGAAATCCACGTTGGTCAAGATGATCTATGGCCTGGTTAAACCGGACAGCGGCACCATGCTGTTGCGGGGTCAGACCTTCGCGCCCCCCGAGCCCCGCGCTGCACGGGCCGACGGGATTGCGATGGTATTCCAGCATTTTTCGCTGTTTGACGCTCTGAACGTGGCCGAAAACATCGCCTTGGGGATGGAACACCCGCCCGCCATGGGTGATCTGGCCTCGCGCATCCGCGAAGTGTCCGAAACCTACGGCCTGCCGCTGGATCCGTTCCGCACTGTCGGCGATCTGTCCGCCGGGGAACGCCAGCGTGTTGAAATTATCCGTTGCCTGCTGCAAGACCCGAAACTGCTGATCATGGACGAACCGACCTCGGTATTAACCCCGCAGGAGGTGGAAATCCTGTTCGAGACGCTGAACAAATTGCGGTCCGAGGGCACGTCGATCCTGTATATCTCGCACAAGCTGGAAGAGATTCGGACCCTGTGTGACCACGCCACAATTCTGCGCTTGGGCAAGAATGTGGGCGAATGCGTCCCCTCTGAAACCTCGGCCCGCGACATGGCCGAATTGATGGTGGGAGCGACCCTGCAAACCCCGGAACGTTCGGGGCGAGACTTTGGCGAAGTGGCGCTGGATGTCAGCGGGCTGTCTGTGCCTTCTCCGTCAGAATTTGGAACTGCCTTGCGCAACATGCATTTGACCGTCCGCAAGGGCGAGGTTCTGGGCATTGGTGGTGTTGCGGGTAACGGGCAGGATGAGTTGCTTGGCGTTCTATCTGGTGAACTCTTGACGACGGCCGATGCGATCAAATTCAACGGCCAGGCAATTGGTAAGCTGGGCCCAACAGCGCGACGCAAGCTTGGCGTGTTGACCGCGCCCGAAGAACGGCTGGGCCATGCAGCTGCCCCGAACTTGAGCTTGACCGAAAACGCCCTGTTGACCGGGTCGGTTCGAGAGGGTCTTGAAAGCAACGGCTTTCTGAAATGGGCTGAAACCAAGAGCTTTGCGGAGAAGATCATCGAGATTTTTGACGTCCGGACACCCGGGCCGGAAAACGCGGCGCGGTCCTTGTCCGGAGGAAATTTGCAGAAGTTCGTGATCGGACGCGAAGTATTGCAGAACCCGGATGTGTTGGTTGTCAACCAACCAACCTGGGGCGTGGATGCCGCAGCGGCCGCGTCGATCCGGCAGGCAATCCTCGATCTGGCAGCCAAGGGAACGGCGGTAGTGTGCATCTCTCAGGATCTGGACGAGCTGATGGAAATATCAGACAGCTTTGCTGCGCTGAACGAAGGCCGCCTGAGCGCGCCACGCCCAACAACTGGTCTGACAGTAGACGAGATCGGGCTGATGATGGGTGGCGCTCATGGCATGGAGGTGGCGCATGTCTGATCTGACGGGCCGTCTTCGGCGAGAGCTTTTGCAAGAGAACAGTGAAATCAGGGGAATGAGCTGATGATTGTGTTGGAAAAACGTCCTCAGCCTTCCAAGGTCTGGTCCTATGCAACCCCGTTGGTCGCGGTTTTGGCGACGATGTTTTTCGGCGGTTTGTTGTTTGCCATACTGGGCAAGAACCCGGTTGAGGCCATCGGCACTATCTTCTGGGAACCCTTGTTCGGCGAGTTCTCGTTTTACTATCGCCCACAGCTATTGGTGAAAGGCGCGCCGCTGGTGCTGATCGCCATCGGCCTTTCGTTGGGATTTCGGGCAGGCATCTGGAATATCGGGGCTGAAGGCCAGTACATCATGGGCGCCATTTTCGGCGCAGGCGCCGGTCTGGCATTCTACCCGCTTGAGGCATGGTACATATTCCCGATCATGGTCATCGCCGGTGCCTTCGGTGGCTGGTTGTGGGCAATGATCCCGGCTGTTCTGAAAGTACGCTTCGGCACCAACGAAATCCTCGTGTCGCTGATGCTGGTTTACGTGGCCGAGCAGATGCTGGCCTCGGTTTCGCTGGGGCTGCTGAAGAACCCCGAAGGGTTCGGCTTTCCGGGATCACGCAACCTGCAATCTTATGAAAGTGCTCACAATGCTGAATTGATCACAGGTTCCGGGATGCACTGGGGTGTGGTCGCGGCTTTCATCGCGGTGATTTTTGCCTATGTGCTGCTTAACCGTCACATGCTGGGCTTCCATATTCGTTTGACGGGTGAAGCACCCCGTGCGGCCAAGTTTGCGGGTGTAAACCCCGCCCGCCTGATCCTGTTCTGTCTTGGGATGTCCGGCGCTCTGGCCGGTCTGGCCGGGATGTTCGAAGTATCCGGGCCATCGGGTCAGGTCAGCATTGATTTCAACGTTGGCTATGGTTTCACAGCAATCATCGTGGCCTTTCTGGGCCGCCTGCACCCGGTGGGCATACTTCTTGCCGGGTTTCTGATGGCGCTCACCTATATCGGCGGTGAAATCGCGCAGTCCAAACTGGGCCTTCCTGCTGCGGCCATTCAGGTGTTTCAGGGCATGCTGCTGTTTTTCCTGCTGGCCTTGGATCTTCTGACAAATTTCCGCATCCGTGCGGCCCGAAAAGAGGTGGCGTGACTCATGGATCTTGGCCAAATCAACCCCGTACTTCTGGTCGCCTCACTGATGGTGGCCGCAACGCCTCTGCTGCTTGCCGCAATCGGAGAACTGGTCGTCGAAAAGGCAGGTGTTCTGAACCTCGGCGTAGAAGGCATGATGATCGTGGGCGCAATCAGCGGCTTTGCCATCTCGGTCGAGACGGGCTCGCCCTGGCTGGGCTTTGTCGCTGCTGCCATCGGCGGCGCTGTTCTTTCGCTTCTGTTTGTCTTGCTGACGCAGTTTGCATTGGCCAACCAGGTAGCCAGCGGTTTGGCTCTGACGCTGTTCGGCCTTGGGTTCAGTGCACTGATCGGGCAGAGCTATGTTGGGATCAAACCCCCCAGTATGGGCGACATCCATATTCCGCTGATCAGCGATATCCCGGTTGTCGGCCCGATCTTGTTCCAACATGACCCGGTCCTGTACCTGGGCATCGCGATAACGGCAGCCGTCTGGGCGGTGCTGAAATTTACTCGTGTTGGCCTGATCCTGCGGGCGGTCGGTGAAAACCACGATGCCGCGCATGCGCTTGGCTACAAGGTGATCAAGATCCGCATTCTGGCCATCATGTTCGGCGGTGCCTGCGCCGGTCTTGGCGGCGCCTACATCAGCCTGATCCGAGTGCCGCAGTGGACCGAGGGCATGACCGCCGGAGTCGGCTGGATTGCATTGGCTCTTGTTGTCTTTGCCAGCTGGAAGCCGTGGCGGGTACTGCTGGGTGCCTATTTGTTCGGCGGCATTACGGTATTGCAGCTTAATTTGCAGGCTGCAGGCGTTGCCATTCCCGTCGAGTATCTGGCAATGTCGCCCTATATCATCACGATCCTTGTGCTTGTGATCCTTTCGGCTGACAAGAGCAGCGCACCTGCTTCACTGGGCCGGATATTCCATGCCTCACACTAGGGGCCAACAGAACCAATTTGGGGAGTAACACATGAAATTCACTACACTTCTGACGAGTGCCGCTATGGCGCTGGGTCTGGCCTCGGGGGCCATGGCCGAAGACAAGACCAAAGTCGGTTTCGTCTATGTCGGCCCTGTCGGAGACGGCGGCTGGACCTATGAACACGACAAGGGCCGTCAGGCCGTTGAAAAAGAGTTCGGGGACAAGGTTGAAACCGTATTCGTCGAATCAGTTCCGGAGGGTCCGGACGCCGAGCGTGTGATGACGCAGATGGCGCTGGAAGGCGCAGATCTGATCTTCACTACCTCGTTTGGTTACATGGATCCTACCATCAACGTGGCCAAGAAGTTCCCGAACGTGAAATTCGAGCACGCGACCGGTTATAAAACCGCCGACAACGTCTCGGTCTACTCGGCTCGTTTCTACGAAGGCCGCGCCGTTCAGGGCCACATCGCTGGCAAAATGACCAAGTCCAACATCATCGGTTATATCGGTTCTTACCCGATTCCCGAAGTGATCCGTGGCATCAACTCGGCCTATATCCACGCCAAGAAGGTGAACCCGGATGTCGAGTTCAAGATTGTCTGGGCCTACACGTGGTTCGACCCGGCGAAAGAAGCTGACGCCGCCACCGTTTTGATCGAACAGGGTGCCGACGTAATCCTGCAGCACACCGACTCGACAGCGCCGCAAGCAGCGGCTCAAGAGGCCGGCAATGTGATCACCTTTGGTCAGGCATCGGACATGAGCGAATACGCACCGCTCCCGCGTGTGTCATCGATCATCGACAACTGGGCCCCCTATTACATCGCGCGGACTAAGGCCGTAATGGACGGGACCTGGACGTCTTCCAACACCTGGGATGGTATCGGAGCAGGAATGGTTGAAATCGGCGAGATTTCGGACGCGGTTCCCGCAGACGTCAAAGAAGAGGCGCTGGCCCTGAAGGCGGCGCTTGCAGATGGCAGCTATCACGCGTTCACCGGTCCGCTGAAGAAGCAGGACGGCAGCGACTGGCTGGCTGAAGGCGAAACCGCTGACGATGGCACTCTGGCTGGCATGAACTTCTATGTTGAAGGGCTGGAAGGCGAGATTCCGCAGTAAGCTGTATCGTCAAAGAATGAATAAGGCCCGCACTCAGTCTGCGGGCCTTTTTTATGCGCACCTGCATCGGACAACACCAGAACCTATCTGGTTAACGCGAATGGCATTCGCTTACCGCCCGGGTCGATCAAGCCCTGCCCTGCGTTCGCCACCCGACCACGCTGAGACAGGCAAACAAAACAGCGGCCACGCAGACGATCGAAGGCCCTGCCGGGGTATCGAAAACATAGGCCGCTCTTAGCCCCGCGATCGCGGAAAACGCGCCTATTCCCGCTGCTATTAATGCCATGGATTCCGGTGACCGGGCCAGATTCCGCGCAGCCGCCGCGGGAATGATTAGCATTGCCGCAATCAGCAATACCCCCACGACCTTGATCGCAACAGCCACGGTTACAGCCAAAGACAGGGTCAGGATCAACTGTTCCCGCCTGGGGTCGAAACCACTGGCATAGGCCAGTTCCTCATTCAATGTGGCCGTCAGTAGTTGAGACCATCGCCAGGCAATCAGCGCCACGACAAGCGCCGCGCCGCCCCAGATCACAAGGAGATCGGAACGGGATACTGCAAGAATATCCCCGAACAGATATGCCATCAAATCTATGCGGACGCCGGACAAAAACGAGACAGCAACAAGACCGAAGGCCAAAGCGGAATGCGCCAACACCCCCAGCAGCGTGTCCATCGCATAGCCACGACCAGCCAACAAGGTGACCGTCAGCGCCATAATCAGTGCAACGGCCAGCGCACCGGTGAAGATCGACATCTGAAATGTCAGCGACAGGGCCACGCCCAGAATTGCGGCATGTGCGGTTGCATCACCGAAATACGCCATGCGGCGCCACACCACGAAACACCCAAGAGGAGCAGCCGCAAACGCAACACCGACACCCGCGAGCGTTGCCCGCATCATAAAATCGTCAAGCATTATTCCGCCGCTTTCTGGGGGTTTGCATCATGGTCATGATGGTGGTCATGCTCGTGCCGGTAAAGGGCAAGCGCACCGCCTGTGCCCGTTCCGAACAAGGCCCGGTATTCCGGTGCCGAGGCGACCACCGCTGGCGATCCCTCGCAGCAGACATGCCCGTTGAGACATATCACTCTGTCCGAGGCGCTCATGACCACGTGCAATTCATGACTGATCATGAGAATGGCGCATCCAGTTTCGCGGCGCACAGCTTCGATTTGCTGGTAGAAACTCGCCGAACCGCGCTGGTCCAGTCCCTGTGTCGCCTCGTCCAGCAGCAGGACGTCAGGTTTGTTGATCAGCGCTCGCGCCAGCAACACACGCTGAAACTGACCGCCCGACAATTGCGACATCTGACGCTTCAACAGATCCGGGACGCCCGCCCTTTCCAGCGCCTCGACGCATTGGCGACGTGAAACGCGATCCGTCAGGTGCATGAATCTCTCGACCGAGATTGGCAACGTGGGGTCGACATGCAATTTTTGTGGCACGTATCCGATCTTCAATCCGGGTTTTAGTGATACATGCCCGGCACATGGCTTGGTCGCGCCAATGATAGCCCGTAACAGGCTGGTTTTACCCGATCCGTTTGGCCCGACGATGGTGACGATCTCACCAGGTTCGACTGCCATATCCACATGGCTCAGAACAGTATTGGCGCCGTAGCGCACACTGAGATTCTCGACAGAAACGAGCGACATTTTCAGGCCTTTTCGGTGCAGTCGGGGCAAAGTCCCTCGGCTTCTACAACCGTTCGCTCGATCTCGAAACCCGCTGCGCGCGCAGCATCACCAAGAACACCTTTGGCAGGCGTGGACTGCGCCTCGGCAACCGCATCGCACTTCCTGCAGATCATGAACGCCGGAGAATGCGACGCGCCGGGATGAGAACAGGCAACGAATGCATTCAGGCGCTCGATCTTGTGAACGAACCCGTTTTGAACGAGGAAATCCAGCGCCCGATAGGCGACCGGAGGTTGAGATCCAAATCCTTCATCGCGCAAGCGGTCAAGGATCGAATAAGCACCAAGGGCCCGATGCTCTTGCAGCAACATCTCCAGAACCTTGCGCCGGACCGGCGTCAGACGCAGCCCTTCTTCCTTGCACCGCGCCTCGGCGGATACCAACGCCGTTTTGACGCAAGTCTGGTGGTCATGTTCCTGAAAACCAACCGGGGCTGTTTCACCGGCAGGGACAGGATGCGCATCACTTGTCATGTTATTTCATATCATGTATTGCCACTCGTAACGTTATAAAATCACACAGAGGGTCTGATGTCCAGAAAGCTTCTTCCAGTTTCGATTACGGTTGCATTGATGGGTGGCACGGCCCTTGCAGAGGTTCCAAACGTCGCGGTCGACATCGCGCCAGTCCATTCGCTTGTTGCTCGTGTCATGGAGGGCGTCGGCTCGCCTGCCCTGATCGTGACACCGGGTGCCTCCCCTCATGAATACAACCTGCGCCCGTCCGAGGCGGCGGCATTGCAGGATGCCGATCTGGTGTTCTGGATGGGAGAAGACCTGACACCGTGGATGGAAAGTGCAGTCGAAACCCTTACAGACGGAGCGACCGTCACGTCCTTACTGGACTCCGATGGCACTGTTCTTCTTGATTTCCGTGAAAGCGCTCTGTTCGAAGCCCATGATCATGAGAACGAAGACGAACACGATCATGATGATGAGCATGCCGAAGACGACGGGCATGATCATGACGATCATGCGGACCACAAAGATCATGATGATCACGATGATGAGCATTCGCATGAAGACGAGCATGATCACGACGTCCATGCCAAGGATGATGACCACGATCACGAGGAACACGCCGATCACGATGATCATCACGATCACGCGCACGGCGAGCACGACCCACATGCTTGGCTTTCACCGGCAAATGCTGAAACCTGGCTGAACTTGATCGCTGCGCAGTTGTCGTCAGCCGATCCGGACAATGCAGGCGCATATTTTGCAAATGCCGCAGCCGCGCGCGAAGAAATGGCTGCGCTATCTGCAGAAGTGGCTGAGACGCTTGATCCGGTTCGTGGTGGAAGCTTTATCGTCTTCCATGACGCCTATCAGTACTTCGAAGACGCATTTGACTTCCCTGCCGCAGGTGCGATTTCGATCGCCGACGCCTCGGACCCGAGCCCGGCTCGCATTGCTGAGATTCAAAGCCGTATCCGCGAAGAAGGTATCAGCTGCGTTCTCGCCGAGCCACAGTTCAACCCCGGCATCGTCAAAACCGTACTGAATGGGACCGAGGCCAAAACAGGCGTAATCGATCCGTTGGGCTCTGATCTTGAACCCGGAGCCGATCTATACCCGCAAGTTATTCTCAACATGGCAAAAACTCTGGCCGAGTGTCTCTAGTCCGGTTGCAAACCCGGTTCTGGTCGCGAAAACGGCCGGGTTCAGCCTTCCACGAGACAGGGCGGTTTAACTCGCAAACCGAAAAAATCGCCACATACTTCGTCTCAAAGGCAATGTCAGGGAAACCTGGCACTGCCACCTCTCTGACAAGGCGTTTTGAAACCAGCCAACCGATCCTTCAGGAACACGTCACAATCGCCAACGCGCTTGTCAAATCACGTCAGAAACGGATTGCTCTCACTCCTTAAGAAATACTCTGGCTAGGAAGGTGGTTTCAAACCCAACCTTTTCAATGCTGCACCCGCTGCCTGTGTCCAACGTTCCCGTAGCGCAGTGTTGGCTCTGTGGCGCAAGCCCAGTGACTTCAGGTGCTCAAATCGTTTCGGATCATCTCTCCCGAAAGACACAGCTACGCGGGGCCACCAATAGTCCACCGCGCGTTGCATGTCTTGTGACTCTCCGTTTTCAACCAGCTTCACAGCGCCTTCCAACGCCAGTTCGCCGTGATGTGCCTCGATCGGTGCGATCTGTCGAAAAGCCTCGGCCAGAGGCTGGTAAGAGACGGTCGAAAACTCCGCCAGTTGCTCTGCTACGGCGCGGCTCATCAGCAGGTTCATGACGACGGCATCAGTCCAACCCGAAATCGGATAATTGAATACTGCAAGACGCATGTCATGTTCGCTGCGGACCGCACCAACATCCGCATCACGGTCCAACCGGGCAGTCCACGGGTGGTGCGTGGCATACCGATCCGTATCGGCACCGAACTCACCCATGATTTTCAGGACCCGGTCCGCGTGGTCCGTCTTTTCCAACACAATTTTCGCCGCCGCAATGCGTTCCTTTATGCCAGGGCCTTGGTTGATGACATCAGCAAACCCTGCGGCACCAGCGAGTTCACTGTCCACAAACGTAGCCATCAGTTTCATCAGCTCGGCGCGGTAACGCGGCGGTACATTGGTCGGATTTGTCAGCACTCCGCCTGCGGCCAGGTAGCTGTCGAGTGTCATGGCGTCGGTCATTGATCCTCTCCCTTTACTGGTCGTAGTCCACGACCACGCGGTCGGTCACCGGGTAAGCCTGACAACTCAGCACATAACCTTTTTCGACCTCGTAATCTTCCAACGCGTGATTGGCGAGCATCTCGACCTCGCCTTCTACGACACGGCAGCGGCACGTTGAACATACCCCGGCCTTGCAGGCGTAAGGCGCGTCCATGGCATTTTCCAAGGCTGCATCCAGAATGGACTGATCTTTCGGCAAGGTCACGGTCTGCGTAGCGCCATCCAATGTGATCAAAGCGCTGGTCTGGTTTGCCTGCGTGCCTGCCTCTGCCGCGCTTGTCTTGCGCTTGACCCGGCCCGGCTGGGCGCTGGCAAAGAGTTCGAACTTGATCCGGCTTTCCTCAAGCCCGTGTTCCCGCAGCGCGGCAGCAATACCCAGCATCATCGGCTCTGGTCCGCAGATGAACGCCGTGTCTGCAGTCTTGATATCGATCCAGTGCTTGAACAGCTCGCGGCATTTTTCCCGCGTTACCAGACCGGTAAACAGGTCAATCTCCTGCGCGTCGGTTTCAAGAATGTGGATAACGTTCAGCCGGCCCATATAGAGGTTTTTCAGATCCTCTAATTCCTCACGGAACATGATCGTGTTGATGCCCTTGTTGGCATAGATCAGCGTAAAACGGGATTTGGGTTCACCGGCCAATGTGGTCTTGAGGATCGACAGAACAGGCGTGATCCCCGATCCGCCAGCGAAGCCAAGGTATTGTTTTTCCGCATCCGCATCGATGGGCACGTGAAAATTGCCCATTGGTGGCATCGCCTGCACAACGTCACCTATGTTGAGCTCTTCATTTGCCCAGCTTGAGAAGGCTCCGCCCTCGATGCGTTTGATGCCAACCTGAAGAACACCGTCATCCTTGCCAGCACAGATGGAATAGGAGCGGCGCAACTCTTCGCCGTCAAATTCGCGCCGGAAAGTCAGGTACTGACCGGCGGCGAAGTCGAACTGTTCCGCTGCGCCATTTACGGGTTCAAGCGTAACAACAACCGCATCGCGGATGGTTTTGTGGATGTCGGTGACTTTCAGGTCGTGAAAACGTGCCATCCGGTGCTCCTCCTCAGATGCACTTGAAATAGTCAAAGGGTTCCAGACAATCCGTGCAGCGCCAATGGGCCTTGCATGGGGTCGAGCCGAACTGGCTGACCTTTTCGACTGCCTTGCTACCGCAATGGGGGCAGCGATCCGGGCCGCCGGCGGGTTGCGGCGGCGCAATTCCATAGTCTTCCAGCTTGGCGCGACCTTTTTCGCTGAGCCAATCGGTGGTCCAGGCGGGCGAAATGCTGGTTTCAATGCGCAGTTCCCCGATGCCGTGATCGCGCAGGGCGGTTTCGATATCCATACTGATAATGGACGTCGCCGGGCAACCGGAATACGTTGGTGTGACGGTTACGACCAGCGTGTCAGCCTCCCAGCGCACATCGCGCACAATGCCCAAATCCACGACGGAAATCACCGGGATTTCGGGATCGGGCACGGCATCCAGCCAGCTCCATATATGGTCAGTCGGGACCCGCATCCGCTCTTACCACTTGGCTCCGGGATAGGCGCGTTGCAGCCATTGCATCTGCGTCAGCAGATGGCCCAGATGCTCGGTATGCATGCGCCCATCGCGGCCGCCTTTATGGGCAAAACGGCTTTCAGGAACGGTCAGCGTTGCCTGGTTCAGAACCCGCTCAACCAGAGTGTCGTATTCCTCTCGCAAGTCCTCCGGGTTCGGCGCGATACCTGCGGCGAGCATCTGGGCGTCAACCTCGTCGCTGGCAAACATCTCGCCCACATAGGGCCACAGGTAATCCAGTGCGTCCTGCATCCGGGCATGGCTTTCCTCGGTTCCGTCACCAAGCCCGACAACCGTGTCGCCCGAACGTTCCAGATGGTAGGTAACTTCCTTACTGGCCTTGGCGGCGATTGCTGCGACCCGCTCGTCCGAAGATGTCATGAGGCGTCCCAGCATGATCAAATGCCACGCATCGAACAGGAACTGGCGCATCAGCGTACGGCCGAAATCGCCGTTCGGCACCTCGACCAGCAACACGTTGCGGAAATCCCAGGCGTCGCGCAGGAAAGCCAGATCGTCGGCGCTTTTGCCACTATCGGCCTCGCCCGCAAGACCCAGCCACATCTGGGTCTGACCTATCAGGTCCAGCGCGGTGTTGGCCAATGCGATATCTTCCTCCAGCACCGGCGCATGGCCGCACCACTCACTGACACGGTGGCCGAGGATCAGGGTGTTGTCTCCCATTCGCAGCAGGAATTGCAGAAATGCCTCATCCCGGGTCATCACATTGCCCCCACTTCATCGGGAATGTCGAAGAAAGTCGGGTGGCGGTACACCTTGCTTTCGCTTGGTTCGTACAACGGACCTTTGTCGCTGGGCGACGAGGCCGATATGTTGTTAGCTTCGACCACCCAGATCGAGACGCCTTCGTTGCGGCGGGTATAGACATCGCGCGCGTTCTTGATTGCCATTTCCGCGTCCGGGGCGTGCAGCGAACCGACATGTCGGTGGCTCATCCCATGTTGGCCGCGGATGAAGATTTCCCACAGGGGCCATTCGGTGTTCATCGGGTTTCCTCCTCAGGGTAAGCTTATTCAGCAGCCAGATTGCCGGCCTTTTTCTTGCGGGCATGGGCCAACAGCCCGTCACGAACCCACTTGCCGTCGTCCCAAGCCTTGTTCCGTGCGGCCAGACGATCGATATTGCAGGGACCATTGCCCTTGATCACGTCAAAGAATTCGGACCAATCGGGATCGGTGTAATCATAGTGGCCCCGCTCTTCGTTCCATTTCAGGTCCGGATCGGGAATCGTCAGACCCAGATATTCGGCCTGCGGAACGGTTTGATCGACAAATTTCTGACGCAGTTCGTCATTGGTGTTGATCTTGATCTTCCAGGCCATGGATTGCGCCGAATGCACACTGTCCTTGTCCGAGGGCCCAAACATCATCAGCGACGGGTACCACAGACGGTTCATCGCATCCTGTGCCATCTTGCGCTGTTCGGGCGTGCCTTCGGCCATCTTGCGGATCGCGTCATAACCCTGACGCTGATGAAAGCTCTCTTCCTTGCAGATACGGATCATGGCGCGGGAATACGGCCCGAATGACGTTCTTTGCAGCGGCACCTGGTTCATGATCGCCGCCCCGTCGACCAACCATCCAACCGCGCCAATATCGGCCCAGTTCAACGTCGGATAGTTAAAGATCGACGAGTATTTCATGCGGCCGTCCAGCAGCATCTCGGTGATCTCGTCGCGGCTGACACCCAGCGTTTCGGCCGCACAATACAGGTAGAGCCCATGCCCGGCCTCATCCTGCACCTTGGCCAGAAGGATCGCCTTCCGTTCCAATGTCGGCGCACGCGTGATCCAGTTACCTTCCGGCAATTGGCCCACAATCTCGGAATGAGCGTGCTGTCCAATCTGACGGATCAGCGTCTTGCGATACCCGTGAGGCATCCAGTCCTTGGGTTCGATCTTGATATCCGCGTCGATCCGCGCCTGGAATTCAGCAAGCTTGTCCGGATCATCATTTGACGCTTCGGATTCTACCATCTGAGCATACATGTCCCGTCTCCTCCGTTACACGCGTTCAAGAATAAGGGCAGCGCCCTGCCCGACACCCACACACATGGTGCAGAGCGCATAGCGACCCCCGGTACGTTTCAATTGATAGGCTGCGGTCAGCACCAGACGCGCGCCGCTCATACCCAACGGATGGCCCAAAGCGATGGCCCCGCCATTGGGGTTCACGTGGGGCGCGTCGTCCGGCAGGCCCAGCTCGCGCAAGGTGGCAAGGCCTTGAGAGGCAAATGCCTCATTCAACTCGATGACATCCATCTGATCCACGCTCAGCCCTGCCCGGGCCAAAACCTTGCGGCTAGCCGGCACCGGGCCGATGCCCATTACACGTGGTGCAACACCTGCAACCGACATGCCAACCACCCGGGCCATCGGGGTCAGACCGTTCTTGGCTGCTGCGGCCTCATTCGCCATCAGGATCGCCGCTGCGCCATCATTCACACCGGATGCATTCCCCGCCGTCACGGTTTTGTCGGGCCCGTTCACACCTTTCAAACCCGCGAGTTTTTCGGCCGTAGTTCCCGGGCGCGGGTGCTCGTCCGTATCAACGAAAATCGGATCGCCCTTGCGCTGGGGAACCGAAACCGGCGTGATTTCGTCCTTGAACACCCCAGCCGCATGCGCGGTGGCCCAGCGGGACTGGCTGCGTGCAGCAAAGGCATCCTGGTCTTCCCGGCTGATACCATAATCTTCGGCGACATTGTCGGCCGTTTGCGGCATGGAGTCCACGCCGTATGCATGCTTCATTTTCGGGTTCACAAAGCGCCAACCGATCGTGGTGTCGTACACCGCATTGCTGCGGGTAAACGCCGAAGTTGCCTTGGGCATCACAAACGGCGCGCGAGACATGCTTTCCACGCCACCCGCGATGGCCAGATCGTAGTCGCCCGCCTTGATGCCGCGCGCCACCATTCCCACAGCATCCATGCCGCTGGCACATAAACGGTTCACCGTCGTTCCCGGCACTTCAATCGGCAAACCCGCCAGCAGTGCCGCCATACGCGCAACGTTTCGGTTGCTCTCGCCCGCCTGGTTGGCATCGCCATAGATCACGTCGTCAACACTGGCCCAGTCGACCTGAGGGTTGCGCACCTTCAAAGCCGCCAAAGGAAGAGCGGCCAGATCATCTGTGCGGACCGACGAGAGCGCTCCTCCGTATCGTCCAATCGGAGTGCGCGTCGCGTCACAAATGAAAGCGTCCATCTTAGAGTACCCCTGTTCCCTCGGAACAATATCAACCGTCTGGTCGGTTAATAAATCTTCCCCTGATTCGATGCAAGACTTATGTTACTCAATCTTCTCATGTGTCGCACATCCTGTAACATTAAAGGTGACTGCTGACCAAAGAAGTTTTCGTGACTGCACAAAACGACACAGGCTCTCTTGATTATGGCAGGAAATCCAACAGCTCGCCCGAATTTTGCCTTGCTGAGGGTTAGTCTATCAGCTCGGCTTCCAAGCTCGAAAGCGACGGGCGCGGCAGCCTGTCCAACAAGTGTGAGACAGCTTCTCTACACGCGGCGCCTTTCCAGTCGTCCGGCAGGAAAACCGGCGGCAGGCTCGGATGGCGCAGAACGATACGTCGCCAAGCGTGCACGACCAATACGCGCAAAACCGCCGAACGCATCGGATCGCCCGCCCCTTCCGCAGGCAAAAGCCGCTCAACAATCTGAATTGCGTCCCAGAATTGATCATAGGCGGTTTTCAGCGGCTCCGGTCCACACAGATCCCGAAGCCAATTTGGGACGGAAATCGTGTCGCTCTCGAAACCCAAAAGCTCCTCAAGGTCATCCGGCATCGGCCCGGGCGCCATGGCTGTGGACGCATTCAGTGAGAAGTAATCTCCTGTCAGCATCAGATCCGACAATTCCTTCCGGGAACTTTCCGAGTTGCTGGCGATGAGGACATGCCAGATATCCGGCATGTTCGAGTCGCGGGAATAGATACGCGGTGCGGCCGCTACGCTTTGACTGCGACCAAAGCTGGTCAGCCTGTGCACACTGTTCCGACCAACCCGCGTGCTTTCAATCCAACCTTCCTTGCGCAACCGATGCAACGCAACACGTGTGGCCTCGGCCCTGATCCCCGCCAGACGCGTAAGCGCCGTAATGAGTGATCCACTGATCTGATCCGACCCATCCTGCGCCAGATCGCCGAAAATCGTGACCAGAACTGACCACACACGTTGAGTACTTGTTGTGGTCAGCTGGCTGACACAGGTTTCAAACCAATCTGGAGCGGTATCTTTCATTTGCCCAGTATAATCGGGCCGGAGGGAATTGCCATCCGGCCCCGCGCGCCCAGTTTCGTACAGGGTCAGGATTTCGGCAACGGGGTCGGTTCAATCAAGCGTCGTCGGGCAAGAAAAATGATCCGCCATAGCGGCGCCATCTGCGCACGGCCCGCGTTGCGTGTCGCCCTATTTGGCGTGCATTTCGCGCTTGCGGTAGCGTGTTCGTTTTGTGGCCTCTTCCGAGCCGTCGTGATAGGTGCCGAACCACTTGTCCCAGGGCATTTCCGCGTTGCCGTAATTGCATTCGTAATAACGGTGATGCAACTGGTGGAAAAACGCCCCGATCAACAACGCCTGACGGTCGCGCACCCAGATGGCCTCGTACCCGGAATGAGACGAGGCGGCACCCAGCATAAGCCAATAGCCCAGAAAGATCATGTGGACCGGGTTGCTGGGCAGTACCAACACGATCAGGATGGCACTAAGATATCCGAAGGCCTCGACGGGGTGCATCGACATGCCCGACCATGGGCCGGTATTGACGTTGCGGTGATGCACGGCGTGAACATGTCTGTAGATGAACGGCTGATGCAGAAGCAGGTGTACAACGTAGAAATGAAAGCTCTGCCAGATCGCCAGGATCGGAAACAGCAGCACGAACCAGACCGGATGCGCGGTGAAGCTGAGCGTGGCGATATAGTTGTTGGCATACATCCAGCGCAGAAAGCACTCCAGCATCGACAGGAAGGTCGCACCAAAGACCATCGAGTAATAGGTGTTGTCCCACGTCTGATAGCCGAACTTGTACAAAGCGTTCTTTCGCTTCATGTAGGGTCTCGGGTCGTATTTCAGCAGCTTTCCTTGCCCGTCGACCCCATAGAACCACATGTGCAGGCCACCGGCGACGATCAACAGCAGCACCCAGTTCCGAATGAATACCCATGACACCCAGCCCGGGGCAAACGAGGCCTGCCCGACACCGACCGGTTGCACCCAGAAGGCCACCAGGAAGGCCAAGGCCAGAAAGATCGAGCGGTCCGAGAACTGAAGCCAGTTGTGCCAAACCCATTTCGCCAAGACGCCGATTTTCGGCGGCCAGTTCCAGTACGGGGCGTATTTCACTGGCAAGTACGGGTGCCAATGCCATTCGCGGCTCATGGGGCCTGGCTCGGGGAGTGCGTTGGTGGTGTCCTGAGGGTTCGCATCTTGGGTCGTCACGTGATTGTCCTTTCCTGAATAAAGTCGCCTTTTTCAGGACCAAGCCGGAGGCGGCTCGTAAGGATACTTGCGTGATGGCCGGCGATACATGATGTGACCTATTCGTGGAACGGGCGGCGGTTATCGAGCGCTTCGCGCACTTGCCCCGCCCATCCGGTTTCTTGGGGACACGGGCAGCGGAAATGGAACCGTTCCCATCAGAAACGGCGGCACGAAGAACGGCCAGACGTTCCAGCCGTTTTGCTTCAGGCGTGATGCAGGATCCCCCATGTCGGCGAACGTAACGGCGTAAGAATGATGATCCGCCATGCTGTAGATCCGTTTCCTGCCCGCAGCGCACCGCCCTATTCGGCGGCCTTCAGGTCAGATCCCTGCGGGATCACTTCGTAACCCGGCTCTTCAGGTTCATCGTCCAGCATTTCCGATGGGAATCCCGGTGCGCGGATATCCAGCCCGGTTGTGTCTTCAAGCCGGCGGATGATGTTGGGGGAAAACTCACGAGGGCCGTATTTCTCGATCCCATCCTTGAAAATCTCGATCATAAGCGGATTGATCTCCAGTGGCACCCCGGCGCGATCCGCCACGTCCTGAAACAGGCCGATATCCTTCAACACCAGGTCCATCGTGAACGAGATATCGCGAGTTCCGTTTAGGATGACCTGACTTTCGGTTTCATGCACGAAGGATGTCCCCGAACTGATCTTCATTGCCTCATACGCCGTATTCAAATCCATTCCGGCGGCCTTGGCGACGACAAGCGCCTCTGAACAGGTGATCAGGTTTGCAGTGGCTAGATAGTTGGTCAGCACCTTCAGCACCGAAGCTGATCCCAGTTCGCCCGTGTGCAGAATGCGACGCCCCATCGTGGTCAGGAACGGCAGGATACGTTCGAACGTGGCGCGATCACATCCGGCAAAGATCGAAATATTACCGGTATCCGCCCGATGACATCCGCCCGAGACCGGACAATCGACTGCAGCGCCACCGCGATCCTTCACCATAGCACCCAGACGCTTGACCTCTGCTTCATCCGTCGTGGACATTTCCATCCAGATTTTGCCCACGGTCACTTCGGGCAGCATTTTCTGCATTACGGCGTCCGAAGCCGCCGGAGAAGGCAGGCAGGTGATGACCGCATCACAATCCCGCATCAGTTGTGTCGGATTCTCGGCAGCCTTTGCCCCGCGGTCGACGAAAACTGACACCAGATCAGAGTTCAGATCGTGTACGGTCAGATCAACGCCGTTGCGCAGCAAACTGCCACTGAGTTTCCCGCCGACATTTCCAAGGCCGATAAATCCAACTTTCATACCTGCGTTCCCTTTCCGATGCTCAATCTGATGACCAGCACTGTTTTTCCCTGATGAAATTTACGGGCGTTGAATGCAGCGTGTAAAACGAATAAATATCGCCAGTATCCATAAATATTTTTGGTGCTGGAAATGTCCAAATCGCCCAATCTGGTCTGGCTACGGTCTTTTGACTGTGCCGCACGGCATATGAGCTTTACTGCTGCGGCAGAAGAACTGGGCATCACACAGACGGCCTTGAGCCTGCACGTTCGCTCGCTGGAAGCACAGCTGGGCTGCCCTTTGTTCTTTCGCGCCGCTCGGAATCTAAGCCTGACAGAGGTCGGACAGGCGTATGCGTTCTCTGTTCGGCGCGCTTTGGGCGATATCGACCTGTCAACCGCAAGCCTGTTTGGTTCCAGTCAGAAGCACGAGTTGGTCGTGCGTGTGCCGATTTCCACGGCCAGCTTGTTCCTTGCCGGCAAATTGCCCGAGTTTTCGCGCGCCCACCCGGGTGTATCCATCAGGTTGGTTTCAAATATCTGGGCAGAATCCGCAGGCAGGGAAAACGTTGATGTCGAACTGCGTTTGGGAAACAGGGAATGGAACGATGGGCCAATCAGTAAGATCTCGGATGAGCGCATCGTTCCGGTTGCGACCAAGTCGCGAAATCAGAAATGGCCTTCAACTGAAGAACTGCTTGATAAACCGCAGATACAGATCTTGGGGTTTCAGGACATGTGGCACAGGTATTTCTCCGCATTCGGCATAACGTATTCTCCCACGGCGTCTTCCTACACCGTGGACACGACAATTGCCGCCGTGGACATTGTGTCGGAAGGTGGAGGATACGCAGTAATCCTTGAGCGCTTTGCCAGAACGGCAATCGAGGCCGGAAGGTCCATCGCGATTGTCGGGGACGCCATTCCAATCGAACAGAACCATTTCCTTGTCGATGGGCAGAGATCGAACGCGAACGCAGCTGCAAAACAGATGTTTGAAACCTGGCTCAGGCAGATTTTTGCCTGAGATGTGCCTGCGGGCAATGAATTCGATCTTCTGTATTTGCCCAGTTACCCGCGTGCCCGCGTCTGCTTGCTGATCCAGTTTGCAAAAGCCTGAACCGCGTCGTTCTTCTGACCAGTTGGCGTCGCAATGTAATAGGCGCTGTTCGACGTGTTGGTGATCTGGCCGATTTCGGTCAGAACGCCGGATGCCACCTCCTCTTCAATCAAGTAAGAGGGCAGAATAGCGGCACCCAAACCGACGACTGCGGCTTCGATCAGCATCGAGAACTGGTCAAACCGCATCCCCAGAAAAACCGCCCCCGGATCCAGCCCGAGCTGAGAGTGATAGGTGGACCACAGATCGGGGCGCGAGGTCAGATGCAAAAGCGGCAGATCAAAGGTTTGCGCGCGGGTGTCCAGCCTGTGACGCCTGAGCAACTCGGGTGCTGCCGTGACCACCAGATGCTCTGGGAACAACCTGCGCAATTGCGCACCCGGCCAATCCTCCTGCCCGAAATGGATTGCCAGATCCATGCGTCGTTCTTCAAGGCTGAAAGGCGTCGTGTAGGAGTGCAGGTCCAGTTCAATCCCCGGATGGCGCATTTTGAAATCCGGCAGGCGCGGCACCAGCCACCGCGTCGCAAAGGTGGGCAGTACAGCCAAGGTCAATAGCGACGCTCCGTCTCCTGCTGCAATTGCACGGTTGATCGTGCCACTGAGACGCTCAAGGTCACCTGCCAGCTCGTCTCGCAAGGCCCGCCCCGCTTTTGACAAGCGCACGGCCCGACCGACCCGCCGAAACAGCGTAACGCCAATCGCGGCCTCAAGCTCTCGGACCTGACGGCTGATCGCGCTTTGGGTCACGCCAAGCTCCTCGGCCGCCATTGTATAGCTTTCATGGCGCGCGGCGGCTTCGAAACTGCGCATGAGCGCAAGAGATGGCAGTGAGTTGATGCGGGGCATGACATTCATGAGTTTTAGTCACTGAAAGGATACTTATTGGCGTATTTTTCTCAAGTGACTTTCTGGCTAAAACCAAACTCATCTGCAGAGAAAGTTTCATGATGTTCCAGCGCGCTGACCGGTTGAACGGTATCGAATTGTCGGAAATCGTCCAGATCTCAGAGGCCGCCGCCCGCCTGCGCGCTGAAGGGCGCGATGTTCTGGCACTGTCAACCGGCGAACCGGACCTGCCTACACCGCCTTATGTGGTCGAAGCTGCGCATTCAGCGGCACTGGAAGGTAAAACCAAATATCCACCCACTGCCGGTGTGCCTGCACTGCGCGCGGAAATCGCCCGACAAGCGGGCGCCGAGATGACTCAGGTCATCGTTTCAACAGGCGCTAAACAGGTAATCGCAAATGCGATGCTGGCCAGCCTTAACCCCGGCGACGAAGTCATCATGCCTGCACCCTATTGGACGAGTTATTCCGATATTGTCCGCATGGCAGGAGGGGTGCCGGTGGTTTTGCCTTGCCCGATGGAGCAAGGCTTCAAACTGCTGCCTGAACAATTGGAGGCCGCCATCACACCGCGCACGCGCTGGCTGATGCTGAATTCGCCCTCGAACCCGTCAGGCTCGATTTACTCAAAAGCAGAAATTTCAGGACTTTTCGAGGTGTTGGAACGCCACACTCACGTCTGGATTCTGGCGGATGAGATTTACCGCCATCTCAGCTATGTGCCTTTCGCTTCAGTGGCCAAGGCCGCCCCGGCGCTGACCAATCGCGTGCTGATCGTCAACGGTGTGGCCAAAGCCTGGTCAATGACCGGATGGCGCATTGGCTGGGGTATCGGACCGACCGATCTGATCAGAGCCATGGTCGCTGTACAGGGACAGGTCACATCGGGGGCATGCTCAATCTCACAATGGGCCTCGCTGGCCGCGATCACTTGCGAACCCGGGTTGCTGGAGGAGCGTCGCGCCCTCTTTGCCACTCGCCGAGACCTGGTCGTAGACGGGTTGAACGCGGTGCCCGGATTGCGCTGTTCAGCACCGGACGGGGCGTTTTATGCCTTTCCGTCCTGCACTGATTTGCTGAAGGAACAAGGCGGGCCATTTGACAGCGACGCGGAATTCTGCACGTGGTTGCTGGAAGATGCCGGCGTTGCCCTGGTGCCCGGCCGCGCCTTTGGGATGCCGGGCCATCTTCGCCTGTCGTTCGCTTATGCCGAAGATACAATTGCAGCGGGCCTTGCACGTCTGAAAACCGCTGTGGAAAGGAAACTTGCATGAAACCTCAATCTGCCCCGCATCTCGGTCCCTTCACCTGGGACGACCCGTTCCTGATGGAAGACCAGTTGGCCGAAGACGAACGCATGGTTCGTGACGCTGCACATGCCTACGCGCAGGATAAGCTGCTGCCTCGGGTAACTGCCGCGTTTGCCAATGAAGAAACCGACCCAGCCATCTTTCGCGAGATGGGCGAGATGGGGTTGCTGGGAACAACCATTCCCGAGGAATATGGCGGTATTGGGTCCAGCTATGTGACCTATGGTCTGGTCGCGCGCGAGGTCGAGCGTGTGGACAGCGGCTACCGGTCAATGATGTCGGTGCAATCCAGCCTGGTGATGTATCCGATTTACGCCTACGGCACCGAAGATCAGCGCACGAAATACCTGCCGAAACTGGCAAGCGGCGAATATATCGGCTGTTTTGGGCTGACTGAACCCGATGCCGGTTCGGACCCCGGCTCGATGAAGACAATCGCAAGGAAAACCGAGGGCGGCTATGTGCTGAACGGGTCGAAAATGTGGATCTCGAATGCCCCGATCGCGGATGTGTTCGTCGTTTGGGCCAAATCCGAGGCGCATGGCGGCAAGATCAAAGGCTTTGTTCTGGATAAGGGAACGGCTGGATTGTCGGCCCCCAAGATCGAAGGCAAGCTGTCTCTGCGCGCCTCGATCACCGGTGAGATCGTGATGAACAATGTCGAGGTAAGCGAAGACGCCCTGCTGCCCAATGTCGAAGGTCTGAAAGGCCCATTCGGCTGTCTGAACCGTGCGCGTTACGGCATTGCCTGGGGGTCGATGGGCGCAGCCGAGGCGTGCTGGCACGCGGCCCGGCAATATGGGTTGGACCGTAAACAGTTCGGCCGTCCGCTGGCGCAGACACAACTGTTTCAACTGAAGCTTGCCAACATGCAGACCGAGATCACGCTGGGCCTGCAAGCCGCGCTGCGCGTGGGTCGCCTGATGGACGAAGCCCGCGCCGCGCCCGAGATGGTCAGCCTGATCAAACGAAACAATTGCGGCAAGGCGCTTGAGATCGCCCGTCATGCCCGCGATATGCATGGTGGCAACGGGATCAGTCAGGACTTCCACGTGATCCGTCACATGGTGAACCTTGAAACCGTCAACACCTATGAAGGCACCCATGACGTGCATGCCCTGATCCTAGGTCGTGCGCAGACAGGTCTGCAAGCCTTCGCCTAAGGACATCTGACATGGATCGCGCCGCAATCGTGCATGACAATTTCCTGCGCCGGGTTGCAGCGCTGGACTTTCCTGAAGGGACCGCTCCGTCAGGTCCTCTGACCGGCCCAGAAGCCGTTGCGCTTTTCAGGGCGCAATGCCTGAGCCGGGCGCTCGACCAGCAAAGCCGAGCGATGCAGAAGGCGGGTAAGGGGTTCTACACGATCGGGTCGTCCGGGCATGAGGGCATGGCGGCTGTTGCCGCAGCCCTGCGCCCGACTGATCCGGCCTTCCTGCACTACCGCGATGCGGCATTCCAGATTGCCCGCTCGGATCAGGTGCCGGGTCAAAGCCCGACATGGGACATTCTGCTGTCCTTTGCCTCGTCCTCCGAAGACCCGATCAGTGGCGGGCGCCACAAGGTTCTGGGATCAAAAGCGCTGTGCATTCCACCGCAGACCTCGACCATCGCCAGCCACCTTCCCAAGGCGGTTGGCGCGGCGTATGGCATTAGCGCAGCGCGTCGTCGCCGTCCGGAACATGCAGATATGCCGGACGACGCCATCGTCTTCTGTTCCTTCGGTGATGCCTCGGCCAACCATTCCACCGCACAAGGTGCGTTCAACACAGCGCAGTGGACGTCTTTCCAGTCAGTACCCCTGCCCCTGCTGTTCTGCTGTGAAGACAACGGAATCGGTATCTCGACCAAAACGCCGAAAGGCTGGATCGCGGCCACTTTCTCGGGTCGCCCCGGCCTAAAGTATTTCTCGTGCGACGGGTTGGACATGTTTGACTCCTACCACGTTGCGCAACAGGCGGCCGACTATGTGCGCAGCCGAAAGAAACCCGCCTTTCTGCATGTTCGGACTGTTCGTCTGTACGGTCACGCCGGGGCCGATATGCCAACCACATATATGCCAAAGGCCGAGGTTGAGGCCGAAGAGGCCAACGACCCGCTGCTGCATTCCGTGCGCCTGTTGGATCAGTTCGGCGCGATGAGCCCGGAACAGGCGCTAGGCGTCTATAATGATACCTGCGCCCGGGTTGCCCGCGTGGCCGATCAGGCAGTCACTCGCCCTCGCCTGCAACATGCCAAAGAGGTGATGGCCAGCCTGATCCCGCCCGCGCGCCCCTGCGCACCAACCAATGGCCCAGCACCCGAGCGTCGGACCGAGGTGTTCGGCAGCGACCTCAAGGCACATTCCGAACCGCAGATCATGTCGCGATTGATCAACTGGGCACTGACCGATCTGATGCTGGAACATGGCGAGATCGTCATGATGGGGGAAGATGTCGGGCGCAAGGGCGGCGTTTACGGCGTGACCCAAAAGCTGCAAACACGGTTTGGCCCTGATCGGATGATCGACACGTTGCTGGACGAACAGTCGATCCTGGGCCTGGCGATCGGCATGGCTCAGAACGGGTTCACGCCAATGCCGGAAATCCAGTTTCTGGCCTATCTTCACAATGCCGAGGATCAGCTGCGAGGTGAGGCCGCCACCCTGCCCTTTTTCTCGAACGGTCAATACACCAACCCGATGGTCGTGCGCATTGCCGGACTGGGGTATCAAAAAGGGTTTGGCGGACATTTCCACAACGACAACTCGGTTGCTGTATTACGCGACATTCCGGGCCTGATCCTGGCCTGCCCGTCGAACGGTGCCGACGCCGCGCGGATGCTGCGTGAATGCGTGCGCCTCGCGCGTGAAGAACAGCGGCTGGTCGTTTTCCTCGAACCCATCGCGCTTTACCCGATGCGGGACCTGCACGAGGCCGGAGACGGCGGCTGGATGCAAACCTATCCCGACCCTTCTGAAAAGATCGGCTTCGGCGAGGTAGGTGTGGAGGGTGCCGGCAACGATCTTGCAATTGTCACATTTGGGAATGGCGTCTATCTCAGCCATCAGGCACGCCAAGCGTTGCAGGCTGACGGGATCAAAACCCGGATCGTTGATATGCGCTGGTTGTCCCCATTACCCAAAGCGGCACTGACACAGGCCGTGACCGGGGCCAAACGCATCCTGATTGTAGACGAAACCCGTCATCATGGCGGTGTGGCCGAAGCTCTCATGGCGCATTTCCACGAAACCACCGATGTGCCGCTGGCCCGAATTACCGCCGAAGACAGCTTTATTGCCACCGGCCCGGCCTATGCTGCAACCATGCCATCGAAAGAAAGCATCGAAGCAGCCGCGCGATCCTTGATGGAGGCCGGCAAATGAGTTCCGCCAAACAAACTGCCGTCGTCATCTGCCCCGGCCGAGGTACCTATAACAAGCCCGAACTGGGTGTTCTGGGTCGGCAATTCAGCGACAAGGCCCTTCTGGCGCGCTTTGATGACATGCGGCGCGCGCAGGGGCAAGACACCCTCAGCGAACTGGACGGTGCCGCACGATATTCCATGGCCAAGCACACGCGAGGCGACAATGCATCCGCCCTGATCTACGCCGCTACTCTGGGCGATTTCCGCGCCATCAATCCTGACAGAATCGAAGTGGTTGCGGTGACGGGAAATTCGATGGGCTGGTATTCGGCGCTGGCCTGCGGCGGTGCGCTATCAGCCGAAGGAGGGTTCGAGGTGGTCAACACCATGGGCACTCTGATGCAGGAAAACATGATCGGTGGCCAATTGATCTATCCTTTCATGGATTCCGACTGGCGTCCTGATCAGGCCCGCAAGGCAGAGCTGCTTGCCTTGGTGGATGACATTGACCGAACCGATGCAACGCTGACCCTGTCGATTGATCTGGGCGGCATGTTGGTACTTGCAGGCGACGACGCCGGTTTGGATGTGTTCGAAAAGGCCGTACCTGTGGTTCAGGAACGTTTTCCCATGCGATTGGCCAACCATGCCGGGTTCCATTCGCATCTTCAGGCTCCGGTCTCGGCGCAAAGCCGCACGCAACTGGGCGCTGGCTTGTTTCGGCAACCGGACCTACCCCTGATCGACGGTCGTTGCCGGATATGGTGGCCCGGAGCTTGCGACCTGAATGCGCTTTGGGATTACACCCTGGGCCATCAAGTGACCGAGACTTATGATTTCACCCATGCCATAGCGCAGGCCGCGCACGAGTTCGCACCGGATCTGTTCATTGTGACCGGTCCTGGCACCACACTGGGCGGTGCCGTCGCACAAAGCCTGATCCGGACCAATTGGTCCGGACTGTCGGACAAGTCCACGTTTCAGTCTCGCCAAAACAGCAGTCCGATTCTGTGCTCAATGGGAATGGAGGATCAGAGGAAACAGGTGACATGAAGGTGCGGGCCTGCCAGTCAGCTTTAAAGCCTGCGTGCAGGAGCTTTCATGCGCATGGCCTTTCGCCGGGTTTGCCATGCAGTCTCAGTAAAACGGCGCAGGTATGCTGGCTTGTATGTGCCGCCGCTATTCAATGCGATAGAAACGTTCTGATGTGCCGCGAAATACGTCGTCCAGCATCGACTCCGGGATGAGTTCCTCGTGTCGGGAAACGACTTCTTTGTAAGTTGAGGCAAGGCTGTCGACCGGGAAGTTCGATCCGAACATGCAGCGATCGGCGCCGAACTGTGACAAGCAGGTTGAAACGATCGGCGAGACGCTTTCAGCGTTCCAGTTGTGGTCGAACATTCCGAGGCCGGAGAGTTTGCAACAGATTTGTGGCAGGCTTGACAATGCCGTCAATTCATCTGCCCACACTCGCAAACCTTGCGGAGTCCGATCGTACGGCGAACCTGCGTGGCAGAGTGCGATCCGGGTTTCCGGGGCCTGTGCGAGGACATTCGCGGTTTGACCCATCAGCTCTGGCAGCAGTTGAAGATCAAAGGACAGCCCCCGGGTGCCTAGTTGCTTCAAACCAGTCAAGAACTTTGGGTCTTCAAGTAGCGCGTTCGTGCCAGTTGAGGCGTCTTCACCCGGAGCGCGGCCAATAATCTGACGAACGCCGCGCACCGAAGGCAGGGTTTGAAGACGGTCTAGCTGTGCATCCAGATCATCAGAGGTCAGATCGCAGAATGCCACTTGCACCAACGGCCAGTCCGGGAACTGGTCGGCAACGGATTGTACCCACTGCGCCTCGGCCCAGGGGTCAGCAGCACCGACCTGAATATGTACCGAAGCGCTGAACCCCATGGCTATGGCGTCTGCGCGAAACTCCGGGAGCATATAGTCCCGCTGGATGGAAGACGGGTCGCCGAAAAACCGAACTGTACCTTTCTCCATAAGCCAGGGGTAGTTCACGGCCGAAAGGTCCCACAGGTGGTGATGCGCATCTATCCTCATGATGCTTCAATCCCGGTGGTGCGCGCCAGAATGTCTACACCTTGCCCTTTCCAGAAATGCAGCAAGTCGATGAATATCCAGTTTTCGGCCAGCTTGTCTTCGACGCGGCGATAGATATCGATCACCCTGAATTCACCGGGTTTTCCGGTGGCTGGCATCCCCATGAAACCCCCTGTGGGCGTAGCAGTAAAGTTGGGCCATCCAAAGAAGCCACCGTAATGCCCTTCGGCCAGGCGGCAGACGTGATTGGTCTTTGATCGATCTGTGAAAGCGGCGCGAAACGGTCCGGAGTGTTGCCTGGCATAGCGTTCTATCGTGTAGGTCGCGCCAATTCCTTCGGGGCCCCACCAGATCATGTCCTGGTGCCACGTTCGCGCCAATTCTTCTTCCAGCGACAGTCCGCTGTCCCAGCGGCCCAGATCCGCAATCATCGCGTTGATGACCGCCAGTGTCTTTTCGCCTTCGTCTGCGGGTTGTTCATCAAGCAGCAATCCATCATGCGACCTTGGTCCGGGCTGCACCAAATGTGCTGCTGTCTGAGGGGGGAACGGGTTCTGGCCAGCTTGGACCATCAGGTGCGGGATGTCGAAGAACATCGCGATTTCGACAATTCTGTCACCAGCTACTTTGTAAAACGCGCAATAACGCAGGAACGCCAATTTGCCGTTTGGGCGAATACCTAACCACGGTCGATCGAACAGCCCCATCAAATGGCCCATGGCGACAACCCAAACGTCGGGCTCTCCGCGCAACGCGTTTTGCCCCGCAAACAGAATATCCACACGGTTCTGCAAGTGAGCTAGACTGCCCTTCAGCGGCTGCCAGAATTGCTGGGCAACCTGTTCGGCGCCGTTGATTTCATTGAACGGATGAAAGCCGCGCCACTTCAACTCTGAAGCGCAGAATTGGCTCATTACCTTCGGAGTTTCTTTCTCCGCTGCGGAGTCCATTGCGGTATGAAACGCAGAGACAAGTTTTTTTTCTGTCTGAAAGTTCACGGTATTTACCATTTTAGTCAAAGTGTTGCGAGGGGTGCCAAGCCAGTTTGAGTCGGACTCTTCCTGTAGTTTTGCATACGCATGCAAAAAAGTCTTGCCTGATTTGGTACATGCGAATTACAGTTTTGCAAACGTATGCAAAATGATTCCTTGCAGGGGGCACCATGGCGGAAATTCAATTGCGGAACGTCGGCAAGCGATGGGGCTCATTCGTGGGGGTTCACAATTTCGACCTGACCATTGCTGATCGCGAGTTTCTGGTCCTACTCGGCCCCTCGGGTTGCGGCAAGACAACGACGATGCGGATGATCGCCGGGCTTGAGGACGTGACCGAGGGCGAAATCCTGGTCGATGGGAATGTGATCAACGATCTGGAGCCGAAGGACCGCGACGTTGCGATGGTGTTCCAGAGCTACGCGCTTTATCCCAACATGAACGTCTATGAAAACATCCGCTTTCCGCTGAAGGTGCGCGGCATCGACCCGTCGACCCACGACGAAAAGGTACGCCGCGCCAGCGCGATGGTCGAGCTGGACGATTTTCTACATCGCAAACCCGCCGAGCTCTCAGGTGGTCAGCGACAGCGAGTGGCGCTCGCCCGTGCTATCGTGCGCGAACCAAATGTGTTCCTGATGGACGAACCGCTGTCGAATCTTGACGCCAAACTGCGGGTCTCCACCCGGGCGCAGATCAAGAACCTCAGTCACGAGCTGGCCGTGACGACGATCTATGTGACCCATGACCAGATCGAAGCGATGACACTGGCCGACCGCGTTGTGGTGATGAAACAGGGCGTGGTGCAGCAGGTTGGCAGCCCCACGGAAATCTATGACATGCCGGCAAACACGTTTGTGGCCAGCTTCATTGGTTCACCCGCGATGAACTTGATGGATGGCGACGTTTCAGGCGGAATGTTCCGTGCCGAACATGTCGAAATCCCAGTGGATGCCCCAGACGGTCCAATGACACTGGGCTTCAGGGCGGAAGATGCCAGCCTTGCCGATGGGAAAGGTCAGATCACCGCTCCGATCTATACACTGGAATTGCTGGGCGACGCGACCATGATCTCGGTTCGGGTAGGCGGAGCTCTGGTTTCGGTGAAAGCAGACAAAGCATTCCGCGCCGAGATTGGCGAAACGGTCTCGTTCTCGGTGCCGACAGAAATCTGTCACCTCTTCGAAGCTGGAAGTGGTGCGCGGATCGGGGGCTGACCCCACAAATGGCCCGAAAGGGCATAACACCGGTCCGGACGTCGACGACGGACCGATCCTGACAGGGAGAAACCTATGAAACTCAAGACGATCCTCATGGCCGGAGCCATGTCCATCGCCGCCACCGGCTCGTGGGCAGATTGCGCCTTTGAAAATGATGTACCGCTGAAATCACTGTCCGCCGGTTTTGAAGCCTGGAAGGCGGTCACCGATGCGATGGCAGAATGCGGCAATTTCAGCGCGTCGCTGGACCAGGAATTCCGCGAAAAGCAACCTGAGGCATTTGCCGCTGATCCGGCGCTTTATCAGATCGGCGGTGTTTCGAACGCAACTCTGGTGCCTTTGCTCAACGCCGGTACGATCCGTCCGCTGGACGATCTGGTCGAGAAGTACGGTCAGGATTTGCTGCCCAATCAGTTAATCAAAGTTGATGGCAAGACCATGGCGATTGCGATGATGGTGAATGCGCAGCACCTGATGTATCGCGACGATGTTCTGGCTGAACTGGGCATCGAAGAGCCCAAGACTTATGGCGATGTTCTTTCCGCAGCTGCCAAGATCAAGGAAGCCGGCGTCATGGACTATCCCATTGGTGGGACGTTCAAGACCGGTTGGAACCTTGGTCAGGAGTTCGTCAACATGTATTTGGGCGAGGGCGGTTCGTTCTTTGGTGACGGCAACATGCCTGCCATCAATAACGAGCAAGGCGTAGCAGCGCTTGAGACATTGAAGGCCATGACCGAGTATATGGACCCGGAATACCTGGTCTCTGACTCGACCTATGTTCAGCAGCAGTTCCAGCAGGGCAAGATCGCGATGGCGAACCTGTGGGCCAGCCGTGCCGCTGCGATGAACGATGAGGCCGAAAGCCAGGTCGTTGGCAAGGTGACCATGGCCGCGGCTCCAATGGGATCGGCGGTTCCGGCGACCACAATCTGGTGGGACGGTATTGTTCTGGCTTCGAACATGAGCGACGAAGAAGCGGATGCTGCCTTCCGCGTCGCACTTGAGGGCATGGACACCGATACGGTCAGTGCGAACAACGATGTCGCAGTATGGCTGAGCACTGCCTATTCGGCAGGTCCTTTGGCTGCAGGTGCTGCAGCGTCCGCTGAAGGCGGTGCCAAGGCTTACCCGGCTTCCGGTCCTATGGGCATCATGCACACCTCGTTGGGTAACGGACTGGCCGACTACCTGACCGGTGCCAAAGACGCGCAGACGACTCTGGCCGATATCGAGGCAGACTACGTCACTGCCGCGAAAGAAGCGGGTCTGATCAGCAACTGATCCTCCCTTGGGAGGGCTACGGCCCTCCCATCCCTTTCCCTCGAGAACCATTAGAAAGGCAGAGCCATGAATTTCCGGACATTCGCCGTCTTTGTCGGTCCCTCTGTCTTTATGATGCTTCTCTTCATCGCGTTCCCGTTGGTCAGCGTGTTCAAGCAGAGTTTCTATGTCACCCAGCCGATCTATGAGACCGTCGAAAAGGAAACCTGCACACCCGGCTTCCTGACGCAGACCTGCGTGACCGAGCAAGTATCACAGCCGAAGCTGGACGAGCATGGCGAGATTATTACGCAAACCCATTATGTCGGCTTGCAAAGCTATCGCAACGTGCTGGAGCCCGAGCGCGCATGGCGTGCCATAAGCGACGGCAGTTGGCATGTGTTATCCACCATCAATTTCTGGAAAGCGTTGCGGTTCACTTTGACCTTTACGCTGATTACTCTGCCGCTGGTGGTCGGGTGCGGGCTAGGGATTGCGATCCTGATCAACAATGCCGCGCGATCGATCCGCGGACCGGTGATTTTTGTCTCACTGCTGCCGTTTATCATTACGCCGGTGATCGGTGTGCTGTCGATCAACTGGCTGTTCCGTGGCGACGGTATCCTGACTGCGATGATGGAATGGTGGCTGAACCGTGACATAGCTCTGTTCGCGCAGGCCTGGACGATTGAAGTTCTCATGATGATCTACCGCGTCTGGCACGTTGCGCCTTTTGCCGCCATCATCTTCTATGCCGGTCTGCAAACAGTCAATCAGGACAGCCTGGAAAGCGCCGTAATAGACGGAGCGACCCGCTGGCAGCGGCTGAAGTACATCGTCATCCCGCATCTGATGCCGCTGATCATCTTCGTGTCGATGATCCACCTGATGGACAGCTACCGCGTGTTCGAAGAGATCGTCGGCTTTTCGAGCCAGGGCTACGTTATCTCACTGCAATGGCTGACCTTCGACTACCTGACGCCGGATCAAGCCGGCAACCGGTCGATCAGCCGGGCTTCGGCCAACTCGATGCTGACCATGATTGGCGTCGTCGTCCTGCTTATCCTTCCGCTACGCCGAACCTGGCGTGATCACAAAGGAAGTCACTGATATGTCCTCGCGTGCGCTCCGGCAGCCTTTAAGTCTGCGGCTGACCTCAAACATTTTTCTGGCATTCTGGTGCCTGATCGCAGCCTTCCCGATCTTCTGGATCGTGGTGATGAGCTTCAAGTCACCCGTCGATGCATTCGACAGCAACGCGCTGAACGTGATCTTCGGGCCGGCGACGCTGAGCGTCGGAAAGGGTTTGTCGCTGCTGGATATCATTCTGGGCATCGCGGTTATCTGGGGCACGATCCTCGCGGCAACCAGAACGTTACCTTCAATGGTCAGATCCTACACCAAACCCGGACAGGAATGGTTCGGCTGGCTGATCGGTGTGCTGGCCTTACTGGTGGGTTTCCTGCTGGTGTTCTTCGTCGTCCTGCCTGCAATCCTGAACCAGTTGAACCCGCTGTTTGGCCCTCCGGGACGGGATGTGCTTGGTCTGACGACCGAGCATTACAAAACCGTCTGGATCGACCGGGGCTTTTCAAACAACTTCAAGAACTCGCTGATCGTAACGACGGGCGTGGTGACAGTGTCGCTGACCGTGGGCACATTGGCAGGCTACGGTCTGGCGCGGTCAGGATCAACTTTGGCCTTCTGGATCCTGATCGTTGCACTGGTTTTCCGAGCCCTGCCGCATTCTGTTCTGGTGGCAGGCTATCTGCCGGTGTTCATAAACTCGGCAGAATGGCTGAGCCCGATCTTGGGGGAAAACGCACCAACCTTGTACGGCAAGCCTTTTGCGGTAATCGCTGTTCTGGTTGCGATCAATCAACCCTTCACGATCTGGATGCTACGCTCGTTCTTCCAGAACATCCCGTCCGAATTGGACGAGGCCGCCCGCGTGGATGGATGCAGCCACTTTCAGGCCTTCCGCCGTGTCATCATGCCGGTGATGTGGCCAGGCGTGATCACCACAGGTCTGTTCAGCTTTCTGTTGGCCTATAACGACTTTCTGGTCACCGCGTTGCTGTTGGACGCGCAGAACCAGACCATGGTTCCCGCCATCGTCGGCATGTTCAACCGCGAGACCACGACAACCGACCAAGTGGTTGCCGTGGCCGCCGCCGTGTCGATCACCGCTCCTCTGATCTTCCTTGTCCTGATCTTCCAGCGCCAGATCGTAAGCGGCCTGACAGCCGGGGCAGTCAAAGGCTAATGAGCAACAAGGCCCGACATAATGCCATGTCGCGCCATCCGGCGCTGAACAGGATGCCAAGGGACTTTCTGAGCATTGGGGCCGCACGTCCCAATCCCTTCCCTCGGCAACCTGAAAGGATAGAAAGATGAAAGGTTCCCGTCCCGAACAAGCGGTTCTGACCCGCGACACGGACATGAGCAAAACCGACGACACACGCCGCGTGATCGAAACAATGGTGGATGGTCTGAACGACCACCGTATAGACGATATCGGAGAATTCTTCGCCCAAGGCTTCCGCTGGATGGGCAATCAAGGCTGCGGAACCAAGACCGGCCTGAAAGAGTTTCAGGACAACTGGCAACGCCCGTTCCAAGCGGCGTTTTCGGACAAGACCTGTATAGACGAGGCACGTCTTTACATGGGTGAATGGGCAACCGCGTTTGGCCGCCAGGAAGCCACGCATTCCGGCGAGTTTCTGGGCATCGCCCCCACGGGCAAGCGTGTCGAGATCAGGTACATGGACTTCTGGAAAGTGGTCGACGGCAAGATTGTCGACAACTGGGTGAATGTCGACTTTGCCCACGTTGCGGCTCAGCTGGGCGTGGACCTGTTCAACGGCGAAGGCTGGGAAGCATTTGATCGGGGTGAGAAACGTCCGCCCCGGCCGCAAAACTGAGGATTGGAAAGATGGCAATCGAGTATCTTAAACGCGGCAAGTCCGATGCGGATCGGGCAGAGGATGATGCCAAGACCCGTGCCGTGGTTGAGGCGACACTGAAAGACATCGAAACCCGTGGGGATGCCGCGGTGCGTGAGTTGAGTGAGAAGTTCGACAACTACTCGCCAGCCTCGTTCCGCCTGAGCCAGCAGGAAATTGATGACCTGATCGGGCAATTGTCCGATCGTGAGCTGGCCGATATCAAGTTCGCGCAGGAACAGGTGCGCAACTTTGCGCAGGCTCAGCGGGATTCAATGCTGGACATTGAGGTCGAAACCCTGCCGGGCGTTATCCTTGGCCATAAGAATATCCCTGTGCAATCGGTTGGATGCTACGTTCCTGGCGGCAAGTTTCCGATGGTCGCCTCGGCGCATATGTCGGTAGCGACCGCCTCGGTGGCAGGGGTGCCGCGCATCATCGCATGCACGCCCCCGTTTCAGGGCAAACCCAACCCTGCGGTGATTGCCGCCATGTATCTTGGAGGCGCGCATGAGATCTATGTCATGGGCGGCATTCAGGCGATTGGCGCGATGGCACTGGGTACCGAGACGATCGATCCCGTTCATATGCTGGTTGGTCCCGGCAACGCGTTTGTGGCCGAAGCCAAGCGCCAGCTGTTCGGGCGCGTAGGTATCGATCTGTTCGCAGGTCCTACCGAAACGATGGTCATCGCTGACGAGTCCGCCGCAGATGCGGAACTCTGCGCCACGGATCTGCTTGGTCAGGCCGAACATGGATACAACAGCCCCTGTGTGCTGCTGACCAATTCGCGCAAACTGGCCGAAGACACGATGGCCGAAGTTGACCGCCTGCTGGGTATCCTTCCGACAGCAGACACCGCCAAAGTGTCGTGGGATGAATACGGCGAGGTGATTGTCTGCGATACCTATGACGAGATGTTGCGGGTTGCCGATGATATTGCCTCGGAACATGTGCAGGTGATGACTGACCGCGACGACTGGTTCCTTGAGAACATGACCTGCTATGGGGCGTTGTTCCTTGGGCCGCGCACCAATGTTTCGAACGGGGACAAGGTGATTGGCACCAACCACACGCTGCCTACCAAGAAGGCCGGGCGATACACTGGTGGACTTTGGGTTGGTAAGTACCTGAAGACGCACAGCTATCAAAAGGTTCTGACCGACGAGGCCGCAACGCTGATCGGCGAGTATGGTTCGCGCCTGTGCATGCTCGAAGGGTTCGTTGGTCACGCTGAACAGTGCAACGTTCGTGTGCGCCGATATGGCGGAATCAATGTTCCCTACGGTACGCCGGCCCCTTGCCGGGACGCTGCTGAATGAGTGACAAACATACTCATCACAAGGCCCTGATCGAACCGCTCAGGGCTGCGATGTACGATTTCAATGAGGCGGGTGTACGTCGGGCTTCAGCGGATATCACGTCGCCGGATGCCGTGTTCCGTCTGTGTCATCCCTTTGGGGACAGCATCGGCAGTGATGCTTTCTATGACACTGGGTATAAAGACTTGCTGGCGGCCTGGCCCGATCTTGAGCGTCGGGATTACATCGTCATGGCCGGGCCGGATGCGTTCGGCGCAGATTGGGTCGGATGCGGCGGGTATTACACCGGTGTTTTCATCGGCCCTTGGCTGGATATCCCACCAACGGGTCATCAGGTCACGATGCGGTTTCACGAATTCTACCGCTTCGAAAACGGCAAGATCGTCGAGATGCAGGCGCTGTGGGACATCCCCGAAGTTATGATGCAGGCGAATGCCTGGCCGATGGCGCCAAGTCTGGGCCGCGAATGGCACGTCCCGGGACCTGCCACTCAGGATGGGTTTGTCCCTGGTCCTTATGATGCGGCCAAGGGAAAACAGACCTGCCAGCACATCATCGACATGCTGGAGCATCTCAAGAAACACCCGTCCCAGGGTGGCCCCGAGGTGATGGAGATGGAGCGGTTCTGGCACCCGCGCATGAACTGGTACGGACCTTCGAGCATCGGCACCGGGCGCGGGTATGCAGGGTTCCGCAACTGGCATCAGATTCCGTTTCTGAACGGTATGCCGGATCGCGGGCAGTTTGTGGACGACATCACCTATCACTTCTTCGGTGACGGGGAATATGCGGCCGTGACTGGCTGGCCCAACATGATCCAGACCGTCACAGACGATGGTTGGATGGGCATCGCTCCATCAGGCAAGAAGATCACCATGCGCAGCCTCGACTTCTGGCGTTTGGAAAACGGCAGGATCCGGGAAAACTGGGTGCTGGTTGATTTGCTGGATGCCTACCGGCAGCTTGGCGTTGACGTCTTTGCCCGTCTGCGGGAATTCAACAAGGCTCGAAATATGGGCCGCATTGAAATACCGGATGGAATGAACTGATGACCGAATTGCCACGCACCCCTTCGTTTTCCCTGAACGGCAAATCCGCCCTCGTTACCGGAGCTTCATCTGGCATCGGTCAGGGCTGTGCAGTGGCTTTGGCCGAGGCAGGCGCGCATGTCGTCTGTGCGGCCAGAGGCAAGGACCGGTTGAACGACACTGTCGCTGCCTTGCAGGATCACGGCTGGTCGGCCGAAGCGCTTGTGATGGATCAGGGTGATCTGGGCGCATTGGAACAGCTTTTCGCGTCGCGCTGCTTTGATGTCGTGGTGAATTCGGCCGGGATCGCACGGCACAGCGCGGCCATCGAAACCACGCCCGATGACTTCGATGTTGTCACCAATGTCAATTTGCGTTCGGCCTATTTCCTGTCCGCCTACGCCGCCCACGCTTTGATCAAGGCAGGAAAGCCGGGATCGATCATCCACATCTCCAGCCAAATGGGGCATGTCGGTGGGGTCGACCGGGCACTTTATTGTGCAACCAAGCATGGCCTGGAGGGCATGGTCAAATCCATGGCGATCGAGTGGGGTAAACAGGGCATTCGGATCAACACGGTCTGCCCGACTTTCATCAGAACCCCCCTGACCCAATCCACTTTCGACAATCCTGAACGTGCCGCTTGGATCATGGACAAGATCAAGCTGGACCGGATCGGAGAAGTCGAAGACATCATGGGCGCGGTGCGGTATCTCGCGTCAGACGCCTCTGCTCTGGTCACTGGTACTTCGATGTTGATTGACGGGGGTTGGACAGCAGATTGATGGCTAGGAAGGTCACATCTCTTCAGGTTGCGCAGTTGGCTGGTGTCAGCCAGTCCGCCGTCAGCCGCGTTTTCACGCCTGGCGCCTCTGTCAGCAAAAAAACCGAGGAGAAAGTGCGCAAAGCCGCCGCTGAACTGGGCTATCGCCCAAACGTTCTGGCCCGCGCCATGGTATCCGGGAAAAGTCGCATCATCGGATTGGTGGTCGCCTATCTGGACAACTACTTCTACCCAGAAGCGCTTGAGAAACTGTCAAATGCATTGCAGGAACAGGGCTATCACGTTCTGATCTTCATGGCCTCCAGAACCGCTGGAAACATAGACGACGTGATGGAGGAAATTCTCGATTATCAAGTCGATGGCGTCATTCTGGCCTCGGTTGCGATGTCGTCGGATATTGCAACGCGGTGTCAGCAGGCGGGTGTGCCGGTGGTGTTGTTCAACCGCAGTCAGGATATCGACGGGATCACCTCGGTTACATCGGACAACTACGCTGGCGGTCGTAAGGTGGCCGAGTTCTTTATCGCCGCTGGTCACAGACGCATCGCCTATATTGCCGGGTGGCAGGGCGCTTCAACACAGCGAGATCGCGAGGCCGGCTTCCGGGCCGCGCTCAGCGATGCGGGCCAAGAACTGTACGCTCACGACATCGGTGAGTTTCACACTGAGAACGCACGCCTCGCGGCCCGCCGTATGTTTGATGTCGAACCGCTGAAACGGCCTGATGCCGTGTTTGTTGCCAATGATCACATGGCGCTTGCGGTCATGGACGTCATTCGGTTTGAGTTAGGAATGCGTGTGCCCGAAGACGTGTCTGTCGTTGGTTACGATGACGTCCCTCAGGCCGGATGGCTTGCCTACAATCTTACGACCATTCGTCAGCGGGCCAATTTGATGGTTTCCGAGACCGTGGATGCTCTGCTGGACCATATTGAAAAACCGACAGCTGCTGCGGCGCGTAAAGTCGCCATTGATGGGCCGCTGATCGTGCGGACTTCGGCCCGATTGCCCAAGGGATGGGCCCCACAAAGGACAGAGACATGAAAGGCTTCGATCCAAAATTCCGGGATTTTCCGGATTACATCATCGGCATCACCAAAGAGATATGGGAAGACCGGGGGATCGCCACGCTGCATGAATATTACAGCGATGACATCGTCGTCCGTTCGCCCGGTTCGGTCGTTTTGGGCAATCAGAATGTCATTGGGGCCACAATGGCAACGCTGGCCGAGTTTCCGGATCGGCAGCTGCTGGGCGAAGACGTGATCTGGTCCGGCACACCGGAAGAGGGCATGCTGAGCTCTCATCGCATCATTTCAACGGCCACGCATTTGGCCGAGGGCGTCTATGGCAAGCCAACCGGCACCAAGCTGCGTTACCGGATTCTTGCGGATTGCCACGCCATCGACAATCAGATCAACGATGAATGGCTGATCCGTGATCAAGGCGCGATTGTACGCCAGATGGGCTGGGATCCCAAGGAATACGCCGCGAATCTGATTGCCCGCGAAGGAGGCAAGGAGAACTGCGTCAAGCCTCTGACCCCCGAAATCGATCAGCCTGGACCATACAAAGGCCATGGGAATGACAACGAATGGGGGCAGCGCTACGCCGACATTCTGACGCGGATAATGAATGCAGATATGGGCGTGATCGGTTCAGAATATGACCGAGCTGTTCAATCAGAATATGTGGGTGGCGTAACAGGGCATGGCTGGCAGGCCGTCGACCGTTTCTGGATGGGTCTGCGGGCGAGTTTTCCGAACGCAGAATTCAAGATTGAGCATCAGATCGGGCGAGACGACCCTGATATGCCTCCGCGTGCGGCAATTCGCTGGAGCCTATGGGGCAAACATGATGGCTGGGGCGTGTTTGGGGCGCCGACTGGTGCACAGGTTTATGTCCTCGGTATCAGCCACGCTGAGTTCGGCGCACTGATTGCGGGGCAGCCGCAGTTGCGTCGTGAATACACTATTTTCGATGAAACCTCGGTCTGGAAGCAGATCCTGTTGCAGAGCGGAGAAGTCTGAGTGGGCCGTCCGGTCTCATATCGCATCCTTTCAGGCGGTCTGTCCGAGCCCCGGACCATTCGACGTTTCCATATGTACCGTCAAAGCCTTAGGGCGCGGAGACTGAACCTGCGCCCGCCCGGAGAGTAAGGGCGTGTCCTGCTCGGGCACACGAGCTTTCTTTCCAAAAACGTTAAATCGGATCGTACGTCATGACAAAATCATCCATCCCTTCCCGCATAGTCCGCTATGGCGAGCTTCAACCCTGTAAAACCGCTTTTATCGATGCCCATACTCCCGGCAGCGATCAGAAAGAGAATTTTACGATAATCGGCGGCGGCGTCTCGGAATCTCCGGACCAGCATGTCCACATCACCGACAAGATCGGCTTCAACATCGGAGCCGCGGGGCAGCCGCCGAAGTGCCGAAACTCACTGCACAGCCACACCACGGCCGAGGTCTTTTTTGTTGCCAAGGGTCGTTGGCGGTTTTTTTGGGGCCGCTATGGCACGGCCGGGGAATTCATCGCCGAGGAAGGGGACATCTTCAACATTCCAACGGGGATTTTCAGGGGCTTTGAGAATGTCGGCCAGGATTACGGAATGATCATGTCAATCCTGGGCGGAGACGATGCGGGCGGCGGCGTCACATGGGCGCCTCAGGTAATCGAAGATGCGCAGGCACATGGTCTGATGCTGGGCGACAATGGCGTTCTGTACGATTCCAAACAGGGCCAGGACTTGCCCCATAATGTCCGCCCGATGCCTTTGCTGACCGAAGAACAACTGAAAAGCTATCCTGAGGTTCCCGTCGAGGATGTGGTCAACAAATACGTCGCGCGGTATTGGGATCTGATGGCGTTGTCGGCCAAAAAGCCCGCAAAGGTGATTGGCGAAAACGCAATGATCAAGGACAAACCCGGATTTGCGGTCGACTTCCTGGGACGAGGATCCTCGGTGACCCAACCGATTGCCGCAGAGAAACCGGTGGTTCTGATGCCGGCCAGCGGTCACTGGCGTGTTGCGATTGACGGGTACGAAACCACGATCTCGGTGGGCGACACGGCCTTGGTTCTTCCCGGCGAAACCTATGGCGTTCGACCATCGATGACCGGACAGGCGGGCCTGTACCGCATCACCGCAACCGATGACCCGGCAGGAGCGACCTGGACAGAATGAACGCGGACCCGAATGACACCCACGCCGTTTATGAGCGACAGGCAACAGAGTATGACAGGCGCCGTTCAAAGGCCCTGTTCGAAGCGCGCTGGTTGGCGCGCTTCACTGCCAGCCTGAAGCCGGGTGACCGCGTATTGGATCTGGGCTGTGGCTCGGGCGACCCTATTGCACGGTGGTTCATGGCAGAAGGATTTGATGTCACAGGCATCGATTTTTCCGACGCCATGCTTGCCATTGCGCGGGGCCGTTGGCCCGCTGGGGACTGGCGCAACGCGGATATGCGGAGCTTTGAATTGGATCAACAGTTCGAAGGTATCATCGCCTGGAACAGCTTCTTTCACCTTACGGCGGATGAGCAAAAAGACTGTATCGCCCGGATGGCGCGCCATTTGCGGCCCAAAGGAATGCTCATGCTGACTGTCGGACCTCGTGCCGGAGAGGTCAGCGGCACGGTGGGATCAGAACTAGTGTACCACGCCTCGCTGTCCCCGGCGGGTTACGCCGAGTGTCTCGAGAAAAACGGGCTGCAAATGACCGGATACCTGGCCGAAGACCCTGAAGCCCAAAGCCACACGATCCTGATGGCACGAAAGATCTAAGGAGGTCCCAATGACCGTAAAAACCACACATGTTGGCTCTCTGCCCCGAACGCAGGACGTCGTGGATTTTATTTTTGCCCGCGAAAACGATGAACCCTATGACACAGGCGCCTTTGATACCTGCATGGCCAACGCCGTGGCCGAAACGGTGCGCAAACAGGTCGAAGCCGGTGTTGATATTGTCAGCGACGGCGAAACTTCGAAAATCTCCTATGCGACCTATGTCAAGGATCGTTATACCGGGTTTTCGGGCGACAGCCCTCGTAACGCGCCGGCAGACTTGAAAATGTTCCCCGGCTTTCTGCAAAGACTGGCCGATGACGGCGGTACGCCACAATACACAAGGCCGATGTGCACGGGTGAGGTGCGATCAAAGGGGCAAGGCGAGTTACAAAAAGACATCGCCAACCTCAAGGCGGCCATGGCTCGGCACGGGGCCGAGCGTGGTTTCATGAATGCCGCGTCTCCCGGAGTGATCTCGCTGTTTTTGCAGAATGATTTCTACCCGACGCGCGAGGCCTACCTGGCTGCGTTGGCCGACGCAATGAAGGAAGAATATGAAACCATCGTTACCGCCGGTTTGGACCTGCAACTGGATTGCCCCGACCTCGCCTTGTCGCGCCACATGCTGTTCACCGACCTGTCGGACGATGAGTTCATCAAGATAGCCAACATGCATGTCGAGGCCCTGAACCACGCGCTTCAGAACGTCCCGCAGGATCGCGTACGGGTACATATATGCTGGGGCAACTACGAAGGCCCGCATTGCTGTGACATCGCCATGGACAAGGTTTTCAACACCCTGATGGCGACCAAGTCGCGCTATGTCCTGTTCGAAACGTCGAATCCGCGGCATGCCCATGAATGGACTGTCTTCCGGGACCGCAAGGCCGAGATTCCCGATGACAAGGTGCTGGTGCCCGGCGTGGTCGACACCACAACCAATTTCGTCGAACATCCCGAACTTGTGGCCCAACGGATCGACCGGTTCACAGAAATCGTGGGGGCGGACCGGGTGATCGCGGGCAGCGATTGCGGCTTTGGCACTTTTGCGGGATTCGGCGCCGTTGATCCCCAGATCGCCTATGCCAAGCTGGCGGCGTTGTCCGAAGGGGCAAAGCTGGCCTCAGCATGAAACCTCTGATCTTCTTGCCGGGCATGATGTGTGATGCCCGGCTTTTTGGCCCCCAGATCAATGCTCTGTCGGGCAGAATGCCCGTGATGACCTTTCCGTTGTCTCACCACGACAGCGTTGAGGCCATGGCGCACGATATCCTCAGAAATGCGCCACCGGTTTTCACGCTGGCCGGGTTGTCCATGGGGGGTATCGTGGCGATGGAAATAGCGCGCCAAGCCCCTGAACGTGTTTCGCATCTGGCTTTGCTTGACACCAATCCACTGGCGGAAAAGCCAGAGGTAAAAGCGCGTCGCTCGCCCCAGATGTCCGCCGTTCGCAACGGTCAGCTGAGGACCGTGATGCGTGACGAGATGAAGCCCGGTTACCTGGCTGATGGACCGAACCGAGAGGCGATCCTGGATCTGTGCATGGCAATGGCCGCCGACTTGGGCCCTGACGTTTTCATAAGTCAGTCCAAGGCACTTATGAACCGCCCTGACCAAAGCAAGACACTGACGGCTTATACCGGAAGGGCTATGGTTTTGTGCGGGCGTGAAGACCGGCTTTGCAATGTTGAACGCCACCGACTTTTGCATGACCTGCTGCCACAAAGCTCGCTCGAGATCATCGACGACGCGGGTCACCTCCCGACTTTGGAACAACCTGAAAAAACAACAGCGGCGCTGTCCCGCTGGCTGGAGGACACATGACCCCGACCCTTTTGTCTTTGCTCCGCAAAGTCGACACACCAACTGTCTGCAATGCCATCGAGGTGGCGCAGGGCAAGCGCGGGTTCGACAGGTTCACGCGTGGCACCATGCTAAGCTCTGCCCCCGAAGGGCCTGCCATCGTCGGCTATGCCCGCACTGCCAAGATCGCTGCGGTCAATCCCCCGACCGAGCCGCCCGAAGTCATCAAAGCCCGACGTATGGCTTATTACAAGTACATGGCCGAGGCACCCGGCCCTTCAATCGCCGTGGTCGAGGATCTGGATTATCCTGATTGTATCGGCGCTTACTGGGGTGAGATCAATACGACAGTTCACAAGGGATTCGGCATGTCGGGGGCTCTGACCAATGGTGTCATGCGGGATCTCGGGGATTTGCCCCAAGGGTTCCCGGTTGTCGCTGGTTCCATCGGACCGAGCCATGGTTTCGTCCACGTCCGCGAGGTTGACACTCAAGTTTCGATTTTTGGTCTGACAGTTGAGTCCGGTGATCTGGTTCACGCCGATCGTCATGGCGCTTTGGTCATACCGAATGATGTCGTCGATCAATTGGAAGGTGCTATCCAAAAGCTTTTGGCGACAGAACGTATTGTTTTGGACGCAGCCCGCGAGCCCGCGTTTGATTTCGAAGCATTCGAAACCGCCTGGGCCGCCTTTGAAAAAGCAAGGGTCTGATCTCAGGGGCCAGAGACAATGAAAGCCGATTGGGTGAAAAACACTTACAGGTCCCTTACTCGTCAACCCAGAGCCGGAGCAAGACGGCCTCCGCCAACGCAATGCCCGTGACGAAGGTTTAGCCACATCTGCCTATCCGGTGGCGGCGTCGCGCCGCTGCCGGTGGCGTCCGAACGTGATCCGGATTATGTCGCACCATTGCACAGACAGCAGCCCATTTCATCGCGATGTGCGGGGGTTCAGATCCGTTCAGCCCCGCCTGAAATCCGCGTTTCCGGACAGATTTCGGAAAGAACGTTCAAGCCTTATGAGAAGCAAAGCCCTGCGCATCACTTCGCTGTTCTCCGATCACGTTCAGCATGGCATCTACATCAGCACGTACGGTTCGTGTTGCCGCTTCGCGCACCGGACCAAAGCCGCGGATATCCAGCGGGGCTGACAGGATTTTCAGGCAGGTTTCCGCCTCCAGTTCGGGGTTGGCCTCTTCGATGCGGTCCAACACACTCAGAAACCAGGCCTGGGTTTCGTTTTCAAGCTTGCGGTCCCTTGAAAACCGGAACGGATCAAGCCATCCTCCGCGAATCCTGCGTACACGGGAAAGGAGCCTCAGGACGGGGGTCATCCAACCACCGTAGCTTCGCTTTCGCGGCCGTCCGCGTGCATCCTTCTGACCACCTAAAACCGGAGGGGCGAGGTGGTATTTGATCCGAAAATCCCCCTCGAACTCGGACTGTAGTTGTTTCTCGAATTGTCGCGATGTCAGCAACCGGGCGACCTCGTATTCGTCCTTGATTGCCATGAGACGGAACAAGGATTTTGCCGCAAGCGAAAGCGCTTTCTCCCGTATCTGATCAGGCAGTGCTGCGGACAGCCGGGCCAAGCGATCCCGGTACTGTTGCGCGTAAGCGTCATCGTGGTAGGTCGCCAATTCGTCGGACCGGTAATCGATTATCTGCTGCGCGGATTCTTGCGAAGACCTCTTCTCCTTTGCATTCAGCACCTGTGGGTTTGCTGCGATCACCCGCCCGAGATCAAAGGCCATCGCGTTGGCCTCGATCGCGGTTCCATTGAGCTTGATCGCCTGTTTGATCGCAACCTCACTGATCGGAATGTTCCCCAGCTGCCACGCGACACCAAACAGCAAGGTATTGGCGAAAACCGAGTCCCCCAGCAAATCCACCGCCAATTGGTTTGCATCCAAACCGAAGACATTTTCTTCGCCGACGGTCCGGCGTATCAACGCTTCTCGTTCATCGACCTTGAGCTGGGCATCGCGCTGCAAAACAAGGTCACCTGTTGGCATTTCCGCACGGTTCAGTACGACTTTTGTGCCTTTGCGATAGTGAACCGAGGCTTTGGGCGCCGAAGACACGACCACATCACACCCAATGACGGCGTCGGCGCTTTTGGCCTCAATTCGGACCTGATTGATTTCGTCGGGCGTGCGGGCAATGCGAACATAGCCGACAACCGTACCGAATTTCTGGGCGAACCCGGTGAAATCCAGCACGCTGGCGCCTTTGCCTTCCAAATGCGCCGCCATCGTCAGAACGGCGCCCACTGTTACGACACCGGTACCACCGACCCCACCGACCAGAAGGTCGTGCGGCGCGTCCAGGTCAGGAAGCTGCGGGTCGGGAACCTTGGCAAGAAGTGACGGGATATCCAGTTTTTGCTTGGGTTCTTTTCGCCGTATCGCCCCTTCCACGGAAATGAAACTGGGGCAAAACCCGTTCAGGCAGGAAAAGTCCTTGTTGCAGGAGTTCAGGTTGACCATTCGCTTGCGGCCCAATGGGGTTTCCAATGGTTCAATACTCAGGCAGTTGCTTTCGACAGAGCAATCGCCGCAGCCTTCGCACACCGCGGGGTTGATGAAAGCAAATCGTTTGGGGTCTTCTGTTTTTCCACGCTTGCGGCGACGACGCTTCTCGGTGGCGCAGGTCTGCTCGTAAATCAAAACCGTTACACCTTCGATGTCACGCAACTCACGCTGCACGGCATCCATCTCTTCCCGGGGGTGAAAGCTCGTTCGTGCCGGAAAATCTCTGGAATCGAATTTTGTAATATCGTCTGAAATTAACGCGATCCGGTCCACGCCTTCTGCGCGACAGGTCTGGGCGATCCCGGAAACGCTGATAGGGCCATCAACAGGCTGCCCCCCCGTCATTGCCACTGCATCATTGTAAAGGATCTTGTAAGTGATGTTTGTACCTGCCGCAACGGCCTGGCGAATGGCAAGCGACCCGGAATGATACCAAGTTCCCTCGCCAAGGTTTTGAAAGATATGTTTGTTGCCATTGAATTTCGAGGCAACAACATGCGGCACACCTTCGCCACCCATCTGCGCATAACCGACCGTGTTGCGGTTCATCCAACTTGCCATCACGTGACAGCCGATGCCTGACGCAGCCGTGCTTCCATCCGGGACTTTGGTGGACGTGTTGTGGGGGCAACCCGAGCAAAAATATGGTGACCTGACCGCACCCGGAACATTCAGAACAGATGGCGGTTCGTCCGTCAGCGCCTTCGCCTTTTCCAAGAATCCTTCTTCCGGAAAAAAACGGTCGAGTCGCTCTGCAACGACCGGAATCAGGTTCAACGGGCTCAACTCTCCGGTCCAGGGAATCAATGGATCGCCTGCCGCGCGGTGTTTTCCAACCATCTTTTCGGGTTTGTCCCCCGGCCAGTCATAGAAGTATTCCTTGAACTGGCTTTCGATGATCCCGCGTTTTTCCTCGACGACCAGCACCTCTTTTTTGCCACGGACAAAAGACAGCGCATCGCGCCGTGCCAAAGGCCAAACCATCCCGACCTTGTAAATGTCGATGCCCAAACGGCGGCATCCGCTTTCGCCGAGACCCAGAAGGCGCAGCACTTCCATCAAGTCCAGATGGCTCTTGCCCGTTGTGACAATCCCGAATGGAGCATCCTTGATATCATAGATTCGCCGGTCGATCGGGTTGGCTTCGACAAAAGCCTCGACCGCCCGCAACTTGTGTTCGATCCGCGTCTCGATGGCCGGGCTTGGCAAATCGGCGCTGCGGACGTGCAGACCGCCTGGCGGCAGATCTATTTCCGGCAAGGTAAATGCACGGTCCGGTTTCAACTCCACGGATTGCCCGCTTTCCACGGTTTCCGAAATCGCCTTGAACCCGACCCAGGTGCCTGAATATCTGCTCAGCGCGATCCCGTATTCACCGAACTCCAGATATTCAGCCGCGTTGGCCGGGTTCAGCGTTGGCATGAACCAGGTCATGAAGGCGACGTCAGACTGATGCGGCATTGAAGAAGACACGCAGCCATGATCGTCACCCGCGACAACCAGAACACCGCCCTTCGGCGACGAACCATAGGCATTGCCATGGCGCAGCGCGTCTCCTGAACGATCGACTCCGGGGCCCTTCCCATACCACATCGAAAACACGCCCTCGACCTCACAATCGGGATCAAGCGAAGCCTGCTGGGCACCAAGAACCGCTGTGGCACCGAGATCTTCGTTTACGGCCGGCATGAATGTGATCCTGGCTGCCTCGGTTTCCTCTTTCGCTCGCCACAGCTCCAGATCCAGCCCACCGAGGGGGGACCCCCGATATCCGGAAATGAACCCAGCCGTATTGTTTCCTGCGGCTGCGTCCCTGCGGGCCTGGTCTAACATGATGCGCACCAGAGCTTGCGTTCCTGTCAGGAATACACGGCCCTCTGAGGCTTTGTATCGGTCCGACAGGGCGTAAGTTTCGAATTTCAGGGACTGGTCAGTCATGGATACCTCACGTTACTGGGTATTTTACCGATATTTTTTGAGGAATCTGTTCTGCTTTCCCGAAAATACCGTGTATTGTTGAAAAATTCTCTCTTCTTTTGTCGAAATTTAGGGTATTTTTCCCGGATGCTTTTCGACTCACGTGACTGCCAACTTCTCGCGATCCTTCAGAATGATTGCCGCATCTCAAACGCTGACCTTGCTGAACGGGTGGGCATGTCATCTTCTGCCTGCTGGCGTCGAGTCCGCGTGTTTGAAGAGGCCGGCCTGATTTCGCAGTACCGTGCCGAATTGTCGCCTGAATACGCCGGGCTTTCATTTCAGGCCCTGGTGCATGTACATCTGACCCGGCACAATCCAGAACATCTAGAGCAGTTCATTGCAGCGATCGAGACGCGCCCGGAAGTAATGGAATGCTACGCAACGACCGGGCAGGCAGACTACCACATGCGGGTGATCTGCAAGGATATCGGGGCGTATAACGTTTTTCTCGAAGAATTCCTGTTTCGCCTGCCGGCAGTGGAAAGCGCGCAAACGAATGTCGTTCTCCGCGAAATCAAACGCAGCAATGCCCTGCCCATTCCTTCTTGTTGATATCGATTGTCGAGGGACTTATTTGCCTTCTGTTTTTGGTTTAGTTGCACAGCTTTGAACACACCAGCGGAAGGCTCATTCCTTTCGCTTTAGAAACAATGCCGTGCTAGCAGGCAGCCGCAAACAGATTGGCCGTTTTTGAGTGCTCCAAACGGCAGGTTCACGCGAACACGTTACCAAGCGACGGTCACACCCTCCATACCCCGCGGCGTTGCTGAAAACTGAGATTTTCACAGGTCAGGATTCCGCAAGCCCCCAAAAAAACCGACGCGCGATCAGGCATCAAGGCAGGTAAAACGTGGTCGCCTTTTGGACTGCGACATTTTGAATTCTGCCATCTATTCCGTGCATCAAACGGTACGATCGTGCATCTGAAGACCTGCCCTCAACTGTAGGAGAAGCTGGTTCACTTGAATTGATGTGATCTCTTGTGCGGCGCTCCGGGCGGAAGGTGCCAGAGACGCCGAACAATCTCAAAATCAAATTTCGAGCCTGAAGCCACTTTGATGCTTCGATTTTCGTTTTTTTTCTTTTCTTTTCCCTTGCTTGCATTGAGTCCGGCTCCTGTTCCCTGCCGTCATCAAGAGTGTAGCACCGTTTCTTTGCTTTTGCAGATTTGAGAGCGAACTCTCCTTGGCTTTCGGCTACTCCGCAATTTCGTCGATCAACCGCGTCTCCAGAAGCTGGCCATTCTGGTACAGAACCGGGTACGCAATAGATGCAATGTGGCTGTTGAACTCTCGGAACGCACGTAACGTCTCAAGATGAATATCACTGGTTTCGAAGCTTTCCCGTGACCCGTGCTGCAATCGGCGCAGGTGTCGTTTTCGGCTTTCACGTTCCACCCGTTTGATTTCGGTCTTCTCGAGGCTGAGCAGGCGCGCGCTTTCCAGATCGTCTGAAATGAGTACGTTTGAAGCCAGCTTCACATTAGCCAGAATGCCCTCGTGCATCTGAACAAGTTCCGACCAGCCTTCCTGCGAGAAACTCGAGCCCTTGGCCCGCATTTCACCCGCCAACACTGTCAAGCGCTTGGCAACGACGTCCCCGGCCGTCTCAAGCCGGATAGCGAACTCCATAAGGTCGCGTGCAGTTTTTGCGTCCCTTTTTTCGTAAACATCCGGCGGAATCGCCGAAACGAATGCCCTGATCCCGGACAGGCAATTGTTCACGTCTTCGTCGATGGCTTGCACCGCTCGAATCTGTTGTTTGTCGCCGCTGCGATACAATTCCAGGCAAGGCCGGAACATGGTTTCGACAAGGTCGCTCATCCGCAACAACTCACGCTTGAGGCTCGGCAGGGCCTGGCTGGGATTTGCCACGTTGCCTATGTCCAATGCGCTGGCCGGTCGTGCCGGTTGCGGTACATTTGCCTTTTTCTGATCAGGCAAGAACCTTTCGAACGGGCCTTTCAATTTGCCACAAAACGGTAAGGCGAGGACCAGCAGCGACAAATTGAACACAACGTGCACATTGACCAGCATCTGCCCGCCTTGCGGATCGCCCAATACCCCGGTCCGCAGAGCCATGTTGGCCGCAAACAAACTCATCAAAGCCCAACTGCCACGCAATGCCAGGTTGGCGTAGGGAATGCGCCGGGCCGGGGCTGGCATGGCGCGGGTGAGCCAAATCGGAATGAAGGCAGAGCCGAAGTTTGCGCCAAATACCAAGGACATTCCGGCTGCAAACGGGATCGCTCCGATCTGTACAAGGGTCACACACATGAGGATGGCCGCCACCGAGGAATGCATGATGAAAGCCAAAGCACCCCCTACAAGGAACGCGGTGATGTAATCGCGCGCCAAATAATCGGCCACCGCAGGCAGAAACGCACTATCCCGAATGGGATCCATCGCCTCGCGAAGGAACCGAAGCGAGATCAGGATAAATGCCACACCCATCAGGATGCGCCCCAGCTGTCGCGTTTTTTTGGCTTCGGTCTTTACGAACAGATACCCCCCAACCGCCAACAGCATTGGAACAAGCCAGTCCAGCCGGAACGAAAGTATCTGGATGATCAGCGCCGAACCCAGATCGCCGCCAAGTACAATCGCAAGGCCGGCAGGAAAACTGAGCATTCCACTGGCCGCAAATCCCGAGGTCAACAGAGCAACAGCCGCCGAGCTTTGCAGCACAACCGCCATCGTCAAGCCAACCACCGAGGCCTGCAGGTAACTGCGCTGTTGGGTCATTACACGCTGGAACGACGCGCCATAGCTGCGCTCGATCCCGGTTCGCACCATGCGAACCGCGTAAAGAAGCAGCATCGTCGCCCCGGCAAGGCTGATAAGGAAGCTGACAATTGCCATACTCTACCCCGTTATTATTGTTGGCTCAGTGTATCGCAGCGCATGGTATTTTTCATGTGTCTGACCGCGATTGGGAAGTGTTACATCCCATTGTGGCCCACAAGGCGTAAACTCCTGTGTGTTTCACTGCAACCATTTCAAAGCGTTTTGACGGAATACCCGTCGCTTATGAGGTTGGCCAAGAGGTCCCGGAAGGGCGCGATCACTGATCCTATTGTGACACGAGGTTGGTCGCGGACGTCAACTCTCGGCCTTGATTGCGGCAATTACAATGTCGATTGCGCGGTCCAGGTCCAAACGCGAGATGGTCAGCGGCGGTGACAATGTCAGAACGCACCCCTGGCTGATCTTATAGCTTAGACCGGCCTCGAGGCAGGCATAGTAAATCCGTTCGGCGCACGCGTTCCCCGGCGTTTTGTCGGCGCGATCATCGACGATTTCAATCCCGAACATCAGGCCCCTTCCCCGGATGTCTCCGACAATCGGAACGTTCTGAAGTTCATCCATCAAGCGACCAATGGCATGTTCACCCAGTTCCGCTGAACGGTGAACCAAGCCTTCGTCTTCGATGATCTGGATCGTCGTCAAAGCGGCCCGGGCAGTGACCGGGTTCTTTTCGTGCGTGTAATGTCCGATGGCAAAATCTCCGCAAACATCCAGCTGCTTACGGGCAACGCAGGCCGCGACGGGCAGGATGCCGCCGCCAAGCGCTTTCCCAAGTGTCACGATATCCGGGATGATCTCGTCATGCTCAAAGGCGAACATCTTGCCAGTCTTGCCAAGACCCGTTGGGATTTCATCCATGATCAAAAGCGCCCCGTGACGGTTGCACGCCTCGCGAACCGTCTTCCAGAACCCCGGCGGAGGGACATAGGGCACAGCGCGCATCGGTTCCGCTATGACAGCCGCCACATCTCCTTCACGCTCGAGGACATATTCGACCATTTTCGCGCAGGCCAGTCCGCAGGTTTCGGGGCCCGTGTGATTGTACGGGCATCGATAGCAGGCAAAGGGGGCGACATGTTCGGTACCGGACAGGAGGGGGCCTGCGATATGACTGCGAAACGTCGCCTCTCCGCCCACACTTGCGGCGCCGAAACCAGCGCCATGGAAGGCATCCCAGAAGCTGATCGTTTTGAACCGACCCGTAGCGGCGCGTGCAATCTTGAGGGCGACCTCGTTGGCGTCAGAGCCGCCGGTGGTAAAGAGCATTTTCCCCAGATCGCCAGGCACGATCTCTGCCAGTTTCTCGGCCAACTCTACGGCCGGATCATTGGTGAAGCGGCGTGGCGCAAAAGGAAGATCGTCAAGCTGTGCCTTAATGGCGGCAACCAAACGGGAATGGCCATAACCGATGTGGTGCACCGAGTTGCCATGGAAATCCATGTACCGGCGGCCCTCCATATCCTCGATCCAGATCCCCTCGGCCTTTGCAATGGTGCTGACGCAAGGTGAGGATAGAGATTGATGCAGGAACACGTTCGCATCGCGTTTGAGCAATGGCGTTGACTTCGGCCCCATGGACTTTTGCAACCACACCTTGCGCGCCTCAGACGTGTTTGATTCCCCTTCAGTATGGACAATTTGTGGCATGTCCGCTCCTCTTTGCCGTCATCAAATGATGCGGACCCCGCAAGGCCCGCCAGTACCAGGGAGGAACTGTGTTACCCTTTCCACAGATGGGGAAAAGGCGGTACGCTTAGTTAGGCCACGGCAACGAATAGGTTTTGACGTTGGTGAAAAACTTCATTGCTTCGATGACGCCTTCCTTCACCCCGTTTCCACTGTCCTTGATGCCGCCAAAGGGCGACATTTCAATGCGATAGCCCGGCTGTTCCCAGATGTTGCAGGTGCCGACGTTCAACCCGTTGATGAAAGCAATCGCCCGGTTCAGATCGTTTGTGCAGACACCCGAAGACAGGCCAAACTCGGTGCCGTTTGAAATTGCCATCACCTCTTCGTCGTTGTCCGGCACGCGAACGATCGGCACGATAGGACCAAAGGTTTCCTCCATCACCAATTCGCTGTCATGGGGCACTTTGTCGACCACGATAGGCGGCAGCAGCGCACCCTGACGGCCGGGGTGGTACAGAATTTCAGCCCCCTCTTTTTCCGCCTGAAGAACACGGTTTTCAAAAATCTCGGCGGCCTTGTCATGGATCACGCATCCCAGTTCGGTTTCCGGGTCTTGCGGATCGCCGAACTTGATCTTCTTCGCCTTCTCAAGAACCAGCGGCACAAACTTGTCGGCCACACTTTCCTGCACGAGTATGCGCTTGACCGCCGTGCAACGCTGACCGGAGTTTCCTGTAGCCCCCGCCACGGCAATTGTTGCCGCCTTGTCCAAATCGGCCTCAGTGAGGTCATTCAGAACGATCAGAGGGTCGTTGCCGCCAAGTTCCAGCGCCTGACGCTTGTAGACGCCTTTTTCGGCGATCATCTTGCCCACGGGCACACCGCCGGTAAAGGTGATGATATCGATGTGTTCATTGGTGATCATCTCGTCGCCAATGTCGCCGGGCCAACCTGTCACGACCTGGAACATCTCGGGCGGCAAGCCTGCCTCATAGAGAATGTCAGCCAGTGTCAATGCGGTCAGCGGCGTCAGTTCAGTCGGTTTGCAAACCATGCAATTGTTGGTGGCAATCGACGGCGCGATCTTGTGGCTGACCATGTTCAGCGGGTGATTGAACGGCGTGATCGCACTGATTGCTTTCACCGGCTCTCGGGTGGTGAAAATCTTGCGGGCCTTTCCGTTATGGGTCAGGTCGCAGGAAAAGATCTCACCATCATCCTTCAGTGCCTCGGCCGCCGCGAATTGATACACGTCCTGCGCGCGTTTGGTTTCGTAGATCGCATGCTGGTGACAGATCCCCAACTCCAGCGTCAGCCATTTCGCAAGATAGTCGCGCTTTTCGCCGATCAACTCGCCCGCCCGTTGCAGGATTTGGCTGCGCTCGTATCGGGTCAGCTTGGGTTTGTAATTCGCCGCAATCTCAAAAGCCCGGCGCGCATGTTCGGCTTTACCGGCTGGTACGTGACCCACGACTTCGTTGGTGTACGGGTAGAGAACGGGAACAGTGTCGTCGGTAAAGACAATCTCGCCACCGATCCGCATTCCCTCGTTACGTACTTCGATTTTCGACATGGTCTGATCTTTCATAGCTTACTGTGCCGCCGCTGTTGTTGCGTAAAAGAAGGCATCGAAATTGCGCAGCACGGGTTGGTTCGGCAGGTCGATGACGCGGTTCACGATGAAGGGAACTTCCTGTTCGGTCAAACCGCCATGGCTGCGCAACGGTTCTTTGAGCGCTGCCAGATCATGGCGATGCTCGGACGTGCCGATACAGATGTTTTCGCCGGAAACCATCACGATGTCGCCAATGCGGTCGCCTGGCAATTCGAATTGCTCGATCGCTTCGGCCTTGGTCAGCACGTGCGTAATGCCGTTGGTCGCCTTGAGCTTGCCGATGATGTCGTCCCGGTCTGCTCCGTCAGGCAAATAGGCGGTTGCGAAGGAACCCAACGCGCCATGATGCACGACGTATGGATCGGTAATCGGAAGGATGACCCGTGCCGCGTCCTTGCCCAGCCATTCGTCCATCAGGTCCTGCACGTAAACTACAGAGGGCGATCCATCCGCCAAATGCTTGGGCTTCATGCCGTGATCCGCGGTCACCACGATGGCCGCACCCAATTCATCCAGTTCGCCAAGATACCGGTCGAACATGGCATAGAAATCGAGTGCGCCTTTTTGATCGGGTGCAAACTTGTGCTGGATATAGTCGGTGGTCGACAAATACATCACGTCGGGCTTGAACTCTTTCAGCAGCTTGACGCCAGCGGCAAAGACAAATTCGGAAAGCTCTGCCGAGTAAACCTCGGGGACGTCCATGCCCAGCCATTTGCTGGCGTTGTCGATGCCGTGTTCCGCCAGCGTCGTTTCACCCGACCGTTCGGAAGAAAACGCGACCGCCCTGCCTTCGTCAAACTTCAGCCCGGCACCTAACAGCGCGCGCAGCTTGTCCTTGGCGGTTACCATCGCCACGCGAAAACCCGCGTCGTAGAACTGGGAAAAGATGGTCGGCGCACGCAGGAAGCGGACATCATTCATCATCACCTCTTCACCACTGTCTGGGTCGATGAGGTAGTTGCCACAGATTCCGTGCACGATTGGAGGACGCCCGGTGGCAATCGAAAGATTGTTGGGGTTGGTGAACGACGGGATAACGGAATGTGCCAGCCGGTCCGTGCCCTCTTCCCGCATTCGCTTGAGGTTGGGCATCAGCCCTTTCGCAATCGCGACATCGAGGTATTCAGGTTCACATCCATCAAGGCAGATGGCAATGGCGGGCACCTTCGGCGTCGGATAGACGCGCTCATTTGCTTCGACAGGAGTTTGGATAGTCATCTGTGTTTTCCTTGATGTTTAAGCGGCCAACTTGGCGCGTTCTTCCAGTGCCCGGAGAGGAGGAGCGGCACTTGTAACGCCCATTTCGTCCAGGGATTCTTTTGCTGCGTTCACAACCTTACGCATGACGTCTTCGTCCATCTGACCGATACATCCGACGCGGAAACTGTCGACGACGGTCAGCTTACCCGGGTAGATAATGAACCCTTTGTCTTTCATCAGGTTATAGAACTGATCGAATACGAACTTCTCGTCGGCGGGGCAGAAGAACGTAACGATGATCGGGCTCAGCCAACGGCTGTCCAGCAGTGTTTCGAAACCCAGTTCGCGCATCCCCGAAACCATAACGTCCCGGTTGCGGGTGTAACGTGCGCCGCGGCCGGCAACGCCGCCTTCAGCAGCGTGCGCCCGAAGCGCTTCGATGAAGGCTGCAACCACGTGCGTCGGCGGGGTAAAGCGCCATTGACCGGTCTTGTTCATGTGCGCCCACTGGGCGTGCACATCCAGAGACAGGGAATGACTGTTGCCCTTTGCGGCTTCCAGTTCGCTCTTGCGCGCCACAATGAACCCAAAGCCCGGAACGCCCTCGATGCACTTGTTTGCAGAAGATACCATGGCGTCATATCGAATATCTGTGGGCCTGAGCTCGATCGCACCAAAGGCAGACATCGAGTCTATCAACAGCTTGCGACCGGCTGCATATGTGGCCTCGGATATTTCCTCGACAGGGTTCAAGATACCCGAGCTGGTTTCGCAGTGAATGGCAACAACATGCGTGATGGCCGGGTCATCCGCGAGAATACGCGCAACCTCGTCGCCCCGTGGCGGCAGGTAATCGCCCTTGTCCAGCACGATATGGTCCCGGCCCAGGTACTGCAATGTCTGGGCTGAACGCTGCCCGTAGGCGCCATTGGCCAATACCAGCGCCTTTCCTTCCGGCGGGATGAAGGATGCCAGCATCGCCTCGACTGAAAACGATCCGCTGCCCTGCATTGGGACGCAATCAAACGCGTCAGCGCCCTCACCAAGCAGGTCCAGCAGGCTTGATCGTACTTCCCGGGTCATGGCGCGAAAGTCGTCGTCCCAGCTGCCCCAATCGCGCAACATGGCCTCTTTCACGGCATAGGACGTCGTCAATGGCCCGGGTGTCAAAAGGTATGGTTCGCCGAGGCGCGGTTGCTCGATTTTTGGATGGGATGGCGTCATTACCAGGCTCCAGAACAGCGTTTTCACAAACACCATTGCAGCAACGGTTGCTATATGTGAAATTGCAAATATCAATCTAATTATAAGTGCAGCCTATGCATTAATCATTGGGGACCGGTGATGCGGCACAGCCAGCTCAAAGCCTTTCATTACGTGGCCAAACATGGCGGGTTTTCCCGCGCGGCCGAGGCACTTTTTCTGACGCAGCCGGCGATTTCCGAACAGGTTCGAAAGCTGGAACAGGATCACGACCTGTTGTTGTTTCAGCGCGAACGAAAACGCGTGAACCTCACCCCCGAAGGCGAACAGCTTTACCAGTTCACAAAGCAGTATTTTGAGATCGAAGATCAGATCGAGGACTACCTCTCGGAAACCAAGGCCGCGATCGACGGGGAATTGCGGATCATTGCCGACTCAGCGCATCACATGACGTCTTTCCTGGGTTCGTTTCAAAAGAAGTATCCCAAAATCACCATCACCGTGCGGTCCGGAAACACCGAAGAAATTCTGGAAGAACTTCGGTCGTACAACGCAGAGATCGGCGTTGTTGGCAGCTTGTCTCCTGGCAAGGATATGGATGTGTTGAATCTGGGGTCCACTGAAATCGTGGCCTTCGCCGCGCAAGGTGTGCTTTTGGCATCCAAACCTTCGCTTTCTTTGGAAGAGTTGGCCGATCAGCCGCTAGTTTTCAGAGAGCATGGGTCAAAAACACGTCAGAAACTGGAAGAAGAAGCCGAAAGGCGCGGTATCACGTTGAATCCTGCAATCGTTGCGGAAGGGCGCGAGGCCGTTCGCGAGCTTGTAGCCTCGGGTGCGGGCATCGGATTTGTCTCTGAAGCAGAGTATGGGCACGATGATCGGTTGCGGCAAATCAAGCTGACAGGCGTGAAGTTGCAAATGGGTGAAAGCATGATTTCGCTTTCGCAACGGCGCAACGTAAAGATCATCCGAGCCTTTATGGACTTCGCCCAGCGCGCGCTGGAAGAAAAAAGCCCCGCCGCCGATACCTGATCAGCGGCGGGGCAGAGTTCTTTGACTACCTGCTTCGCCAAGCCTGAGTGCGCTTCAGAATGCCTTTTGAAGCAATCAGATGAACGATCCGGGCAGCAGCGTTGGTGTAAAAGATCATCATACCCATTGCCGCCGCCGGTGCGATATCCCCGGCATCATCCATGTTCAGCACCGCGATGGACGCAAGCGTCGTTTTGGGAGAATAAAGAAACACCACTGCCGACACGGTCGTCATCGCGTTGACGAACAAATAGATTGAGATATCCAAAACCGCTGGCAGGCAAACCGGAACCGTTACCCGTGCAAACAGCTTCATCGTTGGTTGTTTGAGCGAAGACGACACCGACTCAAATTCTCTGTCCATTTGCTTGAGCGCAGTGACGGCCGTCAGGTGCGACACGGTGTAGAAGTGGGTCACTGTACAAATCACCAAGATCGCCATCGTGCCGTAAATCCCATTCAACGGGTTGGATGGGTTGTTGAAGAAGAAGATGTACGACAGCCCCAATACCATGCCCGGGATCGCCATCGGCAGCATCGCAAACATCTGGAAAATCGACCGACCGGTTCTGAACCCGTTCGATTTTTCCACCAAGTAAGCTCCGAAGAACACAACTGTCGTGCCGATAACCGCCGTCAGCAACGCCAGTTTGATCGAGTTGAAATACGATCCCCAGCCGCCGCCGTCCATTCTGTTGAACTGATAGTTCTTGAGGCTCAGGCTCAGATCGTACGGCCAGAACTTGATCAGCGCCGCAAACTGACACACAGCCAGAAGACCGACGATGAACAGGCCGACCAAGCTGCAGTAGATCAGGAATATGCGATCAGCCTTTGGGTTTGGAGTCGGCTGATACGGCACAGAACGCGCCGAAAGCTGCGCCACCTGCTTGGACTGAACCATCCGGTCGATGGCAAATGCCAGGATGGCCGGGATGACAAGAACCACCGATACCACAGCGCCCATCTCAAAATTCTGCTGACCGATCACCTGTTTGTAAATATCCACTGCAAGCACGTTGAATTGACCGCCGATGACCTTGGGTAGACCGAAATCGGTGATCACCAGATTGAAAACAACAAAGGCCGCTGAGATCAGCCCATAGCGGGCCCCGGGTATCGTTACGGTCCAGAAGGTTCGCCATGGCGTCGACCGCAAGCTGGCAGCAGCTTCATACAGGCGCGCGTCAGATATCGCGAGCGCGGTCGATATGATCAGGAATGCGTGCGGAAAGGTAAAGAAAACCGATCCGATCACGATGCCGATGGGGCCGTAAATGCTGGCACCAAACAGCAACTCCTTGATCATCCCCTGGTTGCCGAAAAGGTAGACCAACGCGATGCCCGGCAAGAGCGACGGAACCAGGATCGGTGCCATGGCAATGAGGCGAAAAACGCCTTTGAACCGCATGCAGCTTCGGTTCAGCGCATAGGCGAACCAAAACGCCAGCGTCACCGTTACAATGGTGCTGACAACCGAAATCCAAAGAGAGTTCTTGATCGAATTGAACAGTGCCGGTGTCGAGAAGTAGTTGATGAAATTGTCCAGTCCTCGCGACTGGACCGGCCGCATTTGCACCCGGCGGAACGTGTTGGAATCAAGCTCGACCCAATCGGCGCCTTCATTCAAAGTCGACCCGACCAGAAAGCGCCCGGTATCCGTTGTGTTACGGATCTTGTACATGACCGGGCTGCGAAAGCTGAAATCAGGGAAGAGTCCGGTCACAGGCAAACGTCCGTCCGAGCCCGTCACCAGATCAGTGTCGGAAAAGACCCTCAATTGCCTGTTCAGTTCGTCAGCCGACAGGATCGTTCCATCGAATACGCCTGCATCGTCACTTACCAGAAACTCATACTGGGACAGTTCTATCCGATAGGTCGAGAACGACTTGGAGAGCATCGTGTAAAGTGGCAACGCCAACGTCACCACCAGATACAGCGCGATCACCATCATGCTTCCGCGCATCAGGATGTCGTCGCGGCTGAGCTTTGGCTTGATGTCCGGCCCGACAGGCAAGGTGCCTTGGTTGGTCGAAAGCGAGCTCATGCCTCAGCCTCCGGGACGTCAAAAGCCATAAGGCGGTTTTCGGGGAGCTCAATCACCATGCTGCGCCCTTCTTCCAGCTCAAGACGACGTACAGCGTTGATCGAGAAATCCGCGATTAGTTCCGATGATCCGAACCTCTCGTTGTTCAATCGGCAGCGCCAGAACGAACCCAGGAACTCCATCTCATCAAGCGTGACCTCTATGCAGTTCCGATTGCCACCTGTGTCCAGGTAACCAGCTTCATGAGGGATGATATCTTCGGGTCGAATAGCTGCGATGATCGGGGTCCCATCGTTGAATTTGTGGCTAAGGCAGGCAAAGGTCTTTTCCCCGACGCTCAATCGTCCGCCTTTGGTAACCTGCGACCGGATCTGGTTCATTTCACCGATAAAGTCGGCGACAAACAGATTGGCCGGCTCCCGGTAGATTTCGGTGGGAGGCCCCACCTGTTCGATCACACCATGATTCATGACCACGATCCGGTCTGCCATGGCCAGCGCTTCTTCCTGATCGTGGGTCACCATCACGGTGGTCACACCCAGCTTTCGCTGCAACTCCTTGATCTCATGCCGCAGATGAACGCGCACTTTGGCGTCCAGCGCCGATAACGGCTCATCCAGAAGCAAAAGACCCGGGTTGGTCGCGATGGCGCGGGCCAGTGCAATCCGTTGCTGCTGACCACCTGACAATTGCGCTGGATATTTCTTGCCCTGTTCCGGCAAACCAACCAGATTCAAGAGTTCGTTTACCCGAACAGCGATATCCGATTTGCTGCGGCCGGTGTTTTCAAGGCCAAAGGCGATGTTCTTTTCAATCGTCAGGTTCGGGAACAGAGCGTAGGACTGAAACACAATCCCGAAATCCCGTTCGGACGGGGGGAGATTGGATACGTCCTTGCCATCCTGCATGACCGTACCCTTTGTCTGCAAATCCAATCCGGCAATCGCCCGCAAAAGAGTGGTCTTACCGCAACCGGACGGGCCTAGAAAGCAGACAAATTCCCCTTCATTGATTTCAAGAGAGATGTCCTTGAGCGCCAGAAAGCTGCCGAACGCCTTCCACAAATTCTGGATGCTGAGATACAGTTCACCGGGTGGTGTTTTCTGAAGCACGGGAGAGGTCCTCACATCTGCACCTCGGGCACGGCCGATCCTGGCCGGTTTGAACCGGGTGAGTAAGTTGTTTGTTGGGGAACAAGAAACTGGTGTGCAGAAGAGGCACAAAAGCCTCTCCTGCTAAAGGGATTACTTCGCTTCCGACTTTCCGTCATAGCGAGACTGCCATTCCTTCAGGATTGCCGCGCGATTATTGGCGGCAAACTCAAAATCGTTTTCGATCATTGCATCCAGCAGACCGTCTGGGAAGTGCTCAACCGGCTTTGCAACACCTGGATAAGCCACGACGGCATAGCCGGTGTTGTACATCTCGTTGGCTTCCTTGGTGACCGTGAAGTCCACCAGCTTCTGTGCGGCCTCCAGATTTGCAGTGCCAGCGACAATTGCGGTGGCTTCCATGTCCCAGCCTACGCCTTCAGAAGGCACGATGATCTCAAGCGGCGCGCCGTCGGCTTTGGATTTTGCCCCGCGGAACGCGAAAGAGATGCCGATAGGGATCTCGCCTGCTGCCGCCAACTTGCAAGGTTTTGAACCTGAATGGGTGTACCGTGCAATGTTCTCGTGCAGCGCATCCATGTATTCCCAACCACCTTCTTCACCGAACATCTGCAACCAGCTGGACACATCGAGGAACCCTGTACCCGATGAATTCGGGTTGGGCATGATCACCTGATCTTTGTACATTGGGTCGGTGAGATCCTTCCAGGAAGTCGGCGGGGTCAACCCGGCCTTCTCGGCCTCGACTGTATTGTAGCAGACGGAAGCAACCCAGGCGTCCATACCGACCCAGGCAGGGGGGTTGTCGCCATCAACAAATTTTTTGTCCAGCTTTTCCACACCAGCCGGCGCATAAGGCTCCAACATACCTTCTGATTTCAGCAGCAGCAGCGACGTGGCGGCCAGGCCCCAAACAACGTCTGCCTGCGGATTATCACGTTCTGCCAGCAATTTCGCCGTAATGATGCCGGTCGAGTCGCGAACCCAATTGATCTTGATATCAGGGTGACTTTGATTGAAAGTTTCGGCGTACCGGGCCAAGTCTTCCGCCTCGACTGCGGTATAAACTGTCAATTCAGTTTCCGATGCCGCAACCGTTGCCGTTAGCGCACCTATAGTCAGAGCCGCGAGAAATGATGTCGTGTGTTTCATTGTGATCCTCTGTTGGTAATTATGTTGTTTTCGCCATTCTTACGCGGCGTTCGAACTCGATTATTATGCACCGATTGTTTGACAGCAGTTTGACAGATAAAAACGCCAATAAAAATCGATTATATCTTCGATGTCATAAGCATTACCTATAGGTGAAATTGGCAAGGCGTCAGGCCGAACAGGGCGAATTCACGAACCTGGTTTTTGCTTTTGTGCGATCTCATGGTCCATTATTCCGAACGTATCCCTATCGGCGCATCTTCCCCGTTTTAATCCATATCCAAGTGTACATGCAGCGTGCAGGCACCAATTGCGGCCAGCCGGTATGGTTTCGTACAGAGAATGGACAAACTGGACTGCCGCGAAGGCAATCTGAGGTCTGACATCCGGTTCGTCGGCTCTTCCGGATTACCAAAGGCGAGTTAAAAACCGCTGCGTTCAGAGCGTTCGGCTTCCGTATCATCCAAGACATCTTTCAAGCTTTGTCTTTTCATTGAGGCTGGGACAAAAAGGGATACCCGGCTGGCTCAACAGGCTTGTTGGCGGCAAAACGGCGGGCAAAACCAACCACGTTTCCCCAAGGTCTTCGCGGCTTGGGCCGTCCGCCACCCAACCGAAACCGCCCTACCCCACCAAATCATTGCGGAACTGGCTTATGACGATCAGCAGAACACTCAGGCATGTTTCAGGGTCTGAATTCCGCAAACTTTTCTTCGATGCCCCGAAGGACGCTCAACGTGTCATTGCAAGGATTACTATTCCGATCGCGACGATGGTCGCTGCAAGAAGCCTGTTGGATTTTGGCCCCTCACCAAACCACATCACACCAATAAGCGACGCAAAGATAACTGAGCTTTCCCGGAGGGCGGATACCACGCCCAAGGGCGCAATGGTCTTGGCATAGAGTACCAACCCGTACGCCAGCCCAGAGATGACGCCGCCTGTCAGACCCGCCCAGACATAGCGCTTGGGCAGTGCAACGAAACGCTGCCATCTGGTCGTGAAGATAAACCCGGCAACAATAATCTCGGCAACGAACAATGCTGCAATGTATCCCAACGTATTTCCGGAAAGCCGGATACCGATACCATCCACGATCGAATAGGACGCAATCATCAGACCCGTGCCAAACGCGGCCGCTACGGCGATCCAGTTTGTGTTTCTGCCCAGCCCGGCCAAGGAAAGACACCCGATCCCAACCGAGATGCAGACAATACCGGCCCATGCGATCGGCGGCAGAAACTCACCCGCAAAAATGATAGCACCCACCGTAACCAGGATTGGCGTCATCCCGCGTGAGATTGGGTACACTACCGACAGGTCACCGTGCTTGTACGCGGTGTTGAGAAACCAATAGTAACCCCAGTGAATCAGGGTCGAACCGATGATGAAGGGGACAGCTGCCCAAACCGGCAACCCGACAAAAGGCAACGCAATCAACGCAGGCACAGCGTGGCCAAGCGACACCAGCCCCAAAACCACGGCTTTGTCGGGCGCGCCTTTGACAACTGCATTCCAGAGCGCGTGCAACACGGCTGCGGTCAATACGATGAGAACTGCCTGTATTGTCATAGTGGCTCGACGATATAGGCAAGTTTTTTTTCTTTCATTACAGTTCGGCTCTCAGATAGGCCAACCCCAACGAAAGCTGATCCAACGGCAATCCATCCCAGCACAAAAGTGCTGATATCCGTGACATGCGCCGTGTCAGGTTTGATGACAGAACAGTGTTTCATCTGGATTTAGGCCAGTCGGTTACCATCGGAACCTAGCCGTCCATCTTGGGTCGTTCGTTCCCGAAATCATATGGGCTTCTTAAATGGGCTGTTGCTGAAAATCTGGTTCCGGCAAGATCAATCTCGAAACCGCCGTTCAGGATATATTCCAATGTGATGCGTTCCGGAGCGTCAAGCTGGCATAAAGCTACCGCTGCCCCCAGCGTATGGCCATACGCCGCTGAACGAACTTCTCCGATTTCAACGCCGTTACACAGGACGGCCTCGCCGCCCCAAAGCTGCTGTGCGCCATCATCCAGCACCAGCTGAACAATGCGGGTTTTCAGGTGACTGGGGTCTTCTTTCGCAGCCAGCAGCGCCTCTCTCCCGATAAAGCCGCCCGGCTTTTCGAAATCGACCGCAAAACTCAGCCCCGCCTGCAACGGTGTGATACCGGGGGTCAATTCACGGCTCCAGGCGCGGTATCCCTTTTCCAGCCGCAGCCCCTCCAGCGCATAATATCCGGCGTCGCGAATGCCGTGCTCTGCTCCGGCGCACATCAGGTCTTCATAGACACCGATGGTGAATTCAACCGGAACCACCAGTTCCCAACCCAGTTCGCCTACATAGGTCATGCGATTTGCCAACACGGTGGCGTAACCCAGGTCAATCTCCTGTACCGCGGCAAATGGGGAACCGGCATTGGACAGGTCAGCTTTGGTCAGCTTGCGGAGCACGTCGCGAGACTTTGGCCCCATCACGGCCAGCACTGACCAGGCCGAAGTGACATCCGTCAGGAATGCGTGTGCATCCTCGACGAAATTCCTGCGTATCCAATCCGCATCATGCACAGCCTGTGCCGAGCCCGTGATCAGCATGAACTCCTGATCCTTCAGGCGCAGCACGGTCAGATCAGATTCATACCCGCCGCGCTCATTCAGCAGGCCAGTGTAGATTGTGTGACCCACCGGCACATCCACATTGGCCGCACAAATCCGGTTTAGCTGGGCACAGGCATCGCGACCTTGAACCAGGAGCTTGGCAAACGAGCTCTGGTCAAAGACCGAAACCCCCTCGCGGGTATTCTTATGCTCAGTGGCAACCGCGTCATGCCAGTTCTGACGGCCAAAACTGTAATGAATCTCGGGCGCCTCACCTTCAGGCGCAAAATAATTCACCCTCTCCCAGCCCATTTTCGATCCAAATACGGCATTCTTCGCAGCCAGACGGTCATAGAGGGCAGAACGTCGGAATGGACGCGCCGAATCCAGCTCTCGGTTCGGCCAGGGCATCGCGTAATGAAGTCCCAGAGTTTCCTTGACCCGGTCATGCAGCCAAGTGGGGTTGTTGTTGAAACTGGCAAACCGGCGGATATCAACGGCAAACAGGTCCGAGGTCGGAGCCCCCTCGACAATCCACTCTGCCAGAGCGCGCCCTGCCCCGCCGGCGCTGGCAATACCCATCGAGTTGAACCCGGCGCCGATGAAGAAGTTCTTCAGTTCAGGGGCCTCTCCAAGCAGATAGTTGTTGTCGGGCGTAAAGCTCTCGGGGCCGTTGTAGAATTTGCGCACGCCGGCTTCGGCCATCTGCGGCACCCGGACCAGTGCGTTTTTCAGAAGAATCTCGAACTGGTCCCAGTCATCGGGCAGCAACTGGAAGAAGAACTTGTCAGGTATTCCATTCATTGCCCAGGGCTTGGCCTCAGGTTCGAACCCACCCAACACCAAGCCACCGGTTTCTTCCTTGAAATAGATGTAACCGTCTGGATCGCGGAGCACCGGCAGGTTAGGGGTCACACCCTCAACCTGCTCAGTCACGATATACATATGCTCGGCCGAATGCATGGGAACGTTGACGCCGCACATCTTGCCAAGTTGCCGTGCCCATTGGCCACCGCAATTGACTACGACGTCGGCCTTGATCGTGCCCTGATCAGTCACCACACCGCTTACCGCGCCATTCTCAGTCAGGATATCGGTGACCTTTATGCCCTCGATCACCTTTGCGCCGCCCATCCGTGCGCCCTTGGCCAGCGATTGAGTCAGATCGGTCGGATTTGCCTTGCCGTCCCCAGGCATCCACAACCCGCCCTTGACATCATCCACCTGCATTACCGGCCACTTGTCCTGCGCTTCCTGTGCGCTGATGACCTGAACCTCGACACCCTGCGCCCGCGCCGCCGCAGCCGTGCGCAGCAGCATGGTCATACGGTCATCTGTCCGTGCAACAGTAACCGAGCCACACTCCATCCAGCCTGTCGCGAGCCCGGTCTCTGCCTCAAGCTGCGAATAGAGCTCGGTCGAATAGCGGATCAGGTTGGTCATCGCGGGTTGGCTGCGCAACTGACCAACCAGACCGGCCGCATGCCATGTGGTGCCACAGCTCAGCTGCCCCTGCTCCAGAAGCACCACGTCACGATGCCCCATCCTGGTCAGATGATACGCAACCGAGCAGCCAATGATACCGCCTCCCACAATGACATATTGTGCGCTGTGCGGAAGTTTGGTGTCAGCCATCGGCTCGCTCCGTACTCAGGGATTCGGATTTGCTTCCACCCTATTTGCACTTTGCAAATTTTGGCAACTGCTTTCTTATTTTTGCGTTACGCTTTCACAATATCCACGGGTTGATTTTGTAACGCGCCAACTATGCTATTTGGCAACTCCTCATCCACCACCAGTGCTGCTTTCACCGGCAGCGGTTTCATCGCGATCGGACCAACCACATCGAACTTGCTGCCATCCGCCAGAATCAGTGGCCGCTGCGCCCGTTCCATCATCATGTGACGCAGGTTGGCACCTTCTAGCGAAAAGTCTGTAAACAATGCCCGAGAACTCACACCGCCGACCCCTATCAGTGCATATTCCGCATTGTACCGCGACAGGTGGTCGAGCGTGTCCAAACCCAACGTAGCATTCTCTGAAAAATCCAGCCGCCCGCCCAGCAGCGTGACTTCGGTGGCCGCTGGTGCCAGCACAGAAGCAATAGTTAAGTCGTTGGTATATATAGTAAGATTCTGGCGCACAGTCGCCAAAGCCTGCGCCGCTGCCAGTGTCGTTGACCCATTGTCAACTATCACGCTGGCCCCGTCCGGGATTACGCTGGCCACATAGGCTCCAATCCGCTTCTTACCCTCCGGGTTGGTTTGGGACCGGTCGGCCATGGAAGGTTCCTGCCTGCGCACACTGGTCGCCCCGCCCCGCACCTGATGAAGCTTGTTCTCCTGAGCCAGCTGTTCAATATCTTTGCGCACGGTTTCCCGGGATACACCAAGCCGTTCAGTCAGAGATCGGATCGAGACCGCGGGTTGGCGCGAGACTTCTTCCAGAATAATGGCGTGGCGTTCGGGTGCTAGCATTGGCCGGCCCTATGGTTTGGCATTGCACGAATATGCCAAAACTTGCCAATAGGGTCCAGCCTGAACACACAATCAGGCACGAGTTTTCGTAGCCGCCGCGGTGACGCTCACACGCAAATGGTCCAGCGCAGTTAAATGCCCTGTAACCCTAAGTTACTTTGAAAACTGCCGGATTGACCCGGATCATCGGCGTCGAGGCACCCGCTCAACCGGCAGAACGAGGTCGGATCGGGGATGACAATGGTGGCGCGGATCAAAAAACGGCTTGACCTGCACCACGAGAGCTTGATCGCAGACACAGCGTAAGGAACTGGGCCATTTCCGGGCAAGGAGTGTTTACACCGCATAGGTGGGAAATGACGCGCACAACACGGCGACTGTAGCTTTACAGCGCAGGACTGTCGCGTCAGCATCACCTGCTGCCTCAGCTTCGATCAAGTCCGCAATCACATTGCCCAACTCTTCGAACTCGGCTTCCTTCATTCCGCGGGTCGTGGCTGCGCTCACGCCCAGACGCAACCCAACCCATTCTGTCGGACGTGTGCTGTCATTGGGGATCGCGTTTTTGTTTGCCGTGATATTGGTCTTTTCCAGGACGACCTCAGCACGTTTGCCCGTGATACCCTTTGGGCTGAGATCCACGAGTACCAGGTGCGTGTCGGTGCCACCGGAAACAATACGCAAGCCCCGGGTCTGCAAGGTTTCTGCAAGTTTGGCGGCGTTGGCTTTAACCTGTGCTCCGTAATCCTTGAACTCGTCCGTAAGCGCTTCTGCGAGACAAACAGCTTTGGCTGCCAGTACCTGGCTGTGGATCGAGCCCTGAACGCCGGGGAAAACCGCAGACTGCAGCTTCTTGAACCAGTCCTCGTTGTTCGTGAGGATCAGTCCGCCACGCGGGCCACGCAGTGTTTTTGTCGTGGTGCAAGTTACAATGTCAGCGTGTGGGAAAGGCGAGGGATGCGCGCCAGCGGCGACAAGCCCGGCAATATGAGCCATGTCCACGTGGAAATGTGCGCCCACCTTCTTCGCGATTTGCCCCATGCGCTCAAAGTCGATTTCGCGCGGATAGGCAGAACCACCCGTGATCAACAGCTTTGGCTGGATTTCCTCAGCCAGTTTTTCCAGCGCATCGCAGTCAATAACTTCGGAGTCGGCATCAACACCATAGTGATGCGATTCGAACCAGCGACCCGACAGGTTGGCTTTCAGGCCGTGACTCAGGTGACCGCCAGCTGCCAGATCCAGCGACAAGACCTTGTCGCCAGGCTTGAGTAGCAGAAAGAAAACAGCAAGGTTCGCCTGGCTGCCGGAATGGGGCTGAACGTTGGCATAGTCGCACCCGAACAATTCCTTGGCGCGGTCGATTGCCGCTTGCTCGACGACGTCGACGAACTGACCACCTCCGTGGAACCGGTTACCCGGATACCCCTCAAGCGTCTTGTTGGTCATCTCATGTCCGAGGACATCGAGCACTGCACGGCTGACGATGTTTTCGGACGCGATCAGCTCAATTTGATTCTGCTGACGCTTTTTCTCGTTTGCAAGAGCTTCTGCGACGACGGGATCGGTCGTCCCGACTGGATTTTCAAAGTGCCGCGACATCCGGGCTCCTCCGATGCGTTTTGGTTTAATCCAAAATCCAGAGTTTCACTGGCGGAAGCAAATCAGTATTGCTATTTATTTGCCGCAGAAAAACTAAGGCTCAAGTAGATGTCACTTTCTCCTCGTCGTCCAAAAGGTCCACATCTCAATGCCCTGCGAGCATTTGAGGCAGCAGCTCGGCTGGGAAGTTTTGCCGCTGCGGCAGACGAGCTATCCGTTACCGCGGGCGCGATAACCCAGCACGTCAAGACCCTGGAAGCTTGGGCGGGCACCCAACTTTTTGTCCGAAATGCCCGTGGGGTTGAGATGACGGCGCTCGCCGAAGAGCTTTTGCCCGGGTTTAGCCAGGCGTTTGACCAATTGGGAATGGCTGTGCAGGAACTCCGAAGCAAGGCCTTGCCTCGGAAGGTCAAAGTTGCTGCGTTGCCGTCGATCGCGCAGTTGTGGCTGGCCCCGCGGCTTGGAAAGCTAAGGCGTATTGCTCCGGATTTGTCCGTGTCTGTTGTTGCACTCGAAACACCGCCAAACCTCGCGCGTGAACCTTTTGACATGACCCTGTTTTTTACTAGTGAGCTGATCGGAGCAAACGAAATCAGAATAGCGGAAGATGTGATTTTCCCAGTTTGCGCCCCCTCAGTCGCGGACAGATTGAATTCTGTTTCGGATCTTTCGAAGGAAACACTTCTCCATGACGGGTCGTGGGCAAATGATTGGGGCAATTGGTTGAACAGTCAGCCTGGTGGAGCAAACGTGCCGCAGACGGGAACTGTACACTCGCTATATTCTGTCGCGCTGGAGGAGGCGCGTCATGGCGGCGGCGTGTTGATGGCGCACGAAATTCTGGTACAGAACTTGCTGGACTCTGGCGATCTGGTCCGCCCTTTTTCAGCCTCGTTGAAGCTTCCGAGTGCAATGGTGGCGAAATTTACTCCATCGTTCAGCAGATCCCCCGCCTTCAACGAGTTACGATCATTTTTGCTGGCCGCGAACTGAAGAGCGGTTTCCGCAATACGGTTGCTACCGCCAATAAGGCACCGCTTCGCCTCACAAACTCAGTTGGTCGAAACGTCGCGACAAATCCTGCGGGCACATGCATCAAATCCGTGAACCTTCACATACTTAAGTCGTGGACGAGCCTCAGACTGGAAGGTTGAGAAACGCGGCCCGACATTGCAAGCTGCTGTCAAGACCCACGGTCCGGGACGGAGGAAGAATGTCAGACGCGCGCCCTTCGGCGGAATCCAATCCTGGTCTCGCGGTACGCGACCTGAGTTTTCACTATGGCGCCAAGACGGCTTTGGATGCTGTCTCTTTTGACGTGTTGGCGGGGACGTTCTGCGGTCTGCTTGGTCCGAATGGGGCTGGGAAATCGACACTGGTGTCGTTGCTCACGCGATTGCTAGTAGCGCCAGATGGTGAAATCACGGTCGCAGGCCATAATCTTCGCCAATCCCCGCGCAAGGCGCTGGCAAAGCTCGGCGTGGTCTTTCAGCAACCGACACTGGATCTGGGTTTGACGGTACGCCAGAACATGACCTATTTTGCCGCGCTGCATGGGCTACCTCGATCCGATGTCCCCGACCGTATCGACGCAGCGCTGGATCGGCTGAACATGCGGGAACGTGCCGGGGAACGTGTACGCGATCTTAATGGTGGTCATCGCCGTCGGATGGAACTGGCTCGTGCCCTGCTGCACGAACCATCGGTGTTGCTGTTGGACGAGCCAACAGTTGGGCTTGATGCCGCGGCACGGCACGCGATAACCGACCATGTGCACGACCTGGCGGAACAGGGGTTGTGCATCTTGTGGGCCACGCACCTGACAGATGAAGTGCGCGACGACGACCAGCTGCTGGTTCTGCATCGCGGTCAGATTATTGCCAGTGGGCAGACAGGCAGCCTGCGGGGGGATCAAACCCTGCCCGACTGGTTCCTGTCCCGAACCGAGGTTGCGACATGAGCGGGTTCCTGGGTGTCGCACGTGCCATCATCGAACGCGAGTTTCTGCGTTTCATCCATCAACGTGAACGATTTCTCGCAGCTCTGGTTCGGCCAATGGTCTGGCTTTTGATTTTCGCTGCAGGGTTTCGTGCCGCCCTGGGCCTGTCGATAATTCCACCCTATCAGACCTATATCACCTACGAGACCTATATCATCCCTGGCCTCTGTGCGATGGTTCTGTTGTTCAATGGGATGCAAAGCTCACTGAGCCTTGTCTATGACCGCGAGATGGGCTCGATGCGTCTGCTGCTGACCAGTTCGTTCCCGCGCTGGTGGTTGTTGCTCTGCCGCCTGCTGGGATCAACGGCGATATCCATCCTGCAGGTCTATACGTTTCTCGCATTGGCCGCTTTGTTCGGCATTGTCCTGCCGTTGCCCGGTTATGTCGCGGTTCTACCGGGATTGGTTCTGGGCGGTCTGATGCTGGGCGCGCTGGGGCTGGTGCTGTCCAGTTTCATCAGGCAACTAGAGAATTTTGCCGGCGTAATGAACTTTGTCATCTTCCCGATGTTCTTCTTGTCTTCCGCCCTCTATCCGCTGTGGAAAATGGCTGAAAGCTCGCCGTTGCTGCGTGATATCTGTGCGCTCAATCCTTTCACGCATGTGGTCGAGTTGATCCGGTTTCTGCTTTACTTGCAGATCAACTGGGGGGCCCTGCTGTGGGTTCTGGCATCAACTGCGATACTGAGCGCGATCGCCGTTTGGGGGTATGATCCGGCCCGGGGCCTGATGAGGCGGAAATCGTGACAGCCGCGCCACAAACCGCAAAGCGCAGTCTGCTTCTGAAAACCCGGCTGGGCCTTGGTGCCGTCGTGCTTGGATCAGGCACCTTGCTGGCGGCCGCAACCCTTTACTTCGGGATGCAGAACGTCGCCAGCCGTCTGGAAACCGCGCTGGCTTCGGAAACCCGTATGGCACGCTATGCGGCTCTGTCGACCCAGGCCGCCACCTTTCTTGTGATCGCAACCGAGTCGATACAAACCGGCCAAACAGTCGAGTCACGAATTGATCGCCTTTCCCCGATCCGAGACCAGATTGCGACAACGTTTCTGCAGCTTCGTTCTGATGTGGAAGACGCTGTTGCCGCGGTTCAGTCCCTGGGGCTGGACGAACAATCGCGTTACGGAACCCAATCCTTGGGTCTGGCCAGAATGGAGGCGCTTCTGGCCAGCACGCTGGAAGGGCTGGCCGACGCGGAGGCCGATCAGGCGCGGCTGCGTGCCCATGTCGACTCGTTTGCGTCGGCGTTTGATCCTCTGCTCAGTCAGGCGGTGAATACCGAGGTTCTGTTTCGAAATTCCGTATTGGCCGGGATCGAAAGGACCCGCCTGGTTCTGACTTGGGTGGCACTGACACTGGCATTATTCGCCTTGCTCAGCACGGCGTGGTTCTACTTTGGTCTGGTGCGGCCGCAGTTCTCTCGCCTGGATCGGCTGCGCAATGCGGCGGTTCAGGTCGGCCAATCCGAATTCGCAATTTCGCTGCCGCAAACCCGCAATGATGAGATCGGCCAGTTATATGGCGAGACCAACCGCATGGCGGCTGCATTGAGACAACGCCAGGCCGAGGTTGACGCAGAGTGGGCCCGGTTAAACGAGACCATTGCCCAGCGAACCCGGGAACTTAGCGCTGCAAACGAATCCCTGTCCAAGATTGACGAAAACCGGCGCCGCTTTTTTGCTGATGTCAGTCACGAACTGCGCACACCGCTGACGGTGATCATGATGGAAGCTCAGATTGGCCAGAGGGATGTCCAGACCGCGCCAGAGGTGTTGGCAACAATCGAAAACAGCGCCGCAAAACTGAACCAGAGCATCGATGATTTGCTACGCGTCGCCCGATCCGAAACCGGTGAGCTGGCTCTGGAACCAACTAACGTTGCACTATGCGATCTGATACAAACAATTGTCAGCGACATTCAGCCTGAAATCGACAGCGCCAACATGCAGCTCGAAACGGGCCGCTTCCCGGATTGTTCGTTGCACTGTGACCTGAATTGGATTCGTCAGGTCCTGCTTAGCCTGATACGCAATGCGATCCGACATGCGCGCGAAGGGAAGGCGTTGTTACTGTCCGGTAAAACAGTAGACAGCGGTGTTCAAATACAGCTAACGGATAACGGCCCCGGCATTCCCGATGGCGCCCAAACCCGGATCTTCGAGCGGTTTGTTCAGGGAGGGGCGGCAAACAGTCAGGGCTTCGGTGTCGGGCTGGCACTGGCCAGATGGGTCGTCGAGGCCCATGAAGGAACCATTTCGGTGGCAAGCCCGGTTCCTCGCAACAATGCTCTGGGATCAAATGCCGGTACAATTGTCTGCATTCGATTACCGCTGGCGAAGGCATAGAATAAATACATGGTCTCCAAGCTTCTGATCATAGATGACGACCCCAGAATCACGTCGGCCCTTGTCCGGGGCCTGACGCTGCACGGCTACTCAGCCGAGGCTGAAAACCGCGCCGACCAAGGGTTGGAACGGTTGAAAAGCGGTGCATTCTCAGGTGCGATTGTTGATGTGATGCTGGGAACGGATAGCGGTGTCGAACTGGTCCGAGCTGCGCGCTGTGCTGGGGTCGGAATCCCGATCCTGATGTTGTCGGCGCTATCGGATGTCGACCATCGCGCCGCAGGGCTGGAAGCCGGAGCCGATGACTATGTCGTAAAGCCGTTCAGCTTTGATGAACTTGTCGCCCGATTGCAAGTACAGGAACAGCGCGCACTCTCTCACCGCCCGGACCCCGCGCGGCTATCCACGCGGGACAGAACAATTTCAATCCGAGAGACAAGCATTGCACTCACCGAACGTGAATTCGATCTGCTCACGTTGCTCAACAGCCAGGCCGGATCGCCAATTTCCCGGGGAGAGCTGTTTGACACGCTTTGGTCGCAGGAAGGATCCAGCAACGAAAATGTGGTGGACGTCTATATTGGGTATCTGAGAAGAAAGCTAGCGTCAGACGATTTTGGGTTTGAAATCAAAACCATACGCAATCAAGGGTTTTGCCTTCAAGGTGTCGCTCCGTTATTGGATGACAGCTGAGTACCGACCAAAGTCTAATTCTTTCTTATGAATTAAGAGTCGCACCATCCGATAAGTCCTGCCACATTGGAAACCAGCACACCTTAGGAGGAGGACCCTGATATGGCTTGGAACAGACCTGTTATTCGCGAAATCGAATGCGGCATGGAAATCAACATGTACGGCCCCGATCATGACGATGAGCGCGGTGGCGGCCTGATCTGATCAGCCGCAAGCGCCAACAATAGATGACGTTGCGCGCAATAATACTTGGGGCCGCTGCTGGAGGCGGCCTTCCGCAATGGAATTGTGGATGTGAGAACTGCAATCTGGCCCGAAGCGGAGTTATTCCCGCGCAGACGCAGTCATCACTCGCCGTGTCCCCCGATGGTCAGAACTGGGCCATCCTGAACGCATCTCCGGATATTCGAGCACAGCTCGGCAATACACCTCTCCTGTATCCGACTGGGTTGCGCGAGATGCCGATTAATTCTGTACTGGTTACAAACGGTGATATTGACCATGTGGCTGGCTTGCTCACGTTGCGCGAGATGCAGCCATTTACGCTGTTTGCGACTCAAAGCATTCAGGATGTTCTAGCGCAGAATCCGATATTCGACGCCTTGAACGCCTCGGTCGTGAAACGCGCGTCGATCTCGTTGAATGAGACATTCGAACTGGTTTCAGGCTTGGAGGCAACTTTGTTCCCTGTGCCCGGCAAAGTGCCTCTGTATCTTGAAGGGGAACACGTCGAAACCGAGCTGGTTGGCGAACAAACTGTCGGGGTGGCACTAAGCACACAAGGGAAGACGGCGTATTATATACCGGGCTGTGCCGCATTGACGCCCGAGTTGCGCGCTCGGCTTGACGAGGCCGATCTTTTGTTTTTCGACGGCACGCTTTGGCACGACACAGAAATGGTGCAGGCCGGGCTGGGTCAGAAAACGGGCAAGCGCATGGGCCATATGTCGATGGACGGCCCAGATGGATCGATCGCCGGTTTCGCTGATATGAAAATCGGCCGGAAAGTGTTTATCCACATGAACAACACCAATCCGGTTCTGCGCCCCGACAGCACTGAGAACGCTCAGGCACGGGCCAAAGGCTGGACGATAGGCCAAGATGGCATGGAGATAACACTATGACCCAAAGCCGCAAAGAGTTCGAGGCCCGGCTTCGTCAGATCGGAGCCGAGCGTTACCACGACTTGCATCCTTTTCATCATCGCCTGCACGGTGGTCAATGCACGCCTGACGAAGTGCGGGCCTGGGTGATCAACCGCTACTATTATCAGCATTCCATCCCGATGAAGGACGCCGCCTTCATGTCGCGTGTAGATGATCCCGCGCTGCGCCGAGCCTGGCGGTCGCGGATCGAAGATCATGACGGCACGGAAGACAACGAAGGTGGTATCCGGCGCTGGTTGCGACTGGCCGAAGCAGTCGGTCTGGATCCGGAATATGTCGCCTCATGTGACGGCGTATTGCCTGCCACCAAATTTGCGGTGGACGCTTACGTGCGATACGTCCGTGAAAAGTCGTTGCTGGAAGCGGTTGCGGCCTCACTCACTGAACTATTTGCTCCCAAGATTCACGCCAACAGGATCGAAGGCCTGCTTAAGCATTACGATTTTGCGGATGACAGCTCACTTGCCTATTTCCGCAACCGCCTGAAAGAAGCCCCCAAGGATGTGGCCTTTGGCCTGGCATGGGTATTGGATCATGCCGACACTGCAGAAAAACAGGAAGCGGCAGCCAAAGCACTGATATTCAAGACCGATGTCCTCTGGTCGCAGCTGGATGCCTTGTGGGGCGCTTATGTCGAACCTGCCCGAATTCCTCCCGGGGCATGGAAGCCGGACACCGGTTTACGGATGCGGCAGGCATCATGATGTTGGCGCAGGAGGTCCCCTTGCTTCCGCGTGGTGTCCGCATCCAGTACGATTCTGTGCGGGAACAATGGGTTCTGCTGGCACCTGAACGGGCCGTGACGTTGGATCAGATCGGACATGCGATTCTGAGCGAAGTAGACGGCCAACGCAGCTTTGGTCAGATCACCGCAAGCCTGTCAAAGAAGTACAACGCCCCGGAAGAACAGATTGTCGAAGACAGCTCGGGGTTTCTGGATGCCCTTCGGGTGCGTCGTTTTCTGGATGTCATTTGATGCAGGTAAAAACCCCTCCCCCAATTGCCATGCTGGCCGAGCTGACGCATCGATGCCCATTGTCCTGCCCCTATTGCTCCAACCCAGTCGAAATGGCCAAACTCGACAGCGAAATGGATACCGAAACCTGGGCACGTGTTTTCAGAGAAGCGGCGGCGCTTGGCGTCTTGCAATTGCATCTGTCAGGCGGAGAACCCGCATCCCGCCGAGACTTGGTTGCGCTGGTCAACGCCGCGCGTGAGGCTGGACTATATACCAACCTGATCACTTCGGCGATCGGACTGTCCGAGCGACGCCTGCATGAGCTGGACGAAGTCGGCCTGGACCACATCCAGCTTTCTCTTCAGGGCACTGACGCCGCGATGGCGGACAAGGTAGGCGGCTACCGAGGTGGGTTTGACCGCAAAATGAAAACGGTCGAATGGATCAAAAAAATCGGGTTTCCGCTGACCCTGAACTTCGTGCTGCACCGTCACAATGCCCACCAACTGCCGCGGGCGCTGGAACTGGCGCGCGAAATGGGAGCGCGACGGATCGAAGTTGCAACCGTACAATTCCACGGCTGGGCCTTGAAGAACAGGGACGCCTTAATGCCGACGCGGGAACAGGCGCAACAGGTGACGAGACAGGTGGCCGAGGCCAGGAAGGACCTCAAGGGACAACTGGTCATCGATTATGTCCCGGCGGACTATCATGATGACTATCCCAAGCGATGTATGGGCGGTTGGGGCACAACCGGGCTGAACGTGGCGCCAGACGGTCTGGTTCTGCCTTGCCATGCGGCACAGTCCATCCCGCATCTGACATTTGACAGGGTGCAGGACAAACCGCTTGCGGATATCTGGTACAGTGGCAGCGCGTTCAATGCTTATCGCGGAACGGAATGGATGTCGGACCCGTGCAAAACCTGCGAACGCAAAACCATTGATTTTGGCGGCTGCCGCTGTCAGGCCATGGCCGTTGTCGGAGACGCAAGCGCCACCGATCCCGTTTGCATCAAATCACCCCTTCATCAGACCCTGCAAAACCAGGCAAACAAACATGCCGCCAAAGCGGATGCGCCTTTCATCTATCGTACCGCACCCGGTGCCGCGACGAAGTCTGCGAATGACCCCTAACCCAGAACGGCCCCGTCTGGCCCGGATATCAGGTTTAGGATCCGGTCGGAAAGCCGATTTGCTTCTGGTCTGGAATGCGTCACGAACAGGGTCGCCGGCCGGTGCCGCATGATGAGGTCCTCGGTCAGGGTCAGCATCGTCTCGGCTGTTTCAGAATCCAGAGACACAAAGGGCTCGTCCATAATCAGAAACTCAGGCTGCCCGGCAAATGCGCGTGCCAAAGAAAGCCGGCGCTGCTGACCCAGTGACAACTGGCCGGGAAACAAATCCCCCTTTCCTTCCAAACCCACGTCAGTCAGCGCGGCGTCGGCCTCAGCCTGCGACAGGTCGCCATGAATCAGGGTCAGATTATCGATAGCCGAACGCCATGGCAGCAAAGTGGGTTCCTGAAATACAATGGCCAGTCGATCCGGCCGAACGATATGGCCTTCAAAGTTCGGGTCAATGCCTGCCACCAATCTCAGCAGCGTCGTCTTTCCAATGCCCGAGGGCCCGGTCAGAGCGACTGTTTCCCCGGCAGCGATTTCAAAGGCAATGGGGCCCAGAACGGCATCGTTTTCAAAGTGCTTTTTGTGGATGTCAATTTGGATCATGCAGTTCTCCACCGTCGAGCGTTGCGCTCCAAAGGCTGTAGAACCAACCACTCAACGACCAGCATGACCGCAATGAACGAGAATGCGTAAACCAGCACCATAGCCACATCAAACAGCTGAAAATACAAGTGGATTTGGAACCCGACACCGGATGATCGCCCAAGAAATTCGACCACAAGCACGATTTTCCAGATCAGAGAAAGCCCAGACCGTGCAGCAGCGGCGATAAACGGGGCAAGCTGCGGCAGGATCACATGACGCAGTCGCGTTTGCCACGGCATCCGGTAGACCTGTGCCATAGCATCCAGATCTGGGCTTAGGGCCCTGCCGCCCTCTCGGAGGATCGTTGCGACATTGGGAATTTTGTTCAGCGTAACTGCGGTGATCGCCGCAGCTTCGGTCAGCCCGATCCAGAGATAACACAGCACGATCAGAACCAACGCGGGCAGGTTCAGGAAGATAACCAGCCATGGATCGAGCCAGCGGTTCAGCGCATCCGACCGCCCCATGGCCAGGCCAATGATCGTTCCCAAGGTCATCGCCAACACAAAGGCCCAGATCACGCGTAACAGAGTCGCGCCAAGGCTGCGTAGCAATTCGCCTGACGCAAGTTCTTGCTGAAACCGGGGAAACAGATCCCAAGGTTGCGGCAGAATCTGAGGATCAGCGGTCAGAGACGCTGAAACAATCCACAACGCGACAAGGCCTGCGATAGACATAAGCGGCGTAAGGCGCGCGTTTTGCATCTGATCCTATTCCACGTCAGCAAAAAGACCCTGTGGCACAGTCGTCGCAGCGCCCACCAGTTCAGCCCCGCCTAATTCGGCCATAAGTTCCAACATCTTGTTGGCCGCAACCTCATCAACCGGGCGGCGATCGGGAATACCGGCGATCCAATCGAACTTGAGTTGCTCAAACTGTGCATCGGACGTGACGTTCATGCGCGGTCTGATCGCCTCCCACGCCTCAGGCGAATTGGCCAACAGGTCCTTGGCATCGCGGCTGGCGGCAAACAGGCTTTGCGCAAGGTCGGGGTGTTCGTTCAGAAAAGTCTCTTTCAGGTAATAACCCAGCAGGGGTGTATTTGTGTCGAGCCCCAAAGCCTGCCCAGCACCCTCAACCGAGATCAGCTCTTTCATGCCGGACGCTTTCATCTTGGCCAGAAAATGCCAGAAATTGATCGCGCCGGCATAGTCACCGTTCAAAGCAGATTTGAAGATCAGAGGGGGCGCACCGAACACCTGCTCGGTGTCGGCTTTCAGGTCCATCCCATATTCCCGTGCTGCAAAGGCGCGCAAAATCAGCCAGGATTTATCCAGCGGGCCACCCGCTATGCCGATCTTGCCACCGGCCAGATCCCTCAAACTGGTCGCAGGGCTGTCAGCGGGTACAACCACGCCACCAACTGCTTTGGAATAGGGAATGAAAACATAGCCCTTGCCCGCAGCCCTTTGTCGAGCAACCCAGATCCAATCGGCAACGGCTAGATCGGCTTCGCCGCCTTCGACCGCAATGCGCGTTGCGCCATTGTCGGCAAAAGGTTGAACATCAAGGATAAAGCCATGTTTCCGATCCAGACCGTTCTGGCGAATGGTCTCCAGTTCCCAATTCACCGTACCTATCTTGAGTACGGCCGCCCGAATGGTCGGCAGGGTCTCAGCGGCTAGAGCCCCCGAAATGAGTGCAAGTGCAAGGCAGGCGGCAAATAGTTTGGTCATGGCTCAATCCTGTTTATTCGCTATTCCGCTTTTCGGCTGACTTCATTCAAATCCTTGTCCAGCTTGATATCGAACTGGTTGCCACCCTTACAAATGACGTCATCCAGATCATACCCATCGTCTTCTACCTCGATGTCATCCGGGTCCATCTGGCATTCGATAGAGGCAAGATAGGCCTCAATCCTTTCCACTGTTTCGGTATCAACTTCGTCGGCGGAAGCCGGCGCCGCCAAAAGTCCGGTGATTATAAAAATTCCAATATTTTTCATGTACCTATCCCTTCTCTATTGAATACTAACAGTGATGCGTTGCGTTTCACCCGTGGACCCGGGGATGCGAATTTCATGACTGCCGGGTTTGATTGCGATAAACGACAATTCAGCCACGCCAGCCTTGTCAAACTCGATGCTATCTACCGCCATCGGACGAATTTCGATCTTGTTAATCACGATTTCGTTCATCCAGATTGCGCGAAAGAACGATGGCCCCTCGATGGCCAGTTCCGCTGAACCATCAGCGGTGATCTCAAGCTTGTAATACGCGCCGGATTGCAGAACCACGTCTTCACCCAGCGGCTGCCCTGAGGCGAGTGTCAGCTTTATGGTTTCTCCCCGGTTGCATTTCGCCAGAAGTCCGGCGAATCCCAGATCGTCACACAGTGGCGCCGCCGATACTGGTCCACCCAACGCTGCAATCATCACTGCGATCACTAATTTCTTCATTCCCGTCCCTCCCAGAACTTCAGTCAATGGTCACCACGCCCCAGGGCTGTTGACCGACCTGTACTGATTTGATGGCTTTCTCTGCAGCCACATCAATGATTGTTATGTCGTTTGAATTACCATTTGTGGTCAGCAGATATTTTTCGTCCGGCGTGAAATCGAGCTGCCAGACCCGTTGCCCAACCAGGATATAGTCCAGAACTTCAAGGCTTTGCGCGTCAACAACGGCGACCCGGTTTGCGGGCCCCAAAGCAACGAACAGACGTTTTCCGTCCGAAGTCACCTTGGCACCGACGGGTTGCAACCACTCCGGTTGCACGCCCGCCACTTCGAAGCTGATTTTGCCAACAACCGTCGGCGTTCCGTCTTCTGCAATGTCCATTACCGTGACGGTTCCGCCTATTTCCGATGTCACGAACAGGCGTTTTCCATCCGCCGTATACTGGGCATAGCGTGGGCGCTGGTCGACCAAGACATTATGCTTGATGGAATAATCCTCGGTGGAAATGAAATGCGCCATATTGGTGGTCTCGGACGTGTTGACCACAAATTTGGCGTCGGGGCTCATTCCCATGCCTTCGGGCTCGACACCTACCGGAATCTCGGCCAGAACGGTGCGGGTTTCGGTGTCTGTAACCGTCACCAGATTGTCGTCTTCATTGGCGATATAGAGCCGCTTACCCGAGGGTTCGAGAATGAAGAGCTCGGGATCCGGGCCAGAAGGTAAGCTGGGCAATTCCTCATAAGTCGAAGTATCAAACACCCGAATAATATTGTCGTCAGACGCACAAACATACAGTTTGCTGCCATCCGGGCTGACAGTGATGCCGCGTGGGCGGTTGCCGCCCGGAAATTCGGTGATCACATCCCAGGTTTCGGTATCAACTACGGTAATGGTGTTGCCCCGCTCATTCGAGACAAAAGCCTTGCCCGCCAGCGCCGGACCCGAGGCAAGCGCCGCAAAGGCAACGGTCAGCAATAGTCGTTTCATCAAAACCTCCGGTTACTCAAAAGCGTGACAGCTGGATTCCGCCCGATCCAATCCCATTGAATCGAGCGGCGAGACCTGGTGCAGAAATCCCTCCTGCGGGCTGACACTGACAGTGATTGACCCGTCATACAGAAGGATCGGCTGGCGTAGCTGCCCGTTCCAGTCGCGGAACGTCACTTTCTGTCCTTTGAAAGCCGCAAGTTCGAACTGGTCCGAAAGGGCATAATCACGCACACCTTCCGGTTCGGCTGTGCTGGCACGGGTCACGGCCTCACCGATAACCCGTAAAGCAAGCCACGTATTGTAATCTTCCGGGCGCACGTATCGACCCGTCATTTCCTCGAAACGGGTGTGGAACTGCGTCGCGCCCCAAGCTTCATGGGCTCCATGAAACGTCGTCGGGCGCAGACCGCCGGAACCCATCACAGGACGCGGAGTCCAAAGGTGATAAGACAGATAGCGCGCAAAATAGTCGGTTTCGTCAGCGGCGATCACAACATCGTGGTCTCGTACATCCTGTGTGTCCAGTGGCAATTGTCGCTGAACTAGGACATGACCGGAATCCGTTCGGCGAGATCCCCCGGTATCCGCAAAGGTCCGATCTTCGGTGATCTTCGCACCAAACTTGTTCGCCGCGCGGCGATACGCGTCGGCGAGCTTGACATCCTCGGGGTTGGATCCGGCCAACAGGAACCAGTCGCCCCATTTCTTCCAGACGGCAAACTGTGCAACAGCATCGGCTTTCATGCCACGGGACGGTGCGATATGAAGCAGGTTGCCCCGGCAGTTTGCGTCGCGCAAGTCGATATCAGGCGCAGACACGTTGAAAACAAGCGCCCCGGACTCTGCCGCCTTGTCCGTCAGGCGCAGTACGTCAGGGGCTTTGGCCAAAAGGACGATCAGGCGTACGCCGCCGGCAAGGATCCGGTCCATTGCGGCGTCGGCCTCTTCCGGCGAAACGGCAATAGTGACGGTCTCATAGGTATGTCCCAGAAATCCGCCCGTAGTTCCGTTATCCTCATCCCCAAGCGCCGCACCAGCAAACCCCAGATCGTCGGGTTTCAGATCATATCGCGAGATAGGCAGAAGCGATGGATAGTCGATCCGCAGCACCGCAGCCTTTACATCAAGCGCCGCCGCGGTCATCGCGGATGCATACCAAAGAAGCGCCGCAAGCAGCGACAGCAGGCGAATACTCAAGATGTCCTCCCGTTGCCTGAATGTCAGAGTTCAGGTTGAACCAACCGGGGCATAGCGCCCCGAAAAACGGAACCGATACTTTTGGCCGTGTTGTAAAACAAAGCCTAACAGCTTCATCATTGAGCTCGATTCTTATTTTATAAGAGTGCGCGTATACGGTTGATCTTGCTATGGTTTCCCGCGGCTTCCCTCGACTTCTCAGGGGGTGTCACGGGTGACCGGTAGCGTGCGCTCGCACGTCAGTTCTGACAGGAGGCACGCTGCGACGGAGCCGCGCGTGTAAACGCTCAGCGCATTCAGGGAGGACATGGAATGAATCGACGACTTCTTCTTGCTGCAACCGCCGCTCTGCTGGTTCCGGGTCAGGTTTGGGCCCATGGGCCTACCAGGCAGAAAGTCACGCTGTCTGCTGAGGTCGCAGCCTCACCAGAGGAAGTCTGGGCCGTTGTCGGGAACTTTGATGACATGTCGTGGCATCCGGCTGTGTTTGCGACCGAAGGCAACGGCGGCAACGCGATTGATGCGACCCGATTGCTGACACTTGGTCAGGAAGGCGGGCCAACGATCAATGAAATCCTTTACAAGTACAGCGAAGACAAAATGAGCTACTCCTACCGGATCACCGAGGTCGCGGTAGAGGTACTGCCTGTCACCAACTACTCGTCGCATCTGACGGTAAAACCGCGCGACGGAGGTGGTTCGATCATCGAATGGCGTGGGGCTTTCTATCGCGGATATCCAAACAACGATCCTCCGGCCGAGTTGAATGACGAAGCCGCCGTTGCCGCCGTAACCGGCGTCTATCAGGCAGGTCTCGACGCGCTGATCGAGCGGTTTGGTGCGGCAAGTTAACTACCCGCTGATGTTGTTCTTGGCGCTCTCTGGCAGCCCGACACTGGCAGAGACAGCGTTTATCACCTGTCAAAACGGTGAGGAACTAAGTCGGATAGATCTTGCACAAATGCAGGAAACAGCCCGTTGGCCATTACCCGGAAAGCCTGCGGGTGTGGCGGTTGGTTTGGATGAAACGCTGTTCACCGTGTCCCCGAACAGCAAAACAGTGAGGCGTTTGTCTGCTGAGACCGGTGAAGCGATAGCGCAAGTCACTCTTGAAGGGGGGCCAATCGGAATCGCTTTGGATCAAGAACGCGGACGGGTTTTTGTCTCGGATTGGTACAACGCCCGTCTTTGGGTTCTGGACAGCAAAACTCTGAAGGTGCAAACCGAGTTACCCACCGGAGCCGCCCCGGCGGGTATCGCGATATCGAAAGACGGGCGTTTTCTGGCGTCGGCCGACAAGGACGCGGATCAAGTGTCGGTATTTGATGCCGACACTCTTCAGCTACTGCACCGCAGCCCGGTTGGAACGCGCCCCTTCGGACTGCGTTTTGCCCCCGATGGGCGTCTGTTCGTCGGCAATGTCGGCAGCAACGATGTCAGCCTGGTCGATGCTGAAACCGGCGCCGTCACCGCAACGATCCCAGTTGGTGAACGCCCATATGGCATCGCCTTCGCCCATGGTCGCGTGTTCGTCACGAACCAATATGCCAATACCCTCAGCGTCATGTCTCTTGAGACGCTCGAACATGAGGCTGTGATTGATGTTGGAGAATATCCCGAAGGCATTGATACGACGGCAGGAGAAGATCTGGTGGTCATTGCAAACTGGTTCGACAACACCGTCAGCATCGTGGACCCGCAGGCACTGTCGGTGGTAGAAACAATAGAAACCTGTGATGGACCACGTGCCTTTGGCAGGTTCCTGCAAGGAGGACAACAATGAAAGCATCTCATCTGATTGCGGCCGTGTTCAGTGTGTTGGCGGCACCGGTTTGGGCATCCAACGAGGCATGGGAAAATGTCCGAGCTCTGCTTTATGGCGACAGACCGATGCAGAACGGAGATGCGTTGATCGCGATTGATGCACCTTATCGCACACCCGATGACGCGCGGGCTCAACTGGCGGCTCAGGTCGTAGCCCCTCGGGGGACGAAAGTGGCCAAGGTGACTTTGGTGCTGGATGAAAACCCGATGCCGGTTTCTGCCGTGTTCGAGTTGGAAGAGCCACTGCCGAGCTTCTACTTCGATGTGACCATGCGTGTGAACGGTCCGACCCCGATGCACGTCGTCGCCGAGACCACCGATGGACGCCTGTGGGTGTCAGGAACTTTCGTCAAGACCTCTGGTGTTGGCGCTTGCGCCGCGCCTCCTGGGACTGACCCGGAACTGGCCTTGGCTAACCTTGGAACGATGGAGGCCGAACTGGTCGGCCGTGTGCCTGCGCTGAACACGCTGAAGCGGCTGTCCAACCTGGGTGCGGATCGCGCCAACAAGATGGATCTCAGCATTGATCATCCGTCGCATTCCGGAATGCAGATGGATCAGATTTCTTTGCTTTTCATACCGATGCGATATGTTGAAACCGTGGATATCGATCTTGATGGTGCCGGGTATATCCAGATGACGGGGTCGATTTCACTGTCCGAAAATCCGAGGGTTGGCATATCTGTTCCAAGCAGGGCGCAAGCGGTCGATGTGACCATGACGGATACTGACGGAACGGTCAGTCATTTGCACAAGAAACTGGCGGGCTTCTAGATCAACCGCCTCCGGTAACGGGTTGGCCCGGGGCCGGCTCGACCCGATCCAGCGGATAGCCCCACAATGCCCAGCCGTCGGTACCCTCTGGAAGCCAGTAGACCTTGGCGTATCCCCATTCGATTGCGCGTCGGGCGGCATTCCAGCTCATCCAGCAATCTTCCAGGCAAAAGAACACGACACCTTGGTTGATATCGCCATTGGTGCTGGCCTCTAAACCGGATCGAAAATAGTCTGCAGTGACCTCTGCGATTGCTCCGTAGCCGACATTGGGTAACCAGATTGCTCCTGGAATACTGTCGCGCGGCTTGTCGCGCCAGATCGTGCCTTCAGGCAAATTGGCTGGTTTGGGCGGCTGCGGCAAAACGTCGATGAACGCAACGCTCTGATCCAGCCACAGGCCGTGCGCCTCTTCCGGACCGATGGTTGTTCCACCGGTTATCTGATCCGGCACCGGTGCGCGGTAGTGATCCATGCGGTAGTCACTTGGCTCGGGAACTGTCTGCGCTGTTGTCGCAGTCGAGATTAGCGCAATTGCCACCGTGGCCCGCATCATTGAGACAGGTCCAATACCTCGGTCCCAAGATCATTCACAAGTGGAACGCCTGCCTCGGCCAATACTGAATTGATCTCATCCTGATTACGGCGGATCAGCGAGTTCAACTGCCGCTGCCAAACCTTCTCACCCTGACGCACGCCCATGGTGATGCGGTAAAACAGACGCGGCGGCAGCTCCTCTTTGACCAGCGGGATCACCTTAAAATCAGGGTAGTCTGCCGTGACCAAAGGTCCGCCCAGTGGACCCCAAAGAATGGCCACATCAATCTCACCCGATTGCAGATCATCCAGCATGTCGATGGCGGGGCTTTCCACACGTCGGTCAACAAAGAGGTTATAAGGCTTGGCCTGCCCGATCAGCCCGTTCCGCGCCATATGCGCCGCAGGCGGTGTGCCGGCAATAATGCCGATCCGTCGCCCCTTGAGCATCGGATCGTTCAACGTGTCGACCTGAGCCAGGTCGCCATCCTTTGGTACAATTAAGGTATAAGCAGACGTGTAGTAGTGGTTGGTGTTTTGCACCAACTCATGACCTTGCGCATAGCCGATCACCACATCGCAACGCTTTGCGGCAAGCGTGTTCCGTATGAAGCCCGTCGCCTGAGGAAACCAAACATATTGCACGGGCAGTTCAAGCTTTGCCGCAATCAATTCCGCCAGCTTGTTTTCATATCCCGTTCCATCCTCGGATGACACTGGATAATTGGCAGGATCCGCGCACACGCGAAAAGCTGTTTTTGAAACCAGATCAGAGGTCTGCGCCTGCACCGGCAGCGTCAGACCGAGCCAGACGCTAAGTCCGCAAATAGCAAGGCAGGCCTTAGCCCATACACGCATCTTCATCCTCGCGGATCACGTCAGATTTAGCCTCTTTCTTGGGCGGCCGTCCACGCGGGATCGCACCCGACCCATGAGCCTTCAAGTATACATAGATGTCATCCAGAAAGCACATCACATTCGGGTTGTCGCCAAATCCCGGCATTACCGAGTTTTCAGCGGCGTTCACCACCTGTCGGCCATTTGTGACGATATCAACGAAGTCGTAATAATCCATTTCCAGCGCTGACTCTTTCAAAGCCGGCGCATAGGTCGAACCCTCGCCATCCGGACCATGACAAACATGGCATTCCGCGTGATACCGCCGGAAACCTGAAAATGTCATCCAGTCCACGGTTCCATCCTCGGCCACGTTGAAAGTCGGGATATCGTCTTCGGTGTAATACCGTCCATCCTCGGTGTATGCGGCAGTCAGGTTGTCCGCTGCCACGGCACAAGGAAGGCATGACATGAGTGAAAGTGCCAAAAGACGTGTAACGTGGTTCATGGATATCTCATTTGCTTAAAGTAGAGTTCCGGCGCGGCCATCACGGGTCGCGCCGGGCATTTCCTTTGCTTAGTTCGGCAGTGCGAACACCGTCAGCTGACCGCCCAGCGCGGTGTAATCACTGAGAGCAGCATAGCCACCCACGGCGCCCAGACCGTCATTGGGATTGGTCAGACCAGCCGCCAGACCAATACCGGCCCAGCCACCAACACCCGACAGGATGCCGATATACTGCTTACCACCCTGCTCGTAGGTCATCACGTTTCCGATAATGCCTGAGGGCGTCTTGAACTTATACAGTTCTTCACCTGTCTCGGCATGCACAGCCTTCAGATACCCTTCAAGCGTGCCATAGAACACGATGTCACCTGCCGTTGCCAGAGCGCCCGACCAAACCGAGAACTGCTCGGGGATCGACCACTTGATGGAACCGTCGGTGTTGTCCCAGGCGATGAAATTGCCCATACCGCCATGGCTGTCCGGCGCCGGATACATCGCCAGCGTCGCACCCACGTAGGGCTGACCGGCGGTGTAAGACACGCGGAACGGCTCATAGTCCATGCAGACGTGGTTTGTCGGCACGTACATAAGCTCGGTCTTTGGCGAATAGGCTGCGGGCTGTTGGTCCTTGGTGCCCAGAGCAGCCGGGCAGATACCGGTCGAGTTCACGTCCTCGCCATTCTGCTCGGTTGAGTATTGAGCAACAACAGCAGGACGACCGTAGGTTTCGCTGTTGGGATCCATGTCGACGCCCGTGGTCCAGTTGACCACCGGATCGAACTTCTCGGCCACCAGCAATTCACCCGTCACCCGGTCCATGGTGTAACCAAGACCGTTCCGATCGAAATGGGTCAGCAGTTTGCGCTGCTCGCCATCAATTTCCTGCTCCGAAAGGATCATTTCATTGATGCCGTCATAGTCCCATTCGTCATGTGGCGTCATCTGATAGAACCAACGCGCCATACCGGTATCGATATCGCGGGCCATGACTGTCATCGACCAGCGATTGTCGCCCGGACGCTGCGCCGGGTTCCATGTCGACGGGTTCCCGGTGCCGTAGTACATCAGGTTTTCGTCCAGATCGGCCGAATACCAACCCCAGGTGGTGCCGCCACCAATTTTCCATTGGTCGCCTTCCCACGTGTTGGTTCCGGAATCCGCGCCAACCGGCTTGCCCAGATGGGTGGTTTTTTCAGGATCAACCAGGATATCGGAGTCCGGTCCCATGGAATATGCGCGCCAAACCTGCTCGCCCGAGTTCATGTCATAGGCCGTAACCGACCCGCGCACACCAAATTCACCACCCGAGATACCGACAATGACCTTGTCCTTGATCGGCAACACTGTGGCTGTGTTGGTTTCACCAATCGCCGGGTCACCATTCTGGACTTCCCACACGACATCGCCGGACTTGGCATCCAGCGCCACAACCTTGGTGTCGGCCTGATGCAGGAAAATCTTGCCATCAGCGTAAGCCACGCCACGGTTCACCGTGTCACAGCACATAACCGGAATCACGTCCGGGTCCTGCTTAGGCTCATACTTCCAGACGATTTTGCCGTCATTGGCCAGATCCAGAGCATAGACAATGTTCGGGAACGGCGTGTGGACATACATCATGTCGCCAATCACCAGCGGCGAACCCTCATGACCGCGCAGAACGCCGGTCGAGAAGGTCCATGCGACCTGTAGATCACCAACATTGTCTGCGTTGATCTGATCCAGTGCGGAATAGCGCTGATTTTTGTAGTCACCCGTCTGGATCGCCCACTGTTTCGCGTTCTCCATCTGGGCAACCAGGTCGTCATTTGCATAGGCCGCGGTGGCCAGTGCAATGGCAATCCCGGAGGTCCAAAGCGATAGATTTTTCATTCAATCTCCTCCCTTTCGTGCAGAGATCTCTCTCTGCATTGCAACACCTCACCCAGGTCGGATTACGGTGTCTGTTAATGCTCGCCCGGACCGGTAGTTTTCCGGTCGCATCGGTGGGTGAGCAATGCGCTCTCCTACGACCCGTTGTCCTCAAAGGTCGCAAGATATGCGATGATGTTCGCTCGATCGTCCTCTTTTCGCAGCCCCGCGAAGGTCATCTTGATCCCTTTCGCGTAGTCGCGTGGTTTTGTCAGAAACGCGTTCAGTTCTTCCGGTGTCCAGACCAGCCCCTCTTCGGACAGGGAAATCAACACCGGTGAATAGCCAAACCCTTCAACGCTTGCGGCCTGACGTCCAACAATACCGTTCAGCATCGGCCCTACCTTATTTTCAGCCCCCTCGCCCACCGCGTGGCACGCCTTGCACTTGCGAAAGACTTTCTCGCCCGCTTCGGGGTCGCCTTCGGCGCTTGCGAAGGCGGGGGAAAGCATGAGGCAGGTTGCTGCAAATACCGTTCTGATCACTATCAATCTTTCCTTGCTGTTTTCATTGGTTGAGGCGTTCCGCGTGCCATTCGACATGGTCGCGCGCAAAACTGTTTACGAAGAAATACGAGTGGTCATACCCTTCCTGGATTCTGATCTGTCCGGGCTGGCGACGCTTGGCCATCATATTGGCCAGTGCTTCGGGTTTAAGAAGATCAAGGAACTGATCATCGGCGCCCTGATCGATCAGCAGGTCACCTTTCCAGCCGTGCTCTTCCAGCAGCAGAGTGGCGTCATGCTCGACCCAGGTATTTTCGTCGTCACCGAGATAGCTGCTAAGCTGTTTACGGCCCCAATCCGACCGCGTCGGGTGCGCAATCGGCGCAAATGCCGAAAGAGATCCGAATTTGTCGGCGTTGCGTATGGCGATGGTAATCGCGCCGTGGCCACCCATTGAATGACCAGTTATCCCGTGACGATCCTGCACGGGGAAATTCTTCAGTACAATGTCGCGCAGCTCGTCGACAATGTAGTCATACATCCTGAAATGGGCCCGCCATGGGTCCCGGGTGGCGTTCACGTAAAAACCGGCCCCCTGCCCCAGATCATAAGCATCGTCATCGGCAACACTGTCCCCTCGCGGTGACGTATCGGGAAACACAACCGCGACGCCGTAATCTGCGGCTGCCTCCTGAAATCCGCCCTTGGTCATCGCGTTTTCATGGGTGCAGGTCAGGCCGGACAAGTACCACAACACCGGCACCGGCCCGGATTTGGCCTGAGGCGGCAGGTAGACAGCAAAGGTCATCTCGCAATCACACGTCTCGGACGAGTGGGAGTAGACAGTCTGCTCACCTCCGAAACTGCGATTTTGCGAGATGACTTTCAAATCCATATCAGTACTCCACTACCGCACGGATTGATTTACCTTGGTGCATCAGGTCAAAGCCGTGGTTGATTTCATCAAGAGTCAGCTTGTGCGTGATCATGGGATCGATCTCGATCTTGCCGGCCATGTACCAATCAACGATCTTCGGAACATCCGTCCGGCCCTTGGCTCCGCCGAACGCGGTTCCACGCCATGACCGGCCGGTGACCAGCTGGAAAGGACGCGTTGAAATCTCGGCGCCAGCAGGTGCCACACCGATGATAATGCTTTCTCCCCAACCTTTGTGTGCGCATTCCAAAGCGGTTCGCATCACGCCAACATTGCCGGTCGCGTCAAAGGTATAATCTGCGCCACCGCCGGTCAGTTCGACCAGATGTGCCACGATATCGCCGCTGACTTTCGAGGGATTCACGAAATCAGTCATACCGAAATGAGTCGCCATTTCGGCCTTGCCGTCATTCAAGTCGACACCAACGATCTGATCACAGCCCGCCATTCGACAGCCCTGAATGACGTTCAAACCAATTCCGCCCAGACCAAAGACCACGCAACGTGAACCAATTTCGACCTTGGCGGTGTTGATGACGGCCCCGATGCCGGTGGTGACGCCACAGCCGATGTAGCAAATCTTGTCAAACGGCGCGTCCTTGCGCACCTTGGCCAACGCAATCTCGGGCACAACGGTGTGATTGGCAAAAGTCGAGCAGCCCATGTAGTGATGGATGGGTGTCCCGTCCAGCATGCTGAACCGGGTCGTACCATCTGGCAGCAAACCCGCACCCTGCGTGGCACGAACTTTCTGGCACAGGTTTGTCTTGGGATTCAGACAATACTCGCATTCACGGCATTCGGGGGTGTAAAGAGGGATCACGTGGTCTCCAACCTCAAGGCTGGTGACACCTTCCCCTACTTCCAAAACCACTCCGGCGCCTTCATGACCCAGAATTGCAGGGAAAATCCCTTCGGGGTCATCACCTGAACGAGTGAACTCATCCGTATGACAAAGACCGGTCGCCTTGACCTCAATCAGGACTTCGCCTGCTTTCGGGCCATCAAGCTCAACCTCCATGATTTCCAGGGGTTGGCCTGCCGCCACAGCAACCGCCGCGCGTGTTCTCATCTCTGTCTTTCCTCCCATGGCACCGGAATCAACCGTAGTCCGGCAGCTTGGGTCGAGTATGAGGGTGAGCGCCATGTGCAAACAATTAAGACAATGGTGTGTATTGGGTTGAATGGACTTCGCGCGCAGATTCCATGCATGATGTCCGCGTGGAGGAGAGCTGCGATGTCTAACGGCAAGCTAATAATTTCGGCGCTGGCTTGGCTCGGCGCGGCTGGCCCAGGCCTGGCAGCGGATTTTTCCGACCCAACCTGGCCGTGCATCCAACGCAAAGTCGAGGACCTGTCGCTGGGCCTCATGTGGCCGTACCAGGTCCTTGACAGCGAAACCACCGAAGATAATGCCGACATCGATGAAATTGCTGGCCTGTTGGCGCTGAGGCGGATCGACCTGGAGGATCTTCGACCACAAGTTGCAGAGTTTGCCTCGCGGTACAACGGTGATCCGGATATTCTGGGTCAGGTGTTCCAGCGCGTCTTTGACACCTTATCCAAAAGGCGCAAGCGCATCATTGCGGGGATCGGAGAGTTTTCGTTGAACCAGATCGATATGGCTGAAAAGATTGATCTGGCCCGGGTGGAAATGGAGCAAGCCCTGTCTTCCGACTCGCCGGACTATGACCGCATCGACGCCCTGGAAGAGCAGCTGGATTGGGATCAGCTGATCTATTCTGACCGTCAACGCTCGATCACCTATCTTTGCGAAACACCGCAAATAATCGAGCGACGCCTGTTCGCGATTTCGCAAATGCTGCAACAGTTGACCTCAGATCAAGGTTAATGCAGCGGCCTCTTGGCAAGGAGGGAAATATGAAACACCTACTGATCGTCTTTCTGACGCTGTCGCCTCTCTCGGCCCTAGGCCAGTCCCCACTCAGCGGTGTTGACATGACTCTGCCCAAAATGACCCAAGCGCAAATGTCCCGCGCCGATGTCGTGACCCGGCTTGCCGCTGCCACGGCCGACGCCCCCGCAGATTTCACCCGGGTCTGGTTGAACAATCTCGACTTGTCCGGGTTGGATTTCAGCAACGCGATCCTGCGAGCGACGTCATTGAACGGCACCAATTTATCGGGATCGACTTTGGACGGCGCGATTCTCAGCCAATCCTGGATGATCGGCGCCGACCTTTCAGGTGCATCTCTTGTCGGGGCCGAGCTGTTCCAGACCCAGCTCAGCCAGGCGGATCTGAGCGATACGGATTTCACAAATGCCAGAACAGCCGCCGATTTCACCAAGTCCAATTTGAACCGGGCAGTATTCAAAGGGGCGGATTTTTCGGCCGACATGCGCAACCAATCCATGGGGCTTATGCGCGGCGTTCTGTCCTCGGCTCGCGGATCAGACGTGGATTTCACTGACGCGCGAATGTCCCGCGCCGATCTGGAATTTGCCAAATTGCCCAACGCAAATTTCACCAATGCGGATTTGTCGATGGCCACATTGGGCGGGGCGGACCTGACAGGGGCCACATTGTCCGGTGCCGATTTTACGAATGCCGATTTGACGGCAACGCGGCTGACTGACGTTGGGGGCGCAGATCAGACCAATCTGGGTGCCGCTAAAAACTTGGATCGGGCTATTCGCTGACAGGGCTATTCCCATTCAAGTTCGGTGAATGCGACCGTCGCATTGCGCGGGTTGTAGGCGTCAAACAATTCCCAGTGCGCCGCTTCTTCCTGAGCGATCGTTTCAACCGCATCGCCCAGTCGCTGACCACTGTCGATTGCTTCGCGCGTGTCGGTTTCCAGCACATTCAAATAGCGCCTCATATCCTCGGCGCCCTCAGGCCACGCCAGGATCGGCCCACCGTGGCCGGGTACGATTTGGGTGACGTCAAGCCCGGTCATCTGCTTCAGGACGCGTTGCCAGCCGATCAGTTGACCATCCAATGCCGGGGTATGCCGGTGAAATACCAGATCGCCCGTGAACATAACGCCGGTGTTTGCATCCATGACGGTCAAGTCATTCCCGGTATGTGCTCGGGGCCAGGCCCGCAGGATCAGTTTACGCCCACCCAGGTCGATCTCGTCCGTGGTTTCGACAGCGATGTCGACCGAAACTGGCCCGACGCCCACATAGGCGCTATCGCCGATCGCGGCGCTCAGGCTTTCGACATAGTTGCCCAACCGGTCCAGCAACGCTCTCTCCAGCCCCACATGGCCGACAACCTGCGCACCTGAAAGGGTCAAAGACTCAGTCCCCAATGTGTGATCGGGATGCATGTGGGTTAAAATTACGTGACTGACTGGTTTGTCCGTCTCGGCCCGAATGGCCCGCCAGACAGCCTCTCCTATCCAAGGTGCCGTTCCCGTATCAATCACCGCAACACTGTCCTGGCCGATGACAAATCCGATATTGGACACATCGCCCAGATTGTCCGCGGCGGGTTCCGCTATCAAACCGCGATGCACGAACAGACCTGGCGCAGCTTCTTCAAATTCCAGTGCCTGACCAATGTGTTGGCAAAACGGTTCGCCGCTGCGCCAATCGGAAAGCGGCGGAAGAGTTGTTTTCAGCTTCTGCTCGCATTCAGCCTGTGATCGGGCTTCGTAACCCGGCAAAAGCTGTTCTCTGCAAGGCTCTGTCGCAACCTGAGCGCATAGCAAAATCACGGCTTCAAACATAGCAGCCCTCCGACCAGAACAGTGGCACAGATCTCTGACAGAACCACCACGCCTTTCGTCGGCATTTATTTTCCTTGCGTTTTGTGGCACATTTTTCGCTACCGGTTGCCGGAGGAAACAACATGGCCAGAGCACTAGCACCCGCAACAATCCTTTCACTTGCACTAGCCCTACCTGCATGGGCAGAGCAGCCAATCAAAAATCCGCTGGTCAGCAGCGAGACCTGGAAGGACCTGCAATACGATGTCGTGGGCGATGCCCAGATCGGAAATGCGGACACGCTGCTTTCGCTGGACGCCCCTTACCGGGCGCATGATGCCGCAACGGTGCCGATCGTTTTGAAACAGCTTGATCCCGATGCCCGGATTTCCGCTGCCACTGTCGTGATCGACGAAAACCCGGCCCCGATCGCAGGCGTCTTTGCTTTTTCACCAGCCATGGGTGAATTGGATTTCGAGATGCGAGTCCGCGTGAACCAATATTCGAATGTCCGCGTGATTGCTGAAACGCCTGACGGGCTTCATATGACCGGCCGGTTTGTCAAAGCATCGGGCGGCTGTTCAGCACCAGCCAGCAAAGATCCAGAGGTCGCATTGGCGTCCATGGGCAAGATGAAGCTGCGCAGCTTTGGGCAAGAGGCGCAGATTTCCGCACCGCGTCGAGAAGCTCAGATCATGATCCGTCACCCGAACTATTCCGGCCTGCAGCGCGATCAGGTTACGCAACTATTCATCCCTGCGCACTTCATCGACCATATCGAAGTTTGGCAGGGGGATGAGTTGCTGTTCACTATGGACGGCGGCATTTCGATCTCGGAGAACCCGGCTTTCCGTTTTGCCTATAACGACAACGGCTCGACCATGTTGACTGTCAAGGCAACGGATACCGAGGGCAACACGTTCGAAAAAGACTTGCCCAAAGCCGCGGCCAGCTGACGGACCAGACTGCGTTTATCAGAAACAGACAACCTCGGCTTCAGCCTGCGCCCGGCGCAAGTCGGCTACCATGTTTTCGGCCAGCACCGCACTTTTGAAAAACGCCATGCGCTCTCCTCCGACCCGACGCATAGACAGAACAGTTTCCGCCTGTTCATATTGCTCATAGGGAAGGATCGAAGCGATCAAATCGATCGAGCATGAACACCTGTCCAGCATCTCGCGAGTTTGGCCGTTGGTGACCATGCACGCGAACACGTAATCCGCACGCGCTGCGGTCGGGTAGTCATTGAGCCGTTCCGCAACGCTTTGAGCCGACACTGCGACGGGCACGGCCAGAACGGCCGTGATCAAAGCTGCAAGGGTCATGCGGCTGCGTTCCCGAATTTGGCCTGACGTTTTCATTCGCGACCCTCCTGCACTCCTCCAAACCGCATTTCCGATCGATAAACGGCCATGCCGTCACGTTCAGAAACAGCTTCCGCCACAAGGCTTAAATACCACCCCGGAATCTCCTCTGACACTGAGACGCGGAGAACGAGGTCTCCGAAACCTTGCATCCGGTCCCGGTTCGGATCTTCAGCGAAAGGGCGCATAAAGATGATCTGTACGGGGATGGTTTTGCCATCGACCACCGCCTCGCTCTCGACGATCTCGGCAGGTTGAACCAGCGCATCCTTGATGCGGTTTCGGATATAAAACGGGCTACCTCCGGCGGACTCGGCCATATCCCGGATGGCGCTTTCATAGAAAACCATAATCATCGGATTGCCGACGTTGGCCGGAAAAACACCCATAGCGCGGTGTTTGTCATCTTGGCGAAATTCCAGATGTGCCATTTCGTTCCCGTCGTTCGTAAAGCTGAGCGCAATAACACCGGTATCACGTTCAGCCGTATCCGGTCTTATCTGGTTTGTGACGGTACGCTGATAAATGAGTTCCTTGTCACGCGAGATAGTGTCCAGAACGCCATCTTGGAACAGCAAATCATAGGCTTGCTCGGCATCAACCGATGCCGCGGAAACCGAAATCAAACTCAAAACCAAAACGGCAATTCCGCAAAGAAGCCTTCTCATGATTTTGTCCTCCCCGCGATGAGAGTATGGGCTAATCGCCCCATGTCACCGCCGACTTTTGTCGGTATTGAGCGTTTGCGTGTGCAAAGCATTCTGAATTTTCCAGATGATCAAAGACCGGAGCCGCGGCAGTTTGACTGGTTTCGCCATAACCGAAATCTCATGCCGCAATCCGTCTTTGCGTAACGCTTCACTGCGATTAGCGGTGATCAGAATTGCCGGAACTTGGGTCTGCGTCATCTCTCGGATCCGGTGAATTGCATTAACGCCGGTTTCCCCATCATCCAATTGGTAGTCGGCCAGAATGATATCCGGCGGCATTCCAATGTCTTTTGTGAATTGCATCGCTTCCTTCGGCGACCGGGCCGGCAGAACACTGGCACCGTTTTGTTCCAGCCACTGCGTTGTCCCAAACAAAACATCACGGTCGTTTTCGATCACCAGAATGATGAAATCCAACGGCACATCGCCCGTATTGGCCAGAAGGTCCAACGGTTCGACGGCGCTTTTCTCTGTTTCTACCCTGTCCATTTCTATGCTGAACACCGAACCAATGCGGGGTTTGGATCGAAGCGAAAGCTTGTGGCCCAAAAGTCGGCAGGCGCGGTCTACTACAGACAAACCCAATCCCATGCCGGAACCCAATGGCACGTTTTCGGCCCGCGTGAATTCCTCGAACACGCGTTCCTGGTCCTTGCGCGCAATCCCGATACCAGTATCCCAGACTTGCAAAATGACCTTGTCGCCACGCCTGCGACACCCCACCAGAACCCGACCTCCGGGTTCGGTGTACTGGATGGCGTTCACGACCAGATTCTGGATCGAGCGCAACAGGTAGACCGGATCGGATTTTACGATTTCCGAACACGGAACCACATCAAGCCTCACGTTCTTGTTCTCGGCGACAAGCGTTTGGTCGCCCTGTATCCCTGCAATTATCGTAGCGAGACTAACTTCTGTGGGTGAGACCGTGTCTGGATCGGTAGTTTCGAGCCGCGATATATCCAGCAATGAGTGCAACAGTTGTTCAGCAGATCCAAAGGCACCCTCTAACCGCTCCATCATCTCATGAAGCTCTGTCTCACGCGTGATCTCCAGCAGGGTCGAGATCATGAGTTTTGCAGCATTGATCGGCTGAAGCAGGTCGTGGCTGGCCGCCGCAAGAAATCGTGTCTTGGAAGAGACCGCAGCTTCGGCTCGTTCCTTTGCGATCCGCAGCGCCTCTTCCACCCGCGCTTTTTCTTCGTATTCCTGAACCAGCTTGGCGTTGGCATGGGTCAACTCTGCCGTGCGTTCCATAACCCGGTTTTCCAGGGTTTCGGTCGCACGTGCTTCAAACGTCACGTCTTTCAATTCGACCAGAAAACCACCATCCGGCAGTTGGTTGACCTGAATGTCCAATACGCGGTCTGATCCATCGCGCACACGTTTGCGCAACCAGCCGCGGCTTTTGAGCTCGTGTTGCCACTTGTCGATCCTGAGTTCATCGTCGGCCTTGATCAGCCCGCGTGTCCGCATAAGATCCAGAAGCGTTTGAACAGGTATGTTTCCCTGCAAGACGGATAGCGGCAGGTTCAGTATTTCCCGGAACCGCGCATTGTGCATCATGATCTTCGTATCTGATGAAAATGTACAAACGCCAGAGCTCATGTTTTGGAAAACCGCCTGAAGGTAGTCTTCCTGCCGGTCAATCAGGGTTTCTTTTTCATCGCGGTTCCTGCGAACAACGGATGTGATATCGGTTAGCAGAATGACCACATTCTGAGGCGACGTGTATTGTGCGCTGAGTTGATACCAACGGTCACCACGCAATTCGATCACGTCGCTGGACACCATCCCGGTATGGCAATTGCGCTCAAGCGTATCCAACATTTTCGATATTCCATGGTCGGACGATACGAAATCGGGGCTGTTCTGCGCCAACAGAAAAAACCGACCCAGGCTGAGGCCGGGCCCGACAACGTCAGACATGTCCGGGAAGATCGCCTGAAACAAATCGTTACACAGGTTCAATTCACCATCTGTGAACAGCGCGAACCCTTCTTCCATGGAAGACAAGGCCTTGACGAGGCTCTTGCGGGTTTGTTCGCGTTCGTACCTGGCGCTTTCAAGTTCGGTGGTCGCGCGCTCCAGATCGCGGCTCTGCTCCATCACCTGCTGCTGCAACTCTATCGCCGACTGAAACGCCAGAAAGGCGGACGGACCCACATCTTTCTGGCGGTTGGCGCGCCGCATCAACGCATCGATGATCTTGGCCTGTTTGGATATCTGGATCTCTGGCGGGTCGTCTGGATTCAGCATGGTCAGCTCAGGTCTCGCTTCTCGGGCTCAAAGAAAGCGACCCCCACAAAGGTCTGGTTCATATGCACGCCGGATTGCTGTTCTCCGTAGGTATTGAAGCCAACCACCCGGTGAGATTGCAAAACATCCGAAACCTGTTTGCTCAACTGTTTCTGTTCGATTTCCAGTTTTCGCAGAATACAGTCGAACCCAAGAATGAAATCCGGGGCGGTTCCGGTGTTGTCGCGCACATTCAGCCCAGCTTTGAGCGTTTCAATGATCTCCTTCCCACGCCCCAGTGTCATGATCAGACCGTCATCAATCGCCGCGAGAAAGGATAGGGACCCCCCCTCCATCGGTTCACGAATGGCACGTACATAGTAGTTGAGGTTTTGCCTGAGAAGCAGAGGGTTTTCTGCAAATACCAGTGGCGAAAGATCCTCGGCAGCGCACCCGACCAATCGGGCATATTCCTGCGCCGCCGGTGCCCCGTTTATCTCATAAACCACGCGTTCTTCCGGGTTGGCGTCGGTGATGATGATCTCTGATCCGATGGGCAGGAAATGATCAAAACCTATGCCCTGAAAACCAAGGTTGGTTTCAATCAACAACAGGACGGCAGCATTGTTGTGCGCCTTGCCACCGTGAAAAACGAACGTCTCTTCATATTGAAGGCCATCCCCGGCAGAACCGCCAAATATCGGCAATCCATCCAGTACGGTTTCCAGCGTTGAGACCAACAAGTCTTCCTGCTTAGACAATCCATCCGTAAAAACCAGCGCCAGCCTGTTCCACCCCGCCGTATGGCGGAATCTTTCGGCCAGTCGCTGCGCTGTGGCAGCGGTTTCCGTTGAATTGAGCGGTCTGAGCGATTCGAACAAAATGGACGAGCATCGAAAGTTGGACTTCGGAAAGGCCAGCAGCAAAAGCGCATGCGATTCATAACCCGACCGCGTGATTTGTCCTGCCGTGGTACAGCCGAAAACAGGAACACCCGCGAGTTTCCTGTTCAGGCAACGCGACACTTCGACTGGATCAAGAGTGCTGGGAATAAAGGCCAGGACAAAGCAAGACAGCAGGCAATCGATTTCCGCGCAGGCTTCTTCAACAGCGGTCGTCGGGTCCAAGTCAACGGAACGGCCAATCGCAATGAAATTCGGTTCATGCTCCAGATCCCGCATGCGCGCCCCCTAGTGTTGAAGAAAGGATTTAACCTCCGGCTCATGTCGCGACTGTCGGGCGACAACTGAATCAACCAGAACAGCGGCCTGGGTCCGGTTGCGCACCCCAAGGCGGCGCAGCAAAGCGGTGATATGCGCCTTGACCGTCGCCTCGGCCAGCGACAGCTCATATGCAATCTGCTTGTTGGATTGGCCCACGCAGATAAGCTTGAGAATTTTGACCTGCTGCGGCGTCAATGATGAAAGCTCGGGGCTGGACTGATAAACGGTGCTTTCGGATGGCTTCAGCTCTTCGACCCGGTTGTATTCGGTGGGCACGTATCTCCGTCCAGAGGTGATCTCCTGAATGGCGTGTTTCAGGGTTTGCGCCGGCGTATCTTTTGGCAGAAATCCCATCGCACCGTGGTCCAGCAACGATCGCACCAGCTCTCCGGATGCCAGGGACGATATTACCAGAACCGGCGCATTCGGACAGCGCTGCCGGAGCTGCTGAAAACCCGAGATACCCGTCACGTCCGGCAATTTCAGATCGAACATGATCAGATCAGGCTTGAAGCCTGCGCCAAGTATCTCAAGTGTCTGCTTCAGCGTATCGGCTTTTTCAATTCGGCAGTTCTCGAAGCTCAGCTTCAATGCCGCGGCCAGCGCGTCACTGAACAGCGGATGATCATCCACTATCAGCACACTGGACACCTGGTCCACCGGTTTAGGGCATCCCGCAATCTGCATTGCTTCTCCTCCAAAGGGAAAAGTACAGCATTTCCGGATCAGTTCAACTGTTTCGTTTTGATACAAGCGAAAGATACCATAGATAACAAAAGCTTGATGACACAGATAACCTAATTCTTGAGGAAACTTCTGGCAAACTCCTTCAAATCAGGCGCTGCGGCCTTGGGATCAAAATACTGCCTGTCAAAGTCCTGCATTTGTTTAAGGCGTCTGGATGAGGGTCCGTCGCGGTGCAAGATGGCAGAAGCAGCTTGTCGCAATCCGTCTGCACGACCGGTCTTGGCACAGCTCTGCAAATCACGAACCAGTGGATCGAAAATACCAAAGCGTTGCAGTGCCCTTGAAGCGGCCACCTTGTGACCGGACATGCCCAATACCAAACCGGCCAGAAAAACAACACTGGCGATTGCGGCGCCAGGCCCACCCAACAGCTTTGCTTGTGCGACATCTTTCTCCGATCTGTCGGGGCCTTCCTCTTGGGTAACCGTGCCGTAGGCAATGCGTTGCGGCGAGATGGTGACCTCTCGGGTTTCGCGGGCCACAGTGTCAAAGTAACTGAATTGAAGGGGCTCAACGATGCCAGACGTGTCGTTTGAAGGGCGTATGGTCCAGCGCCAAAACGCATAGGTGACCGGCCCTTCCGGGGTCAGTTCGACAAGCCGTTTCTCGGGATGCGCGAAGATCAGGGCTGACGGCGATGTCAACTCAGGCATTGGCGGAAGCATCTCGGGTGTCGCACCCAAGGCTTCAAGTCGAATGACGCGCAAGACACCCTCACCCGGTGCAAGTTGATCCGGCGCATTCGACCACTGATCCGAAATCTGCAACTTGCGAACCGGAAACCACCAATCCTGCGTGGCCGGGGCTTTCGCCACCTGAATGGTCAGCGGATCTGATTGAATCTCATGTTCGAACCAGTCGTCATTTTCGTCTGTCAGGGTCAACCTGTGCACAAACGGACCAATTGAAAGCTTGCCTGCCTCGACAGGATAGATCGCCATACGTCGGGTAAGCACTTTGTATTTCCGACCATTGATCCTTTCTTCCGACCAACTGTCCGGCCCCAGCTGTGCCCAGCTGAACCCATCAAAGAGGGGCTGGATCAGTTCTTCGCGCGTGATGTGCCGACGGTAGACACCCCGGATCGTCAACAGCACCATCTCGCGGGTGAACGGAACGGGGGCGTCGTCTGCAATGGTAACCTCTATCGACGCCTCGGACGGCAGCACTGTTTTGGACTGTGCCAAAACCTGAACAGGAAGTGCGACGAGAATTAAAACCAACCACTTCATTCCGGGCTCTCCGCTTCAGGAGGGGACAGGCCCAGCTTTAACCTGCGCTTGTGTTCCTGCGCGATCCGCGCCGCCATGAACTCACCCGGAACATCGGAAAGCTGATTGAGCCAGCGCTGGTCGGCTACCATGAACTTGTCGTCAAAAATGCGCCGTACGCCCAGTCGTCCACGACTGTCCAATTCTGCCAATCCCAGCATCGTGTTCGAGTTCGTGACCTCACTGCCGGTTCCCGCCGCCCGCGCATTCCCGCGCGCGACAAAACTGTCGGCCTTGGGGCCGGATTTGCGTTCGGGGAAAAGGCCCAAAGCCTCGGGGTCGATCTGCTGCCCTGCGTAAAAGGCGGCCAGCAGATCGAAATTCGCCCGAGCATCCGGATTTCCCTTGGCTATGGCCTGATCATAGGCTTCCAGCGCAGCGGCCAGCTGGCCGTTCCTGGCGTAAGCATTGCCAAGATTATACTGGTTTCCAGCGCTTTCAAAAGCACTGGCAGCTTTGTCGAAAGTTCCGGCACGGTAGAAGGCAACCCCCTGCCAGTCAGGGTCGGAAAACAGATTTGCAGCCATTGGGTACAGACCAATCGCCAATGCAATGCGGCCAAAGGGGGCAGCGCCGCCCAGCGCAAAGGCAACGACAATACATGCGGCACCCGCAATCGCGAACCATCTCATGCCCCTGCCCTCCAAAACAAAAACAGAAGGGGGAGCAGTGCGAAAAACAACAGGTACCGTCCCAAATCGTGCCAGAACAGCACCGGATAGTCCGCCCGTTTCAAGCGGGTTGCGGCATCATCTGCCAACCAGATGGCCAGATCATCTGACTGGTTCAATGTGAAGACAGCTCCGCCGCCGACAGTGGCGTGGGTTTGAATTTGCGCAGTCGGAGAGTGAACTGAAACCAAAGACACACGTGCCCCTCGTGAGGCAAGAGATGCGACCTGCTGCAAAGAAGATGTTCCAAGCCCGTCCCCGTCAGTGAATATGACCACGTCCCCGGCCAGGATGCCCGCCTCCTCCGTCCGCTGATCCGCCAGTGCCAGTGCGCGTTCGGGTCGCGATCCCTTGTCCGGAACGGTCTGCCCATCGATGAGCGAGAGTGTTTGACCCAATTGGCGGTGATCGGTCGTCATATCCGTGGCGACATAGGCATCGCCCGCGTATACGATGATGCCGCCGGGCCGCGACCCAAGCGCACTGACACCCAAGCGTCCCATGCTTAGCATTTGTGGCCAGCGGTCGTCATCAGCCACGCTTTCTGATGCATCCACAAGGAACAATACGCCATCCAGATTGCGATAGGTTTGCGCGTCGCGCCGTTCGATTGCCGGGCCGATCAGAGCAATTGCAATGATCCCGGTGGTCAGCAATAAGGCGGCCGTTGTGAGCGGAAAGGAGCCGCCTTCGATCCGGCCAATCGCAGCCATCGCTTGGACAAGCTGCGGGTCGGTGACCTTGTCCCACGCTCCGAACCCGCCGGCGCGGGAAAGCAACCACCACCCGGCCCCGCACACGACCACCAAAAAAAGCCCCCAGACCGGCCTAAGCAGAGTGACATCCAGCTCAATCATCACGCTTGCCTCCACGCCGCCAACAGGGCAAGTGCCGCCGCCATTGCTGCGGGCCAGGTCCAAAAAGATCTGTGGACCTCGGCCGTTAGGCCCGTTCTATCCGTCGCCTCCAAACGATCCAGTGCCTGTGTCACTTCAATAAGATCATCGGTGGTCTTGACGCGAAACGCCTCGCCGCTCGAAACTTCGGCGATAGCACGCAGCGTGACTGCATCGACTACACCGCGTTCACCGAGTTCGGCGCTTTGCAGGTCTTTCGGGCCGAGCGCAATTGTATGGACCCGCACCCCCATCTCAGCCGCCAGTTCGGCCACGCCACTGGGGTTCGTTGCACCCGCGTTGTTCACCCCATCCGACAACAGAATAACGACCCGCGAAGCCGCCTTGCTGTTGGCCAGACGCTTCAAGGCGAGGCCCAGACCATCGGAGATGTTTGTAGCACGGCCCGAGATACCAATCGTGGCCTCTTCGATCCGTCGTGCAACAGCCTCGGTATCAAATGTGAAAGGCGTGGCGAAATAGGCTTCGGACCCGAAAACAATCAAAGCCACCCGGTCGCCGGCGCGACGTCTGGCGAACTCGGATCCAACGCGTGTCACCGCCTCCAAACGGGTGATCTGGCGCCCGTCGAGATGAAAATCATCCCGCACCATTGATCCCGAAAGATCCAAAACAATCGCAAGGTCCCGTCCGGACACTTTCAAAGCGCTAACGGGTTGAAGTTCGCGCGGACCGGACAAGGCAAAAATCGTGAGCGCCCAAATGATCCACAATATGAGGTGGTCCGCCAAAAACCGGGTCTCGGCCTTATTCTGTGGACTGGCCGCCATAAGCATACCGCCTATGCGGTCAGGGACTGGGAACCCCCGCTCGAAAACCGGCCGAGGTTTGACCAAACGCACGATGACAAAAGGTAATGGCAGCGCGAGCAGGACCCAGGGATCAGCAAGTTCAAACACGACTCGCGACCTCCTCTTGCAAGGTCTCCAGATCCGGTCCGCCGCCAGGTTGATAAAGACCGCCAGTCAACTCTTCATATCGCTTCGGATTCTCAACTCGCAGTCTGTGCAAAAGAGCCACTCTGCGGCGATCCACAGACCAACCCGGTCGTTCAGCAGTCTGATCAGATGGACCCATCTGCATGTTTGCAGCGGTCTTGATGCTCAGAAACCGCAAGATGGCGACACAGCCAACTGAGGCCAGCGCCGCGATACCAACGACAGCCGCGTATTCGGCAAACACCCCGCCTGCAGCCTCGGCGGGCAAATGGATGTCCCGCAGGCTGGCCAGCATTGTGGCTTCAGAAAGGGCTTTCTCACTCATGCCACATACCTTGTCGCGAAGACCGACGAAATGCGACGAGAGGTTTGTTCAACCGGGTCACTGGCATTCAAGACAAGCGCAGAATGTGTTGCGACCTTCTGAAACACAAATTCACCGGAAGGCTCTGCCTGGGCCAGATAAACCCGCTTTTGCTGCCCATCTGAAAGGCGGATCGGATACCAGCCTTTTGGCATCTCGTGCGCTTTGCTTTCGGTCACAAGCAGCAGTCTTGGGTTGCGGCGATGACTGAGCCGGTCCAGCACGTCTGAAAAGCCGTCTCCCTGCTGATCGAAGCCAGACGCGATGATAATCTCGGCCCCCGTCGGGGTCAGGCGATCAGCGCCGGCAAGCGCCTGTTCCAGCGTCCAGCCTTCATCTTCACCCTTTTGCAGCGCGGTCAGACTGCGCGCGTGGGCCTGAACCAGACCTCCGATCACGTCCAGCATCCCGCGCGTTTTTCCGCGCAAGGGAACAATAACGGGTGTGCCGGTGGTGAGCGCCAACAGACCAACACGCCCGCCGCTTTCAACCATGAACCACCCGATCAAGGTCAGAGCTTCGGCGGCTGCCACCGAAAGAAAAGCCCGTTGGAGGCCCCAGAACATCGGCGATCGAAAATCAGCAACCAACAGGGCGACGCGATCCTGTTCCTCCTGAAACTGCCGGATATGCATACGCCCTGTGCGGGCGGTTGTTCCGCGATCCAAATGACGAATGTCATCCCCGTCTACATATTCACGTACATCTGCAACCTCGACGCCCTGCCCGCGCTTTCGGGTCAGAAATCCTCCGGGCAGGGCCGTCATTGTTGGGTTGCTGTGGTCGGTCAATGCGATGTGCCGCAATGCAATCAAAGCCTCAGTTGTCAGGCGAACCCCCGCATGTGCCAGTACCCCCGTCACAGCGGCTCGACAGCATTTAGAATGTCGGCCACCAATTCGCGTGGCTTTTTGCCATCCGCAACGGCTCTCCAGGTCAGCACCATGCGATGGGCCAGCGCATCGGGCGCGACGGCGGCTACATCTTCAGGCAAGGCGAAATCCCGGCCTCGCAGATAGGCGCGTGCGCGAGATGCCGAGGCCAGGGCCAACGACCCGCGGGGCGAGACTGCATGTTCAATAAATTCGGCAAACGGACCTTCACGCGTCGCGAGCACAAGTCGTACGATATAATCCCGCAACTCTGGCGCAACGTGAACCGATTGCGCTTGGGTACGGGCAATCTTCAGCTCATCAAGCGTCATCTGCTGCGCGACTGGAGGCCCATTCCGTGTTTCAGCGATGACCAGATCGAGGATCTCACGTTCCGTTTCCAGATCCGGCAAAGTCAAAACGACATGCAGCAGAAACCTGTCCAACTGTGCCTCAGGCAAGGGAAAGGTTCCGTCGTGTTCAATGGGGTTCTGGGTCGCCACGACCAGAAAGGGATCCGGCAGGGCATATGTTTCATTTCCAACCGTAACCTGATGTTCTGCCATGGATTCGAGCAAAGCGGACTGCACCTTGGGCGGCGCACGGTTGATCTCGTCAACCAGCACCAATGTGTGAAACACAGGCCCCGGAACAAATTCAAAGCGGCCTTCCTGGGGCTGGTACACTGGTGTTCCGGTCAGATCGGACGGCATCAGGTCCGGAGTACATTGAATGCGGGCAAAGCCGCCCTCGACGGCGTTCGACAACCATTTGACCGCGCGTGTTTTCGCCAGCCCGGGCGGCCCTTCTACCAGAAGATGACCACCTTCTAGCAGGGCGATTAGAAGGGATTCAACCAGATGCTCGTGACCAACAAGCCCCTGCGACAGATACCCCGACAATCCCGCTATGGCGCGTGGCGGGTTTTCAGGCCTCGTATCCATATGTCCTCCCATAGACTCTCAGGGCGCATTGCCTGCATTCAGGCTACTCGGAGTCACCTGTTCAGCGAAACACACCAGATGGTATTACCTGGGCACACGAACAGACTTGGTGCAGCCTTCGTCCAAAAGAGCTGCAAATCTGGGATTGGCCAGTGTTTCATCCGTCTGCGCCCATAGGCGATCATATTGGGTATCAATGTATTCGATAAAGCCGGGGTCTATGGTTTGATCCACCGGGGATTGCGCGACTGCGTGCATCATGAAGATGTCAAAGGCACAAAGACCGCTTGGGTTCGAAGCCAACAATGCGCGCATAAAGTCGTGCGAACTCCAAGGCAGACGCTGCAAGTTTACCGGCGTTTCCTGCAGTTTGGACAAAAACCCTGACGACTTGTCATACAGCAGGATGTCCATGCCAAAGGTGAAGGACTGAAACAGCTCTTCCAGCAGAATCGATTTGTGAAAGTCCCTTTCAAGCTTGCCGGGGCGATCATGGGCCGGTTGTTTGACCACGATATGGGTGCCCTGCCCCCGATAGCCAAAAAAGGTCTGCGCCATCGCCGGTGATGTCACCACATAGTTTCGACCCGCAGGCAGTCCAAGCTGGTGGAGTTCACTGAGCCAGTCGATATCTGCTGAAAGGTCCCGGTTGGGAGGGAACCCGGAATACAATCGCAAAACCACGGTTCGACCGGTTCCACAATCCCGCGCAGACGGGCCAGCGTACCGCATGGGTGTCGGGTGGCCGAAGCTGTGTTTCAGCAACTCTCGAAAAGTATCAAGAACGACCAGCGTTTGCGGATGCGGTTGTTCACCGACCAGGCACAAGGCTGCACCAACCTGATCGCGGCCATTGATGTGAACTGGAATCGCCATATCGCGCCCCAGCATCGTGGACCGAAGCTCATACCCCCATCCTTTCTGTGCAAGTTCGATATAATCGCTCTTTTCCGCGCACAGCGCGTCTGCAAAAGCAACAATCGCCAATACTTGCAATAATAAATAGCGCATACAATCCCTCGCCAGGTGACACGTATTGTATCCGGAACAGGGTTCTCTCGCAAAAAATCTTTAAGGGCCACCTCGATGGAAATGGCGATCCGTTCTATCCCGGCGGACGCAACCTAGAAAATGTCGTCCAAGGCGATTGACCCGCAGTCGGATCGCTTCCCGGCTGACAATGACGCCCGACACCGCCAGCAGGTGTTCGGCATCAGCCGTGCTCGACGCTAATCGGTGGTACACCCGTACCGCGCGCGCAATGGTGTCACGAAGGTAGCGGACGCCTTACAGTCGAGGCATATGAGGTGGAATACCAATGACGCTGACACACCCAGATCAATCCCGGTCAACAGTTTGGCAATATCCCGGAGAATCTTCTCGGCGATGCAGGACTGCAGAAAGAGACCAATACACTACGGCTCTGCTCCTACGCGGGGCTTACATTCAGATGATCAGGTGGATGGCAAATGCGACGGCAGCTCGCCCCACCACGCTTGCGAACCACAAGACCGCGGAACACCCAATAGGCATAACCCGTGTAGGTCAGAATGAACGCAACCAGGATCAGGGTTCCGACCAGTGCGAAAGCAAGGCTTTCGTCCTGGGCAGCGGCCTGCTAGATGCTGAGCGACGGCGGAACTATCATCGGATAGAAACTGATGCGGATGCCGACGAAGCTGACGACAAAGAACCCAAGCGCCGAAAGGAAGGGCTGCAGATCCTTCTGATCATTCAGGATCGTAAAGAACACCCAGGTCAGCGCCAGCATGACCAGCGAAACGGCCATCGAGACCAGGCTCCCAGGCAAGTTAAACCAACGTTCGAAGCAGGTCGGATCCTGGAACGGTGTCAGCAGGCTGAACAGCCCGATCAGGCCCAGCGTCGCGGCACCCAGCCACCAGACATAACCGCGCATCTGCACCTGAAAATCGTGTCAATCCCGGAGCAAAAGGGGTCCACGCGCCGGTGTAAAATCCGGAGATGGCGTACCTGTAGTCGCGAACGATTTTACTGGTGCGGAGCAACCGACGCAGTAAGCAATTGCTTAGAGTACTCGTGGTTGGGACGACCCGTGCGCAGAGTCTCCGAGGACATTACCTCAACAATCTCACCATTACGCATAACTGCCAGTTTTTTGCACATATGCGCGACAACTGGAAGATCATGGGAAACCATTAGATAAGTCAGCCCGCGCTGTTTGCGCAGATCAGTCAGCAGATTGAGCACCTCAGCCTGAACGCTGACATCCAAAGCAGAAGTGGGTTCGTCCAATAGCAAGATGTCCGGCTCACCGGCCAAGGCCCGTGCAATCGCGACACGTTGTCGTTGGCCACCAGAGAGTTGATGGGGAAAGCGGAACCGAAAACGCTGCCCAAGCCCAACATCGTCCAACAGCCCGGCTACACGTTTGTCGATATTATCCAATCCATGCAGGTGAATTGTTTCGCTGAGAACCTGATCAACCGTGTGCCTCGGATGTAGTGAAGCGTATGGATCCTGAAACACCATCTGAACGGTTCGAAAAAACGATCGGTCCCGTCTTGATCCGGAAAGTGGCTGACCTTCAACGTTGATAGTACCCGACCAATGCGGTGCAAGCCCCGTTATTGCACGTAGAATAGTCGACTTTCCGGAACCACTCTCACCCACAAGACCAAAACTCTCGCCCTGTATTACCTCAAGACTCGCGCCTCTTACTGCATCTACGCGATCGTGCGCGTGACCGAACCAGACATTCAAGTCCCTGATTTCCAGTGCAATCATTTCAACCCCTCACGCTTGGCGCTTCGGACCAGGCCGGATCGCGGGCCAGCACACTCAGGTGTGAGCGTTTGTCATCAAGCCGCGGGAGTGAATTCAGTAGCCCTCTGGTATAGGGATGCCGGGCCTTGTGCAGCTTGTCAGCTTCGCAAACCTCGACAATCCGCCCGGAATACATGATCAGGACGCGGTCGCAGAATTCGGACACCAGATTCAAATCATGGCTGATGAAAATCAAACCCATTCCCCGTTCCTTGACCAGCCCGTCCATAATGTTCAGTACTTGCCGCTGAACGCTGACATCCAGTGCCGAAGTGGGTTCATCGGCGATCAGTATCTTGGGATTGGGAATTAGCATCATGGCAATCATGATACGCTGCCCCATCCCACCTGAAACCTCATGCGGATAAGCCCGCATCACACGCTCGGGATCACGGATAGAAACACTCTCCAGCATCTCGATCGCCATCTTTTTGGCGCGTGCCTTTGAACCGGAATTATGCTGAAGGTAGGCCTCCATGAGCTGCTCTCCAACAGTAACTACTGGGTTCAGTGAGAACTTCGGATCCTGCATGACCATGGAAATCTTTTTGCCACGCACCTCGCGCATTTTGCGTTCGCTGAGTTTCAGCAGGTCTTGACCTTCCAGATTGATGTGATCAGCCTCGACGATACCCGGTTTGCGGATCAGGCGCAGAATGGCCCGGCCCGTCATCGACTTGCCGGAACCACTTTCGCCGACGATACCCAAACGTTCTCGCCCCAGCGAAAAAGAGACACCGCGCACAGCATCAAACACACCCTGCCGGGTCGGGAACCGAACCCACAGGTCTTCGATATCCAAAAGACTCATTGTCCACCATCCTTCGGGTCGAGCGCGTCCCTCAGCCCATCGCCCAACAGGTTGAAGGCGAGTGAGACCGTAAAAATCGCAAGCCCCGGTACAGTCGCGACCCACCAGTGATCAAGGATGAACCTGCGGCCTTCTGAAATCATCGCGCCCCATTCCGGGCTTGGCGGTTGTGCCCCCAAGCCAAGAAAGCCAAGACCGGCTGCGGCCAGAATGATCCCCGCCATGTCGAGCGTAACACGTACTATCAGTGACGAGATACAAAGCGGCCAGATATGCCGAGTAATGATCCGCAGCGGCCCGGCACCCTGAAGGCGTATCGCGTTGATATAGTCGGTCGATCGGATCGTAAGCGTTTCTGCCCGCGCCATGCGTGCATAAGGCGGCCATGCCGTGAGCGAAATTGCCAGCACCGCGTTTTCGATCCCTGCCCCAAGCGCAGCTACAAAAGCCAATGCCAAAACAAGTCGCGGGAAGGCGAGGAAGATGTCGGTTATCCGCATGAGGATCACATCTGCCCATCCACCCGCATATCCGGCGACAGTCCCGACCAAAAGACCCGCGACCGGGGCAATGAGCGCCACCAGCGCCACGATGTATAGCGTAATTCGCGCCCCATAGATCAGACGGGACAGAATATCCCGCCCCAAGCTGTCGGTTCCAAGCAAGTGTCCTTCGGCGCCGATGGGAAGCAATCGGCTGGACAGATTCTGAACAAACGGATCATATGGCGCGAGGATAGGCGCAAAGACGGCAGCGAAAACGAGAACCACAAGGATTGCCAAACCAACCATAGCCATCGAGTTCGACCGCAAGGTCAGCCAGCCTTTGTACAAGCTGGCCAATCTGGCATGCTGGCGGGATGTGGGTTCGTCGGTCAGCAGCCACTGACGCAAAGTCATGTCGCTCATTTCGACCTCGGATCAAAGAAACGGTAAAGAAGGTCCGAGAATATGTTCAGGCAGATAAAGATCAGACCAACCACCACTGTTCCTCCGAGAACGGCATTCATGTCAGCGCTTAGCAGAGCGGTCGTGATATAGCTGCCGATCCCCGGCCAGCTAAAGATGATCTCGGTCAGAACAGAACCTTCAAGCAGATTAGCATAACTCAACGCGATGACTGTAATAAGCTGTACTCGGATATTCTTGAAGGCATGGCGCCAGATAACCTGCCGCTCTGACAGGCCTTTGACGCGAGCGGTAATAACATATTCCGCCGACAACTGTTCCAGCATGAAGGATCGCGTCATCCGGCTGATGTAGGCCAGCGAGTAATACCCCAGCAGCGCGGCTGGCAGGATGATATGGGACAAAGCATTTCGGAAGACATCCCAATCTTGAGCTATGGCGCTGTCCACAAGGATCAGTCCTGTTCGCGCAGGAACTATATCTTCATAGAAAATGTCCAGCCGACCTGGACCGCCAACCCAGCCAAGTATCCCGTAGAAGACCAGCAGACCCATAAGCCCCAACCAGAATATTGGCATCGAATAACCAACAAGCGCGACTACACGTGCAATCTGGTCGATCCACGATCCGCGCTTGACAGCGGCGATCACACCCAGCGGAACACCCATAAAGATGCCGATCAACACACCCAGAGTTGCCAATTCAAGCGTAGCCGGAAATACGCGGGCAATATCCTCGGACACCGGGCGGGCATTCAGCAGAGAGTTGCCAAAATCGCCATGCAGGACATCCCAAAGATAGTATCCGAACTGCACCAACAACGGCTTGTCCAGACCAAGCTGTTGATAGACCGCGTCATACGTCGATTGCGAGGCCCGCTCGCCAACGATCGCCAGCACCGGGTCGATCGGCATGACGCGACCGATGACGAAGGTCACGAACAGCAGGCCCAGCATTGTAATAGCAATGGTGCCAACAGTTTTAAGGATGCTCTTGATCCAATGGATAAGAGGCGCCGCGCGGCGCCCCTCAGTTGGTCTTTCGGCCAGTGCCATTTACTTGGTCACCTGCCAGTATGATGCCGACGTGATCGCCTGGCCGGTCGAGAAGTTAGTTACATTT